>NZ_JBNCNM010000033.1:0-72422 GCF_049846985.1 Streptomyces sp. DT190 | reverse complement strand
AGCTCCACCACATCGGAGGTCTTCGCCATGATCAAGCCCGGCAAGCGTTAACAACGCTCGTGATCAATACACCTAGGTCGATTCCCGCTTCACCAGCTCCGTCGGCAGGATCACCGCCGCCGGATCCTCGCCCCCGATCTGCGCCAGCAGCACCCGCACCATCTCGGCGCTGATCCGGTCCCACGGCTGCCGGATGGTGGTCAGTTCGGGGCTGGAGGCGAGCGCGGCGGGGGAGTCGTCGAAGCCGCCCACCGCCACGTCCTGCGGCACCCGCCGGCCGGCCCGCTGCAGTGCCGTCAGCACGCCCTGCGCCATGAGGTCCGAGGCGACGAACACCGCGTCCATGTCCGGGGCCTGCGCCAGCAGCCGCTCGGCGCCCGCCTCGCCGCTGGCCCGGCTGTAGTCGCCGGAGACGACGAGCCCCTCGTCGAACTCCAGCCCCGCACCGGCGAGCACCTCCTGGTACCCGGCCAGGCGCTCGACGCCGCCGGGTGTGTCCAGCGGACCGGTCACCATGCCCACCCGGCGCCGCCCGAGCGACAGCAGGTGGCGCACCATGTCCCGGGCGCCGTCCCGGTCGTCGGCGGCCACGTAACTCACCTTCGAGCCCAGCCCGATCGGCTTCCCGCACGCGACCAGCGGCACCCCCGCCCCGCGCAGCTGCTCGGCGACCGGATCGCCGGAGTGGCTGGAGACCAGCAGCACCCCGTCCACGTGCCCGGCGGTGATGTACCGGGTGATGCGCCGCCGTTCGTCCTCGGTGCCCGCCAGCATCAGCAGCAGCGGGATGTCGTGCGCGGCGAGCGCCTGCGTGCAGCCGCGCAGCAGGACGTTGAAGTTCGGGTCCTCGAAGAACCGCTCCTGCGGCTCGGTCAGCAGGAAGCCGACCGAGTCGGACCGGCCGGTGATCAGCGAACGGGCGTGCCGGTTGACGACGTAACCCGTCCTGCGGATGGCCGCGTTGACCGCCTCCTGCGCGGCCGGGCTGACGTAGTGGCCGCCGTTGAGCACACGTGAGACGGTGCCGCGCGAGACCCCCGCCTCGCGCGCCACGTCGTGGATCGTGGGCGGCCTGCGCCTGCCCCCCGCAGCGTTCATGGTCATGACTTTACGGCTCCGGAGAGCAGATCCAGGCTCCAGAACCGCTGGACGACCAGGAAGAGGGCGACCAGCGGCAGCACCGCGAGGAACGCGCCCGTGATCACCAGCGTGTACAGCGCCGGGGTGTTGGCCCCCTGCTCCAGCAACGTGAACAGCCCCAGCGTGATCGGGAACTTCTCGTCGTCGCTGAGCATGATGTACGGCAGCAGGAAGTTGTTCCAGACCGCCACGAACTGGAACAGGAACACCGTCACCATGCCGGGGATCATCATCGGCAGCGCGATCCGCGTGAAGATCCGCCACTCGCTCGCCCCGTCCATCCGCCCGGCCTCCACCACATCGGCCGGCACCGCGGCGGCGGCGTAGATCCGTGCCAGGTAGACGCCGTACGGCGAGAGGATCTGCGGCAGCAGCACCGACAGGTACGAGTCCGTGAGGTCGGCCTCGGCCAGCAGCAGGTACTGCGGGACGGCGAGGATCACCGGCGGCATGAGCACACCCGCGAGCAGCACGTTGAAGAGGGTCTCGCGGCCCCGGAAGCGGTAGGTCGCCAGCGCGTAGCCGCTGACCGCCGAGACGCACGTCGACAGCAGGGCGCCCAGACCCGCGTACAGGGCGGAGTTGCCCATCCACTGCCAGTAGACCCCGTCCCGGTAGGCGCTCAGGTCGCGGACGTTGTCCGTGAAGCCCGTGCCGGGCAGGAACGTGAAGGTGGAGAACAGCTCGCGCCCGGACTTGGTGGCCGCGATGACCACCCAGGCGACCGGCAGCAGGCAGTAGAGCGCGCCCAGGAGCAGCGTGACCGTCGGGACCAGGGCGATCCGGCGGCGCAGCGGCGGACGGTCCCGGTCCGTGCCGGGCGTGCTGCCCGCCACCTGCCCGGCCTGGGGGACGGTGAGGGAACTCATCGGGCTGCCTCCTGCTTCTGACGACGGTTCGCGGCGCGCAGGAAGCCGAAGGACAGCAGGAGGGTGGCGACGGCGATGATCACGGCCTGCGCCGCGGCGCCGTGGATGTCGCCCTCCCCGAAGGCGTCCCGGTACACCTTCATCAGCGGACTCCACGTCGTGGACACGGAGTTGGTCAGCGGCTTGAGGGTGGTGGGCTCGTTGAAGACCTGGAGCGTGGCGATGATCGAGAAGAAGAACGTCAGCACCAGCGACGGGGCCACCATCGGGATCTTGACGCGCAGGGCGATCTGCAGCGGGGTGGCGCCGTCCAGCCTGGCCGCCTCGTACACCTCGGCGGGGATGGCCTGGAGCGAGGTGTAGATGACGATCATGTTGAAGCCGGTGCCGCCCCACACCGCGATGTTCGACAGGGCCAGGTACAGCGGCCCGCCGTCCAGCAGGTCCGGCTGCGGCATCCCCAGCCTGTCCAGGACGAAGTAGAAAGGGCTGACGTCCGGCAGGTACAGAAAGCCCCACAGCAGTGCCGCCACCACACCCGGAACGGCGTACGGCAGGAAGATCGCGAGCCGGGTGAAGGGAGCGAGCCGCACCTTCTCCGAGTCGAGCATCAGCGCGAACAGCAGGGCCAGGCCCAGCATCACCGGGACGACGATGCAGCCGTACCCCAGCACGCGCAGGGTGCCGTCGAGCAGCTCGCTGTCGGACAGGGCGTCGGTGTAGTTCTCCAGCCCGGCCCAGACCTCCGAGCGGGCGCCGGAGCCGAGCCCGAGGCCGGAGACCTTCACCTTGCGCAGGCTGAGCCACACCGCGTAGCCGATGGGCAGGGCGAAGAACAGGGCGAACAGGACCGTCGCGGGGAGGAGGAAGGCATAGGGGGCGCTGCGCGTCCGTCTGCGGGTGCTCCGGGGGGACGGACGGTCGTACGGGGACCCCTCGCCCCCGTACGGCCGCCGGCGTGCCGTGCTTTTCACTCCGCGACCTCGAAGCCCTGCTTCTTCAGGTCGGCGACGGTGTCGGCCTGCATCTTCTCCAGCGCGGCGCCGAAGTCCGACTTGTTCCTGGCGGCGGCGCCGAAGGCGTCCTTGAAGGTGGTGTAGGCGACGTTCACGTTCGGGCCCCAGGCCGAGGGCGCGGTGGTCTCCGCTATCTTCGCGGCCTTGCGGTAGAAGTCGGCCTGGTCGGAGAAGTAGGCCGGCGGCTTGAGGAAGGCGCCGCTGGTCTGGGCGTTGGTGGCGGCCGGGTAGATGCCGCTCTCCCTGGCCAGCGCGTTCAGCGCGGCCCGGTCGGTGTTCAGCCAGGCGGCGAACTTCGCGGCGGCCTCCCGGTGGTCGGAGTCCGTGGTGACGGCGGTGGAGGAGCCGCCCCAGCTGCCGGTCCGGTTCTCGCTCGCCGACCACTGGGGGAGCGGGGCCATGGCCCACTTGCCCTTGGTGTCCGGGGCGGCGGTGGTGAGGGTGCCCGGGGCCCACACCGCGCTGACCCAGGCGATCTGCTTGCCGGTGTTGAGCGCCTTGTTCCAGGACGGGGTGTACATCGGCTGGTTGTCGATGGCGCCCTCCTTGACGAGGCCGCCCCAGAACTCCGCGACCTTCCGCGTCGCCGCGTCGTCGATCGCGACCTTCCACCGGTCGCCCGAGGTCGTCCACCATTTCGCGCCCGCCTGCTGGGCGAGGCCCGCGAAGAGCCCGGAGTCGTTGGCGGAGAAGGTGGTGAGGTCCTTGTGGGGCGCCGCCTGCTTGAGCTTGCGGGCCGTCTCGGCGAACTCGGCCCAGGTCGTCGGCACGGTCAGGCCGTACTCCTCGAACAGGTCCGCGCGGTAGTAGAACATCATCGGCCCGATGTCCTGCGGGACCGCGTAGACCGCGTCCGTGCCCAGGGTCGTCTGCTGCCACACACCGTCGGCGAACCGGTCCTTCGCCCCGTCGACGTCCTCCGAGATGTCCGCGAGGGCGTCGTTGCTGACCAGCGTGGGCAGCGCCTGGTACTCGGCCTGCACCAGGTCGGGCGCCTTGCCGGCCTTGTGCGCGGTGAGGATCTTGGTGACCAGCGTGTCACCGGAGGCCTGCTTCTTGACCGTGACGGTGATCCGGTCCTTCTTGCCCGGCCCCTCGTTCCACAGATCCACGACCTTGTCCATGCCGGGCGTCCACGTCCAGTACGTCAGCGAGACCGGCCCCGACCCGGTCCCGCCGTCCCCGGAATCCGAGCCACAGGCGGCGAGGGTGGTGGCGCCGAGCGCGAGGGCGACGGCGGATGTCACGAGGCGACGGCGCTTCGTGTGCGGCATGGATCTCTCCCCTGACCTGGGGTCCCCGCCTGCTGCGGAGACCTGCCATGCTTCTGTGAGCGTTCACAGTAGAGAAACATCCCGGACACTTGTCAATGGTTGTTGCTGTGCGGTTATGTTGGGCTCAGCACCCCGCTGCTGTGTGTGCACGTTCCCATTTGATCGATCACCGGGAGATCATTCATGCCGGACACCACCCCCAGGGGCCTCACCAGGCTCGCCTTCGGCGGGGACTACAACCCCGAGCAGTGGCCGGAAAGCGTCTGGCAGGAGGACGTCCGGCTGATGCGCGAGGCCGGCGTCACCATGGTGAGCGTCGGGATCTTCTCCTGGGCCCTGCTGGAACCCTCGCCCGGCACCTACGACTTCGGCTGGCTGGACCGGCTGCTGGACCTGCTGCACGAGCACGGCGTCCGCGTCGACCTCGGCACCCCGACGGTCGTCCCGCCCGTCTGGTTCTACCGGGCCCACCCCGAGGCGCTGCCCGTCACCGCCGAGGGCGTGCGCCACGAGTTCGGCTCCCGCGCGGCCATCTGCCACAGCAACGCCGACTACCGCACCGCCGCCGCGGCCATCACCACCCGGCTCGCCGAGCGCTACGGCGACCACCCGGCGCTCGCCCTGTGGCACGTCCACAACGAGTACGGCGTCCCCGTCTCGGCCTGCTACTGCGACTCCTGCGCCGCCCACTTCCGCCGCTGGCTGGCGACCACGTACGGCACGGTCGAGGCGGTCAACGAGGCCTGGGGCACGGCCTTCTGGGGGCAGCGCTACGGCGACTTCGAGGACATCAACCCGCCCCGGCTGACTCCGGCGGCCGTCAACCCGGGCCAGGCGCTGGACTACAAGCGGTTCGCCGACGCCACCATGCGCGAGAACTTCACCATGGAGCGGGACATCCTGCACCGCCTGTCCCCGGGCGTCCCGGTCACCACCAACTTCATGACCGCGCTCAGCCAGTGCGACTCCGTGGACTACTGGGCGTGGGGCCGCGAGGTCGACCTCGTCACCAACGACCACTACCTGATCACCGACGGCCGCCGCACCCACGTCAACCTCGCCATGGCCGCCGACCTCACCCGCTCGGTCGCGGGCGGCGCCCCCTGGCTGCTGCTGGAGCACTCCACCTCGGGCGTCAACTGGCAGCCCCGCAACCCGGCCAAGACCCCCGGACAGATGGCCCGCAACTCCCTCGCGCACGTGGCGCGCGGCTCCGAGGGCGCCATGTTCTTCCAGTGGCGCCAGTCCCGGCGCGGCGCCGAGAAGTTCCACTCGGCGATGGTCCCGCACGGCGGCACCGACACCCGCGTGTGGCGCGAGGTCGTCGAACTCGGCGCGTCCGTCGAGGCGTTGAGCGAGATCCGCGGCACACGCACGGTGGCCGACGCGGCCGTGCTGTGGGACTGGCACTCCTGGTGGGCGCAGACCCTCGACTGGCGGCCCAGCGTCGACCACGACGCCCGCGAACGCGCCGACGCCTTCTACGAGGCCCTCTACGACCGTCACCTCACCGTCGACTTCGCCCACCCGGAAGCCGACGTGTCGAGGTATCCCCTTGTCGTCGTCCCGGCCCTGTACCTGATGACGGAGGCGGCCGGACGCAACCTGACGGCGTACGTGGAGGGCGGCGGCACACTGGTCGTGTCGTACTTCTCCGGCATCGTCGACGAGCACGACGCCGTCCACGAGGGCGCCTACCCGGGCCCGCTGCGCGACGTCCTCGGCCTCACGATCGAGGAGTTCTCCCCGCTGCTGTCCGGCGAACGCGTACGGGTCGCCGGCCCCGACGGGACCGAGCTGGGCGCGGACGTGTGGACCGAATTCGTGGTGCCCCGCGGCGCCGACCCGGTCCTGACCTACGCCGACGGCCCGGCCGCCGGGCTGCCCGCCGTCACCCGGCACCGCCTCGGGGAGGGCACCGCCTGGTACGTCTCCACCCGGCTCGGCGCCGACGGCCTCGACACGCTGCTCGGCTCGGCCGGCGCGGACGCCCGGCTCGCCCCGCGCGCCGACCTGCCCCGGGACGTCGAAGTGGTGCGCCGCGCCGGCGAGTCGGGCACCTACCTGTTCGCCGTCAACCACACCGGCGCGGACGTCAAGGTGCCCCTGGAGGCCGCGGGCACCGAACTGCTCACCGGCGAACGCGCCGCCGGCCGTCTGGCGGTGCCCGCCGGAGCCGTCCGGGTCGTCCGGCTCGACGGCTGAACCGACTCCCTCCGCCCGCGCGTGCCACGAGCCGCGGGCGGAGGGGCTCTCCCGGTCCGGCCGCGGACGGGAGGCACTCCCCAACCCCACGTCGAAGGGACGACGGACGACGATGTTCCATCCCAGACGCACCCTCGCCGCCCTGCTGCTGCCACTGGCCGCCGGGCTCACCCTCGCCGCCCTGCCCGCCACCTCCGCCCACGCCGCGAGCACGCTGACCAACGGCGGCTTCGAAGCCGACGGCGCGGGCGCCGCCACGCCGGGCGGCTGGTCCGAGTACGGCGACACCGGCGCCTCGTTCACCGAGTCCGGCGGCCACGGCGGCAGCCACCGCCTGAGCCACTGGGCCGCCGGGGCCTACCGGGTCGAGACGTACCAGTACCTGTCGGGGCTGGCCAACGGCGCCTACAAGCTCACCGCCTGGGTGCGCTCGGGCGGCGGGCAGAAGTCCGCGTACATAGCGCTGAAGAACTGCGGCGGCGCCGAGCAGCGCACCGACCTGCCGGTCTCCTCCACCGGGTGGATCCGGATCGTCGTGCCGGTCGACGTGACCGCCAACCAGTGCACGATCAGCATCAACAGTGACGCGAACGCCGGCAACTGGATCAACGTCGACGACCTGACCTTCGCGCCGGGCACGTCCGGCACGTCGATCAAGGGGGCCGACATCTCGTCCCTGGCCAAGAGCGAGGCGAAGGGCGGTGTCTACCGCAACGCCTCCGGGACCACCGGCGACGCCCTGTCCCTCCTGAAGTCGAACGGCATGAACTACGCCCGCCTCAAGGTGTGGGTCGACCCGGCCGACGGCTTCAACGACAAGGCCCGCGTCCTGGCCACGGCCAAGCGCGTCAAGGCCCAGGGCATGAAGCTGCTGGTCGACTTCCACTACTCCGACTTCTGGGCCGACCCGGGCCGTCAGGACAAGCCCGCCGCGTGGGCCGGGCACTCCTACAGCCAGCTGAAGACGGACGTGTACCGGCACACGTACGACGTGCTGAACGCCCTGAAGGCGCAGGGCACCACCGCCGACATGGTCCAGGTGGGCAACGAGATCAACGGCGGCATGCTGTGGAACGAGGGCTCCACCGCCAACTGGACGCAGCTCGCCGGTCTGCTCAACTCCGGCTACGACGCCGTGAAGGCGGTCAGCTCCGGCACCACGGTGGCCCTGCACCTGGCCGAGGGCGGTGACCTGGAAGGCACCCGCTGGTGGTTCGACAGCGCCCGCTCCCACGGCGTGCGGTTCGACGCGATCGGCCTGTCCTACTACGGCTACTGGCACGGCACCCTGGCCGACTTCCAGACGACCCTGGACGACGCGGCCGCCCGCTACGGCAAGCCGGTGTTCGTCGCCGAGACGGCCTACCCGTTCCGCCTGGACAGCGACGACTCCCACGAGAACATCATCGACACCGCTGACGAGCTGGTCCCGGGCTATCCGGCGAGCGTGGCCGGCCAGACCCGGTGGATGAACGACGTAGCGAGCATCGTGGAGGCCGTCCCGAACGGCCGCGGCCTCGGCATCTTCTACTGGGAGGCGACCTGGACCGCGGTCTCCGGCAACGGCTGGGACCCGACCGACCCGTCCTCCGGCAACGCCTGGGAGAACCAGGCGCTGTTCGGCTACGACGACCGGGCGCTGTCGTCGATGTCCTGGTTCCGGCACCGCTGAGCCGGCCGGGGAGGGGGCGCGCCGCCGAGGCCGGCCCGCTCCCTCCCTCCCGGTCTTCCGAGCCAGGGGCGAACTGCCTTGTACGGCGGGGAAGTTCGGTCAGGGCCGTGCGGTATCGGTCAAGCCTGCCGAGTCCCGGACACGGCCGCATTCCGTGCGGGAGAGTGGGAAGACGCGGTGCAGAGGACGACGCCGCGAGGCAGGGGCACGCCATGCTGAGGACTCCCACGGACGAGACACGGCTGCGCATCCTGGCCTGGCTGAGGGAACCCGGTCCCGCCGCGAGCGGGGTCAGCGCGGACAGCGTCGCCGAGCGCTTCGCGCTGCCGCGCCCGGTGGCCGCCACCCACCTGCGGCTGCTGGAGGCCACCGGCATGCTGCGTTCCAGCCGGTCCGGAGACGGTCTGCACTACCACCGCGACGACATGCGGATCGCCGAGGTCGCGCGGATGTTCGAGAAGGGCTGGTAGCCCGAGCCGGATCCCGCTCGGCCCGGGCCCGACGGTAAGGATCGGGTGTGAGGCGCCGCGGCGGTGACGACGGGCCCGGCGCCGCCCCGCGGGCGGAAGCGGCGGGGGAGAGGGCGTGCGCGGGGACCGTGCCCGCGCGGAGGTGAGAGGCGTCCTCGCCCGCGTGGTGTACGACTGTCCCCCTCCGCTTGCGCCCCTCTACAGCAGAACGGGAACCCATGAGCGTCATCACCGTCGGTCAGGCCGCACTCCTGGGAGCCGTCGAGGGGGTGACCGAGTTCCTGCCGGTCTCCTCCACCGGCCACCTGAAGATCGCCGAGGGGCTCATGGGCATCCCCGTCGGCGACCGGGCCGTGGTCGGGTTCTCGGCGGTCGTCCAGGCCGGCGCGATCGCCGCGGTGCTCGTGTACTTCCGCAAGGACATCACGCGGATCGTCTCCGCCTGGGCGCGCGGCCTGCGCCACCGCGAGGAGCGCCACCACCACGACTACCGGTTCGCCTGGTGGGTCGTCTGCGCCACCGTGCCGATCGTCGCCGTGGGACTGGCCGCCGAGCCGCTCATCGAGGGCCCGCTCGCCTCGCTGTGGGTGGTGGCCGGCTCGCTGATCGCCGGCAGCGGCGTGATGTGGGCCGCCGACCGGACGGGCCGGCACGAGCGGGGCGAGGGCGACACCTCCTTCACGGACGCCATGCTGGTCGGCGGCTCCCAGATCCTCGCCCTGCTCCTGCCCGGCTTCTCCCGCTCCGGGGCGACCATGTCCACCGCGCTCGTCCTCGGCCTGGACCGCGTCGCCGCCACCCGGCTCTCCTTCTTCCTCGGCATCCCCGCCCTGACCGGCGCCGGCCTGTACGAACTCAAGGACGCCCTGGGCACCGGGGCGGGCGCGGCACCGCTCGCCGTCGGCACGGTCGTGTCGTTCGCCGTGGCGTACGCCTCCATCGCCTGGTTGCTGAGGTTCGTCGCCAGGCACTCCTTCAACGCCTTCGTGAGCTACCGGGTCGTCGTGGGTGTGCTGCTGTCCGTCCTGCTCGGGGCGGGTGTGCTGCACGGTTGAGCGGGGTGCGGCCGGGGCGCCGCGGCCCGACCACGGCGCCTTCGGGGCCGGTGCGTCGTTCCCCGCGCCCCTCTCGGGGCGCCCCTTGACAGCGGCTCCCGTCGGCCGGAGTATCTCTCCCGTGAACCTGTCAGACAGCCGGACAGCCGGACAGCCTGTGCGTCGCGTCAGTGCCATGGAAGCGGTGCTGGCGCACCTGCGCGGCGCCATCGAGCGCGGCGACTACGCCATCGGCGACAAGCTCCCCTCCGAGGCGGAGCTCTGCCGCACCCTGGAGGTCTCCCGGCCCGTGCTGCGCGAGGCGCTGCGGGCGCTGCAGACCATGGGCCTGACCGTCTCCCGGACCGGCAAGGGCACCTTCGTCGTCGCCAGCACCGTCGAGGACCCCACCTTCGGCGACTACGCGGCCAGCGACCTGCTGGAGGTCCGCCGCCACGTCGAGATCCCGGTCGCCGGGTACGCGGCCCTGCGCCGCACCCCGGAGAACCTCGACCACCTGGCCCACCTGCTGGACCGCATGGAACGGGAGACCGACACCACGGCCTGGGTCGCCATGGACACGCTGTTCCACCTCGCCGTGGCCGAGGCCGCCCAGAACCCGGTCTTCCGCCGGGTCATCGAGGAGATCCGGGACGCGCTGGCCCGGCAGTCGGCCTTCCTCAACGAGCTCGGCGGCCGCCGCGAGCAGTCCAACCGCGAGCACCGGGCCATCGTCGAGGCGCTGATCGACGGTTCCGAGAACGATGCGGTGGAGGCCATGACCCACCACCTCGACCGTGTCGAGACGACCCTCACCGACATCGTGCGCTCCCCGCGCACCACCGGCACGGAAAACCCCACGGAAGGCGGACCCGAGGCGTGAGCGAGCAGTCCCTGCACGACGGAGTGCAGAAACGTTCCGGCCATGTCGACGCCGGAGACGCGGGCTACAGCAAGTCCCTGAAGTCCCGGCACGTCAACATGATCGCCATCGGCGGCGCCATCGGCACCGGGCTCTTCCTCGGTGCCGGCGGCCGCCTCGCCGAGGCCGGGCCCTCCCTCTTCATCGCCTACGCGGTCTGCGGCCTCTTCGCCTTCCTGGTCGTCCGTGCCCTCGGCGAACTCGTGCTCTACCGCCCCTCCTCCGGTGCCTTCGTGTCGTACGCCCGCGAGTTCATGGGGGAGAAGGGCGCGTACACGGCCGGCTGGATGTACTTCCTCAACTGGGCGACCACCGGCATCGCCGACATCACCGCCGTCGCCACGTACACCCACTACTGGGGCATGTTTTCCGACATCCCGCAGTGGGTCATCGCCCTGATCGCGCTGGCCGTCGTCCTCACCGTGAATCTGATCTCGGTGAAGATCTTCGGTGAGCTGGAGTTCTGGTTCGCGATCGTCAAGGTCGGCGCGCTCGTCGTCTTCATGGGCATCGGCATCTTCCTGCTGGTCACCCGGCACCCCGTCGACGGCCACACTCCCGGCCCGTCCCTGATCGCCGACAGCGGCGGCGTCTTCCCGCACGGCCTGCTGCCCATGCTGCTGATCATCCAGGGCGTCGTCTTCGCCTACGCCTCCGTCGAACTGGTCGGGGTCGCGGCCGGCGAGACCGAGAACCCCGAGAAGATCATGCCCAAGGCGATCAACTCGATCATGTGGCGCGTCGGCGTCTTCTACGTCGGCTCGGTGGTCCTGCTGTCGATGCTGCTGCCCTGGAACAAATACACGGCCGGAGAGAGCCCCTTCGTCACGGTGCTGTCCAACATCGGCGTCCCCGCCGCCGGCGGCGTGATGAACCTCGTCGTCCTCACCGCCGCGATGTCCTCGCTCAACTCCGGCCTCTACTCCACCGGCCGCATCCTGCGCTCCATGGCCATGGCCGGATCCGCGCCCGGGTTCACCTCCGTGATGAGCCGCAGCCAGGTCCCCTACGGCGGCATCCTGCTGACCAGCGGCATCTGCGTGCTGGGCGTCGGCCTCAACTTCGTCGTGCCCGCCGAGGCGTTCGAGATCGTGCTGAACTTCGCCGCGATCGGCATCCTCGCCACCTGGGGCATGATCATGGTCTGTCACCTCCTCTTCTGGCAGAGCGCCCAGAAGGGCGAGCTCACCCGCCCCGGCTACCGGCTGCCGGGCTCTCCCTGGACCGAGATCGTGACGCTGGCGTTCCTCGCCTCCGTCCTGGTCCTCATGTACGCCGACGGCGGCGCGGGACGCACCACCGTGCTGTGCCTGCCGCTGATCGTCGGGGCCCTGGTCGCCGGATGGTTCGCCGTCCGCGGCCGTATCGCCCGCACGTCCACCACCGGAGCCGACGCGTGACCCACGCGCCGCTCCCAGAGAAGCAGGCAGTGATGCACAGCAGTTCCCTCGCGGCCGCACCCCTGGTCCGTGAACCCGTCCACGCCCCCGTCGCCCACCTCATACGCGGCGGCATCGTCGAAGGCACGCACTACGGCTCCGTCGTCGTCCTCGGCGCCGACGGAGAGGTCCGGCTCCGGATCGGAGACATCGAGGCCGCCTTCTACCCCCGCTCCGCGATCAAGCCCGTCCAGGCCGTCGCCATGGTCCGGGCCGGCCTGCCGCTCCACGGCGAGCTGCTGTCGCTGACCGCGGCCAGCCACTCCGGCGAGGAACGCCACCTCGCCGGCACCCGGCGCATCCTCGAACTCGCCGGGCTCACCGAGGAGCACCTGCGCAACGTCCCCGACATGCCGTTCGACCCGGTCGTCCGGGACACCTGGGTCCGCGAGGGCCGTGCACCCTCCCGGCTCGCCCAGAACTGCTCCGGCAAGCACGCGGCCATGCTCTACACCTGCGCCCTCAACGGCTGGCCACTGGAGGACTACCTCGACCCCGGCCATCCGCTCCAGCAGGCCATCGCCGAGATCGTCGAGGACCTCACCGGGCAGCGGATCGCGACGGTCACCGTCGACGGCTGCGGCGCGCCCCTGTTCGCCCTCTCCCTGCACGGCCTGGCCCGCGCGACCGCCCGGATCGTCGCGGCCGCGCCGGGCACGCCCGAGGCCCGCGTGGCCGACGCGATGCGCGAGCACCCGCAGATGGCCTCCGGCTCCGGCCGGGACGTCGCCGCGCTGATGTGGGCCGTGCCGGGGCTGCTGTCCAAGGACGGCTTCGAAGGCGTGCAGGTCGCCGCGCTGCCCGACGGGCGGGCCGTCGCGGTGAAGATCGCGGACGGGGCGAACCGGGCGCGGGTGCCGGTGGCTGCCGCCGCGCTGGCCCGGGCGGGCGTGGACCCGGAACTGCTCACCGAGTTCGCGGGTGAGCCGCTGCTCGGGGGCGGGCGGGAGGTCGGGCGGGTGCGGCCCGTTCGCTCGCTGGAGCCGGTCGCCGGTGCGGCCCGCGCCTGAATGCGCCGCCGGGTTCTCCCGTCCGGCGGCTGCGGCGCCCCGTGGCTGATCGCGCAGTTCCCCGCGCCCCTGACGGGGCGCACACCCACCCTCACTCACGTCAGAAAGAGGACCCTCACCGTCATGACCGCCGCCACCCGCTCCGAGCACGACCTGCTCGGTGACCGTGACGTTCCCGCCGAGGCGTACTGGGGTGTGCACACCCTGCGGGCCACGGAGAACTTCCCCATCACGGGGACGCCGATCTCCGCCTACCCGCACCTCGTCGACGCCCTGGCCGCCGTCAAGGAGGCCGCGGCCCTCGCCAACGAGGAACTCGGCCTGCTGGACGCGGAGAAGGCCGCCGCCATCGTCGCCGCCTGCCGGGAGATCCGCGCCGGCCGGCTGCACGACCAGTTCGTCGTCGACGTCGTCCAGGGCGGCGCGGGCACCTCGACGAACATGAACGCCAACGAGGTCGTGGCGAACCGGGCACTGGAACTGCTGGGCCACGCCAAGGGCGAGTACCGCTACCTGCATCCCAACGAGGACGTCAACCTCGGCCAGTCCACCAACGACGTCTACCCCACCGCGGTCAAGGTCGCGACCGTGTTCGCGGTGCGCGGGCTGCTCGACGCGATGTCCGTGCTGCAGGACGCCTTCGCCCACAAGGCCGTCGAGTTCCGCGACGTGCTCAAGATGGGCCGCACGCAGTTGCAGGACGCGGTGCCGATGACGCTCGGCCAGGAGTTCTCCGCGTACGCCGTCATGCTGGACGAGGACCGGTCCCGGCTGGCCGAGGCCGTCGAGCTGATCCACGAGATCAATCTCGGCGCCACGGCCATCGGCACCGGCCTCAACGCCCCCGCCGGATACGCCGAGTCGGCCCGGCGCCACCTGTCCGAGATCACCGGCCTGCCCCTGGTGACCGCGGCCAACCTGGTCGAGGCGACCCAGGACTGCGGCGCGTTCGTGCAGATGTCCGGCGTGCTCAAGCGCATCGCGGTCAAGCTCTCCAAGAGCTGCAACGACCTGCGGCTGCTCTCCTCCGGCCCGCGCGCCGGACTGGGCGAGATCAACCTGCCGCCCGTCCAGGCCGGTTCGTCGATCATGCCGGGCAAGGTCAACCCGGTGATCCCCGAGGTCGTCAACCAGGTCGCCTTCGAGGTGATCGGCAACGACGTCACCATCACCATGGCCGCGGAGGCCGGGCAGCTCCAGCTCAACGCGTTCGAGCCGATCATCCTGCACTCCCTGTCCGAGTCGATCACGCACCTGCGCGCCGCCTGCCTGACCCTCGCGGAGCGCTGCGTGTGGGGCATCACCGCCAACACCGAGGCCCTGCGCGCCACGGTCGAGAACTCCATCGGCCTGGTCACCGCCCTCAACCCGCACATCGGCTACACGGCCGCCACCGACATCGCCAAGGAGGCCCTCGCGACGGGCCGCGGCGTGGCCGAACTCGTGCTGGAGAAGGGCCTGCTCCCCGCCGAGACCCTCGCGGCCCTGCTGCGCCCGGAGGTCCTGGCGGGCAGCGGGCCGCAGGACCGCCCGGCCGCGGTCTAGGCCGTACGGTCACCGCTGCCGGTCCCGGGGGACGGGCCCGGCAGCGTCCGTCCCAGCCGGGCGAGCGGGGACAGCGCCATCAGCGCCGGGGACAGCAGCAGGCCGGCGGCCGTCACCAGCAGGGCCGTGCGCAGCCCCCACCGCTCGGCGAGGAAGCCGCCGAGCAGCGAGCCGAGCGGGGCCGTCCCCATCCCGGCGAAGGTGATCGTCGCCGCCACACGGCCCTGCATCGCGACGGGGGTGACGGCCTGCCGGACGGACAGGGTGGTGACGTCGACCAGCTGCCCGCAGGCGCCGAACACGAAGCTGACCGCCACGACCGCCGGGACCGTCACCGCGGCGGGGCCGTGCAGCGCGGGCACCCCCAGCATCACGGCGTCGCCGAGGACCGCCGCGGACACGAGCACCACGCCGTGACCGAACCGGCCCGGCAGCCGCGCCGCGAGCAGCGAGCCGAGGAGCGCGCCCGGCCCCGTCGCCGCCAGCGCCAGCCCCACCGCGGTGCCCGACAGGTGCAGTTCCCGGGGCAGGAAGAGCAGATGGACGGTCATCACGGCCGCGAAGGAGAACTGGAAGGCGGCCGAGGCCAGAGCCACCGCCCGCAGCAAGGGGTCGCGGGCGACGAAGCGGACGCCCGCCATGATCCGCCGCCGCAGCCGGGGCGTGCGTTCGTCGCGCCCGGGGACCGATTCGCGCCGGCCGATCCGCCGGATCGACAGCGACGACAGCACGAAGAACAGCGCGCCGGACGCCGCGGCGACCGGCGCCGGCAGCACGGACACCAGCGCACCGCCCAGAGCCGGTCCGCCGATCCGGGCCGCGGACCGGCTGCCCTCCAGCGCGCTGTTGCCGCGCAGCAGCTGATCGCGTCTCACCAGCCGCACCAGGGACGCCTGGTAGGCGACGTCGAAGAACACCGAAAGGGCCCCGACCGCGAACACGGCCACGAGCAGGGCGGGCAGCCCGAGCCCGCCGAGGAGACCGGCCAGGAGGACCGCGCCCAGGGCCAGGGCCCGGCCGGCGTCCGCGAGCACCATCACCGTCCGGGTCCGCCAGCGGTCCACCCACGCGCCGGCGAGCAGCGACAGCAACAGGACCGGCGCCTGCCCCACCGCGCGCAGGACGCCCAGTCGGCCGGGGTCGACGTGCAGCGTCAGGACGGCGATCAGGGGCAGCACCACCAGGCAGGCGTGCTCGCCCAGCTGCGAGGCGGTCTGCCCCGCCCAGAGCCGGCGGAAGTCGGCGTCCCGCCACAGGCCGGGCGGAGCGGACCCGCCGGTGCCGGAGGCGTCGTGGGGTGCGGACGCGCGGGACGGATCGTTCGTGGCGGAGGCATCGGAGGGCACGCGGATCCCAGGGGGTGCGAGGACGAGGCCCGCACCCGGCGCGCGACAGGGCGCACCGGCGGTGCCGGGCGGGAAGGAGGGCTCGCCGTGCCACGGATCGAGGCGGCACGCGATGACAGGCCGGAGACGGCCACGGCGTCAACACGCGCTCGGACGACCGACCATGCTCAGCTCCTCCGGGCTCACTCGCTGCCCGCACGGTAGCCCCCGGCGCTCCGGCACGACAACGCAATAAGCGCGGGTGCGCGCGGGGACCGCAGCGGAGGGACAATGGCGATCATGACGCCGTCGACCACCTTCCAGCCGGTCCTGGAACGCATCGCCGAGGAGATCGAGCGGACCCCCGGCCGCGGCCGGGCCGCCGACTACATCCCGGCGCTCGCGGCGTGCGACCCGCGCAGTTTCGGCATGGCCGTCGCCGAACTCGACGGCACCGTGTACGGGGTGGGGGACTGGCGGCAGCCGTTCTCCGCCCAGTCCATCACCAAGGTCTTCACCCTCGCCCTGGACCTCGCCCGCGAGGGCGACGCCCTGTGGGAGCACGTGGGCCGCGAGCCCTCCGGCAACCCGTTCAACTCCCTGGTGCAGCTGGAGTACGAGAACGGCATCCCGCGCAACCCGTTCATCAACGCGGGCGCGCTCGTCGTCACCGACCGGCTGCACACCCGCACCGGCGACGCCTCCGGAGAGCTGCTTGGCTTCCTGCGCGCCGAGAGCGGCAATCCGGAGCTGACCTTCGACAAGGAGGTCGCCGCCTCCGAGTCCGCCCACGGCGACCGCAACGCCGCGCTCGGGCACTTCATGGCGTCCTACGGCAACATCGACAACCCGGTGCCGGTCCTGCTCGAACAGTACTTCCGCCAGTGCTCCGTGACGGCGTCCTGCGCCGACCTCGCCCTCGCCACGACCTTCCTGGCCCGGCACGGGCTGCGTGCCGACGGCACCCGCCTGCTCAGCCTCAGCCAGGCCAAGCAGATCAACGCGATCATGCTGACCTGCGGCACGTACGACGCGGCGGGCGACTTCGCCTACCGCGTGGGCCTGCCCGGCAAGAGCGGTGTGGGCGGCGGCATCATCGCGGTCGTACCCGGCCGCTGCACCCTGTGCGTATGGAGCCCGGGCCTGGACGAGCGGGGCAACTCGGTGGCGGGAGTGGCGGCGCTGGACCGGTTCACGACGCTGACGGGCCTGTCCGTGTTCTGACGCGGCTCCGAGGGCAGATCCCTCGGCGCCGGACCCGCTCGGTCCCGATCACCGTCCGGTCACACCCCGGCCGCTCCCCGGAGGGACCCGCGTCGCCGGAGCGCCACCCCGCGTTGACACGCTGCCCGCGTGTTGGCCATGGCCCTTCCCGCCGATCTCCGCCGCTGCCAGATACTCGGTCTGGCCGGCACCGCCTGCCTCGCCCTGGGCGGTGAGACGGCCGGAGCCCTGCCCGTACGGGACCTCCTCCACCCGGCCTCCGCGCGTGCCGCCCTCGGACTGGTCGGCGTGTACTTCGGAGTCGTCCTGCTGATCGCGGCCTGGGCGCTGCTGGGCCGGCTGGTCCGGGGTCCCCGGCCGCCCGCCCCGCGCGCCCTGCTGCTCGTTCTCGCCGCCTGGGCGGCCCCGCTGCTGCTGGCCCCGCCGCTGTTCAGCCGGGACGTCTACAGCTACCTCGCCCAGGGCGCCATGGTCGAGGCGCACCTGGACGTGTACGCGCACGGGCCGGCCCGGCTCGGCGGTCCGCTCGCCGACGAGGTCGCCCCGCTGTGGCGGCACACCGGCGCCCCGTACGGCCCGGTGTTCCTCGCCGTGGCGGCGGCCCTGTCCGGCCTGACGCACGGCGAACTGCCCGCAGGGCTCCTCGGGATGCGGCTCGTCGCGCTCGCCGGCGTGGCGCTGATGGCGGCCGCGCTGCCCCGTCTCGCCCGGCACAGCGGCGCCGATCCGGCCGCGGCGCTGTGGCTGGGCGCCCTCAACCCGCTCGTCCTGCTGCACCTGGTCGCCGGCGCCCACAACGACGCCGTCATGCTGGGCCTGCTGGGCGTCGGGCTGGTCGCCGCGCTCGGCCGGTGGCCGGTCCTCGGGGCCGTGCTGGTGACACTCGCCGCGCTGGTCAAGGCGCCCGCCGTGCTCGGCCTGGCCGCCGTGGTCGTCCTGCAGATCCGTGCCGGGCGCCGTCCCGTGCAGGCCCTCGCGGGCACCGCCGTCGCCGCGGCCGGCACGACCGTCGCCGTCACCGCCGTCGCCGGCACCGGCTACGGCTGGATCGGCGCCCTGAACACCCCCGTCTCTCCCCAGAACTGGGCCCTGACCACCCTGCTCGGCCGCGCCACCCGCGCCGGCCTCGAACACCTCGGCAGTGATCTCGCGCCCCTGGCCGTCCCCGTCTGGCACGGGGTGGGCATCGTGGCCGCCGTGGTCGCCGTCGCCGTGATCTGGCTGCGGCTGCGGCCGCGCCCGGTGTACGCCCTGGGCCTGAGCCTGGCGGCGGTGGCCGCGCTCGGCCCGGCGATCCGCCCCTGGTACGCCCTGTGGGGCCTGTTCCTCATCGCCGCCGCCGCGCCCAGCGGCTCCGTACGCCAGCGGACGGGCGCCGTGACCGGGGTGCTCGCGCTGTGCGTCCTGCCCAGCGGCGGACCGGCGGACACCGGGCAGCTGCTGCTGGCCGTCTCGGGCGGGGCGCTCGCGGTCGTCGTGCTGTGGCAGGCCCACCAGGCCCGGCTCGCCCCCGCGCTGGGAGGCGCCGCATGATCCCGCCCCTGCCGCGCACCGACCGCGGCCGGCTGCTGCTGGTGCTCGCCCTCGCCGTGTCGGTCACCGTCTTCACCGCGACCGTGCCCCTGCTGCGCGACTGGTTCGACCTGCGCGTCTACCACGGCAGCGTCGGCACCTGGGTCCACGACGGCGGCCGGCTCTACGACTACCGCGTGCCGGGGACGACGTACGGCTTCACCTACCCGCCGTTCGCGGCGGTCGCCATGCTGCCCATGACCCTGCTGGACCTGCACGCGGCGATCGCCGCCACCCTGCTGCTCGACCTGGCGGCTCTCGCCCTGGTCCTGCGCCTGCTGGCGGGCCGGGCGTGGCGGCGGATCGGCTGGTTCGGCTGCGCCCTGATCCTGTGTCTGCTCGCCCTGTTCGAACCGCTGCGCGACACCTTCAGCTTCGGTCAGGTCAACGTCCTGCTGCTGGCCCTGGTGCTGACGGACGCGGCGCTGCTGGCGAGCGGACGGGAGCGGGCGGCGGGCGTCGGCATCGGGCTGGCCGCCGCGATCAAGCTCACGCCGGCGCTGTTCATCGGACTGCTGCTGGTGGCCCGGCGGTGGCGTGCCGCCGCGGTCGCCACGGCCGTCGCCCTGGCCGCAACGGGCCTCGCCGCCCTCGTGGACCCGGACGCCTCGCGCTTCTACTGGACCGAGGCCCTGTGGGACACCGACCGGGTGGGCCGGCTCGGCTACGTCTCGAACCAGTCCGTGCAGGGCGTCCTGGCCCGGCTGGGCGAACCGGACCGGGCGGTGTGGGTGCCGGCCGTCCTGCTGGTCCTCGGGGTGTGGGCGGTGCGGGCGCGCCGGGCCGTGGCGGCGGGCGACTGGACGGCGGCGTTCGCCCTCACCGGCCTCGCCGCCTGCCTGGTCAGCCCCGTCACCTGGGTGCACCACCTGGTCTGGCTGCTGCCGTCCTTCGCCGTGCTGGTCCGGACCGGCCACGTCCGCGGCGCGGGCGCCCTGTACGCGGTGCTGTGCACCAGCGTCGTCTGGCTGTGGGTCGACGACGCGTCCGGCGTCGGCGGGTTCCTGGGCGGCAACCTCTACGCGTGGCTCACCCTGGGCCTGCTGCTGTGGCTGCCGGCCGGTCAGCTCCGTCCCGGCCTGCGCACCGGGAGCCGCAGCACCAGCACCACGACGGAGGCGCCCAGTCCGGCCGCTCCGGCGATCAGCCCCGCGTCCGTCCAGGCCGACCCCGGCTGCCTCGGCACGGTCGCGGCGGCCGCGGGCTCGGCCGTCACCTCCGTGCGCGCGGCCGGGCGCGGCCCCGCGAGCGAGCCCACCGGCTCGACCCTCCCGGCCGATCCGAAGCCCCAGTCGAGCAGCGAGCGGGCCTCCTCGTAGACGGCGGACCCGCCGCCCTTCTGAGGGTTCATCACCGTCACCACGAGGGTGCGGCCGTCCCGCCGCGCGGCCGCGACCAGGGTGCTTCCGGCCTTGCTGGTGTAGCCGTTCTTGATGCCGATCAGCCCCGGGTACGGCTTCACCCCCTGGGCGCCGCTCAGCAGCCGGTTGGTGTTGCGGATGGGGTACGACCAGCGGCCGCCGCCGGGGAAGCGCGCCTCGACCGTGGCGCAGTACCGCGCGAAGTCCGGGTTGCGCAGCCCCACCGCGCCGAACAGGGCGAGGTCGAACGCCGAGGACACCTGGCCCGGTGCGTCGTAGCCGTCCGGCGACACCACGCGGGTGTCGAAGGCGCCGAGGGAGCGGGCCTTGGCCTGCATCCGCTCGGCGGTGACCCGCCAGCCGCCGTTGAGCTCGGCCAGGACGTGCACGGCGTCGTTGCCGGAGTTGAGGAAGACCCCGCGCCACAGGTCGGCCACCCGGTACGTACGCCCCTCGGCGACCCCGACCAGACTGCTGCCGGATCCGATGCCGCGCAGCTCCCGCGCGCGGACCGTGTGCTGGATGCCCGCCGGCAGGGACGGCAGCACCGTGAGGGCGAACAGGGTCTTCAAGGTACTGGCCGGGGCCAGTCTGCGGTGCGCGTTGCGGGCGGCGAGCACCTCGCCGGTGCGGGCGTCGGCCACCACCCAGGACAGGGCGGAGACCCTGGGGACACGAGGCGTGGCGGCACGCGGGCGGACGTGCAGCCCGGGCCGGTGCAGCAGCGAGGGGTGCGGGGCCGCCGCCCGCGGCCCGGCCGGCGCGGTGGGCTCCGCGCCGCCGGGTTCGGCCGCGGCGGCGGGCATCAGCACCAGGAGCCCCGCCGTACAGAGCGCGCCCGCCGACACCGCCACCCGGGAAGAGAATCCGATGATCATACGATCAACGTAGAAACGGTCGGGCTGTGGACGGCGGCGGCGGGGCCGCACACCGCACGCGAGCACCCGGATGCCGCACGGACCGTGCGTCAGCCCGAGGGCAGGGTCGGCCGGATGCGCCGCAGGAACGTCGCGTTGTCGGGCGTCTCGCGCAGGCGTTCCAGCAAGGTCTCCAGGGCGCCCTGCCCGTCCCGGTGGTGCAGAACGCGCCGCAGGCCGTGCAGGGCCGTCAACTCACCCGGGGGCAGCAGGAGTTCCTCGCGGCGGGTGCCGGAGGAGGTGATGTCGACGGCCGGGAAGATCCGGCGGGACGCCGGCTCGCGGCTCAGCCGGAGCTCCATGTTGCCGGTGCTCTTCAGCTCCTCGAACCAGTGGTCGTCGGCCCGGGAGCCGGTCTCCACCAGGGCGGTCGCCAGGATCGTGAGGGAGCCGCCCTCCTCGGCCGTGCGGGCGGCGCCGAAGAAGCGCTTGGGTCCGGTCAGCGCCGACGCGTCGATGCCTCCGGTGAGGATGCGGCCACCGGATCCGGCCGCGTTGTTGTGCGCCCGGCAGAGCCGGGTCAGCGAGTCGAGCAGGACGACGACGTCCTCGCCGGCCTCGACGCGCCGCTTGGCCCGCTCGATGACGAGCTCGGCGAGCGCGATGTGCTGCCGGGCGCTGCGGTCGAAGGTCGAGGCGTACACCTCGCCGCGCACGGAGCGCCGCATGTCCGTGACCTCCTCGGGGCGCTCGTCGAGCAGCAGCACCATCAGCCGGCACTCGGGGTGGTTGCCGGCGACGGCCGCCGCGAGCTGCTGCAGCAGGACGGTCTTGCCGGTCTTGGGCGGGGCCACGAGGAGTCCGCGCTGGCCCTTGCCGACGGGTGCGACGAGGTCGACGACCCGTCCGGCCGTTCCGGCCGCCGGGTGTTCGAGGCGCAGCCGCGCGTGCGGGTGCAGCGGTGTCAGATCCCGGAAGTGGCGCCGTCCGCGCAGTGCCGCGGGGCCGGCGCCGTCGACCCGTTCGACCCCGGTCAGGCCGCCCCGGTCGCCGCGCACGCCCTCGACGAGGTCGCCCTTGCGCAGGTCGTGACGGCGGATCAGCGCGGGGGAGACGGCGGGGTCGGCGGGGGTGGGCAGGAGGTCGTCGCCGCGCAGGTGCCCCTTCCCGTTCCCGTCGATGTCGAGGACACCGGCGGCGTACCGGGGTGTGGCCCGCTGCTCGGCGGGAGCGTCCCGGAGTGGGCTGGTCAGTGTGGTGGTCATGGTGGGGATGTCCTTTCCGGACGGGACGGCATGTGACATGCGAAGGGAGGGGGTGAGCCGCGAGGGGAGGGCCTTGGGGCACGCCTCCGTGCGGCGGGGAACAGCACGCCGGGTACGACGGAACTCGTCGTGGTGCTGGGAAAGGAAAGGTGCTGCGAGAGAGAACTGGCACCGGCGCCCACACAAGGGGGCAAGCACACGTGCTGTTCGGCACGGTACCACGCGCGGTGGTGCCAGGGGAACGGAATACGCCTCAGCGCAGGGCCAGCAGCCCGTACAGCAGTGGGATCCGCGGCTCGGGGAGCCGCCACCAGCCGGACTCGGTACGGACCATCCGCGGCCAGCGCGGCCAGGGGAGTTCGTCGCTCTCCCGCAGGCGCCGCACGGTGAGTCCCGCATCCGTCAACGCGGTGACGACCTCGCCCATTCCGTGCATCCACTCGTAACTGTCCGTGGCGCCGTCGACGGCCGGGCCGTCCGTGTAGGTGTGGCTCGCGTCGCGGTGCACGGGACCGCCGCCGCCCAGGTAGTCGTGGCGCAGCAGCAGCTCGGGGCCCTCGCCGGGGGCCGGCTTCGGGCCGAGGGAGTTGAGCAGGGGGTGGAACTCGACGACGTACAGCCGGCCACCCGGCCGCAGGAGGCGGCCGACGGTCCCGGCCCAGCGGTCCAGGTCCGGCAGGTAGCACAGGGCGCCCTTGCCGGTGTACACGACGTCGAACCGCCGCCCGTCCAGGGCCTCGACGGCGTCGTACACATTGGCCCGTACGTACGTCACGTCCGCACCGGCCCTGGCGGCGATGCCCGCGGCGGCGGTCACGGACGCCTCGGAGAAGTCCAGCCCGACCGCCCGGGCCCCGCGCCGGGCGAAGGCGATGGTCTCCGTGCCGAGATGGCACTGCAGATGGAGCACGTCACGGCCGGCCAGCTCGCCGAGGTCCTCCCACTCGAAGGGGGCGAACCAGCGCTCGGGATCGAGGTCCTGGTCGAGGCCGTAGAACCGGCTGGCGAGGTGGACGGGCGTGCGGGCGTCCCAGTTGGCCTGGTTGGCGCGCATCAGCCGGTCGTGCTCGGCGGACGTCATGGAGACATCCAAGCGCGAACCGGCCCCGGGCGGCGGAGGAACGCGCGAAACCGAGCCATGAGCGCGGCGCTCGGGACCGGTGAGACCCTCCGGCCGCGTCACACCGCGCGGGCCCCGGCCTCCCGCGCGATGCGCTCGAACTGCTCGCCCATGGCCGCCGCCAGCGCCTGGGCCGCCGACAGGGGGCGCACCATCACCGTGAACTCGTCGATGAGACCGTCCTCGTCGACGTGGATGAAGTCGCAGCCGTTGATCTCCCGGTCGCCCACCCGCGCGGTGAAGACCAGGGCGTGGTCGCGCCCGCCCGCGTCGTTGATCTCGCGCACGTAGCGGAAGTCCATGAAGACCCCGGAGACGGCGCGCAGGATCGCCCCCGTGATCGCCTTGCCGGTGTACGGCTTGAACACCACCGGGCTGGTGAAGACGACGTCCTGCGCCAGCAGCGCCTCGGCGGCGTCCAGGTCGAGCGCCTCGACCGCCTCACGGAAAGCTCGCATCGCAACCGCCTTATTCAACTAGTTGAGTAGGTGCGGAGTAGATTAATCAACCGTTGATACGGTGTCCACATGTCTTTCAAGTACGCCGTCCTGGCCGCCCTGCTGGAGGGCGAGGCGTCGGGCTACGAGCTGTCGAAGGTGTTCGACGTGTCGCTCGCCAACTTCTGGGCGGCGACCCCGCAGCAGCTCTACCGGGAGCTGGAGCGGCTCGCGGGGGAGGGCCTGATCGAGGCCCGCGTCGTGCGGCAGGAGCGGCGGCCCGACAAGCGCATGTTCACGCTGACCGACCGGGGCCGCCGGGACCTGGACACGTTCGCCGCCGCACCGCCCCGGCGGCCCACCGCCATCCGTGACGAACTGCTCATCAAGATCCAGGCGATGGACGGCACGGACCCCGCGGCGACCCGGGCCCTGATCGACGAGCGCGAGGCGTGGGCGAGCGGCAAGCTGGCCCGCTACCTGCGGGTCCGCGAGCGCCTCCTGGCCGGCCGCGCCGAGGAGGACTACCTGCGGGACAACGACCGCGTCGGCCCGTATCTCACCCTGCTGGCGGGCATCGCCCTGGAGGAGGAGAACCTCCGCTGGTGCGCGCGTGTGCGGGAGGTCCTGGACCAGCGCGCCGCCCGGGACACGGGGCAGCGCCCTCCGGCTCAGGGCAGCACGCGGTAGGTCAGGTGCGTCACCAGGCTCGCCGGCCGCGCTCCCACCTGCCGCAGGTCCAGCGGCGGGACCCCGTCGAACAGCCGGGTGCCGGCGCCGAGCGTGCACGGCACGATGTGCAGCCGCAGCTCGTCGACCAGGCCCGCGGCGAGGAACTGGTTGACGGTGGTCGCGCCGCCCAGCACTGTCACGTCGCCGCCGCCTGCCGCCTCGCGCGCCCGGGCCAGGGCCGGCGCGACGCCGTCGGTGACGAAGTGGAACGTGGTGCCGCCGTCCATCGGCTGCGGCGGGCGCGCGTGGTGCGTGAGCACGAACACCGGCGCGTGGAAGGGCGGATCCGCACCCCACCAGCCGTTCCAGGGCCGGTCCCAGGCGCCGCGCACCGGGCCGAACATGTTGCGTCCCATGAGGAACGCGCCCGCGGTGTTCAGCCGGTCGATCTCGGCCCGGTTCTCCTCGGGCGTGTCGAACATCCAGGCGTGCAGCCTGTCGCCGCTGCCGTCCCCGCCGTCCTCGCCGAAGGGGCGTTCCTCCGTCTGGTGAAGCCCCGCCGCGTACCCGTCCGCCGAGATCGTGAGGTCGCAGCTCACCCGGCCCGTGCGTGCGGTCATGGCCCACTCCTTCCGAGGCGGCCCCCGCCGCCCGTGCGGCGCTTCTGGCGGCCCGGGGGCAGCGCATAGGCTGAGCCGATGTTCAGCCCCGATGGTCCCAGTGTGCGTGAGCTCGCCGTCCAGGCCCTGTCGTCCGTGGAACGCGGCTACGACCTCCTCGCTCCGAAGTTCGACCACACCCCCTTCCGCACGCCCGAGGCGGTGCTGGACGCCGTCGAGTCGGCGCTGCGCCCGATGGGTCCCTTCGGCACCGGGCTCGACCTGTGCTGCGGCACCGGCGCCGGGACCGGCGTGCTGACGCGGCTGTGCCGCGAGCAGGTCACCGGGGCCGACTTCAGCACGGGCATGCTGGACGTCGCCAGGGAGCGGGTCCGCTCCGACGGGCCGCGGGTCTCCTGGGTGCGGGCCGACGCCCGTGCCCTGCCGTTCGGGCCCGCCTTCGACCTGGTGGTGAGCTTCGGGGCCTTCGGGCACTTCCTGCCCCGCGAACTGCCGGGGCTGTTCGCGCAGGTCCGTTCCGTGCTGCGGCCGGGCGGCCGCTTCGCCTTCCCGCTGGTCGCCCCGCCCCGCCCGGGCACCCCCGGCTACTGGGCGCTGCTCGGCTTCGACGCGGTGATGCGGGTGCGCAACGCGCTGTGGCGGCCGCCGTTCGTCATGTACTACCGCGCGTTCGGCCTCGGTGACGTGCGGCGCGCGCTCACCGGGGCCGGATTCCGGGTGGAGCTGTACGCCCTGCCGGAGTTCGGGCGGCGACGCGACGGCAGCCCGCGGGTGCGTCTGGTCGTGGCCCGGACTCCGGACGGGGCCGTCGCGCCGGGAGGCCCGGTCAGCCGCGGATGAAGGCGAGCAGGTCGGCGTTGAACGCCTGCTCGTAGTCGCCCACCAGGCCGTGCGGGGCGCCCTCGTAGACCTTCAGGGTCGCGTCCTCCACGAGCTGCGCGGTCCGCTTCGCCGAGGCGGCGATCGGCACGATCTGGTCGTCGTCACCGTGCGCGACCAGCGTCGGCACGTCGATCCGCCGCAGGTCCTCGGTGAAGTCGGTCTCGGAGAACTGCTCGACGCAGTCGTAGGCGCCCTTCAGGCCGGCCTGCATGCTCCACCGCCAGAACGCCCGCCGTACGCCCTCCGACACCGCTGCGCCGGGCCGGTTGAAGCCGTAGAAGCTCTCGCTCAGGTCCCAGTAGAACTGCGAACGGTCCGCCTCCACCGCCGCGCGGATGCCGTCGAAGGCGTCCTTGGGCGTGCCCTCCGGGTTGTCGTCGGTGCGCAGCATCAGCGGCGGCACCGCGCCCAGCAGCACGGCCCGGGCGACCCGGGCGGTGCCGTGCCGTCCGATGTAGCGGGCCACCTCGCCGCCACCGGTCGAGTGGCCCACCAGCACCGCGTCGTCGAGGTCCAGCGACTCGATCAGCTCGGCCAGGTCGTCGGCGTACCGGTCCATGTGGTTGCCCTGCCACGGCTGGTCCGAGCGGCCGTGCCCGCGGCGGTCGTGGGCGATCGCGCGGAAGCCGTGCTCGGCGACCAGCCGGGCCTGCCGGTCCCAGGCGTCGGCGTTGAGGGGCCAGCCGTGGCTGAACACCACGGGCCGGCCCTCGCCCCAGTCCTTGTAGTAGATCTCGGTTCCGTCGGACGTGGTGAACCTGCTCATGGAAGACCTCTCTCGCGGGATCGTGGCGCGGGATCAGACGAAACGCCGCACGAACGTCAGGGCGGTGTCCGCGACCTCCTGCCAGCCGTGGTCGATGGTCAGGGCGTGGCCCCTGTCCTTCATCTCGATGATCTCCGTGATCCCGGGATTGCGCCGCTGGCGCTTGTACGAGGCGTTCGACAGCGCCCACGGCACGGTGTGGTCCTTCTCGCCGGAGATGATCAGCAGTGGGCCGCGCCCGGGGTTGCCGGTGTCGACCTTCGCCTCGGTCCACGGGTTGATGTTCGCCGTGGCCGCCTGGAACAGGGGCGCGCCCGGCGCCGGCACAGCGAACGTGCCGTACAGCTCCCGCGCCTCCTCCTCGCTCACGGCGTTGGCGAAGGAGTACCGGAACTGGTCGTAGGTGAGCGGCACGGCCCGGTTGCGGTTGGCCGGGTTGGTGAGCACCGGGGCCGCCGCGCGCAACGACGACACCGGCAGGGGCAGCACACCCCGGAACGGCGCCGGGTCGATGGCCACCGACGCGGCCGACAGCCCCCGCCCGGCGAGAATCTGCGTGAGCAGTCCGCCGAACGAGTGACCGATGATCGCCGGTTTGCGCTTCAGCCCGCCGATCAGCCCCGCCAGATGGTCGGCGACCTGCCCGACCGTCTTGCCGGCGAGGACCTCGGGGTGCAGGTTCGCCTCCTCGACGGTGCCCGGGTCGTCGGGCCAGGACAGCGGCACCGGGGCGTACCCGGCCCGCTCGAAGTGGTCCGCCCAGCGGTCCCAGCTGCTCGGCAGCAGCCACAGTCCGTGGACGAAGACGACGGGCGTACGGTCGGCGGCGTTGGCCCGGTCGATCAACTGCTCGTCCCGCGTGGTCATACGGTCGTTCCCCCCTGAGATGGCCGAAGTCCTGGTCGGGGCGCCCTGTACACGTGCACAGTGCCCCTGTTGCGGCCGATACTGGCAGCGGACACGGCAGGCGGATCGGCTCACGGTGCCCGGTCTTCGGCCGACCGTGCCAGGGGGAGGGCGGAGGATGCTGCTGCTGGACACCGAGGGCGTACCCGCGGACGAGCGGGTGGAGGCCTTCCGCGCCGCCCTGCTGAGCGCGTCCGTGCCCTCCCTGGTCGGCATGGAGGACAACGGGGAACGGGTGTTCGCCCGCATGGAGTGCTGGCAGTTCGGCGAACTCGTGCTGTTCACCAGCCGCTCCTCGGGCTGGTCCGTCACCCGCAGCCCCCGCTACCTGCGGCTCGAAGGCCCGCCCATGGTCTCCCTGTCCCTCCAGGCGCACGGCACCGGCCGCTTCGGCCAGTCGGGCCGCCGCGACCGGGTCCGGCCCGGCGAGCTGATGCTCAACGACCTGACCATCCCCTACGACTTCGCCTGGTCCGGCAGCGGCGCCGCACGCGCCCTCCAGGTGCCCTACGAGCTTCTCGCCCTGCCGCCGGACATCGTCCGCCGGGGCGCGGAGCGGCTGCGCGCCAGCCCGCTGTACGACCTCGTCCGCGCCCACCTGGCCCGCGTCCACCGCGACGCCGACACGCTCGCCGGCGACCCGGGCGCCGCCGCCCTCGGCACGGCGACGGTGGAACTGGTGCGGGCGCTGATCGCCTCCGCCTCCGGAGCGGACGCCCACGCCCGGCCGGCCCTGGCCGAGTCCCTGCTCCCGCGCGTCCTCGCCTACGCCCGGATTCATCTGACGGAACCGGACCTCACGCCCGCCCGGATCGCCCATGCGCACAACCTCTCCGTGCGGGCGCTGTACCGCCTGTGCGCGCAGGGCGGGCTGAGTCTGGAGCAGTGGATCATCGAGCAGCGGCTGGAGGGCGCCCGCTCCACCCTGCTCTCCCCGGCCGGACGCACCCGGACCGTGGCGGCGGTGGCCCGCGCCTGGGGCTTCACCGACCCCAGCCACTTCACCCGCCGCTTCAAGGCGGCGTACGGCGTGACGCCCCGGCGGTTGCGGGCCGCGCCGCCCGGCCCGGCACGGTGAACTCGTAGACCAGCGCGTCCTGCTGGGCGTCCACGACCAGGTCGGTGATCTCCAGCGGGCGCGCGTACTGGTCGTGCACCCGCCGGGTGACCCGCACCGACGGCGTGCTCGCGGCCGGGGTGATGGCGTCCCGGTGGTGCAGGGTCAGACCGGCCCGGCGCATCCAGTCGTAGGCCCGGCGCAGCTGTGCGGCGGCGGTGCCGTCGGCACGGTCGCGGTACCGGGCCAGTTCCTCCACCTCCGCGAGGGCGACGGCGGAGAAGGACGTGACGGCCGTGCGCAGTCCGCGCCCGTCGGCGGTCGCGTACCGGTAGCGGTGGATCAGGGTGGGACGGCCCGGGGCCAGGCCGAGGGCCTCGGCGTGCTCCGGCGGCGGAGGCTCCCAGGTGACGGTGGCGCGGGCGACCGTACCCGGGGTGGCGGTCCGGGCGCCCAGGGGGAAGGTGAGCGCCGCCGGTGTCTCCGTCGGCGCGCCGGGCAGGGTGGCGTGACTGCCGCGCCGGTCGGTGGCGACCAGGCCCTCGCGGCGCAGCAGTTCCAGCGCCTGCCGTACGGTCTCCCGGCTGACGCCGAAGTGACCGGCCAGGCGCCGTTCGCCCGGCAGCCGTTCACCGGGCGGGATCGTGCCGTCGCGCAGCTCGCCGAGCAGTTCCGTCGCGATCCGCCGGTACAAGGGCTCTCCGGGTGCTCCGGGTGCGCCGGGGTCTACGAGTGCTACGGGTTCTCCTTCGGTCGCCGGGTGGTCAGGCGGGGTGGTGCGGGCCATGCCGCGCCTCCTGTTGGTGACGTGCGGTAGCCGTGCGGGCTCGGTGCGCCACCAGATCTAGCATTGGTCTAAACCAGTTGTGAAGGGCGGTCGGGGGGTTCGGCCGAAACCGGTGCGTCGGAGGGGAGTTGACCGCCTGCGCGGAAGGCGGGGGCGGGTGGTGGGCACCTCTCTTACCCGCCCCCGCCGCCGGTGGCCAGCGGTCGCGCGCGAGGGCCGAAGGCGGGCGGCGGGCCGCCGCCGACGGCCGCCGGCAGGAAGCACGCGCAGACGCCCCTCCGGAACGCGGAGGCCGTCGTCTCGGCCTGCCACAGCCTCTGCCACCGGCCCCCCGCCCGTGCCACCGGCGGAGCGGCGGCGCGCCCCGGCCCGGCACCGGCGCCCGCGCGGAGCGGTGCCGCTCTACAGCGCGCTGTACAACGCGCCGACCAGCGCCATCTTCCGCGGGTCGTCGGCGATGTGCGGGCCCATCCGGTTCATCACGTACCCCAGGGACACCCCCGCCTCCGGGTCGGCCAGCCCGCAGGAGCCGCCGAAGCCGTCGTGTCCGAAAGCGCGCGGGTTCGGGCCGTAGGAGCCGTTGCCGCCGCTCAGCCAGAGCCCGAGTCCCGCCTCCGTCTCGGCCGGGAAGCCCGCGCCGAGGACCAGGTCCCGGCAGCTGCCCTGCCCCTCGCGCACCCGCTCGGCCGCCTCGGCCGACAGCACGCGCCGGTCCCCGTACGAGCCGCGCCCCGCGAAGACGCCGTACAGCTCGGCGACCGCCCGGGCGGTGCCGTGGCCGTTCGCCGCGGGGATCTCGGCGGCCCGCCAGCCCGGCGTGTTCGCCGCGGCCGCGTCCACCGGCGGGTTGGTCAGCGCGGCGATCGCGGCCGGGGCCAACTGGGCGAAGACGGCGGCCTGCGTGCTGCTCCCCGTGACCGGCGGCTGGACCAGTTCCGCCAGCCGGTCCACCTCCTTCTCCGGCAGGCCGATACGGAAGTCGATGCCGAGCGGCCCGGTCACCTCCTGCTCCAGGAAGGCCCCCGGGCGCAGCCCCGACACCCGCCGCACGACCTCACCGACGAGATGGCCGTAGGTCAGCGCGTGATAGCCGGACCTGGTGCCCGGCTCCCACCAGGGTTCCGTCGCCGCGAGCCGCTGCGTGGTCAGCTCCCAGTCGCAGAGCTGCTCCAGGGAGTGCGGCTCCCTGAGCCCGGCCAGACCGGCCCGGTGGGACAGCAGGTGCCGTACGAGGACCTTCTCCTTGCCCGCCGCGGCGAACTCGGGCCAGTGGACGGCCACCGGCGCGTCCAGGTCCAGCAGCCCCCGGTCGGCGAGGAGGTGCGCGCACAGCGCCACCGGACCCTTGGTCGTGGACCACACGTTGACCAGCGTGTCCCGCTCCCAGGGCCGGGTGCGCGCCCCGTCGGCCCAGCCGCCCCACAGGTCCACCACCAGCTCGCCGCCGACGGTGACGGCCACCGCGGCGCCCAGTTCGTCCCGCTCCCGGAAGTTCTCCTCGAAGGCCTCGCGCACCGCGGTGAAGCGCGGGTCGCAGTGGCCGTGCACCCCCACCGGGTCGGCGAGTGCCCGGCCCGCGGCTGCCGCGTCCCCGTGTTCCGCCTGCTCGGACTCCTCGTGCTCGGGCATGGGCCCCACCCCTCAACCGGTCGTGTCCCTGCCCCGGGCCACCGTGTCGGGGCCCGGGCGGGAAGAACGTACCGACTGGTCGGACCAAGGGGGAAGGACGCGGATGCGGAAACGGCCGGATCAGATGTGCCGGCGCATCCAGCGCAGCTTGGCGGCCTCCTGGAAGGGGCCGCCGCCCTCGTGGTCGTTGAAGTCGTAGACCTCGATCGCCTTGTCCTCGTGGCTCCAGGCGTTGAACGCCGCGAAGACGGTCGACGGCGGGCAGGTCTGGTCCTCCAGGGCGGCCGAGAAGAGGGCGGGGGCCCGGCCGCGGGCGGCGAAGTGGACGCCGTCGAAGTAGGAGAGCGTGCGCAGGGCCTCCTCGGTCCGGCCCCGGTGCGTCTTGAGGTAGAGGCCGATCTCCCGGTACGGGTGCCGGTCCGTGAGGGTCGCGGCGCGCGGGTAGTCGCACAGGAACGGCACGTCCGGCGCGATGCCCGCCAGGTCCGGCACCAGGCCGCCGACCGCGATCGTGATGCCGCCGCCCTGGCTCGCGCCCACGGCCACCGTGCGGGCGGCGTCGGTCAGCGGATGCGAACGGGCCGCCTCGATCGCGCGCACGGCGTCGGTGAAGACACGGCGGTAGTAGTAGTGCTCCGGCGCGTCGATGCCGCGCGTCATGAAACCGGGGTAGGCCGGCGCGCCGCCCACCGGGTCCGCCGTGCCGCCGCCCGCGCCCCAGGCGCTGCCCTGGCCGCGGGTGTCCATCACGAAGTGGGCCCGGCCCGTGGACGCCCACAGCAGGTGCTCGTGCGGCAGTCCGCGCCCACCGCCGTAGCCGATGAACTCCACGACCAGCGGCAGGGGGCCGTCCGCTGCGGCCGGCAGGGTCAGCCAGCCCTTGACCGGATGCCCGCCGAAGCCGGCGAACGTCACGTCGAGGACCCGCACCGTGGACAGGCCCGTGTCGACCGGTTCGAAACGGGCGTCCAGGTCGTGCTCGCGCGCCTCCTGGAGCGTCTTGGACCAGAACGCGTCGAAGTCCTCCGGCTCGGTGGACGCGCTGCGGTAGGCGCGGAGTTCGTCGAGAGGAAGGTCGAACAGGGCCATGCAGGACCGCCTTTGGTGAGCAACCGGTGCGCAGACAGTGCGGATGATCACCCTACGGCGGTGGTCGGACGACTGACCAGGTGCTTACCGGACGCGGCTGACGCGGGAACGGCGACGGGAGTGGGGCTCCCGCTGGTCGGAGGGGTGCGCGCGGAAAGCCGTCGGGCCTGACGGGCGGATTCCGGCCCACGGGTGGTCGGGTCACCGAACGCCCGTGGGCCGCCTCACGCGCGGCGATGCGTCCACCGCGGTTCGGTGCGGGCCCACGCGCGGTCCCACTCGGCCAGCCTGCGGCGCAGGGCCACCCGGCGCACCGCGGCGTGCAGGAGCAGTACGAGCAGCACCGCACCGCACGCGGCACACGTGCCCATCGTCAGGGTGTGCTGCCGGACCGCGCTGCCGTCGACCGGGGGAGTCACGTTCCGCCCCCGGGTGTCGAACCAGACGTCCACCACGTCGCCCTGCCGGGTGCCCGCGGGGACCCGGACGGTCGCGGTGCGGGTGCCCTCGCCCGGTTCCGTCCAGCGCACGGTCGTCCGGTGGGCGCGTTCCCCGCCGGCCTCGACCGTCGGCAGGGAGCGACTGCGTCCGCCGATCACCTCGGCCCGTACGGAATGCCGCTCGGCGCGCTGCTGCAGCGCCACGGCGCGCACCTCGCCATGGGCCCGGCAGGCCGCCGCCGCCCCCACCGCGGGCGCGCCCACGAGGACCAGGACCGCGACCACCAGCACCGTCCACGCCTCGACGACATCCGACCGGCGCCGCAGCGGACTGCGCCGCCGGCGCCAGCCGCGCACCCGGGTCCGCATCCCGGCCTCCTCGCCGTCACCGGAGTGCCGGACCGGTCGCAGACGTGCCCCCGTGCGTCCGGTACCCCTCCACCGTGCCGGGCCGCCGGTCCGCTCCCCGGGGCGCGTGCGCGTGCGCGGAGGAGGAGCGGTGGCCCGCCGCGTCCCCTGCCGCGGCCCCCGGGCCGGGTGTCCGGCCCGCCCGGGGCGGAACACCGGCGGTGTGCGGGGCGGCGCCGGACCCCGTCATGACCGAGGGCCTCGGCCGACGGGACCCCCGCGGGCCGTCAGCCGAAGCGTTCGATCCGGATGCGGTCCACGGGCTGACCCGCCGTCACGAGCAGCCGAGAGGCGTGCTCGGCGAAGGAGTTGGAGCCGCACACATAGGCCTCCCACCCACCGGGAGGCGACGCCGCCAGGAGCGGCGCCACATGTGCGGCCGTCATACGTCCCACCGGCACACCCTCCGGCGCGTTCCGGGTGAACACGGCCGTCGTCTCCGCGCCCAGCTCCCGGGCGTAGACGAGCTCCTCGGGGCTGCGCGCGGACACCAGCATGCGCAGCGGGACGGTGAGGTTCCGCGCCCGGTGGTGGCGGACCATCGACATCAGCGGCACGATGCCGGAGCCGGCGCCGACGAGCAGCGCGGGCCGGTCGCCCGGCCAGGCGAAGAAGCCGCTCACCGGGCCCCGCACCTCGACCCGGTCGCCGACCCGGGCGACGGTGTGGAACCAGCCCGAGACCTCGCCGCCCTCGACGTGGTCCAGCGTCAGCTCCACGTGCCCCGCGTCGTCCGGCGCCGACGCGATGGAGTAGTGGCGCTGGGCCGCGTAGCCGTCCTCGGCGGTCAGCCGCACCATCAGGTGCTGCCCGGGCAGGTGACCCGGCCAGCCGGGCACGGCGAACCGGTACGTGGCCGTGCGCGGGGTCTCACGGCGGATCTCGGTGAGCGTGGCGGTCTGCCACACGGAGGCGGCCTGCTCGCTCACGGCGATGCGCCCGGGCACGGCGAACCGGGTGGGCGGCACGAAGGTCTCAGTCACCGGCGTACCTCTGCTCCTCCCACGGGTTGCCCCGCTCGTGGTAGCCGTTCTGCTCCCAGAAACCCGGCTCGTCGTGGTCGAGGATCCGCAGGCCCGCGATCCACTTGGCGCTCTTCCAGAAGTACAGGTGCGGCACCAGCAGCCGCGCCGGGCCGCCGTGCTCCGGGGCGAGCGGCCGCCCGTCGTACTCCCAGGCGATCCAGGCCCGCCCGCCGGTCAGGTCGGCGAGCGGCAGGCTCGTGGTGTAGCCGGTGTGCGCGTAGGCCACGGCATGGGTCGCCGGCTCCTGGGGGCGGACCGCGTCCAGGAAGGCGTCCAGGGACACGCCCGAGAAGCGCACTCCGAACTTCGACCAGCTCGTCACACAGTGGATGGCGCCCTCGTACGCGGACGGCGGCAGCCGGTGCGCCTCCTGCCAGTCCCAGGTGCGGGGCGCCTCGACCAGTCCGTCGATGCGGAAGGTCCAGTCGGCGGGGGCCAGGTCCGGGGTGACCTCGGCGGACAGCACGGGCCAGTCGTCGCGGGCGTCGTACTGCCCGGGCGGCAGCCCCGGGTCGGCGCCGCGCGGGCGCCCGGTGAAGCCTCGGGTGATGTGCATCGGGTGGTGCCTCCGGGCCGGCCGGCGGTGCCCCGTCGGGCCGGCGTGATCGTTGCGTGCGTGTCCCACCGTACGTGCGGGTACGGCCTAGTCCCGCCCCCCGGGGCCGGGCCCCTCGTTGTACCGCACGAGGTAGTCGGCGAACCGCGCCAGGTCCTCCTGCGGCCAGTGCGCGAGCCGTTCCCGGAAGACCGCACGGCGGCTCTCGGTGACCCGGGCCAGGACGCGCCGGCCGGCCCCCGTCAGTTCCAGCACCTGCCCATGCCTCCCATGGTCGCACGATGCTTGCATGACCCAACCACCTGCCCGGCGGGGGGCCCGGCCGTCACCGCGTCACCCGGGTGGCCGACCCGTCGGGTAATGTTGCCGTCCGGCTGCGGACGGACCCAGCCGTTGAAGGACCGGGGAGGTGAGACCCATTACCGCTGTGTCAGCTCGGGTGCTCTCCCCTCGACGTGGCGCGGATCGCCGGCCGTAGGCGACCGCCGGAGCGCCCTTCGGTTCTCGAAAGGCTCTGGGCTTCCATGCCGTCTGTGTCCGCCGTTCCTCCTGTTCCGCCGTCGTCCCCCGACGCCCTCGTCGCCGCCCTGCGCGCGGCGGGCTGCGTCTTCGCCGAGGACGAGGCCGCTCTGATCCTCGCCGCCGCCCGCACCCCGGCCGAGGCCGCCGCCATGACCGAACGCCGCGCGGCCGGTCTGCCCCTCGAACTCGTCGTCGGCTGGGCCGCGTTCCGGGGGCTGCGCATCGACGTGGCCCCGGGTGTGTTCGTGCCGCGCCGCCGCACCGAGTTCCTGGTGGAGCAGGCACTCGCCCGCGCGCCCGGCGCGGGCGTCGTCGTCGACCTGTGCTGCGGCTCGGGCGCCGTCGGCGCGGCACTGGCCGCCGGGCTCGGCCGCGTCGAGCTGCACGCCGCCGACATCGACCCGGCCGCCGTGCGCTGCGCCCGCGCCAATGTGGCCGCCGCCGGCGGGCGGGTCCACCAGGGCGATCTGTTCGACGCGCTGCCCGGTGCGCTGCGCGGCCGCGCCGACATACTCGCCGCCAACGTGCCGTACGTCCCGAGCGACGAGATCGGCCTGCTGCCGCAGGAAGCGAGGGACCACGAGCCGCTGGTCGCCCTCGACGGCGGCACGGACGGTCTCGACGTGCTGCGCAGGGTCGCGGCCGGGGCGCCCGGCTGGCTGGCGCCGGGCGGCTGCGTCCTGGTCGAGACGAGCCGGCACCAGGCGCCGGACGCCGTCGCCGCCTTCGAGCGCAGCGGACTGGCGGCTCACCTGGCCGTCTCGCAGGAGCTGTACGCCCACGTGGTGATCGGCGTCCGGCTCTAGGTCGTCTCCGGCACCGTAGCCCGGGCGACGAGAAGGGCCACGTCGTCGAAGTTGTCCGGCTCGTGCAGCGTCCGCAGCAGCAGTTCGCAGACGTCCTCCAGCGGCCGGTCCGGCCCGTCCAGCAGGGACAGGAGCGTGCCGAGCCGGTCGTCGAGCGGGTCGCGCCGGGTCTCGACCAGCCCGTCCGTGTAGAACACCAACAGGTCGCCGGGCTCCAGGTCGACGGTGGTCGTGGAGAAGGCGATCCCGCCGACGCCGAGCGGCACCCCGGTCGGCAGGTCGAGCAGCTCCGGAGGCCGGCCGGCCCGGACCCGGACGGGCGGCAGGTGCCCGGCGTTGGCGATCCGGCACTCGCCCCGGCGCGGGTCGTGGACGGCGTAGACGCAGGTGGCGATGGCCTGGTCGAGCCCGGTGGTGATCTTGTCGAGGTGCTCGAGGAGCACGTGCGGGTCGAGGTCGAGGGAGGCCAGCGTGTGGGTGGCCGTCCGCAGCCGTCCCATGGCCGCCGCCGCCGGGATGCCGCTGCCCATCACGTCGCCGACGACCAGTGCGGTCTTGTCGTCCTCCAGCGGGATCACGTCGAACCAGTCGCCGCCGACCTCGCTCGTGGCCCCGGCCGGCTGGTAACGGGAGGCCACCTCCAGGCCGCCCGTCACGGCGGGATGGCTGGGCAGCAGGCTGCGCTGCAGCGTCAGCGCGGTGTCGCGGGCGCTCTGGTACCAGCGCGCGTTGTCGATCTGCACGGCGGCCCGGGCGGCCAGCTCCCGGGCCAGCAGCAGGTCGTCCTCGGTGAACGGCAGCGGATTGCGGGTGCGCTTGAGGTCCAGGGCGCCCAGTACCTCCCCGCGCGCGATCAGCGGCACCGCCAGATACGAGTGCACCCCGGCCCGGCTCAGCAGTTCGGCCGCCTCCGGGGAGCGGGCGATACGCGCGAGGTCCTCGTCCTTGACCTCCGGCAGCATCACCGGGCTCGCCGTGCGCACGCACTGGGTGACCAGCCGGTCGGAGGCGTACCGCGCCACCTGCCCGGGCGGATCGGCCGCCTCGAGCGCCTCGGCGGAGTCGTACCCCTGGACCGCGAGCGCCCGGATCACCGCCGACTCGGTGGGGCCGAGGCTGGACTGCCGGCCCTGCACCACGGCGTCCAGGAGGTCCACCGCCGCGATGTCGGCGAGTTCCGGCACGGCCACCTCGGCGAGCTCGTGCGCCGTGTGGTCCAGGTCCAGCGTGGTGCCGATCCGCCCCGAGGCGTCGGCGATCAGCGCCAGCCGCCGCCGGGCCGCCTCGGCCTCGATCCCCGCCCGGTACTGCTCGGTGACGTCGACGATCGAGACGGCCACGCCCAGCACCGTCCCGAAGGCGTTCTCCAGCCGGTACAGCGAGACCGACCAGGCGTGGTCCTGGTGCGGGTCGGCCGGGGTGCGCCCGATCGTGGACTGGTCGACCACCGGCGTGCCCGTCTCCAGCACGCGGCGGGTCGCCGTCTCCAGCGCGTCGACGTCCATCCCGGGCACCACCTCGCGCGGGGTGCGGCCCAGATGCTCCTCGGCCGGAAGGCCGTTGATCTCCTCCAGCGCCTTGTTGACGGAGACGTAGCGCAGTTCGGTGTCCAGCACGGCCAGCCCGATCGGGGACTGCGCGATCATCCGCGTCGACAGGGCCACCTCCCGCTCCAGCCGGTGCACGGTCGACTGGTCGGCGCACAGACCCAGCGCGTACACGTCGCCCTGGTCGTCCAGCAGTCGCATGTTGCGGAACTCCACCAGCCGGGTGGTGCCGTCCTTGCGGCGGATGGGGAACGCCCCGGCCCAGCTCTGGCCGGTGCCCATGACGTCCGAGAACAGTTTGACCACGAGGTCGACGTGCTGCTCGTGGACCATGATCCGCGCGGCGTACTGTCCGAGCGCCTCCCGCGCCTCGTACCCGAACAGCTCCTCGGCCTGCGGGCTCCACAGGACGATGCGGCCCTCGGTGTCCAGGACCACGGATGCCACGCGCAGGACGTCGAGCAGTCCGCTCGGCCGCCTCGATCCGCGCACCGGCTCCTCGCCCTCGGCCTCGGGAGACCCGGCTGCACTCATCCCACGCCCCGCCTTCGCCGTTCCTCGCGGCACGCCGTCAGGTGCCGACACCCCAGTTCTACCGCGCGGAGCCGTTCGTGAGAGGCCCCTTCCGCCACCTTCCACCATCCCCCACCGGGGCGCGTGCCGCCCCGCAGACGCGTCCCCGCCGCCGGTAGTGCTCGGCGGAAGGTGGTGCTTTGCTGGGGGAGGGGCGGAAACGGCAGCGCGGCCAGGCAAGGAGCGATCACGATGGCGATGAACCAGGAGCGACCGCACCCCCACTCCGTCTCGGTGGAGATCAGCGGGTGCAGCAAGCACGACGCCCGGATCGTGTTCGACACGCTGTGCGCCTGCTTCGAGTCCGACCGGTGCGCCGACGACGTCCCGGAGGACCTGCACGCGACCCGGCCGACCGTCTGGCTCGGCACCTTCGACGTCGCCGACACGCACGAGGGGGCGCACCCCGAGGCCCGGCTGTCGTCCTCGGTCGAGGCCGATCTGCACGGCGGGTACTGGGCGATCGAGCAACTGCGCACGACCCTGGACTCGCTGTTCGACGTGCACGACCTGAGCACGGTCTCCGGTGACCAGGAGAAGGAACTGCACGTGCGCCTGCAGAGCCGGTGAGCGCGGCTCACGCCTGCGGCAGGCCGAGGACGGCACGCCGGTAGACGGCGTACACGACGCGCAGGTCCGCCGGCGAAACCCGCTCGTCGACGCCGTGCACCCCCGAGCAGGGACGCCGGAGCCGGCGGTGGCCGGGACGCCCCGGGCCGCCGGCTGGTCGCTGAGGGTGGTCGGGCCGGCGGTCTCGGCCCCCTACCGGCTGGACGCGGAGGAACAGCCCGCCGCGTCCAGCCGGTAGGGGGCCGGTGGGCCACCGGGGCGTCCTCGGCTCGGACGGCGGGCCGGGCGGCAGCGCGTCCAGGTCGCCCACCGCCGTGCGGACCGGGCGCTCGGCGTCGGGGGCCGCGTCGTGCGGTGGGGTGCGGACGTCCACGCCCGGCTCGCAGCGGTCCGGGCCGGCGCCGGAACCCCTCGCCCCCGTGGCAGGACGTCACGCTTCGGCGGCAGCGGGAGGGACCCGTGCGCCCCGGGCAGGGAAGCCCCGTCCAGCAGCCGACCGGACGCGCCGCCCGGGACACGGCACCCACCGCCGTCCGGCTGGACCCGGCGTGCCCGGACGCCCCGTGCACCGTGATCCGGGCCCGCCACAGGCCGCACCCGCCGATCGTCACCTCGTCCAGGCCCGGGCAGCCGGCCATCACCCCGGCCGGGCGGGCGGCCGACGGGCCGACAGGCCCGGGCAGCCCCGAAGCCGCCGTACTGCTCGTCGGCGTCGAGCAGTACGGCGAGCCCGCCGCGCGGCTCACCGGCCCGGCCGTGCGGCTCCGCCGCCAGGTGGCGGAACAGGGCGGCGGCGCGCCGGGAGCCGGCCGTGCCCTGCCGTGCAGCCGGCCGTCCGCGACGTCCCCGGCGCCGGGAGGGAACGACCAGGCCGCCGCCTCGTCGCCGCAGGGCGTGGTGTCCACGCAGGCGCCCGGCGTCCACCAGGGGCCGGGACGCCCGCCGGCGAGCCCCACCGGGAGCGCGACCGCGCCTCGCGTAGGCGTCGGTGCGGCAGGCCGCGGCCCGCCTCCCGGTCCGGGTGGCGACGGGCCGGCTCCAGGGGCGTCGACCGGCGGAGCCATTCCTCCGGGACGGCCGGCTCGGGCCTGCGAGCCTCGAGGCCGGCCCGGCCGGGGCGGCGGATCTGTGCCCTCCATCACCTTGTGCAACTAGTTGCATAAACCGTCGGTAGTCCTCTACAACTACAGGCACCACACCGCGCACGGAGGGCCCGATGAGCCGTTACCCGCACCTGCTGAGCCCCCTCGACCTGGGCTTCACCACCCTGCCCAACCGGGTCCTCATGGGCTCCATGCACGTGGGCCTGGAGGAGGCCGAGGGCGGCTTCGCGCGCATGGCCGCCTTCTACGCCGCCCGCGCCCGCGGGGGAGTGGGCCTGATCGTCACCGGCGGCATCGCCCCCAACGACGAGGGACGGCCCTACGAGGGCGGCGCCAAGCTCACCACCGAGGCGGAGGCCGAGCAGCACCGGGTCATCACCGACGCCGTGCACCGCGAGGGCGGGCGGATCGCGATGCAGATCCTGCACTTCGGCCGCTACGCCTACCACCGTGACCTGGTCGCGCCCAGCCCGCTGCAGGCGCCCATCAGCCCCTACCCGCCCCGCGAGCTCACCGACGCCGACGTCGAGCGGACCATCGACGACTACGTCCGTGCCGCCCGCCTCGCCCGCCAGGCCGGTTACGACGGCGTCGAGATCATGGGCTCCGAGGGCTACCTCGTCAACGAGTTCATCGCGCTGCAGACCAACCGGCGCACCGACCGCTGGGGCGGCTCGTACGAGAACCGCACGCGCTTCCCGCTGGAGATCGTGCGCCGGGTGCGCGAGGCGGTCGGCGACGACTTCATCGTCATCTACCGCCTTTCCATGCTCGACCTCGTGCCGGGCGGCTCCACGCTCGACGAGGTGATCACCCTCGCGAAGGCCGTCGAGGACGCCGGGGCGACGATCATCAACACCGGCATCGGCTGGCACGAGGCCCGCATCCCCACCATCGCGACCTCCGTGCCCCGCGGCGCCTACACCTGGGTCACCCGGCGGCTGATGGGCGAGGTGTCCGTCCCGCTCGTCACCACCAACCGCATCAACACCCCCGAGCTGGCCGAGGAACTGCTCGCCGAGGGCGCGGCCGACATGGTGTCGATGGCCCGCCCGATGCTCGCCGACCCCGACTTCGTCACCAAGGCCGAGGCCGGCCGCCCCGAGGCGATCAACACCTGCATCGGCTGCAACCAGGCCTGCCTGGACCACACCTTCAGCGGCCTGATCACCTCCTGCCTGGTCAACCCGCGCGCCTGCCACGAGACCGAGCTCGTGCTCTCCCCGACCCGGCTGCGCAAGCGCGTCGCGGTCGTCGGCGCCGGTCCGGCGGGGCTGGCCTGCGCGGTCTCGGCCGCCGAGCGCGGGCACGAGGTGACGCTGTTCGACGCGGCGAGCGAGATCGGCGGGCAGCTCAACGTCGCCCGGAAGGTGCCCGGGAAGCAGGAGTTCGACGAGACGCTGCGCTACTTCCGCACCCAGCTCGACTGGCACGGGGTCGACGTCCGGCTGAACACCCTCGTCTCGGCCGCCGACGTCGACGGCTACGACGAGGTCGTCGTCGCCACCGGCGTCACCCCGCGCACCCCCGACATCCCGGGCATCGACCACCCGAGCGTCCTCGGCTACCTCGACGTGCTGCGCGACGGCGCCCCCGTCGGCGACCGGGTCGCGGTCCTCGGCGCGGGCGGCATCGGCTTCGACGTCGCCGAGTACCTCACCGACACCGGCGACAAGGCCCACGAGAACCCCCGGACGTACTTCCGCCAGTGGGGCGTCGACCTCGACTACCGCGCCCCCGGCGGCCTCGCCGCGCCCGAGCGGCCCGCCCCGCCGCGCACCGTCCACCTGCTGCAGCGCAAGACCTCCAAGGTCGGCGCCGGGCTCGGCAAGACCACCGGCTGGATCCACCGCACCGAACTCAAGCACCGCGGCGTCACCATGGTCCCGGGCGTGCGCTACGACCGGATCGACGACGCCGGACTGCACATCACCGTCGGCGAGGAGAGCACGGTGCTCCCGGTCGACACGATCGTGCTGTGCACGGGCCAGGAACCGCGCCGGGGGCTGTACGAGGAGCTGATCGCGGCCGGGCGCAGCGCGCACCTGATCGGCGGGGCGGACGTGGCCGCGGAGCTGGACGCCAAGCGCGCCATCAAGCAGGGCACCGAACTGGCGGCCGCCCTGTAGCGGTCGGACGCGTCCCTAGGATGAGGCCATGTCACTCCCGCACGCGATCCTCACCGCCCTGCTCGAGAAGCCGTCGTCCGGGCTGGAGCTGACCCGCAGGTTCGACCGGTCGATCGGCTACTTCTGGTCGGCGACGCACCAGCAGATCTATCGCGAGCTGGGAAGGCTGGAGGCCGACGGCCTCATCAGGGCCCTGCCGTCCGAGCAGCCGGCCCGCGGGCAGAAGAAGAGCTACGAGGTCCTGCCCGCGGGCCGCGCCGAACTGGCCCGCTGGACCGCCGCCTCCCAGGACCCCAAGCCGCACCGCGACACGCTGCTGCTGCGGCTCAGGGCGGCGGCCGTGGTCGGCACCGCCGGTCTCGAGGCCGATCTGCGGCGCCATCTGGAGCTGCACGAGCGGCAGTTGGCCGAGTACCGGGAGATCGAGAAGCGTGACTTCCCGCCCGGCCGGGACGGCGCCGAGGACCGGCTGCGGCACCTGGTGCTGCGGGCCGGGATCGACCTGGAGACCTTCTGGACCCAGTGGCTCAGGGGCGCCCTCGCGGACTTCGCGGACCTGCCCGGCCCCGGGACGACCGAACCGGCCGAACCGACCGAACCGACCGGACCGTCCGAGCTGTCCGAGCCGTCCGAGCCGTCCGAGCCGGTCTGACTGGCCCGACTGGCCCGACTGGCCCGACCGTGACGTGACGGCGCCCGCCCGGCCGGAGCGCTTCGACCGGGCGGGCCGCCCTTCGTACCGGGTCAGAGCCGGTACGGCTTGGTGCGCCGGCGCAGGTACCAGGCGGTCGCGAGGAGTCCGGCACCGACCAGCGTGCCGCCCGCCACCAGCGTGACGGTGCCGTAGTCCGTCGAGGAGCCGCCGACCCCGCCCATGACGCCGCGGGACGGCGAGGCCGAGGGGGACGCGGTACGCGTGGGGGTGGGGGCGGGCGAGACGACGACGGACTGGGTGCCCGCGGTGGTGCCGTCCGAGCAGATGACGATGACGGTGTACGTGCCCGCGGTGACGTTCGACCAGGCGGCGGACTGGCTGGTCGACGTGCCGGACAGGGTCACCTGCCGGCCCTGGGCGAAGCTGCCCTGACTGCTGGTGAGCAGCGAGGCGGTGCCCCAGCTGCCGTTGATCTGGGTGCAGGAGCTGGTCGTGACCGACACCGTGGAGCCCGTGGTGCTGACGGAGATGCCCGGACCCGCGGCCGCGGGCACCGCCGCCAGGGCGAGGGGCAGCGCGGCGGCGGCCACGGTCAGGCCGGAGCGGGAAACTATCGATGAGTTGCGCATGTGGACTGCCCTCCGGCGGCACGGTTGGCGGTACATCCCTAGCGCCGCCGAGGGTCGGGAACGCCCGTGCTGCCTCAGGGTCAGCCAATGCGCCCCGGGCCCCGGACGCACGCCGGACGCCGCCGTGCAGGTGACGGCGTCCCGCCCGGTGGCCCGGTGCCGCGGGGTGGGTCAGCGCCCCGCGCCCGTCGTCACCGTCCGCTCCGCCGAGAAGCCTCCCCAGGTGCCGTCCGGCAGCATCGCCCGGATCCGGACGCGATGGGTGGCACCGCTGTCGCGCCCCACGTAGAAGCTGTACGTCGCCCGTCCGCGCGGTGGGTCGCCGCCGAAGACGAGGGACGTGGCCGCCCGGCCGTCCAGATGGACCTGGTACTCGGTGACCACGCCGTCCACCCGGGGCGGCACCCAGCTGAGGTCGACGTAGTAGGCCCCGTCCGCGCGGTGGCTCGTCGCCCGGAAGCCGGTGGGTGCCGTGGCGCGGCCGTCGCCGGCGCCCGGGGTGGTGAGGCGGACGGCGGCACTGGCGGGGGAGACGTTGCCGGCCGCGTCCCGGGCTCGGACGGTGAACACGTAGGAGGTGCCGGGCCGCAGCCCCGTGACCACGGTGGCCGTCTGGCCCCCGCCCACACTGTGGATCTTCGCGTCCCCCTGGTGGATGTCGTACGACACCACGTCCCGGTCGTCCGTCGCGGCGGACCAGGACAGCTGCACGGCCCGGCTGCCGGCCACCCGCCCGCGGGGTGCCGTCGGGCGGGACGGCGCCGCGCGGTCGTCGGCGGCGGCCACCGGTGTGCTCGCCCGGACCTCCCGGCTGCGTGGCCCGAGCCGTCCGTCGGCGTCCCGTGCCCGCACGGTGAAGGAGTACTGCGTGGACGGCCGCAGCCTGGTGACATCCACCATGTGCTGGGAGCCCGGCACTTCCTTGACCTTGGTGGTCCCGCGATACACCTCGTAACGGTCGGCCCGCTCCGTCGCGTTCCACATGACGTGCACGCTGGTGGCGCTGCCCGCGGCGGCGGTGACACCGGTCGGCGCGCCGGGCGGTGAGCCCGTGTCGCCTCTGCCCGTACCGGCCCAGCCGCAGGACGCGACGAGCGCGACGGTCGCGCAGGGTGCTGCGCATCGCCGGAGAAGGACGAGGAATCGCACGAGACTGCCTCCCGGGGCGGCACGCGGGAACGGTCCGTAATGGTCCGGACCAATATGACGCGACTGACGCGATCACATCAAGAGGGTGAACGGGGCAGGCCGTGGCCGGACCGGGCGTCACCCCGTGGTGTGTGACCACTCGGAAGAGTTACGTATGCTGAAGGCCTCACGGCCGAACGCCCGGCGCACACCGGGGAGTTCGGGCTTGTCGCGCGGACCGCTGTCGTCGCAGATGCCGCGTTGGCGCGGGTGGCCGGGCGGCCGGGTCTCACACGGACTCAGGCCCCCGGCCCCTTTTCGTGGTTGGGGGCCGTGCACCGTCCGGCCCCCCAGCGGTGGCCCGCCGACCGGCCCGGGGCCAGATTGGGCTGAGTGCCTGTCAGGTCCCCGAGGAGAGGCTCCCGTATCGTGCGTGTCCAGTCGCTCTCGCTGGCCGCGGCCAGCGCCGCCCTGCTCGCTCCGACGACAGCCCCCGCCACGCCGCCCGCGCACCAGGACCGGCCGGCCGCGTCGCGCGAGGGCACGGTGCCCGCCGCCGACCTGCTGGCCGCGGTGCGCGACTGCACCCCCGTCTCGCGCGGCCGTTACCGCAGCGACTACGGCGCCCCCGCCACCATCCCGGTCTGCGGCACCCGCGACGTCGTGTTCTGGAAGGCGGACATGGACATCGACTGCGACGGCCGTCCGGGCCCCCACTGCAACCGCCGCACCGACCCCTACTTCGCCCCCAGCACGGCCTTCGCGCAGTCCGACGGCCGCTTCCTGAGCGCCGAACGCCTGCCCTTCGTCGTCGTGCCCGCCCCGAGTCCTCTCTGGGACTACCGGGACCACGGCGTCCGCGGCGGATCGGTCGTGGCCGTCATCCACCGGGACCGGGTGCAGTACGCCGTCGTGGGCGACACGGGCCCGCAGCACATCATCGGGGAGGCGTCCTACGCGACCGCCAAGGCCCTCGGCATCCGCCCGGACCCGCACGGCGGCGGCGTGCCCTCGGGCGTCACCTACATCGTCTTCAAGAACACCCGTGTGTCGCCGATCGAGGACCACGCCGCGGCCGTGGCGGCGGGGGAGGCGGCGGCGAAGCGCTTCACCGCGGGGCGCTGAGCCCCGCGCGCCGGCACCGCACGCGGCCGGGCCCGCCGGGAACCGGCGGGCCCGGCCGCACACCGGGGAAGGACCTCACACCTTCCGGTACGCGTACGCCTCCGCGGCGGCCGCCTCCACGGCCGCCAGATCGGCCCCGGTGGCCGCCGTGACGACCGCGGCCACGGCCCCCTCCACGAACGGGGCGTCCACCAGCCTGGTCCCCTCGGGGAGTTCGTCGCCCTCCGCGAGCAGCGCCTTGACCGTCAGCACCGCGCTGCCCAGGTCGGTCAGGACGGCGACGCCGGCCCCGCGGTCCACGGACGCGGCCGCCGCGGCGATCAGCTCCGCGCTCGTGCCGAGCCCGCCGCCCTCGGTGCCGCCCGCCGGGGCGACCGGTACCTCCGCACCGCCGCCCGCCAGGCCCTTGGCCAGCGCGGCGACCGAGGCGGCCACCTCCGCGCTGTGCGACACCAGCACGATTCCCACCTGCCGCTCGTCACTCACCGGCGGCCTCCGCGAGAGCGGCGATCAGCAGCGCCGAGGACGTGGCGCCCGGGTCCTGGTGCCCGATGCTGCGCTCGCCCACGTAACTCGCCCGGCCCTTGCGGGCCTGCAGAGGCGTCGTGGCGACGGCGCCCTCCTCGGCGGCGGTGCGGGCGGCCGCGAACGACTCGCCGAGCGCGTCCACCGCGGGCACCAGGGCGTCGATCATGGTCTTGTCGCCGGGCGCGGCTCCGCCGAGCGTCATGACCGCGTCCACCCCGGTCCGCAGTGCCTCGGTCAGCTGCTCCGCGCTGACCTCGGCCTCCTCCCCGAGCGCCTTGCCCGTCCGGCGCAGCAGCGTGCCGTAGAGCGGCCCCGAGGCGCCGCCGACCGTCGAGATCAGCTGGCGGCCGGCCAGCGTCAGGACCGCGCCGGGTGTTCCGGGAGGCTCCTTGTCCAGGGCGGCCTTCACCGCGCGGAACCCGCGCTGGAGGTTGCTGCCGTGGTCGGCGTCCCCGATCGGGGAGTCGAGGGCGGTGAGCCGTTCCGCCTCGCGGTCGACGGACGTGGCGGTCGCCGTCATCCAACGGCGGAAGAAGTCGGCGTCGAGCACTGGATCTCCTTGCCTGGTAGGTACGTGGTGATCCTCTACCCCCTGTCCCTCACACGCCCCAGCGCAGGGCCGGTGTCCTCACGGGGGCGTCCCACAGCCGCAGCAGATCCTCGTCGGCCTGGCACAGGGTGAGCGAGGCGCCCGCCATGTCGAGGGAAGTGACGTAGTTGCCCACCAGGACACGGGCCACGGCCACACCGCGCGCCGCGAGCACCCGGTGCACCTCGGCGTTGAACCCGTACAGCTCCAGCAGCGGCGTCGCGCCCATGCCGTTGACGAGGACCAGCACCGGGTTGCGCGGGCGGAGGTCCTCCACCACGGCCTCGACGGCGGCCTCGGCGATCTCGCCCGAGGTCATCATGCTCCGCCGCTCCCGCCCCGGCTCGCCGTGGATGCCGATGCCCAACTCCAGCTCGCCCGGGGGCAGATCGAAGGTGGGGCTGCCCTTGGCCGGCGTGCTGCAGGCGCTCAGCGCGACACCGAAGCTGCGGGAGCTCTCGTTGACCTGCCGGGCGATGGCCTCGACCCGCTCCAGCGGCATGCCCTCGTCGGCGGCGGCGCCCGCGATCTTCTCCACGAAGAGCGTCGCGCCGGTGCCGCGCCGGCCCGCCGTGTAGAGGCTGTCGGTCACTGCCACGTCGTCGTTGACCAGGACCTTCGCGACCTGGATGCCCTCGTCCTCGGCCAGCTCGGCGGCCATGTCGAAGTTGAGGACGTCACCGGTGTAGTTCTTGACGATGAACAGCACTCCGGCCCCGCTGTCGACGGCGGCGGCCGCGCGCAGCATCTGGTCGGGCACGGGGGAGGTGAACACCTCACCAGGACAGGCCGCCGACAGCATGCCGGGACCGACGAATCCGCCGTGCAGCGGCTCGTGCCCGGAACCTCCGCCCGAGACCAGTCCCACCTTGCCGGCGACGGGGGCGTCCCGCCGCACGATGACCCGGTTCTCCACGTCCACGGTCAGGTCCGGGTGGGCTGCCGCCATACCACGCAGCGCGTCCGCGACCACGGTCTCGGGGACGTTGATCAGCATCTTCACTGGAACCTCCTGATGAGACTAGCATCTGGGCCTCTGACCTTCATGTTCGCAGGTCAGATTGGGTTTGACTAGTTTGCGATCTTGACGGTCCGTAGTCCTCCGTAGCGCGTTGTGGCGGTACTGATGCTGACCTAATGCTGACATTGGTGACAGGTCGTCAGGTGCAGGTTGTCGTCGCGTGCGAGCGGGCTGGTGATCCTCCAGTCGGCAGTATCGACCTTGCGGAAGCGAAGGTCACGCTGCTGGGGCTTGGAGGTCGGAAGGGAAGCGGGCAAGGCGTTGCCTCACTGAACATCCGGGAGCCGGCCAAGGCGGCGCGGGAGGGTTTCGGGGTGCGTAGCACGAGATCGACCGGGAACAGCTTCGCGGCGTCTCCTAGCTCCCGGCGCTCCAACGCGCCCGTGTCGCCTCCCACCGCGGCAAGCTGCCCGGCCTGGTTGTTGTCGTACGAGGCGAGCACCTTGTACGCGGCCAGGCGTCGCAACTCCTGCGGCGGCACCCCCGCTTTGGCCAGCTCGGGAAAAGCACGGCTATCGGAACGACCAGCCTCAGCCATCACCGGCTTGTAGTTCAGCCACGACCCCGCATCGATCATGAATTGGCGCAGGCCAACGGTCTCCTACGGACCTCGGCCCCGCGCCGTTGATCAGCCTAGTATCCCGTGAAGCACCCGCTGTCGGCCGCCGTGTCCCTCACAATCGCTCCATGCGCTTGTGGATCAGTGGCATCTTGCTCCCTGCTGCGACAGCCCTCTTCATCGGCCTCGTCATCACCCCGCGCCTGGAAGCTCGCAACAAGCGCGTGCGAGTCGTACACGAAGCCCGCGACGAGTTCAGCCGCCGCGTGCTCATCATCCTGTCTGCCTCCGGCCGCCTGCGGGAATCCTGAGCTCGGGCACCTTCGGGCGGCGGCTCGCGCGCAGGTCGTTGTGTGAAAGGGGTTTCAGCACCGGACCGCACATGACAAGATCGGGTCACTCGCAGTGAGCAGAGGCCTGCAGGGGGTTGAACATGGCTGAGCGGGAACCGGATTTCGAAGCGTCGGCCTCCGCGCTCGGCTACGTTTACCAGCTGCGTGAAGCTCTTCACTTATGCGTGAGTCGTCTCGGAGGTCTGGACTGGGCCTTGGCCATCGAGGCGGGAGACGACATCGAGGAGGTCCGCCAGGGCGGGCGAACGTACTACCAGCTTAAACACCGAGCCCCGGGCACGCGCATGACCAACGCAAGCGTGGACCTGTGGAAAACGCTGCGGATCTGGGCCCACGCGATCGACCGAGGCCAGCTCGACCTCGAACACACCGATCTGATTCTTCTCACTACCGCGGAACTATCCGCTGGGTCTGTGGGCAGCATGCTGCAGCCTGCCGAATCCCGGCAACGCGATGAGCGGAACGCCCTGGAGGCGCTGAAAGCCACCCGCAGGACCTCCAAGAACGACGCCTTGGCTAAGGCATTCGAAGCGTTCGATCTCCTGAGCCCTCAGCAGCTGGAACGCATGGTCGCCAGGATCCGGGTGATCGGGAACGCGCCCGACGTGGATGCCGTCGAGCAGAAGCTGCGACAGGCAGCAATCATGGCTGTAGGCCGTGAACACGCCACAGCGTTTCTTGTCCGGCTGGAAGGATGGTTCTTCCGACGCACCATCCAGCAACTACGCTCCGGAAGCCTGGATGCGATCACCGGCCTGGACTTCGACGCTGTCTTCTCCGATCTGCGCAACCAGTTCGGTCGGGCGAACCTGCCCATCGACGAGGACATCGCCGAGATGGAGGCCGACCTTGCCAGGTACGCCGGCCAGACCTTCGTGCGGCAACTGGAGCTCATCGAGCTGGGATCAAGACGCGTCAACCGCGCGGTACGCGACTACATGAGGGCTGTCAGCCAGCGTTCGCGCTGGCTGAACGAGAACCTGCTGCTGCCCAAAGAACTCAGTCGTTACGAGCGGCGACTGATCGAGGAGTGGGAAGAGCTCTTCGACGACATGGTCGACACCCTCGGTGCCGAGGCAGCCGCAGCGGAGAAGATCGCTGCGGCTACAAGCATCTACCGGTGGGCCATGACCGAAGCTCAGCAGCGCATCCGCCCCGAGTGCGATGAACCCTTCGTGGCCAAGGGCTCGTTCCACATTCTGGCCGATGACTGCAGGATCGGTTGGCACATGGACTTCGTTGCTCGCCTCATGGCCGTGTTGGAACCCGTGGAGACCACATCCGCATGATCGAGTTCAGCACTCTCAGTCGGGATGAGCGCGCCCTGTACAACCCCGCGTTCACCGGCCTGACCGTAGCCCGCTGCGTACAAGGACACCAAGCAGAGGTCAACAGGCCCTGCCCTGTCGCTGTTGCCATTCTCGCGGCGGTCATGGCCCTGCAACCGACGATACGTAATGTGCTTCCGCGGTCGACTGCGAGCGGACTGCACCGCTGGGTGCAGGAGCATTCGGCGGTGCGCTCGTCGATGGCGCTCAACGCCACGGCAATCGCAGGCGTCGTCCGTCCTGGCCTGCTGATGGCCCTCCAAACACGTACGCTGGTGTGCGATATAGACGGCAATCTCCATGTGCCGAAGAGGGCTTTGAAGAAGGCAATCACCGGCGAAAGCGATGACGTCGTCGCCGTTCAGAAGGCGGCCTTCTTCTTGGGGCGCTGGCTGCCCAGCGCCGGCAGCATAAGCACCGTCATGACCCTGCTAGGAGTACGGCCTTGACGTTCCAGATCCGCGCCATCTCCATCTACAACGAGAATGGCGAGATCCGTACCGTTCAGTTCCAAATGGGCTCGCTCAACATCATCACGGGGGACTCCCGGCGCGGAAAGAGCGCCATCTTGACCATCGTCGACTACTGTCTCGGCAGCGACGAATTCGTCATCCGCGGTGCGGCTCTTCGCAACTTCGTGCACGTCTTCGCGCTGACCATCGTCAAGGACGACGAGCAACTCTTCGTGGCACGTCCCGCACCTGTCGGCAAGGCAGCAACAAACACCACGTTCTGCGTCATCTCCCAGGAGCGCGGAGCGCCCCCGCCGGACTACGCGAACCTGACTTTCTCTATGCCGTTGGACATTGCGAAGAAGGTCCTGTCCAGGTTCACCGGCATCGATCCGTCCGTGCAATTGCCCGTAGCGCGCAGCCCCCGCCAGCTCTCCCCGTCCGTCCGGCACGGCTTGTTCTTCTGTCTGCAGGAGCAGAACGAAGTCGCCAACCAGGACCTGCTCTTTCACGGACAGATGGATGACTATCACCGCCCGGCACTGCGGGCGATGCTTCCGTACTTCCTGGGCGCCGTGGATCCAGAACGCGCCCAGCTTGAGCACCGGCTCAAGCTTCTGCGTCGGCAACTGACCGAGCAGCAACAGCGTCTGGAGGCGGCCCAGCCGTTTCAGCACCCGTCGGGTACGGCGGCGGGGCTGCACGAGGAAGCCGTCGAAGCAAACCTGCTCGGCCCGGTAGCGGATGGCCATCGCCTGTCACGGGACGAGATTGTCAACCGACTGCGCCAAGCTGTTGAGACGGCCGTGCCTGAGCCGGAGCCTCCCGCAGGCGAGGACCCGCTGTCCGCCCTCAGCGCAACCCGCCGAGACCTTCGGCAGGCCTATTCTCAAACCCGGGTGCGCATTTCCAACCTCAAGACCATCGCCAGGGAGAAGGACGACTTCCTTGGCCAGGTCCGCGAGCAGCATGCCCGACTGGCCACCCTCGGTCTGCTGCGCCGGTCTGATCCGGAGATGCGGACGCACGACGAGCTGTGCCCAGTGTGTGGCAGTCGCGCGCCCGACTCTGGTCAGGCAACTCAGATCATGCGGCGCGACCTTGAGCGGCTTGACGCTGAGATCGCCACGATCGGTGATGCGACTCCGGACATCAACGCGCGCATCGCCGAAGAGGAGAACACTCTTACGGATCTGCGCGCTGCCCTAGCTCGGAATCAAGAGGAGATCGAAGTTCTTGGCGCAGGCCAGCGGACAGCCGCCCAGGACGATCCGCTGCACCGGGCAGCCGTGGTGCAGGGTCGCATCAGTCTCTTCCTCGACACCATGGCTCGCAACACGCAGTCCCCAGTGGAGGATCGCCGGCTGGAGTTGGCTACGGAGATCGCCTCGCTTGAGGAACAGCTCGGCAGTACCGTCCAAGAAGACCTACTCAGCAGCTTTCTGTCTCTCGTCAACCAGAAGATCCAGGCCAAAGCCATCGCCCTGGAATTGGAGCACCATGACGAGCCCATCCGCTTGGACCCCCGGGCCCTGACTCTCATCGCCGACACTCGGCGTGGGCCCGTCAAGATGCCTGAGATGGGTAGTGGCCACAACTACTTGGGCTACCACATCGCGACCATGCTGAGCCTGCACGAGTGGTTCAACGAGATAGGCAGCCCCGTCCCTCGGTTCCTCATTCTCGACCAGCCCTCGCAGGCCGGGTTCCCCGACGAGACTCGTGATGGCGGGTTCGGATCCGCCCGCGCCACGCTTCTTAATCTCTACGAGACGATCCAATCGAGTGTCGAGTCGCTCGCGGGCGCCTTCCAGGTCATCGTTCTTGAACACGCCGACCTCGACGACGAGCCCTTCCGCAGCGCTGTTCGCGCACGATGGCGCCGAAGCAACGGCGAAGCGCTCGTTCCTGAACATTGGATTACCTACGACGCCGACGAATGATCCACCCAGAGGGGGCAGTGACGCCTCGCCACTGGGGCATCTCCGCGAGCGGACGACCCTGTGCTGCGATCGTGACCACAGTTGACATGGCGCCGCTGCTCTGGGCTCGCATGCACCAACAGTGGTTGGTTGCCTGAGCCGCGAGAACACGCACGGCGGGGTCTGTCCGGGGGCGCGCCCGGGCTGGATCCTGCCGTGCGTGTTTGTGGGTCGGCCAGATGGCGTCCGTCTGTGGGGAGCGTCTGCCGCTTGCGTCAGGCCGGTGTCGGCCTTCTCGGAGTGTCTGGCCGGCAGCACGTGCTGTGCACGACGCAGACAGTCAGGGCGCTGTGCGCGGCGCTTCAGGCGGCCTTGGTCAGGGCGGACCGGTCCTTGCTGGGCGCATGCCGGTCGGGTGCCGCGAGTGTGGTCATGGCTCCTGGTTCGTCGTGGCGCGGCCATAGGAGGAGGGCACCGATTGTTCCCGCCCCGGCCAGGACCGCGAGGAGGGACCAGGCGAGAGTGAAGCCGGCGTTCGTGCCGAGCCACCCCGCGACGGGATAGGTGATCAGCCAGGCCAGGTGCGACAGAGAGAACTGGGCGGCGAACGCCTCGGGGATCGCGTTCCGTCCGACGGAGGCGCGCAGGACCTTGCCGGTCGGTGTGATGATCAGTGCCATGCCGATGCCGACGACGGTCCAGATGATCGCCGTACCGGTCCAGGTGGTGAGACCGGCTGCGGTGAGCGTCACCGCGGCGGTCGTGCCGCCCACGAGGACTCCGGCGCCGGTCATCATGACGGTGCGGGCAGCGATCCGGTCGAGAACGCGGGGGAGTGTGAGGGCGGCCAGGAGGGTTCCGGTGCCGGAGGCGGCGAGCATCCAGGCGACGTCCGACTGCGAGCCGCCGAGCTCGTCACGGACGTAGTTGACGGTGTTCACGACGACTATCGACCCTGCCGCCGCAACCACGAGATTGAGCGCCATGATGCCGCGCAGCCGCGGTGTCCTGAGGAACGTCCTGATCCCTGCTGCCACCTTGTCCCACGCCTTGGTGTGGGTGCTGGGGCGGGCGTCGGGGATGCGCGCCGAGAGGACGAGCAGGGCGGAGATGAGGAACCCGGCGGAGGTGCCGAGGAACAGCCAGCCGAAGCTGATGAACGTTAGGGCGACAGCTGCCAGCAGGGGGCTGAGCAGGCTCTCCATGGTGTAGGCGACCTGGGACGCGGACAGGGCACGTGTGTAGTCGGACTCGTCGGTGACGATGTCGGGGATGACGGCCTGGAACGTCGGGGTGAATGCCGCGGAGGCGGCCTGGAGCAGGCCGATCAGGACGTAGATGTGCCAGACCTCGGTCACCAGCGGCAGTGCCAGGACCACCGCCCCGCGGACCACGTCGAGGAGGACCAGGAGTGTTCTCCGGGGGAGTCGGTCGACGTACGCGGCGGCCAGAGGGGCTATGGCCACGTACATGACCATCTTGATGGTCAGGGCGGTACCGAGGACCATGCCCGCGCGCGGTCCTGCGAGGTCGTAGGCGAGCAGCCCGAGGGCCACTGTGGTCAGTCCGGTACCGAACAGGGCGATGACTTGGGCGCTGAACAGGTGACGGTAGTCGCGGATGGCGAACAGACGCATGGCTGGTTCCTTCCGTATCCATGCGGCGGGGCACGGGCTCGGGGTGGAGGCCGTGCCCCGCGAGTACAGGCGGGGATGTCCCTAGACACTGGTGTCGCTCTCGGGTGTGAGACCGGCGAGCAGGTTGAAGGCGCCGGTGAGGATGTTGAGTGCGACGACGCCGACGACGTCGGCAATCGCGCGGTCGCTGTAGCCGTATTCACGCAGCGCGATGACCTGTTCGTCGGTGATCGACGTCGGCTCGCGATAGATCTGGAGGGCGAGGGTGATGATCGTCGCGATCGCGGGATCGGCCGAGGTGCCCGTGTGGGCTCGCTCGATCTCCTCCTCGTCCACTCCCATGGCGCGGGCGGCATTGACATGCGAGTCGAGGCACAGCCTGCATCCCTGCAGGGCCTGAACGGCGATCGAGATCCGTTCGCTGATCCTTCGGTCGAGTTTGGCTCGTCCCATGGCGCGGCTCAGCTGGAGATAGCCGCCCAGCACGGCTGGCGAGTGCGCCATCGTGGAGACCATGTCACCGATCTGGCCATGGCGGGAGACCAGGTCGGCGAGGAGGTCGCGCGAGGCGCCGACCGCCGTGTCGGGCGTGAGTCGGGTCAGGCGGGGCATGACGTTCCTTCCGATGGAGAAGATGCGCGGGGGCGATGAGGTGAGCACACCCTTGGGTATGCCGTGTGCCGTGTCAGGCGATCGGCGGCCGTCATGCGTCAGTGGTGTGCATGGCCGCTGCGGTGGTGGCCTCTGTGCTCGGGTGCGGCCTGAGATGTCGCGTCTGGGCGGGGGGTGGTCGTGGTGGTCTGAACCGTGAACTCAGCCGTCCGGACGACGTCGTGGTGCTGGAAGTCCAAGTACAGGCGGTAGGTGCCGGCCGAAGGCGCGACCGCCATGAAGGCGATCTCGGGTCCCGGTGCGGTGGTGCCGTCACCGGGTTCGCCCTCCGGATGGACGTGGAGGTAGCCGAGGTCTCCGACCCGCAGTGCTACCAGGTGCCCGTACGCGGCCAGGTAGGGCTGCAGGTCGGTGACGGGGAGGTCGTTCCGGCTGACGGTGAGGGTCAGCTGGCTCGGCTCGCCGGGCAGGAGTCCGCCGTCGAGCGCGACGGTGTACTCGCCGTTCTGTGCGATCCGGGTGGCCTCGGGGAGCGGCTGCGGGTCGTAGGTCCCGGCGACCGCGACGTCGATCCCCAGCGTCATGGTCCCGTCGTGGCCGACCGGGTGGATGTCGGCGAAGAATCTCCAGTCCCCGGGTTCCAGGGCCAGATCGACGCTCCAGGTGCCCTTCTCGTCCATTACCGGGTGCACGTGCTGAAAACCGGTCGTGTCGCGCCGGACGGCGATGAAGTGCAGTTCTTTCTCGTGCTCGGGCGTGAACTCGGTCACCGCCTGCCCGTCGGGACCGAGCACCCGGAAGCTGACTGGCTGCACGCCGGCGGTGAGGATCGTCGAGTCGAGCTCGAGGGTGTACCCGTTCTCGGAGACTGACAGGCCACCGGGCTGGGCTCCGCCGTGGACGCCGTGGTTGGCCTGGTCGTGGCCGAAGCGATCGCTCATGACATCTCCCATTGGTCTTGTGTGCCTTCCGGCGTGGTCCGCTCAGGACGTTGCCCATAACCATATACCCCCCAGGGGTATTCCTCCATGGTCAAAATTTCGCGAGACGGCTTGCAGGAGTGGATTCACCAGAGGCTTCCGTCCGCCAGTCTCGTGGCGTCGGCGTGTCGGCGCAGCTGCCCTTGCGGTGGTTGGCGCGCGGTTGAAGGGCCAGTGCATTAAGACGAGCGACAGCTGGCGCTGCCGCCCCATCAGCGGTCGGCCGACGTGCTGGCAGCCGGATTCGGGTTTGTCTGCGGCTGGTAGGCGTTGCTCTGCTGCGGCGCCGCTTTACGGTGCCCAGGAGCCACGCAGCGGGCTGCAGCTGGCGTGGGTGCCACTGGTGCACGACGACGCCAAGCAGCTCGCACGGACCCAGGTCTGACGGGGGCCTCGAACGCGGCCGGTGCGGTCCAGGACGACACCGCCCATGGCTGCGTCCCAAACTTCAAGGGCTCGGAGCAGCCCCCCCGGGCGACCAACCGAACTCGACAGGTGGATGACCGCAGAGGTCATTGAGCGGTCGAGACGAGGCCCAGCTGCCCGTACGTGCACGCGCCTTGGCGGAGGTAAGATCGTTGATGGGAACGGAACCGGTTCAGACTGCTGGATTCTGAGGCTGCCCTTCGGTGGCGACCCCGATGGCAGCCTGGATCCGGTGATCGATGCGGAAGGTTCCGCCGAGGTGGCTGAAGTGTGCCGCACAGGCCGGGTGGCGGCGGAGCGCTGCCGCGACGGAACTTGCGGAGTCCCCAGTCAGGGTGAGCAGCCAGTCGGCGATGTGGCGTTGCGGTATCCACTGATCCCAGTCGGCGTCCCATTCGAAGGCGCCGTTGCAGCATTCCTCTAGCAGATCCAGCTCGCCCGCCTCCGCTGCTTCCTGGGCGATGTTCATCAACCACATGATCACGGCGTCCACCTCGCCGCGTTCGGGCGGTCTATGGGTGCCGACCAGCGTGGCCATGGCTCGAACGACTTCTGCGGCCTGGCTTGGCGCGGCCAAGAGCGCCGGCGCGAGGCTGGCAGGCGGCAGCGTCAGGAGGAGGTCGCAGTACAGAGGCGCGTCATCGGTGTGTGCGGCCGCGAGCGCAACAAGTTTGTGCGCTGCGACTGACGAGCCTGCTCCGATGGATTTGATGAGCTCTTCGGCCTGCAGGAGGGGAGGCTGTGGTGGCGTTTCGGTCTCGTGGACGATGAGCTGCTGAAGCTCTTGGACAGTTGCTGGCCTGTGCGCGGGGTCGCGTTGGGTGGCCGCGCGTACCACGGTGCGCCAGGGCCCTGTTTTGGGCACCAGAGGCAGATTGATCTGGGGCATGTCTCCGGTGACGGCCCAACCGATCAGCTGGCCGATGCTGTAGATGTCGGCAGCCTGCGTGGCCGCGTGCGCGTCTTGGGCGAGTTCCGGGGCGGCGAAGCCGTCCGTGCCGAAGCGGACGCCGACACGTGTGCGCTGGGGGTCGGTGGTCTGCCCGCGGGGGCGACGCGCTATGCCCCAGTCCGCCAGGACCCAGCGCCCGTCGAGACGGAGGATGTTGGCGGGCTTGATGTCCCGGTGGATCCACCCTGATTGGTGGGCGCTGGCCAGCACAGAGCACAGTGCGTCCAGCAGGGCACGGAGGCCAGGGAGTTCGGAGAGTTCCGGACGGCAGTGCTCTGCTGTGGTCTCGGCGTAGGGCATCACGAACCACCTGTGGTTCGGGTCGGCGTCCAGCACGGGCATGGCGTGCGGGTGACCATCGAGGTGGCGGCCCACCACGATTTCACGGCGCATGCGGGCGATCTGTCGCTCAGCGGGAGGCCTGCCTCGGAGTTGTTTGAGAGCGACTGTCGTCCCGGTTGCCTTGTGGGTCGCGCGGAAGACATCGGCTTGTCCGCCGTGAGGGATGGGGAAGCGGTCGCAGGCGTAGTCCTTCCGCTCACCTCGGGCGAGCTCGCGCACAGGCGCGGTGACATGGATGGGAGGCTTTTCCGGAGTCGGCGCCGTGGGCTCACGGACTGCCGACGGAGGCCGCGATGGCTCTATCTCTCCCTGCGGGGGCTGCCAGCGCTCGGAGCCGGCGTCCTCGAGCCGTCGCCCTTCGTAGACGGGGAAGCCGCTGATCGTGGCTCGCTGGACAAGCGCGTGACCATCGCGGGCCAGGGCTTCATTGAATGCCGCGAGCAGCTGCTGCACCTCGGCGGCGTCCGTACGTACGGCCGGGTGGATCATCTCGGCCAGGAACCTCAGCAGGGCCTCGTCCGGCCCCTGGGCGAGAGCGAATCGCGCGTCCTCGTAGATCCAGTCGTCCTCCCAATCCTGGTTGTTGTACCGGTGCTGGACGATGTCTCGCTCGGCCGTGGTGAAGCGTGAGTCGGTGCTCGGCAGGGCTTGCAGGTTGTACAGCCGTAACAGAAAAGCGATCTCGTCCAAGCCGCCCGACCAGGCGGTGCCCTGCCGACGCAGCAGGTCGAAGATTCGGCGGCGGGTGACCTCGGTGATCCGCGGACCCCGCGCTCGGCTGCCTGCCGGCGCTTCCCGGGGCGGGGCGGCCATCGGCCCGCCAGTGATGCGGCCGTGCTCGTCGAGGGCCAGGCCGTCCCGCTCGAGCTTCGCCGTCACTTCATCCAGCCATGATCCCGCCCATCCCTCCCGCTTGCCGCTGCGGATGATGTCCTCGAAGACTCGTAGAGCCCGGCTGACGTGGGAGCGATCGGACCAGTCGACTGCCGCCGCGTACGACTCGAAAGTGGTGCGGCGCACGCTGGTGTCGGTGTACCGCAGCTCGTCATCAGGAACAGGCGCGAAGTTGTGGCTCTGCCACACTTCGGCGATCGTCCGGACGGTCAGATTCGTGGCCAGCATGCGGAAGGTGCTGCGCGTAGCCGGACTGACCAGGTCCTCTCGGCGTATCGACATGAAGAGACGATAGGGCTTTCCCCGCTGGCAGTGCCTCGGGTTGCCTGTGTTCGCATCCTGACGGCGTCGGATGCAGCGTTGCCTGAGATGGTCACGGCGGCACGTCACCGTGTGCCGGATTGTTCACTCTCTGTGGCTACCGCGACGCCGATGGGGCCCGCCCACCCACCGTTTTGATCGTCCGCTCGCAGCCGCATGGCGCTTTTCGCGCGTCATGGCCCCTTGCGAAAGCACCCGGGGAAGGATCTCCACTTGCCCCCTTACATACCCCCCACGGGTATGCTACCTTCGCGGCCGAAGGTACCCCCTAGGGGTATGTCAGAGAAGGGATGAACCCATGTCTGCCGTCAATCCCCGGCGCTGGTGGGCACTGGTCGTGCTCGCCGCCGCTCAGTTCATGGTCATCATGGACACGTCGATCATCGGGGTGGCGCTCCCCGAGATGCAGAAGGACCTCGGCTTCTCGCAGGGTGAGTTGCAGTGGGTCTTCAATGCCTACGTCATCGCCTTCGGCGGGCTGCTGCTGCTCGGCGGCCGCCTCTCCGACCTGATCGGCGCGCGCAAGATCTTCAACACCGGCTGGGTCGTGCTGATCGCCGGCTCGGTCGTCGCCGCTGCCGCGCAGACGGCGTGGGTGGAGGTCGTCGGCCGTGCCGTTCAGGGCGTGGGTGGCGCGCTGATCGCACCGTCGGCCATGACGCTGCTGATGATGCTCTTCGCGCACGACCCGAAGGAGCTCGGCAAGGCCATGGCGCTCTACGGCGCCGCCGCGCCCGCGGGCGGCACGGCCGGTGTGTTCCTCGGCGGAGTGTTCACCGAGTGGCTGAGCTGGCCGTGGATCTTCGTCATCTACGTACCGATCGGCGTCGCCACCCTCGCGGCCACCCGGCTCCTGCCCGCCGTCGGCAGCCGTCGCGGTGCCGTCGACGTGCTCGGAGCCGCCGCGGTCACCGCAGGCCTGGCGCTCGCGGTCTTCGCCATCGTCCGCGCGCCGGAGGCCGGCTGGACCTCCACCGGGACCGTGCTTCAGCTGGCCGGTGCCGCCGCGCTGCTCGTGCTGTTCTTCGTGATCCAGAAGACGGCGCGCGAGCCGCTGATGCCGCTCGGCATCTGGCGCGTCCCGCGGCTCGGTTCGGCCAACCTCGCGATGACCCTGCTCGGTGCCGCGTGGATCCCGATGTGGTACTTCCTCAACCTGTACCTCCAGCAGGTCCTCGGCTACGGGGCGTTCGCCTCCGGTGCCGCGCTGCTGCCGATGACCGGTCTGCTGATGATCTTCATGACGGCGATCACGGCGAAGCTGATGGCCAGGGTCGGCGCCAAGCCGCTGATCGGCGGCGGTCTGCTGGTCCTCGCCGCCGGGCTGCTGTGGCTGTCCGCCGTCGAGCCCACCGGCACCTTCGTGGTCGATGTCCTGCCTGCCTCGCTGGTCGCCGCGCTCGGCATGTCGCTCGCCTACATCCCGGCGATGATGACCGCCATGTCCGGGGCTCCGCAGGAGCAGGCGGGTCTGGCGTCCGGCATCGTCAACACCACCTACCAGGTGGGCTCCGCACTGGGTCTGGCGGCGCTGACCGCGGTGGCCACGTCGCAGGGCGCCGGGCAGCTGGGCAACCTGCCCGCGCTGACGGACGGCTTCAGTGCCGCGTTCGTCTGGGCCGCAGTGATCGCCGCTGTGGGCGGGCTGATCACCCTGCTGGTGATGCGCAGCGACAAGGCGGCTGCCGCACCGCAGGCCGACGCCGCTCCCGCGGCGCGGGGTGAGCGGGCCGGCGTCTAGCGGCCGGCCAGTGGGCAGGTGGAGGAGCCGTACAACGTCGCCGTCCACCAGGACAAGAGAACCTCCGAAGGGCCGTCCGGCACCGGGTAACCGGGGCACCGGGCGGCCCTGAGTTCTGTGCAGAGAGGAGCATCCACGTTGGACATGCAGACCCGTGCCGTGCACATCCTGAACGAGCCCGCGCCGAACGGCAGCCGGCCCTTGAGCGTGCCCATCGTCCAGTCCTCGGCGTTCGCCTTCGACTCCGCCGACGCGCTGGCCGACGCCATGGCCGGGCCGGACGGCCCGTACGTCTACTCGCGGCGCGGCAACCCGACCGTACGGGCCCTGGAGCGCACGCTCGCCGCGCTGGAGGGAGGAGCCGCCGCCATCGCCTTCGCGTCCGGAATGGGGGCGATCAGCGGGGTGCTGCTCTCGCTGCTGCGGCCAGGCGACCACGTGGTCGCCCAGCGCTGCCTGTACGGCGGTACGTACGCCGTGCTCTTACTGATGGTTTCAGAATGAGCCACAGTCGTCTGAACTGGTGGAGCCAGGCCAGGTCCGCTCGACGACCCAGTGGGTCTCGTGTGGTCATGGACCGCCTTGGTCGTCGGCGGTGAGCCGCTGTTCCAGGTGGCTGAGCAGGTGGGTGCATTTCCGGACCGTGTCGAGGTCGTCGCCCAGGATAACGGCGAGTTCCTGTGCCCAGGCGGCGCGCAGCACCCGGAGGTTGGCCGCCGCGCGCTCGGTCGGGCGCACGGCGATGCCGCGGCCGTTGGTGGCGGCGCGGGAAACCATCCCCTTGCCCTCGAGGCTGCGCAGCGCCGTGCTGACGTTGGTGCGCTGTAGCCGGGTGCGGCGGGCGATTTCGCTGGGCGCGGCCCCGGGGTACAGGTCGACGACCCGCATCACCTGCCGCTCGGTTTCGGTCAGCGGCACCACCTGAGGGCCTTCGGGGGTCCGGGCACGCACCAGCCGGCCGACGTTGAGGATCAGGTCGGCGAGGTCGGCGAGCGGGCCACCGGCGTCCGCGCCGACGGCGTCTTTTGTGTCGTGGGGCATGGCACCACCCTACTGAGTTATGTCACCATAATTATATGTCCATAACTCATGGAGATGCGCAAGATCGGCAGACGGTCGCCACGGCGGAGAGCACCGACGTTCCGAAGCCGGTGAACCTGGGGCGCCGGGCGCGGCTGGCCCTGGTGCTCGGCTCGCTGAGCGCCTTCGGTGCGCTCACGATCGACATGTACCTGCCCGCGATGCCGAGCATGGCCCACCAGCTGCATACCAGCGCGCCGATGGTTCAGATGACCCTCACGGCGTTCGTCGCCGGCCTGGCCCTCTTCCAAGTAATCGTCGGTCCGCTGTCGGACGCATGGGGCCGGCGCCGCCCGCTGCTGGCCGGTATGGCGCTGTACCTGGCGGGGTCGCTGTGGTGCGCGCTGGCGCCGACCGTCGGCTGGCTGATCGCCGGCCGGATCCTGCAGTCGCTGGGGGCGGCCGCGGGCACGGTCCTGGCGCGGGCCATCGTGCGGGACCTGTTCTCCGGCACCGCCATGACCCGGTTCTTCTCCACCCTCATGGTCGTCAACGGCGTTGCCCCGGTCGTGACGCCCGTCATCGGCGGTCAACTGCTGACGCTCACTACCTGGCGCGCGGTGTTCCTGGTGCTCGCCGCCGTCGGCGCCGTCCTGCTGCTTGCGGTCGTCTTCGCGCTGCCCGAGTCGCTGCCGGACGCCAATCGGGCGCCGGCCCACCTGCGCGCGACGCTGCGGACCTTCCGGACGCTGGTCACCGACCTCCATTACCTGCGGTACGTGCTCGTCGCGGCACTGATGTTCGCCGCCGTGTTCGCTTACATCTCCGGATCGTCGTTTGTCTTGCAAGACGCCTACGGGTTTACGGCCCAGCAGTTCAGCCTCATCTTCGGCCTCAACGGTCTGGGCATCGTGCTGCTCGGGCAGGTTAGCGGCTGGCTCGTCGGCCGCGCCGCCGACGAGCACACCCTGCTGCGCGTCAGTCTGACCGTGGCAACCCTCGGCTCCGCCGGCGTCCTGACCTGCGCCGTGCTAGGCCTCCCGCTACCGTTGCTGCTGACCTGCCTTTTCGTGGTGGTGTCCATGCTCGGTATCGTGCTGGCCAACGCCACATCCCTGGCACTGATCGGCCACGGCTCCGCCGCCGGAGCCGCCTCTTCCCTGCAAGGACTACTGCAATTCCTCGTCGGCGGCCTCGCCGCCTCCGCCATGAGCCTGCCCGGCCAGGTCACCGCAGTCGCCATGGGCACCACTATGGCCATCTGCGCCGCAGCCGCGCTGGCCGTTCTCAATGCCCGCCGTACGTGAAACACCTGCTCGTTTCCGGAGTTCCGGGGCCAGATGTCGGTGCGTTCGGGCACCAGCGAGCGCGTGCTCATCTCGACATTCGTGAGTTCCGGTGCCGCCGGAATCAGCACGGACAGCCAACTGATCATTTCAGGATGAGGCACGTAGGCGGCGCAGGCATATGAGGCTGCAGGCCAGTTCGAGCAGACCCTGGTGGATATCGGCGCGTCGTTCGTATCGGCTGCGGAGCCGTTTGAACTGGTGCAGCCAGGCGAAGGCACGCTCGACCACCCAGCGCACCTTGCCCAGTCCGGAACCGTGGGCGACGCCGCGTCGTGCGATCAACGGCTTGATGCCACGCCTCCACAGCAGGCGGCGGTACCTGTCGAAGTCGTAGCCCCGGTCGGCATACAGGCGCCGGGGCCTGCGGCGGGGGCGGCCCCGTAGTCCCCGAATCGGCGGGACGGCGTCCAGCAGCGGCAGGAGCTTGGTGATGTCGTGCCGGTTGCCGCCGGTGAGCGTGACGGCAAGCGGGGTTCCGTGGCGGTCGACGATCAGGTGGTGCCTGGAGCCGGGGCGGGCGCGGTCGACGGGTGAGGGGCCGATGTGGTCACCCCTTTGAGTGCCCGGACGTGCGACCCGTCTACGGAGCAGTCATCCAGGTCCAGCAGGCCGGCACGGCGCAGCTCGGTCAGCAGGGCCGCGTGCAGGCGCGGCCATACACCCGCCTCGGTCCAGTCCCGCAGCCGGCGCCAGGCCGTCACCCCGGAGCATCCCACCGTCTCCGCGGGGACGTCACGCCATGCGACACCGGTCCGCAGCACATACATCACACCAGCGAGTGCCACTCGGTCGGGAATGCGCAGCCGCCCGGGGTAGCGATGGCGCCGCTCGGGAGCGGGCGGCAGGAGCGGGGCCACCCGTTCCCACGCGTCGTCAGGAACAAGATCAGCACGCACTCCGGACACCCTGCCGACCAAGATCGGCGAGCACAAGAGCCGCGACTCAACTCACTCTGAAACGACCAGTTAGACCTCGCGGCGCGGTACGGCGTCGAGGTGGACTACGTAGGAGGCGACGACCCGGCCGAGTTCGAACGGCTTGTGCGGCCTACCACTCGCGTGCTGCATCTCGAGATCATCGCCAATCCGACCGGGCAAGTGCCTGATCTTCCCGGCCTGCTGGCGGCTGCCCGGCGACACGGTGTGGTGAGCGTTGTCGACAACTCCCTCGCGTCGCCCGTGCTGTGCCGCCCCATAGAGCACGGCGCAGACGTGGTCGTGCACTCGACGACCAAGTACCTGGCGGGCCACTCCGACGTACTGGGCGGAGTCGCCGTCTTCGCCGACGCGGAACTGCGCGACCGGGTGTGGCCGCGCACGGTCGAACTCGGAGCATGTGCCGACCCGTTCGCAGCCTGGCTGACCCTGCGCGGGCTGCCGTCGCTGCCGCTGCGCATGCGGCAGCACTGCGCGGGCGCACACCTGCTGGCCGGTCGTCTCGCGGAGCACGAGCAGGTCACCGCCGTGTACTGGCCCTGGCTGCCTGGCCATCCGTCGTACGACCTGGCCCGCAAGGTGCTGTCCGGAGGCGCCGACATGGTCTCGTTCGAGCTCGCCGGCGGGCGGCGGCCTTCCCGGACCGTGGCCGGTCGGCCCCAGCGTCAGAGCCGGTCCATGATTTCGGCTTCGAGGTCACCCAGCCGTCGCACCCTTCCCCCTCTTCCTCCCCGTCACCGAGGTGCCTCACATCGTGGGGGCACCCCTCTTCACCGCAGGATGGTCACACAGGCGTCACGCATACCGGTAGGGGGTATGTTCCCTTCATGTTCTCACTCGGCAGGGAAATCACCGTCGGAACCCCGAACAGCCCGCGCGCGAAGGTCTGCGGAAGCGACCTGGGCGGTGCCGAGTTGGTGCTGCTGCGCCAGGTACTCGGCCTGTGTCTGCGCCTCAGCCTCCGGCTGAGCGCCGACTGCCCCGCGGGCAAAGGGGCCTGAGCAGCCCCGGGCCCGGGCGGTGGAACCACCCGGGCCCGGAAACCTGGAGGTCACGCCCGTACGAGCCGGGCGATTGCCTTGGACGCCTCGTCGACCTTGGTCCTGGCCTGCTCGCCGCCCTCCACGATGGCCTCCGTGACGCAGCAGTTGAGGTGCTCGTCCAGCAGGGCCAGCGCGCAGGACTGGAGCGCGGCGTTGGTGGCGGCGACCTGGGTCAGGACGTCGATGCAGTAGGTCTCCTCCTCGACCATGCGCTGCAAACCCCTCACCTGGCCCTCGATCCGGCGGAGCCGTCGCAGGACGACGTCCCGGTGGGTCTGCTCTCCGGCCACGGCGGCCTCCTTCCCGTCCTGGTCGGCCGCTTCAGCGGTCGGCGGGCTGGAAGCCGCGCAGCCGCAGGCTGTTGCCGACCACGAAGACCGAGGAGAAGGCCATGGCCGCTCCGGCGATCATCGGGTTGAGCAGGCCGGCAGCGGCGAGCGGCAGCGCGGCGACGTTGTAGGCGAAGGCCCAGAAGAGGTTGGACTTGATGGTGCCCAGCGTCTTGCGGGACAGGCGGATGGCGTCCGCCGCGGCCCTCAGGTCGCCCCGCACAAGCGTCAGGTCTCCCGCCTCGATCGCGGCGTCCGTACCCGTTCCCATCGCCAGGCCCAGGTCGGCCTGAGCCAGCGCGGCCGCGTCGTTGACACCGTCTCCGACCATCGCGACCGAACGGCCCTCGCCCTGGAGGCGCTTGACGACGTCGACCTTGTCCTGCGGCATGACCTCGGCGATCACGTGCTCGGGGGCGATGCCCACCTCCGCGGCGACTGCCTCGGCGACCGCCTTGTTGTCACCGGTCAGCAGGATGGGCGTCAGGCCCAGGGCGCGCAGCCGCTCGATGGCCTCCGGGCTGGTCTCCTTGATGGCGTCGGCGACCTCCAGGACCGCGCGGGCCTCGCCGTCCCAGGCGACCGCGATGGCGGTACGCCCGGCCGCCTCGGCCTCGGCCTTGGCGCGCCGCAGTTCCTCCGGCAGGGACATGGCCCACTCGGCGAGCAGCTTCTCGCGTCCGACCAGGACCGCGTGGCCTTCGACGATGCCCTGGACGCCGAGGCCGGCGATGTTGGCGAAGTCCTCGGGAGCGGGGAGCGTGCCGACGCGGGCGGCGGCGCCGGAGGCGACGGCCTGGGCGATGGGGTGCTCGGAGGAGTGCTCCAGGGCGCCGGCGAGGCGCAGGACGTCGTCCTCGTCGGTGCCGTCGGCGGTGTGCACGGCGAGCAGGGTCATCTTGCCGGTGGTGACGGTGCCGGTCTTGTCCAGGACGATGGTGTCGACCTTGCGCGTCGTCTCCAGGACCTCCGGGCCCTTGATGAGGATGCCGAGCTGGGCGCCACGCCCCGTGCCCACCATGAGGGCGGTCGGCGTGGCCAGGCCCAGGGCGCACGGGCAGGCGATGATCAGGACGGCGACCGCGGCGGTGAAGGCGGCGGTCAGTCCGGCGCCGTTGCCGAGCCAGAAGCCCAGGGTGCCGAGCGCCAGGGCGATCACGACCGGGACGAAGACCGCGGAGATCGTGTCGGCGAGCCGTTGCGCGGCGGCCTTGCCGTTCTGCGCGTCCTCCACCAGCTTGGCCATGCGGGCGAGCTGGGTGTCGGCGCCGACGCGGGTGGCCTCGACGACCAGGCGGCCGCCGGCGTTCAGCGTGGCACCGGTGACGGCGTCCCCGGTGCCGACCTCCACGGGTACGGACTCGCCGGTGAGCATGGAGGCGTCCACGGCGGACGACCCCTCGACGACCACACCGTCGGTGGCGATCTTCTCACCGGGCCGCACCAGGAACCGGTCGCCGACCTTCAGCTCGCCGACGCCAATGAGCTCTTCCCGGCCACCGCGCACCACCGTGACTTCCTTGGCGCCGAGCTCCAGCAGGGCCTTCAGCGCCGCCCCGGCCTTCCGCTTGGAACGCGCCTCGAAGTAGCGCCCGGCCAGGATGAAGGCGGTGACACCGGCCGCGGCCTCCAGGTAGATGTTCCCGGCGCCGTCGGTGCGGGCGATGGTGAGTTCGAAGGGGTGGGTCATGCCGGGCGTGCCGGCCGTGCCGAAGAACAGCGCCCACAGGGACCACAGGAACGCCGCCGAGGTACCGACGGAGATCAGCGTGTCCATCGTGGCGGCACCGTGCCTGGCGTTCGTCCAGGCCGCCTTGTGGAAGGGCCAGGCGGCGTACGTCACCACGGGCGCCGCCAGCGTGAGCGAGAGCCACTGCCAGTACTCGAACTGCAGCGCCGGAACCATGGCCATCGCGATCACGGGGACGGCGAGCGCCACGGCGGCGGTCAGCCGCTGGCGCAGCGGCCGCAGCTCGTCGCTCTCCTCCTGGGCCGAGCCCTCACCGGACGCCGAGTCGTCGGGGCGGGCCGTCTCGGGCCGGGGCTCCCGCGCGGTGTAGCCGGTGGCCTCGACCGTCGCGATCAGGTCCGAGACGGTCACGTCCTCGCGGAAGGTGACCTTCGCCTTCTCGGTGGCGTAGTTGACGGTGGCCTCGACCCCGTCCAGGCGGTTGAGCTTCTTCTCGATCCGGGCGGCGCACGAGGCGCAGGTCATGCCGCCGATGGCGAGTTCGACCTCGGCGGCGCCGGGCGTGGTGGTGGTCATGTCTGCTCCTCGGAGCTCACGAACGCGAAGTGCGAAAGAAGACAGGGAGGACGGGGGCCGCCAAGGTTTCGCGGCCCCCGCCCGGTTCGTTGGTCAGGCGGCCACGCGGCCGGCGAAGTCGTATCCGGCCTCGTCGACGGTCTTGGCGATCAGCGCGTCGAGCGCCTCGTCGGGCTCGGCCGCGGTCGTCACCGTGACCAGACCGGTGCCGATCTCGACCTCGACCGCGGTGACCTCGTCCAGGCCGCCCACCGCCTTGGCGACGACGCCCTGGCAGTGCGCGCTGCCGACGCCGTCGACCTTGTAGGTGGTCTTGGCCTCCGCCGGGGTGTGGCAGCTTCCGTCGGGGGTGCAGCAGTTCGACACGAGTCCTCCGCAACTAGTGATGTATACCCCGGGGGGGTATCTGCGACGGCTTCATGTATACCCCCCTCCCGTATTGGATGGCAAGACTCGGCCCGACTTGACTTAGTACCCCCGGGGGGTATGTTGAAGGTGTCGGCCGCATGCACGAGCGGTCAGGAGATGAGGAGTTGTCTATGAACACCGGACTGCGGATCACCGTCTTCGCCGCCGGACTCGCAGCGACGTTCGGCGCCGCCTACGGCGTGGGCGGCGCGGTCGGCCCGATCTCGCCCGAGCCGGAGAGCGACACGCACAGTGGCTCAGCAGGCCACGCGGTCGCCGGGCACAAGGGAAAAGCGGCCGGGCATCACGAAGCGAAGGGCGGTGGCCATGAAGCGGCACCGCCGGGCGGCCTCCAGATCTCCGCCGACGGCTACACGCTCGACCTGAAGACCCCGCGCGTCGAGGCAGGCAAGAAGACCGACCTGCGCTTCGCCGTCGTCCAGGACGGGACCGGACGCAAGGTCACCGCCTACCAGCGCGAGCACGGCAAGGAGCTGCACCTGATCGTCGCCTCACGTGACCTGACCGTCTACCGCCACCTGCACCCCACCCGGGCCGCGGACGGCACCTGGTCGACGCCCGTGAACCTGCCCGAGGCCGGCGGCTACCGCCTCTTCGCCGACTTCAAGCCGAAGGGCGGCCAAGCGCTCACCCTCGGTGCCGACCTCGCCGCGTCCGGGCCGTACGAGCCGGGCGAGCTGCCCGGGCACAACACCACGGCGAAGGTCGACGGCTACGAGGTGAAGCTGCGGGGCGCGCTGACGCCCGGCAAGGCCGGCGAGCTCACGCTGACGGTGGCGAAGGACGGCAAGCCGGTCCGCGACCTCCAGCCCTACCTGGGCGCTTACGGCCACCTTGTCGCCCTGCGCTCCGGTGACCTCGCTTACCTGCACGTCCACCCCAACGGCGAGCCCGGCGACGGCAGGACGAAGCCCGGCCCCGAGGTCTCGTTCACCGCGACGGCGCCGAGCGCCGGTGCGTACCGCCTGTTCCTGGACTTCCAGCACGAGGGCAAGGTCCGTACCGCGGCCTTCACGGTGCACGCGGGTGGCGCGGTGGACGAGTCCGAGCAGCCCTCGCAGACCCAGTCCGCCGAGGAAGAGGCCGGACACGCACACTGAGTCACGCGGCCCCGCGCCGGCCTCCGGGGTGCGGGCCGCAGTCGACGCGGCGGCGGGAATGTGAGCGGGGAGAACAAGACCACCCGCCGCGCCCCCGGCGTGTCGCCGGAGGAACGGCGCGCGATGATCATCCAGACCGCGATCCCACTGATCGCCGAGTACGGCGCCACGGTGACAACCGCGAAGATCGCCCGCGCCGCGGGCATCGGCGAGGGCACGATCTTCCGGGTCTTCGCCGACAAGGACGAGCTGTTGCAGGCCTGCATGGCCGAGGCGCTCTCCCCCGAGCACGGGGTCCGCGAGCGCGACGCGATCGACGTATCCCAGCCCCTGCCCAACCGGCTCGCGGAGGCGGCCGAGGCGCTGCAAGCGCACATGTCCAGGATGGGCGCGATCCTCGGCTCGCTGGGGCATCGCGGCGGCAAGCACCCCGGCACGGTGCGCGGCGCGGGCCGTAACGAGTCGACGACCCATATCCGCGCGGCCCTCACGGAGCTGCTGGAGCCCGACAAGGCCGCCCTGCGCCGGCCGCCGGAGCAGATCGCGGCCCTCTTCTTCGGGCTGCTCTTCACCCAGCCACGTACGGAGGACGAACCCGACCTGACCCCGCAGGAGCTGGTGGATGTCTTCCTGCACGGCGCGCTCTCGGGGGACGCCGAGTGAGCACGCGGAGAAGGCGCCTGGGGGTCACGGCCCTGGCCGTCCTGGCCCCCGTCCTGGTGTGGCTGGTCGCGGACTCACTGCTGGGGCACCGGCTGCGGATCGCCGACGGCGAGCAGACGCTCCACCTCGGCGCCGTGCCCGTGGCGGTCGTCGCACTGCTCGCGTCACTCTCCGGCTGGGGACTGCTGGCCGCCCTGGAACGGTTCGGGGTACGGCGCGCCCGCGCCATCTGGACCGTGGCGGCTGGCGCCGTACTGGCCGTGTCCTTCCTGCCGTTCATCGGCGACGGTATGGACGGCGGCACCCGGGTCTCCCTCGCTCTGATGCACGTGGCGGTGGCGGCGGTGCTGGTCCCGGGGCTGGGCGGCAGGTCCCCCGGGACAGGAGCCGCTGCGGCCAGAAGGGCAGCTCGGCCCCCGTCGCCGCCTTCCTCACCACCATCCCGAAGATCGGCGCCCTGGCGGCCCTCTACCGGCTCGCCGCCGTGCCGCTCGTCGACGCCGACCTGCCCTGGGCCGACCTGGTGGCGGTCCTCTCGGTCGCCTCCATGACCTGGGCAACCTGGCAGCCTTCTTCCAACAGGACGTCAAACGGCTGCTCGCATACTCCACCATCAGCCAGGTCGGCTACCTCCTGCTCCCGGTGGCCGTCGCCGGACGCACCCACCTCGACCAGGAGGCACTGCTGTACTACCTGGCCGGGTACGTGCTGACCAACCTCGGGGCCTTCGCCGTCGTCTGCGCACTCCCCGGAGCCCACACCATCGACGACTACCGCGGCCTGGCACGGGCGCACCCGGCCCTGCTCGCCTCGCTCGTCGTCTGCCTGCTGGGCCTGGTGGGCACGCCCCCCACCGCAGTCTTCCTCGGGAAACTGGAGGCCTTCAGCGCGGCCTTCGACGGCGACTACGCCTGGTTGGCCGTCGTCGCAGCCGTCAACACCGTCGCGTCCCTCTTCTACTACCTGCGCTGGATCGCCCCGGCGTTCCTCGCACGCGGACCCGCGGGTGACTCCCGTACGACGTCACGGACGGCCGCTGTGATCGCCTGCGGTGCGGCGGCCGGATCCGTCGTTCTGGGACTGTTCGCAGGGACCGTCCTTGACGTACTGGGCGGTCCGCTCGCGCCCTGACCGCGCATGCCCTGTCGAAGTCACTAAGCTACCTAGTAATAGCGATCGGTCAGTCCGCCTGGGTCGGCGGGGTCGGGCGACGCGATGCCCGCGGGCGAGGCAGCTCATGCGCTCCTGGTAGCAATGTGCGTCGATGCTGCCGTTCAGCAGGAGACCCGCGCACCACCGTTCCTTGTCTTCCAGTGCCGTACGTCGTCCTCGCAGCCGGGCGAGCGGGGGCAGGAGGCTCTGGTCGGGCGAGATCAGGCGCGCGAGGCCGTAATTTGATGGCCGCGAGGAGCAGCGCGGCGATCAGTACGGCTGCCGCTTCCGTGGCGCCTTCGGTCTCTGTGTCAGTTTCGCGAGGGTTGGTGCGTGTGCGTCTGGGCGGCGCGCAGCTCGGCGATTTCCTTGCGCAGCTCGGCCAGCTCGGCCAGCTCGGTCTGCTCGCGCAGGGAGTCGTGTTGCCGCGGTGTGTGCGAGCCTCCGCGCATCATCAGCCACATCACCAGGCCCATGCCGATCGGGCAGGCCAGGAGCAGCAGCGGATACAGGGACTGGGGCATGGAGACCTCCTGGCGGGCGGAGGGTCGCGTGTGGGCCCTGCCGATCACTCTTCTACTAAGTAATTTAGATTATTTCAGGTAGGCGTGCCAGCCTGGGCAGGTCTGTGGCGGTTCACAGGGGCAGCTGGAAGCCGGTGATGAGGGTCTGGAGGCGGGCGATCAGCTGGCCCCACCAGCCCGTCACCTGCATCACGCCTACCGCTACCAGCAGCACGCCGCCGAAGCGCATCACGGCCCGTGCGTGCCGCCGTGCCCAGGTGAAGCGTCGCATGGCCCCGTCGAACGACGCGGCAACGAGCAGGAACGGGATGCCGAGGCCGAGGCTGTAGGTGAAGGACAGGGTGGCCCCGCGTTCCGCGCTCGCACTGTCCGCCGCTAGTGACAGGACCGCCGCGAGGGTGGGGCCGATGCACGGCGTCCAGCCGATCGCGAAGAGGGCGCCGAGCAGCGGCGCGCCCGCGAGCCCTGCGCCGGGCCGGAAGGCGGGCCGCCAGCTGAAGCCGGCCAGCGGCAGCTTGTCGAGCAGCCCGGCGAAGACCAGGCCCAGCACGATCGTGAGCGAACCCAGCACGATGCCGATCGTGCGCTGGTGCGCCAGCAGGACTGCACCCGCTTCGCCGAACAGTGCGCCGAAGCTGGTGAAGACGGCGGCGAAGCCGACCACGAAGAGCACGCATCCGGCCAGAACACGCCAGCGTGCGGTGCGCCGCGCCGTCTCAGTGGCACCGGCGCCGGACATCCCGGCGACGTACGACAGGTAGCCCGGGACCAGGGGCAGGCAGCAGGGGGAGAAGAAGGAGAGGGCTCCGGCGGCGAGGGCCAGGAGGAGTGCTCCGCCGCTCTCGACCGTCTGGAAGGCAGAGCCGCGCATCATCGCCGCGGTGCACGCGAGCGGCCGACTGCGCCAGCACACCTCGCAGGAAGCCGCCCCAGCGCGGCCCGACACCGGCGGTGAACCCTCCCAACTCGACCAAGATGTGGAGGTGCTCCCTGCCCACGAGCAGCACAGCAGGTGACGTGGGGCACGCCACCCTGACATGCTCGGCTCGCCCGCGAGCCGACGCAACGGGGTCGTGCCGTGGTTCCCCGGAACCCAGGGGTGCAGATCCCACGCATGCCATGGGTCCGGGTCCTTGCTCTCGCGACGGTCTCTGCACCCCGGTGAGTCAATCTTCCCGGTGTTGCGGTACAGGTCGCGTAAGAGCGGCACGGGCAGGTTCGCCGCCGGAGCCCATCGCCGTTCGTGGTGCATGGCTCAGTGCGGCAGTGGCATCCGCTCAGGCTGGTCGAGTGCGACGCGCCGGGCATCTGGGTGAGTTACACGCCGCCGCCCTGGTTACCGGCCGGTTGCGAGGAAGGGGTGTTTCGGCGCTTTGCCACCGACTGACCGATCGGAGTTTGTATGAACCGCCGGATAACTGTGAGCCGTGTGGGTGCGGCCGCGCTGATGACTGCCTCACTCGCCGTGGCGGCAGCGCCAGCCGCTGTCGCGGACGGCGACAGCGAGTTCAGCGACAAAGAGTTCCTGACCATGACCGTCGACCATCACTTCGGCGGTGTCCGCATGGCCGAGC
>NZ_JBNCNM010000032.1:0-84332 GCF_049846985.1 Streptomyces sp. DT190 | reverse complement strand
GGGGGGGGGGGGGGGGGGGGGGCGGGCGGGGGGGGGGGGCGGCGGGCCGGCGGGGGGGGGGGGGGGGGGGGGGGGGCGGGGGGGCCCCCCCCCCCCCGCCCCCTGGTCTTTCACCTGAGGGTCACTCAGGAACCGGTGGGGGTCACGAGTTGACCTGCGTCGTGACCAGGTTGGAGAAGGTGGTCAGGCGGGTGTAGACACCCGGGTAACCGGCCTGGGCGCAGCCTTCGCCCCAGGAAGTGATGCCTGCCAGGACGCCCCCGACGAGCAGGGGGCCGCCGCTGTCGCCCTGGCAGGTGTCCACGCCGCCGGAGGTGTAGCCGGCGCACACCATGTCGCTCTGCACGAAGTCGGAGCCGTAGGCGCTGCCGCAACTCGCGTCGGACACGGTCGGAACGGTCGCGGTGCGCAGCTGGTTGGAGGAGCTGCCGCCGGAGGAGGTGGTGCCCCAGCCGAGGATCCGGGCGGTGGTGCCGGCCGCGTACACCGAGGTCTGGCTGGCGGAGACGTACTTGGCCGGGGTGTACGGCATCGACGTCGACAGCGTCAGCACGGCCACGTCGTCGCCGTTGGTGGCGTCGCTGTAGCTCGGGTGGATCCATATTTTGCTGACTCTGCTGACCGTGCCGTTGGTGCCGTTGCGGTACGTGCGGCCGCCGACGACACGGACGCTGCTGGTGGTCTCGCCGACCATGCAGTGCGCGGCGGTGACGACCTTCGTCGGCGAGACCAGCGTGCCGCCGCAGAACTGGCTCTGCGAGGCGTCCGTGATCTGCATGACGAACGGGTACGCGGTCGTCGTGGTCGTGGTGCCGCCGACGATCGGCTGGGGCGCGGCCACGGCCGTGGGGGCGGCGAGCAGCGCGGTGGTGGCGGCGGCAGCGGTCGCCGCGGCGACGGCGGCGGCCTTCTTGGCGGCGTTGAGCCCGAACATGCGTCTCCTTGGGGAGTTGCCGGTGGGGGGTCGCGCGGGTGGGTGGAGCACGGGGACCCTGACGCCGTTGTTCGGATCTCCGTGTGCCCGGCGAGCGGCACGCCCCCAAGCTAGGGCTCGGCGAGGAGGGCTCCCAATGAGGGAACCCCCTAAGGGAGTTGGGCAGGGAAAACCCTCGGTGCGGCGCGGTAAACCCTGGTCGGGTCAGGTGCTGCGGCGGCCCGCGGCCAGCCGGACGATGTCCACCCGCGAGCGGATGCCCAGCTTGCGGTAGACCCGGGTCAGCGTCGCCTCGACGGTCTTGACGCTGATGAACAGGCGGCCGGCGATCTCCCGGTTGGTCGCGCCCTCCATCACGAGCGAGGCGACCTGACGCTCCATCGAGGCGAGCCCCTCCAGCGCGTCGAGCGCCACCGGCGGCGCGGTTGAGGCCGGTTCCACCGCAGCGGGCCCGGCCGTGACGGCCGCGTCGACCTGCCGCAGCCAGGGCAGTGCCCGGCAGCGCCGGAACAGCCGGGCGGCCTCGTCGTACGAGGCCGCGCCGGGCAGGGCGGGGCCGCCCGGGCGCGGGTGGGCGGCGGCCTGGGCGCGCAGCCGGGCCAGCGCGAACGCGGCGCGGGCCTCCTCCAGGCCGTAGCCGAGCCGGCCCAGCCGGTCCTGCACGGACGCCAGCCGCACCACGGCCGCCTCGTGCTCGCCGCGCGCGGCCCGGACCAGCGCCTCGGCCCGGTCGAGCACGGCCAGCACGCTCTGCCGGCCCAGCCGCAGCGCGTGCACCCGGGCCGTGTCGATGACGTCCTGCGCCTCGCCCGGCTCGCCGATGCGGACCAGGGCCTCGGCGAGGTCGCCGTGCCAGCGGCCGCGCGCCGGGTCGTTGATGCCGAGGCCCTGCTCCAGCTCCCGCACCCGGCGCAGCGAACGGACCGCGCCCGCCGGGTCCCCGGCCACCGACTGGGCGTAGCCCAGAGCCGCCAGGGCCCGGGAGAGATACATCTGGTCGCCGTCGACCTCGGCGTGGTCGGCCGCCTCGCGGGCCAGGGCCAGCGCCCGGTCGACGTCCCCTGCGGACGCCTCCGCCAGGGAGGTCAGCATCGCGGAGGCGCCCTCGCCGATCCCGGAGTCCCGGGCCAGCCGCAGGCTCTCGCGGGCGAGGTCCAGGGCCCGGCCGCAGTGCCCGGAGCGCAGCTCGGTGTCGGCCAGGAAGCGCAGGAAGTGCACCTCGCTCTCGACCATGCCGCGCCGCCGCACCTCGCGCAGCAGCGCCGTGATCGTCGTGCGCGCCTCGGGCAGCTGGTCGCTCATGATCAGCCAGCGGAACCGCGCCGAGCCGGCGCCGTTGTGATGGCAGGCCACGTACGGGTCCTGGGGCTCCTTCAGGGCCCGCTTGACCGTCGCGGGGGCGTCCGGGTGGCCCATCAGCGTCTCGGTGGAGGCCTGGAAGGACAGCGCCATCAGCTCCGTGCGCCGGTCCGCGCCGCGTGCGGCCAGGTCCGCCGCGTGCGCCGCCTCCTGCCGGGCCTCGGCGAAGTCGCCCTCGACGACCAGGCCGCGCCAGGCGAGCTGGTAGTGGACCAGGGCGAGCAGCCGCGGGTCGTCGCCCGCGTCGGCCAGCGCCTGCGGGAAGACCGCGTCGACCTCGCCGAGCGCCTGCCCGGCCGCCTCGATCACGACCATCCACGCCCGCACCCGCTCGGCCGGCACGGTGGCCCGGGTCAGCACGTCCCGGGCGATGTCCCGGGCCAGATCGGCCTCCCCGGCCGTGATCGCGTCCTCCGCGGCCTGCAGCCGCCGCTCGTCCGGCCCGGGGACGCTGTCCGGCGGGGTGTGGCGGGCCGCGAGCAGCCCGAGCGAGGCGGCCACGGACGGGGCCCCGCGGTCCCGGGCGAGCGCTCCGGCCTCGGCGAGCCGGGCCGCCACCTCCGGGTCGGTGCCGGTGCTCGCCAGGGCCAGGTGCCGGGCCCGCTCGATCGGGTCCGAGGCCGCCGTGGACAGTGCCGCGTGCACGGCCCTGCGCTCCTGCGCGGGGGCCTCCGCGTACAGCGCCGCCGAGATCAGCGGGTGCGCGAACCGCAGGGCCGGGGCCTCCGGGTCCGTGACCAGCAGACCCAGCGCCGCCGCCTGGGCCGTCTCGGCCTCGGCGTGCTCCCGCCCGGCCGCGTGCAGCAGCGCCAGGGTGGGACGGGCACCCGCGCTGGCCACCAGCAGGGTGCGGCGGGCCTCGGCCGACAGCATCTCCAGGCGGCTCAGCACCAGCGCCCGCAGCGAGGTGGGCACCGGCAGCGGCTCGCCGGGCCGGGGCCGGGCCGGGCTCTCGGCCAGGGCGCGGCCGAGCTCCAGCGCGAAGAGGGGGTTGCCGCCGCTGGTGCGGTGGATGTCGCGGACCGTGGAGCGGGACAGGGGCGTGTAGCCGCGGTGGTCCAGCAGCGCGGAGACCTGCGCGCGGGTGAGCGGGCCCAGCCGGACGGCGAGGGTGTCGGGCGGGGACGCGCGTAGATGGCGGTCGTACTCCTCGCCCTCGGTCCGCACCGCGGACAGCATCTGCACGGGCGTGTCGCCGAGCCGGCGGGCGGCGAAGCCGAGCAGTTCGGCGCTGGCCGCGTCCAGCCACTGCAGGTCGTCGGCGACGACCAGCACCGGGCCCTTGAGGGCCAGGGCCCGCAGCGCCGACAGCACGGCGAGACGCAGCGCGAGCCCGTCGCGCTGCAGGGTGGACTCGCCGCGGCCGGTGAGCGCCGACTCCAGGGCCGTGCGCTGGGCGGCGGGCAGGTGCCCGGAGACCTCGTCGAGGACCAGGCCGAACAGATCGGCCAGGGCCAGGAAGGGCAGGTGGGATTCGGACTCCGTGGCCGAGCAGCGCAACACGGTCCGGTCCGGACCGCCGTAATCCGCCGCCAGCGCGCGCAGGACCGTCGACTTTCCTATTCCGGCCGGGCCGTGCAGCAGCACACTGCCCCCTCGGCCGAGCTGGTCGCGGGCCGAGGCGAACAGCTCCTCCCGGCCGATGACCAGGTCGGGGCGGCTCCTGGGAGGCTCCTGGAAGTCCCGTCGAGCGGTCACCTCTGTCCTCCCTGTGTCGTGTCCTGGCCAATATTAGGCAACAGCTCTTTGAATTTCGGACGGACGGTGTGGTGAGGGAAATAACAACCCGTGTCGACGGACGAATTCACCGGCCTGCCGAATGCGCCGGAACACCGCACCCGGCGCTCCGTCGGCGCGCCGTCGGCCCGTCGAACGGCCGGGCCGGTGGAAAACACCACAAACCTACGGCAACCAGCCGGCCCGGCGGGCGGCGACCACGGCCTCGCCCCGGGTCCGGGCCCGCAGCTTGCGCATGGCCGATCTGAGATACCCCTTGACGGTCTCGGCCGTCACCCCCAGCCGCTCCGCGGCGACCGCGTTCGTGGCCCCCGCGGCGACACACGCCAGCACGTCCACCTCCCGGGGCGCGAGCCGCACCCGCGGAGCGTCCCCGGACGCCCCGGAGTCGGCCGCCAGCAGCGCGCACGCGCCGAGCAACTCGGCCCGCAGCTGCGGATCCGCGATCCGCGGCGCCAGCGCCCGCAGGGCCGCGTGCGCCTCGCGCACCTGCTCCCAGCCCGCGCCCGCCCCGCCGCCGGCGGCGAGCGTGCGTGCCTCGTCCCGCACGACCAGCGCCCGCTCCACGTCCCGCGCCGCCTCCACGGCCGCGTCCAGCATCCGCCCGCCCAGCGGCCGGGCCGTGCGCAGCGCCCCGTACAGCACCCCGCGCACCCGGTGCCGCACCACCACCGGCACGGCCAGCACCGAACGCAGGCCCTCCGCGGCCACCGGCGCGTCGTACTCGTGGCTGATCTGCCGCGAGGCGGAGTAGTCCGTCACCACGCACGGCCGTGACAGCGCCACCGTCTTGCCGCCCAGGCCCGTCCCGGACGTCACCACCAGCGACCGCAGGGCGTGCGTCGCCGTGCCGCTGAGTTCGCTGATGCGCATCTGCCCGCCGGCCTCCAGCAGGCCGCCGAAGGCCACCGGGAGACCGGTGGCGCGCCGCAGGCGCAGCAGCGCGTCCCGTACCTCGACCGCGTCGGACGCGTCTGCCGTCACCTGTTCGCCCCTTCACCACGACGCCCGAGCGGGCGCTCCCCCCGTTCGGGGGTAGTGAGACCTGCATCACGGATTACACGATGGCTCAGAGCCGCCCGGCAATGGTCCGGCACCGAGGAGGACGCATGACATCGGCGACGGAGCTGTTCCGCAGCGCGCGGGATTTCCTGCTGGAACACCGCGAGGACTACGCCACCGCCTACGAGGGCTTCCGCTGGCCCCGTCCGGAGTCCTTCAACTGGGCCCTGGACTGGTTCGACGAGATCGCCGACGGCAACGCCCGCACCGCCCTGCACATCGTCGAGGAGGACGGCCGCGAGACGCAGCTGTCCTTCGGCGAGCTGTCCGTGCGCTCGGCCCGGTTCGCCACCTGGCTGCGCGCCCGGGGCGTGCGCGCCGAGGACCGCGTCCTCGTCATGCTCGGCAACCAGGCCGAACTGTGGATCACCGCCCTCGCGGCGATGAAGCTGCGCGCGGTCGTCATCCCGGCCACCCCGCTGCTCGGCCCCGCCGACCTGCGCGACCGCGTCGAGCGCGGCCGGGTCCGGCACGTCGTCGCCCGTCCCGAGGACACCGCGAAGTTCGCCGAGGTCCCCGGCTCCTACACCCGCATCGCCGCCGGGGCGGCCGGTGCCGTGCCGGCCGGCTGGCTGCCGCTGGACGACGCCTACGGCGCCTCCGCCGACTTCACGCCCGACGGCCCCACCCGGTCCGACGACCCGCTGATGCTCTACTTCACCTCCGGCACCACCGCACGGCCCAAGCTGGTCGAGCACACCCACACCTCGTACCCGATCGGCCACCTGGCGACCATGTACTGGATCGGCCTGAAGCCGGGCGACGTGCACCTGAACATCTCCTCCCCGGGCTGGGCCAAGCACGCCTGGTCCAACCTGTTCGCCCCCTGGAACGCCGAGGCGACCGTCTTCCTGCACAACTACACGCGCTTCGACGCCGCCCGGCTCATGGCCGAGATGGACCGGGCCGGCGTCACCACGTTCTGCGCCCCGCCGACCGTGTGGCGCATGCTCATCCAGGCCGACCTCACCCAGCTGCGCACCCCGCCCCGCGAGGTCGTCGCCGCCGGCGAACCGCTCAACCCGGAGGTCATCGAGCAGGTCCGCCGCTCCTGGGGCGTCACCATCCGGGACGGCTTCGGCCAGACCGAGACGGCCGTCCAGGTCGCCAACAGCCCCGGCCAGCCGCTCAAGACGGGCTCGATGGGCCGGCCGAGCCCCGGCTACCGCGTCGAGCTCCTCGACCCGGTCTCGGGCGCGCCCGGCGCCACCGAGGGCGAGATCGCGCTCGACCTGTCGGAGCGCCCGGTCGGCCTGATGACCGGCTACCACGGCGACGCGGACCGCACGGCGGAGGCGATGGCCGGGGGTTACTACCGCACGGGCGACATCGCCTCGCGAGACGCGGAGGGCTACCTGACCTACATCGGCCGCAGCGACGACGTCTTCAAGGCCTCCGACTACAAGATCAGCCCCTTCGAGCTGGAGAGCGCGCTGCTGGAGCACGAGGCGGTGGCCGAGGCGGCGGTGGTGCCCGCGCCGGACGAGGTGCGGCTGTCGGTGCCGAAGGCGTACGTGGTCCTGGCGGACGGCTGGGAGCCCGGACCCGACACGGCGAAGGTGCTGTTCGAGCACTCCCGCGAGACCCTCGCCCCCTACAAGCGCATCCGGCGCCTGGAGTTCGCCGACCTGCCCAAGACCGTCTCCGGCAAGATCCGCCGGATCGCACTGCGCGAGGCCACGGCGGCCGGCTCGGACGCCGAGTACCGCGAGGAGGACTTCCGGTGAACTCCTACAGCCACGGCACCGGCGGCACGGCGCTGCTCGGCGACACCATCGGGGCGAACCTGGACCGGGCCGTGGCCGCCTGGCCGGACCGCGAGGCCCTGGTGGACGTGCCGTCCGGCCGGCGCTGGACCTACGCGCGCTTCGGCGCGGACGTCGACCGCCTCGCCTCGGCGCTGCTGGCGTCCGGGGTCGCCGAGGGCGACCGGGTCGGCATCTGGGCGGTCAACTGCCCCGAGTGGGTGCTCGTCCAGTACGCCACCGCCCGCATCGGCGCGATCATGGTGAACATCAACCCGGCCTACCGCACCCACGAGGTCGAGTACGTCCTGAAGCAGGCCGGGGTGTCCGTGCTGTTCGCCTCGCAGAGCCACAAGACGAGCGACTACCGGGCGATGGTCGACCAGGTGCGGGGCCGCTGCCCCGGGCTGCGCGAGGTCGTGTACTTCGGCGACCCGGGCTGGGAGAGCCTGCTGGCCCGGGCGACAGCCGACCCGGCGTTCCCGGAGCTGTCCTGCGACGACCCCATCAACATCCAGTACACCTCGGGCACCACGGGTTTCCCCAAGGGCGCCACCCTCTCCCACCACAACATCCTCAACAACGGTTACTTCGTGGGGGAGTTGATCGCCTACTCCGAGCAGGACCGGATCTGCGTCCCGGTGCCCTTCTACCACTGCTTCGGCATGGTCATGGGCAACCTCGCCGCCACCTCGCACGGCGCCTGCATCGTCATCCCGGCCCCCTCCTTCGACCCCGCGGCGACCCTGGACGCGGTCCAGCAGGAGCGCTGCACCTCCCTCTACGGCGTCCCGACCATGTTCATCGCCGAGCTGAACCTCCCCGGCTTCGCCTCCTGGGACCTCTCCTCCCTGCGCACCGGCATCATGGCGGGCTCGCCCTGCCCGGTGGAGGTGATGAAGCGGGTCGTGGCCGAGATGCACATGGCGGAGGTCGCCATCTGCTACGGCATGACCGAGACCTCCCCGGTCTCCCTGCAGACCCGGCGCGAGGACGACCTGGAGCACCGCACGGGCACGGTCGGCCGGGTCCTGCCGCATCTGGAGGTCAAGGTCGTCGACCCGGCGACCGGCGTGACACAACCCCGGGGCACGGCGGGCGAGTTGTGCACGCGCGGCTACAGCGTGATGCTTGGCTACTGGGACGAGCCGGAGAAGACCGCGGAGGCGATCGACGCCGGGCGCTGGATGCACACCGGCGACCTCGCCGTGATGCGCGAGGACGGCTACGTCGAGATCGTCGGCCGCATCAAGGACATGATCATCCGCGGCGGGGAGAACATCTACCCCCGCGAGATCGAGGAGTTCCTCTACGCCCACCCCAAGGTCCAGGACGTCCAGGTCGTGGGCGTCCCGCACGAGCACTACGGCGAGGAGGTGCTGGCCTGCGTCATCGCCCGCGACCCGGACGACCCGCCGACCCTGGAGGAACTGCGGGACTTCTGCGCGGGACGGCTCGCGCACTACAAGGTCCCGAGCCGGCTGCAGGTGCTGGACTCCTTCCCGATGACGGTGTCCGGGAAGGTGCGGAAGGTGGAACTGCGCGAGCGCTACACCGGCTGAACGGCCGCCGGGGCGTTCGGTCCTGCGGGCGCGGGCCCGTAAGATCGGCGCCCTTGGGGGGTGACACATGGTCAAGCGGCGGCCCGGTACGACGCCCACGCTGGAACAGGTGGCCGCGCTCGCCGGCGTCGGACGGGGCACGGTCTCGCGCGTCATCAACAACGAGGCGGGCGTCCGCGAGTCCACCCGCCGCGCCGTGCAGCAGGCCATCGCCGAACTCGGCTACGTGCCGAACCTGGCGGCGCGGTCGCTGGCCGGCCGGCGGGCCGACGCCGTGGCGCTGGTGATGACGGAACGCGACTGGCGGCTGTTCGGCGAGCCGTTCTTCTCGGAGACGGTCACGGCCGTCGGCGACGCGCTCGCCGAGACGTCCGTGCAACTGCTGCTCACCCTGGTCCGCACCGACGCGGAACGACAGCGGTTCGTCGAGTACGCGCGCGGCGGCCGGGTCGACGGCGTGCTGCTGATGTCGGTACGCGCCGAGGACCGGCTGCCGGACATGCTCGCCGACGCGGGCCTGCCCACGGTCCTGCTGGGCCGCCGCTCCGGTGACGAGCAGATCACCTACGTCGACGCCGACAACGTCGGCGGCGCCCGCGAGGCGGTGGCCCACCTGCTGAACGGCGGCCGGCGGGCGATCGCGGCGATCACCGGGCCGCTGGACATGTACGTGGCCCGCTGCCGGCTGCGCGGCTACCGGCAGGCCCTGGAGCAGGCGGGCCTGCCCGCGCCCGCCTCCTTCACCGTCGAGGGCGACTTCACCGAGGCGAGCGGACGCCGGGCCATGGCCGAACTCCTGGAGCGCCACCCGGAGGTGGACGCGGTCCTCGCCGCCTCCGACACCATGGCCTCGGGAGCCCTGGCCGTGCTGCGCGCGGCGGGGCGCCGGGTGCCCGACGACGTGGCGGTCGTCGGGTTCGACGACTTCGAGCTCGCCCGGCACACCGATCCGCCGCTGACCACCGTCCGCCAGCCGCTGGAGCAGATCGGGCGGACCATGGTGAGGCTGCTGCTGGAGGAGATGGAGCAGCCGGAAGTGGCGTGGCGGCACGTGATTCTGCGGACCCAGCTGGTGGTGCGCGAGTCGGCGTGAGGCCGCCGCGGCCACCCGGGAGCGCTCCCAACTCCAGCGCCCCGCTGGGCTGTTGAACCGGATCACCGCTCCACCGCGCTGACCTGCGACTTCGAAATACATTCGACGGATTCCCGTCTAACGGGTTGTCAGGGACATGGACGGGCTCCTACAGTCGCGACCGAAACCGGTGAGGTGGGAGCGCTCCCATCAGTGGGGAGGTGGGAGCGCTCCCGAACCCCGAGCCGCAGCACCTCCGTCGAATCCGGTTCTCACGGAGAGAGGCCCCCCGCATGCGATCGTCACCGCACCGCCTCCGCACCGTCCGCGCCCTGTGGGGCGCGTTGCTCACCGCGCTCGCCACCGTGGCGGCGCTCCTCGCCGCCACCGCGCCCGCCCAGGCGGACACGGTCGTCTGCGAGCCCTTCGGATCGACCGTGATCCAGGGCCGCTACGTCGTCCAGAACAACCGCTGGGGCTCCAGCGCCCCGCAGTGCGTCACCGCGACCGACACCGGCTTCCGGGTCACCCAGGCCGACGGCTCCGTGCCCACCAACGGCGCGCCGAAGTCGTATCCCTCGGTCTTCAACGGCTGCCACTACACCAACTGTTCGCCGGGCACCAACCTGCCCGCGCAGATCAGCACCGTCTCCAGCGCGCCCAGCAGCATCTCCTACGGCTACGTCTCCGGCGCCGTGTACAACGCCTCGTACGACATCTGGCTGGACCCGACGCCCCGCACCGACGGCGTCAACCGCACCGAGATCATGATCTGGTTCAACCGGGTCGGCCCGATCCAGCCGATCGGCTCCCAGGTCGGCACGGCGTTCGTCGGGGGACGCAGCTGGGAGGTGTGGACCGGCAGCAACGGGTCCAACGACGTGATCTCCTTCGTCGCCCCGTCGGCGATCTCCAGCTGGAGCTTCGACGTCATGGACTTCGTCGACCAGGCCGTGGCCCGGGGCATGGCGCAGAGCAACTGGTACCTGACCAGCATCCAGGCCGGCTTCGAGCCGTGGCAGAACGGCGCCGGGCTCGCCGTGAACTCCTTCTCGTCCACCGTCAACACCGGCGGCCAGGACCCGGGCGGCCCCGGCCAGCCCGCGACCGCCTGCCAGGTGGCGTACGACGCCAATGTCTGGCAGGGCGGCTTCACGGCCGACGTCACCGTGAAGAACACCGGCTCGGCCCCGGTCGACGGCTGGAAGCTCGGCTTCACGCTGCCGTCCGGGCAGCGGGTTTCGAGCGCCTGGAACGCGACCCTGTCCGGGACCAGCGGGGCCGTCACGGCGAGCCCCGTCGCGCACAACGCGCGGATCGCGGCCGGCGGCACCCAGTCCTTCGGCTTCCAGGGCACCCACAGCGGCTCCTTCGCCGAGCCGTCCGGCTTCACCCTGAACGGCACCGCCTGCTCCGTCGCCTGACCCGCGGCGCACCGACCCGCTCCGGGCTCCGTCCTGCGCCGAACGGGCGGACCCCGGAGCGTTCCACCCGCCGTCGTCGACGGCACGCCGCGTGATACGGCGCCCCCGGGGCCGTACCGCGCACGTGCCGGGACGAGGCCGCGGCCGGGGCCGGGGCCGGGGCCGGGGGACGGACCGCGGCCGGCACCGCCCCCGCCCTTGCGACCCGCGCCCCGGCCCCTTCCCCGCGACCCGTCTCACCCCCGCACCCCGGCCCCTTCCCCGCGACCCGTCTCACCGCCGCCCCTCCGGCCCGCATCCGGAAAGGCTCCGCCATGACCCCGCCGCTCCCCGAAGCCCCCACCCGCCGGCCCGACCGCCGCTCCACCCGCCGTCCGGCGCTCGTCGCCGCCCTGTGTGCCGCGGCGCTCGCCGTGACCGGGCTCACCGCCGCCGCGCCGCCCGAGCGGGACACCGAGGGGGCCGCCGCCGCGCTGCCGTACCAGGACCCGGCCCTGCCCGTGCCGCAGCGGGTCGAGGACCTGCTGGGCCGGATGACGCTGGACGACAAGCTCGGCCAGATGACCCAGATCGAGAAGGACGCGCTCGTCCCGCAGTCCGACCTCGCCACCTACCGCATCGGCTCGGTGCTCTCCGGCGGCGACTCCACGGTCAGCCCCAACAACGCGCAGACCTGGGCCGACGCGTACGACTCCCTTCAGCGCACGGCGCTGACCACCCCGCTCGGCATCCCGATGATCTACGGCATCGACGCGGTGCACGGCCACAACGCGGTGCGCGGCGCCACGCTCTTCCCGCACAACATCGGCCTCGGCGCCACCCGCGACCCGGCCCTCGTGCAGCGCGTCGGGCGCGCGGTCGCCGAGGAGGTCGCCGGCACCGGCATCGACTGGTCCTTCGCGCCCTGTCTGTGCGTGGCCCGCAACGACCGATGGGGCCGCACCTACGAGTCGTTCGGCGAGACACCCGAACTGCCCACCGCCATGACGTCGTTCATCACCGGCCTCCAGGGCGACACCCTGGGCGGCGACCCGGCCTCCGTGCTCGCCACCGCCAAGCACTACCTGGGCGACGGCGGCACCACCGGGGGAGTCGACCAGGGCAACACCCAGCTCACGGAGGCCGAGCTGCGGGCCGTGCACCTGCCGCCGTTCAAGGAGGCGGTCAAGCGCGGCGTGGGCTCGGTGATGCTCTCCTACAGCAGCTGGAACGGGGTGCGCTCGCACGCCCACAAGTACCTGGTCACCGACGTGCTCAAGGGTGAACTGGGCTTCACCGGCTTCGTGGTGTCCGACTGGGCCGCCGTCGACCAGCTCGACGGGCAGAGCGGGTTCACCGGCGCGGAGATCGCCACCGCCGTGAACGCGGGCGTCGACATGGTGATGGTTCCGCACGACTACAAGAAGTTCCTGAGCCTGCTGCGCGGCGAGGTCACCGCGGGCCGGATCTCCCAGGCCCGGATCGACGACGCCAACCGGCGCATCCTGACGAAGAAGTTCCAGCTCGGGCTGTTCGAGCGGCCGTTGACCGACCGCTCGTACACCTCCACGGTCGGCTCGGCCGCCCACCGCACCCTCGCCCGGCAGGCGGTGCGCGCCTCACAGGTGCTGCTGAAGAACGACGGCGGGATCCTGCCGCTGCCGAAGACCGGCAAGCTGTTCGTCGCCGGGAAGTCCGCCGACGACATCGGCAACCAGAGCGGCGGCTGGACCCTGGGCTGGCAGGGCCGCAGCGGTCCCGTCACCGAGGGCACCACCGTCCTCCAGGGCATCCGCGCGGCCGTCACCGACCCGTCCCGGGTCACCTACGACCGCTACGGCAACGGCATCGACGGCGGCTACACGGCAGCAGTGGCCGTCGTCGGCGAGACCCCGTACGCCGAGATGCGCGGCGACCGGCCGGACGGCATGGGTCTCGACCAAGAGGACCTCCAGACCCTGGCCCGGCTGAAGGCGAGCGGGGTGCCGGTGGTGGTGGTGCTGGTCTCCGGCCGTCCGCTGGACATCGCCGCGCAACTGCCGGACTGGAAGGCCCTGCTGGCGGCCTGGCTGCCCGGCACCGAGGGCGGCGGGGTGGCGGACGTGCTGTTCGGCGACCACGCGCCGACCGGCAAGCTGCCCATGACCTGGATGCGCAGCGCCTCCCAGCAGCCCGTCAACGACGGCGACGGCAAGAGCCCGCTCTTCCCCTACGGGCACGGCCTGACCTACGGCACGAACCCCGGCCCCGACCCGGATCCCGACCCCACCCCGGCCAAGGCCTGCACCGCCACCCACAAGCTGGTCAACTCCTGGCCGGGCGGCCACCAGGCGGAGGTCACCGTCAAGAACACCGGCACCGGACCGATCACGGGCTGGACGGTCGACTGGGAGCTGGGCGGCGCGACCGTCACCAGCCTCTGGAACGGCACCCACACGATCGCGAACGGCCGGATCACGGTCCGCGGCACCGGCTCGGGCGGCGCCCTCGCCGCAGGCGCCACCACCTCGTTCGGTTACACGGCGAACGGCACCGCGGGCACCCCCGCCCCGCGTTGCACTCCCGCCTGACCCGACCCACGGTTCTCCCCACCGGTTGATCCCGCGGACGTCCCCACACCCCCTCACCCGCACCCCCGCACCGAGGAGAGCACATGACAGACCGGAACAGACGCGACGCGGACACCCGCCCGCTCCGGCCGCGCCGCAGGCGCGCGGCGGCGCTCGCCACCGCCCTGGCCACCCTGCTGCTGGGGGCGGCGGCGCAGGTGTCGGCACCGGAGGCGGCCGCAGCGGAGGCCCATGTCGACAACCCGTTCGCGGGCGCCTCGTTCTACGTCAACCCGGACTACGCCCGCCTGGTCGACGGTTCCATCGCCCAGACCACCGACGCGACGCTCAAGGCCAGGATGGAGAAGGTCAAGAGCTATCCGACGGCCGTCTGGCTGGACCGGATCGCCGCCATCCACGGCGGTGAGGCCAACGCGGGCCGCAAGAGCCTCGCCGACCACCTGGACCTGGCGCTCGCCCAGAAGAAGCCCGGCCAGCCGCTCGTCGCCACCTTCGTCGTGTACGACCTGCCGGGCCGCGACTGCTCCGCCCTCGCCTCCAACGGCGAACTGCCGCTCACCGCGGCCGGGCTGGCCCGCTACAAGAGCGAGTACATCGACGAGATCGCCGAGGTCTTCGCCGATCCCAAGTACCAGGACATCCGCATCACCACCGTGATCGAGCCGGACGGCCTGCCGAACCTGGTCACCAACCTCAACGACCCCGAGTGCGCCCAGGCCAAGAGCAGCGGCATCCAGGTCGAGGCGATCCGCTACGCCCTGAACAAGCTGCACGCCGTACCGAACGTGTACACCTACCTGGACTTCGCGCACTCCGGGTGGCTCGGCTGGGACAACAACCTCGCCCAGACCACCCAGCTGTACACGGACGTCGTCAAGGGCACCACGGCGGGTCTCGGCAGCGTCGACGGCCTCATCACCAACGTCGCCAACTACACGCCGCTCGCCGAACCGTTCCTGACCGACCCGAACAAGACGGTCGGCGGCAACCAGATCCGGTCCGGCAAGTACTACGAGTGGAACCCGAACTTCGACGAGTCGGACTTCACCAAGGCCGTGCACGCCGCGCTGGTGGCACAGGGCTGGCCCGCCTCCACCGGCATGGTCGTCGACACCTCCCGCAACGGCTGGGGAGGCGCGGCGCGGCCGACCGCCGAGTCCACCAGCACGGTCCTCGACACCTACATCAGCCAGTCCAAGGTGGACCGGCGGACCCACCGCGGCCTGTGGTGCAACGTCAACGGTGCCGGTCTCGGCCAGCCCCCGCAGGCCTCGCCCGCCGGGTACCCGGACTCGCACCTCGACGCCTTCCTGTGGATCAAGCCGCCGGGGGAGTCGGACGGGGCCAGCAAGGACATCCCGAACGACGAGGGCAAGCGTCCGGACCCGATGTGCAACCCGGACTACACGGCGCCCAACGCGGGCGGCAACCCGACCGGCGCCATGCCGGACGCGCCGCTCGCCGGCCACTGGTTCCACAACCAGTTCTCGATGCTGGTGCGCAACGCGTACCCGGCCGTGCCGACGGACGGCGGCGGTGAGCCCGACCCGGCCGACACCACCGCTCCCACCGCGCCGGCCGGTCTGAGGTCGACCGCGAAGACCGCGACCAGTGTCTCCCTCGCGTGGACGGCGGCCACCGACAACGTGGGCGTCACCGGTTACGACGTGTACCGCGACGGCACCAGGGTCAACGCCTCGACGGTCACCGGCACCACGTTCACCGACAGCGGGCTGACCGCGGCCACGGCGTACAGCTACACCGTCCGGGCCCGCGACGCCGCCGGGAACGTCTCCGCCGCCTCCACCGCGCTGAGCGTCACCACGGAGACGGGCGGCGGCGGGCCCGACCCGGCCGGCGGTCTCAAGGTCACCTACAAGAACAACGACGCCTCGGCCACGGACAACGGCATCCGCCCCGGCCTGAGGATCGCCAACACCGGCAGCGCCTCCGTGGACCTGACCAAGGTCTCCGCCCGCTACTACTTCACCCGTGACGGCGGCTCGTCCACCGTGAACGCGTTCTGCGACTACGCCGCCGTCGGCTGCTCCAACCTCAGCCTGCGGGTGGTGGCCTTGAGCACCCCGGTCGCGGGCGCCGACGCCTACCTGGAGATCGGCTTCAAGAGCGGCACCCTGGCCGCCGGCAAGGACACCGGCGATCTCCAGCTGCGCCTGGCCAAGTCCGACTGGTCCGCGTTCGACGAGTCCGACGACCACAGCCGGGCCACCGCCGCTTCCTACACCGACGCCCCGAGGATCCCCGCCTACCTGAACGGCGCCCTGGCCTGGGGCGCCCCGCCGGCCTGACCCGCCCCGAACCCCCGGGGAGACAACCGAACCCACCATCCCCACAGGAGAGAACATGGCTCGAAGCACCAGACGCCCCCTGTCCTTACTGGCGGTCCTGGTCACCCTGCTCAGCGGGCTCGGTCTGGCCCTGATCGGCCAGAACAGCGCGCAGGCGCACGGCGTGACGATGACGCCCGGCTCGCGGACCTACCTCTGCTGGCTGGACGCCAAGACCAGCACCGGCTCACTGGACCCGACGAACCCCGCGTGCAAGGCCGCGCTCGCCGAGAGCGGCGCGTCGTCGCTGTACAACTGGTTCGCCGTGCTCGACTCCAACGCGGGCGGACGCGGCGCGGGCTACGTCCCGGACGGCAAGCTGTGCAGCGCCGGCGACCGTTCCCCGTACAACTTCACCGGCTACAACGCCGCCCGCGCCGACTGGCCCCGCACGCACCTGACCTCCGGGGCGACGATCCGCATCAAGCACAGCAACTGGGCGGCGCACCCCGGTGACTTCCGGGTGTACGTCTCCAAGCCCGGCTATTCGCCCACCAAGCCGCTGGGCTGGGGCGACCTGGAGCTGATCCAGACCGTCACCAACCCGCCGCAGTCCGGCTCGGTGGGCAGCGAGTCCGGCCACTACTACTGGGACCTGAAGCTGCCCTCGGGCCGCTCGGGTGACGCGATGATGTTCATCCAGTGGGTGCGCTCGGACAGCCAGGAGAACTTCTTCTCCTGCTCCGACATCGTCTTCGACGGCGGCAACGGAGAGGTGACCGGCATCCGCGGCTCGGGCGGCACCCCGGACCCGACGCCCACGCCGACCCCGACGCCCACCGACCCGCACACCGGGTGCATGGCCATCTACAAGGTGACCAACTCCTGGGGCGGCGGCTTCCAGGGGTCCGTCGAGGTGATGAACCACAACACCGCCGCGCGTGACGGCTGGGCGGTGCGCTGGCAACCCGGTGACGGGACCAGGATCAGCCAGGTCTGGAACGGCAGCCTGAGCACGGGCACCGACGGCACGGTCACGGTCCGGCACGTGGACCACAACCGCACCATCCCGCCGGACGGCACCGTGACGTTCGGCTTCACCGCCACGTCGACCGGGAACAACCTGCCGGTCGGCTCGATCACCTGCGTCAACCCGTAACACCGCGCACACCGGCGCCGGCTCCCGCACCGTGGGGGGCCGGCGCCGCTCTTTGTCCTCGTGCTCAGGCGGCGAACGCCTCGGCGGGTTCGTTCACCGGCTGCGGGGTGCCGGTCAGATCGAGCACGAACAGCGGCACGCCCAGCGCGTCGGCGCGGGCGCGGGCCTCGTCGCCGTACCCGGCGAGGGAGAAGTAGACGCAGGCCGCGGACTCCGTCATCGCGGTCAGCCACAGGCACTCCACGTCCCGCGCGTCCGCCGGGCGCACGGTCGGATCCACCTGCGCCAGCACCCCCGGGGCGGCGAGCCCTATGCCGGAGGGCGGGCGCCGGTCGGCACGCCGCACCTCCCGGTGGCCGAGCCAGCGCAGATAGAGGGCGGCGGCGGTGACGGCGTCCCGGGCGGTGCGGATGGTCACCGGCTGGAAGGCGGGACGCACCGGCGGCGGGGCGCCGGAGGGGGACGCGCCCGGAGACTCGCCCGGGGCGCTGCGCGCGTCCGAAACCGGCAGCCGCAGCACGGTGCCGCAGGGGCACCCCAGTTCCGGGCGGGGCCATGCGGAGGGACGGTCGCAGGCGGCGCAGCGCACGGTCACCCACTCCTCGTCCCAGGACCGGTGGGTGACGGCGGCCGGCCGCGCACGCCGGTCGAGCGGTGGCGCGACGGGCGCTCCGCAGGCGCACGGATAGGACGGCACGGCGAACAGCTGGGCGCGCCCACAGGCCGGACAGCGCACCGACACGCTCTCGGACATGCCCCCATCGTCCCCCCGCGGGCCCCCGCTTGTCCGTCGGTCCGCCCATCGCCCCGGACGTCTCTTGACGGCTTCTCCGCACCCCCCTACATTGCTTCCAGATAGTAGAAGTTAGTTTCCACAATACGGAAGGTGCTCGCGGCGGGGCGCGACGGGAGTGCATGTCCGACAGCGAACCAGGAGTAGTCCCATGGCTCGTATGACCGCTGCCCGCGCGGCAGTCGAGATCCTCAGGCGCGAGGGCGTCACCGACGCGTTCGGTGTCCCGGGCGCGGCGATCAACCCCTTCTACGCGGCGCTCAAGGCCTCCGGCGGCATCGCCCACACCCTCGCCCGGCACGTCGAGGGCGCCTCCCACATGGCCGAGGGCTACACCCGCACCCACCCGGGCAACATCGGCGTCTGCATCGGCACCTCAGGACCGGCCGGCACCGACATGATCACGGGCCTGTACTCCGCGATCGGCGACTCCATTCCGATCCTGTGCATCACGGGCCAGGCCCCGACCGCCGTGATCCACAAAGAGGACTTCCAGGCCGTCGACATCGCCTCCATCGCCAGGCCGGTCACCAAGATGGCCGTGACCGTGCTGGAGGCCGCGCAGGTCCCGGGCGTCTTCCAGCAGGCGTTCCACCTGATGCGCTCCGGCCGCCCCGGCCCGGTCCTCATCGACCTGCCGATCGACGTGCAGCTGACGGAGATCGAGTTCGACCCGGAGACGTACGAGCCGCTGCCGGTCTACAAGCCCGCGGCCACCCGCGCCCAGGTCGAGAAGGCCCTCGGGATGCTGAACGCCGCCGAGCGGCCGCTGATCGTCGCCGGCGGCGGTGTCGTCAACGCCGACGCCTGTGAACTGCTCGTCGAGTTCGCCGAGTTGACCGGCACACCCGTCGTGCCCACGCTGATGGGCTGGGGCGTCCTGCCCGACGACCACGAGCTGAACGCCGGCATGGTCGGCCTGCAGACCTCGCACCGCTACGGCAACGCGACCTTCCTCCAGTCCGACTTCGTCCTCGGCATCGGCAACCGCTGGGCCAACCGCCACACCGGCAGGCTGGACGTCTACACGGCCGGGCGCACCTTCGTCCACGTCGACGTCGAGCCGACCCAGATCGGCCGGATCTTCGCCCCGGACTACGGCATCGCCTCCGACGCCCGGGCGGCCCTGGAGCTGTTCGTCGAGGTGGCCGGGGAGCTGAAGGCGGCGGGCGGACTGCCCGACCGCTCGGACTGGGCCGCGTCCGCGCAGGAGAGGAAGGCGACCCTGCAGCGCCGTACGCACTTCGACGACATCCCGATCAAGCCGCAGCGCGTCTACGAGGAGATGAACAAGGCCTTCGGCCCGGAGACGCGGTACGTGTCCACCATCGGCCTCTCGCAGATCGCCGGCGCGCAGATGCTCCACGTCTACCGGCCCCGGCACTGGATCAACTGCGGTCAGGCGGGCCCGCTCGGGTGGACCATCCCGGCCGCGCTCGGTGTCGCCAAGGCCGACCCGGAGGCGACCGTCGTCGCGCTCTCCGGCGACTACGACTTCCAGTTCATGATCGAGGAACTGGCCGTCGGCGCGCAGCACCGCATCCCGTACGTCCACGTCCTCGTGAACAACTCCTACTTGGGGCTGATCCGCCAGGCGCAGCGGGCCTTCGACATCGACTTCCAGGTCAAGCTGGAGTTCGAGAACATCAACGCGCCCGAGCTGGGCGTCTACGGCGTCGACCACGTCAAGGTGGCCGAGGGCCTCGGCTGCAAGGCGATCCGGGTGACCGACCCGGCCGAGCTGGGCGCCGCCTTCGAGCAGGCCAGGAAGCTCGCCGCGCAGTACCGGGTCCCGGTCGTCGTCGAGGCGATCCTGGAGCGCGTCACCAACATCTCCATGTCCACGACCAACGACATCGGCAACGTCGTGGAGTTCGAGGAGATCGCCACCGAGCCGGGCCACGCCCCGACCTCGATCAGGACGCTGAAGGTCTGACCCCGGCGGGGCAGGGGCGGTCCGTCCGGCAGGGCGGGCCGCCCCTCACGCATGCCCGGAACCCGAGGATCACTCCCCGCCTCCGCCTCCGCCGCCCCCGCCGCAGGAGGAGTAGCCCCCGTAGCCGCCGCCCGTGCCGCGCGGTGAGCGCTTCAGGAGCGGGTCGCCGCCCACCTCGACGCGGTGGACGAGGCCCGCCCGCAGCGCGAACCGGGGCACCAGCAGGCGCAGGGCCGGCTCGCCGTGCAGGGCGACGGCCAGCAGCCGGTCACGGTGGGTCGGACCGCGCCTGCCCGCCGGCAGCGGGTGGGTGCGCCGCAGCTCCCGGACGTGGCGCCGGGCGGCGCGCGTCGGGCCGAGCAGCGGGTAGCGCAGCAGGCCCGCCTCCGCGAGCGGGCCCCGTGTGCCGTGAATGTGCCCGGCCCCGGGGGCCGTCGAAGCCCCCGGGGCCGGGTTCAGAGGTTCATTTGAGGGTGTCGTACGCGGGTACGGCCGGTGCCGTACCCGCTCAGGTGCCGGGGTGCTCGGAGAGTCCCGGCCAGTCGTCCGGACCGCCGCCCTGCCACTCGACGAGGTCGTTCTCCTCGACGTCGGTCACGTAGAGGTCGGCCAGCCGCAGGATCTCCGCCACGTCGTCCACGTGCGTGGCGATCCCCAAGGGCTCGTCGCCCAGCGTGACTCGCCGTGAGCCGTCCAGGGCGGGGGCGTGGACCACGACGTGCGGATGCTCGGTCGGATGTGCCATGTCTTCAGGCTGCTGCCCCGAGGGCGGTCGCGCACCCCGGGGCGGTCTGGCCGTCCGACGGCGCGAGGCTGGGCGCGACAGGACGTTCGCGCCGCCGGACGGGGCCTGGAGGGGAGAGGAGGAGCGGATACCGGGACCGCGGCGGGTGCGACGGAGCGCGGAGCGGACTTCCCTCAGGTCGAGAAGCCGCACCGGCCCCTTCACCACCGCACTGGCTCGCAACCGCCGCGGTCCGCACCCTGACCGTGTCCGTGCCCGGGGCGGCCACCCCTCATCCGGGCCACCGCGGGCGGCCGGACACGGTCAGGGAGTTCAGTCCTCGCGCAGGGCGCGGACCGCCTCCTCCACGCGCCTGCCGTACTCGGGGTCGGCGGCGTGGAAGTGCGCGAGGTTCTCGTCGATCACGTCGTCGCGGGAGACCCGGGACAGGCCGCCGGCGATGTTCGCGACCAGGCGGGACCGCTCCTCGGCGGACATCAGCCGGTACAGCTCGCCCGCCTGGAGGAAGTCGTCGTCCTTGGTGTGCCGGGGCGCCGCGTGGGTGCCCGTGTGGCCGTTCACCGCGAGCGGGGCCGACAGCGGCCGGCCGGTCTCGACCGGGCCGTCGTAGGAGTTCGGCTCGTAGTTCTTCGCGTAGCGGCCCTGGGGGTTGGCGGCCATCAGGCCGTCCCGGCCGTAGTTCTGCGCGGTCGTGGCGCGGGGCGCGTTGACGGCCAGCTGCGTGTGGTTGACGCCCAGGCGGTAGCGGTGGGCGTCCGCGTAGGCGAACAGCCGGCCCTGGAGCATCTTGTCGGGCGAGGGGCCGATGCCCGGCACGAAGTTGTTCGGGGAGAACGCGGCCTGCTCGACCTCGGCGAAGACGTTGTCCGGGTTGCGGTCCAGCACCAGCCGGCCCACGCGCCGCAGCGGGTGGTCGGCGTGCGGCCAGACCTTGGTCAGGTCGAACGGGTTGAAGCGGTACTCCGCCGCCTCGGCCGCCGGCATGATCTGGACGTAGAGCGTCCAGGACGGGTGCACACCCCGCTCGATGGCCTGGAGCAGGTCGGTCTGGTGCGAGTTCGGGTCCCTGCCCGCGAGCTCGGCGGCCTGCTCGCTGCTCAGGCAGCGGATGCCCTGGTTCGTCTTGAAGTGGTACTTGACGAAGAAGGCCTCACCGCGGGCGTTGGTCCACTGGTAGGTGTGCGAGCCGTAGCCGTTCATGTGCCGGTACGAGGCCGGGATGCCGCGGTCGCCCATCAGCCAGGTCACCTGGTGCGTGGCCTCGGGGGAGTGGGCCCAGAAGTCCCAGACGTTGTCCGGCTCCTGACGGCCCGTGAAGGGGTCGCGCTTCTGCGAGTGGATGAAGTCCGGGAACTTGATCGGGTCCTTGATGAAGAAGACCGGTGTGTTGTTCCCGACGAGGTCGTAGTTGCCCTCGCGCGTGTAGAACTTGACGGCGAATCCGCGCGGGTCGCGCACGGCGTCCGCGCCGCCGAGGCTGTCGGCCACGGTCGAGAAGCGCAGGAACACCTCGGTGCGCCGGCCCACCTCACCGAGGAAGTCGGCGTGGGTGAAGTCCGTGACGTCGTCGGTCACTTCGAAGTGCCCGTAGGCGCCCGAGCCGCGGGCGTGCACCACGCGCTCCGGGATGCGCTCGCGGTTGAAGCGCGCGAGCTTCTCCAGCAGGTGCTGGTCCTGGAGCAGGAGCGGTCCGCCGGCGCCGGCGGTGGCGGAGTTCTGGTTGTCGGCGACGGGGGCGCCGGACTCGGTGGTGAGCACGCGCTGCGACATCGTGACCTTCCGTACGAGAGGGCAGCGGAAAAGTGTTTCCGCTTTGTGGAGCCTAGGGTCGGGTGATCGGAGCGTCAACAGTTTGTTGAAGCGGTGGGCATGGCTGGTTCCGGGCGGCGCCGCCCCTCTGGGCGCGACAGGACAGGTGTCAGGGGCGGCGCCGCCCGGGATCGTGGGGCCCCCGGGTGCGCGAGGGCCGGCGGGAGGTCAGATCCGGGCGCCGGAGAGCCGCTCCACGGCCCGCAGCAGCGCCGAGTGGTCCAGGCCGCCGTCGCCCTGCGCGCGCAGGGACGCGACCAGCTGGGCGACCACCGCGCCGACGGGCAGGGCCGCGCCGACGGTGCGGGCGGCGTCCGTGACGATGCCCATGTCCTTGTGGTGCAGGTCGATCCGGAAGCCCGGCTTGAAGTCCCGGTCGAGGAAGTTGTCCTTCTTGCGGGTCAGCACGGTCGAGCCGGCGAGGCCGCCGCCCAGGACGTCGAGGGCGGCCTTCAGGTCCACGCCGGACTTCTCCAGGAAGACCACGGCCTCGGCGCACGCCTGGATGTTCACGGCGACGATCAGCTGGTTGGCGGCCTTCACGGTCTGGCCGGAGCCGTGCGGACCGCACAGCACGATGGTCTTGCCGAGCGCCTCGAGGATCGGCTTCGCGGCGTCGAAGTCGGCCTGCTCGCCGCCGACCATGATGGACAGCACGGCCTCGATCGCACCGGCCTCACCGCCGGACACCGGGGCGTCCAGCACGCGGATGCCCTTGTCCCGCGCCGCCTTCGCCAGGTCGACCGAGGTCTGCGGCGTGATCGAGGACATGTCGATCAGCAGCGCCCCGGACCTCGCGTTCTCCAGGATGCCGGCGGGGCCGTAGGCGATGGCCTCGACCTGCGGGGAGGCGGGCACCATCGTGATGACGACGTCGGCGTCCCGTACGGCCTCGGCGATCGAGCCGGCGGCCGTGCCCCCGGCGGCGGACAGGCGGTCCAGCTTGTCCTGCTCCAGCGTGTAGCCGGTGACCCGGTAACCCGCCTTGATCAGGTTCTCGGACATCGGGGAGCCCATGATGCCGAGGCCGATCCAGGCGATCGTGGGAAGGGTGTTGCTCATGATGGTGGGTGCCTTTCGGTACGGGGGTCAGCGGGGCAGCCAGTCGAAGGCCTCGGCGCTCGGGCGGTCGCCCGGCTTGTACTCCAGGCCCACCCAGCCGTCGTAGCCCGCCTTCCTCAGCTGGTCGAGGAGGTCCTCGAGGGGCAGCGAGCCGGTGCCCGGCGCGCCCCGGCCCGGGTTGTCGGCGATCTGCACGTGGCCGGTCCGCGACGCGTACCGCTCGATCACCGACGGGAGGTCCTCGCCGTTCATGGACAGGTGGTAGAGGTCCATCAGGAACCGGGCGTTGCCCAGTCCCGTCGCCTCGTTGACCCGGTCCACGACGGCCACGGCGGCCGGGGCGGACACCAGCGGGTACCGCGGGGACTCCGGCGCGTTCAGTGCCTCGACCAGCAGGACCGCGCCGATCCGGTCGGCGGCCCGGGCCGCGAGGACCAGGTTCTCCAGCGCGAGCGCGTCCTGTTCGGCCGGGTCCGCGCCCTCGACGCGGTTGCCGTACAGGGCGTTGAGGGCCGTGCATCCGAGCGAGGCGGCGAAGCCGGCGGCCACGTCGATGTTGGCGCGGAACCGCTCCGACTCCGCGCCGGGGACCGACAGGGCGCCGCGGTCGGGGCCCGGCAGCTGCCCGGCGTAGAAGTTCAGCCCGGTGAGCCGGACGCCCGCGTCCTCGATCGCCCGCTTCAGGGCGTCGAGCTCGGACTGCCCGGGGGTGGGCGTGTCGGTCCAGGGCCACCACAGCTCGACCGCCGTGAAGCCGGCCGCGGCGGCGGCCGCGGGGCGCTCCAGGAGCGGGAGTTCCGTGAAGAGGATCGACAGGTTGACGTTGAAGCGCTGGTCTGCGAATCCCATCGGGCCGCGCTCCCTTCCGCTGTATTTCGTATTGTGGAAGTTGCTTTCTGCTTAACGGAAGAGTGCCGTCGGGTCTCCCCGCTTGTCAAGGGGGAGGGGGCGGGGCCGCCGCCCGACCGCCCCCGCCCCTGTCGTCCGGCCCGGCGCGACATGCCCCGCCCGTCCCCGCGTCGGCTAGGGTCGCCTCGTGGCGGGCCCGGCGTGCCCGCCGGTCGCCGCCGCGCCGGGTCCGGCGCGGGCGAGCCGGCCACGGCGCGGGACACGAAGGCCAGGGGGCACTATGCGTTTGAGGGTGGAGTTCACGACCGAGCCCTTCGACCTGGACGAGGCGCCCGCGCACGCGCTGGTCGCCCGCGAGGTCGTCGAGGCCGCCGAACTGGACGCCGTGGACGTCGGCCCGTTCGGCAACACCGCGCAGGGCGGTGCCGACGCGGTGCTCACCGCCGTGGACGCCCTGCTGCGCAGGACCCTGGAGGCCGGCGCCACCCGCATCTCCCTCCAGATCAACGTGGTCGAGGAGGGCGAGGCATGACCGGCACGGGGGGCGAGCCGTTCATTGCGGCCGTCAAGCCCCTGGTCGACGCCATGGGCGGCGAGATGCTGCCCCCCGACGAGGCCGGTCCCGACGACGTCGTGCTGTCCTGGGAGGGCCGGGACGCCGTCGCCGTACGGCTGCCGCAGCTGGCCGACTCCCTCGATCACATCCTGGCCGCCATGGAGCGCCGCAAGGGCATGCCGCTGGCCGATCTGGACCGCAAGGCCAAGCAGGAGGTCGTGCGCGTACTGGAGGCGCGCGGCGCCTTCTCCGTGCGGCACGGCGTGGAGACGGTGGCCAGCGCCCTGGGGGTCAGCCGCTTCACCGTCTACAACTACCTCAACCGCGAGAAGGGGGCCTGACCGGCCCGTTCCGGGCGCATCGCCCGTCCTTCGGTTTCCGCGCCGTTTCCCCGCCGCGAATTTTCAACAAACTGTTGACGCGCTGTCGCGGGAGGGCGTTAGCTAACGGCACGCCCGTTCAGCACGACGGCCGCATCCGGCCACGGAGGCTCCCGTGACTTCCACTTCCACGCCGCCGGGCCTGGCCCGGTTCAACACCCTGGAGGAGCACGCGGCCCGCGCCGCGCTCCACGAGGCGTGCGCCTCCACCACGTGGGCGGAGCGTCTGCTCGCCGCCCGCCCCTACGCCGGCTGCGAGGACCTGTACGCCGCGAGCGACGCCGCCACGGCGGACCTGACGGCCGCGGACCTCGACGAGGCGATGGCCGGCCACCCGCCCATCGGCCGGCCCAAGCCCGGCGACCCGACCTCGGCCCGTGAACAGCGCGGCATGGCCGGCGCCTCCGACGAGCTCAAGGCGGAGATGCTGGAACTGAACCTCGCCTACCAGGAGAAGTTCGGCCATGTCTTCCTGATCTGCGCCACCGGCCGCACCGGCGAGCAGATGCGCGACGCGGTCAGGGAACGGATCGGCAACACACCGGAGCGGGAGCGGGAGATCGTCCGCACCGAACTGGGGAAGATCAACCGCATCCGGCTCGCCCGACTCGTCGAAGAGGACTGACCGCACCATGAGCACCCCCGCCACCGCGTCCGTGTCCACGCACATCCTGGACACCAGCGTCGGCCGCCCGGCCGAGGGCGTCGCCGTCCACCTCTCCGCCCGCCCGGGGCGCACGGCCCCCTGGCAGGCGCTCGGTGGCTCCGCGACCGACGCGGACGGCCGGTGCAAGGACCTGCCGGCCCTGCCGGAGGGAACGACCCACGTACGGCTCGACTTCGCGGTGGAGCCGTACTTCGAACAATCCGCGAAGAAGCAAGCCGATGCGCAGCAGGACGCCCCCGCGAATCGGGACAGCGGCGCCGGTGTGTTCTTCCCGGAGGTGGCGATCACGTTCGCCGTCGTCCCGGGCGAGCACTACCACGTACCGCTGCTGCTCACCCCGTTCGGCTACTCCGTATACCGAGGGAGCTAGCTAAATGACCGTCAATTCCCGCCCCGGCCGCCCTGTCCTGCTCGGACAGAACCAGTACGGCAAGGCCGAGAACCGAGTCGTGAAGATCACGCGGGACGGCGCCACCCACCACATCAAGGACCTGAACGTGTCCGTGGCGCTGAGCGGCGACATGGACGAGGTCCACTACTCGGGCTCGAACGCCAACGTCCTGCCGACCGACACCACCAAGAACACGGTGTTCGCCTTCGCCAAGGAACACGGCATCGAGTCCGCCGAGCAGTTCGGCATCCACCTCGCCCGGCACTTCGTCACCAGCCAGGAGCCGATCCACCGGGCGCGGATCCGCATCGAGGAGTACGCCTGGGAGCGGATCGAGGCCTCCGACGCCAACTCGCAGTTCATCGGCGCCGACGAGGTCAAGCACTCCTTCGTCCGCAAGGGCCAGGAGACCCGGCTCACCCAGATCACCTACGACGGTGAGCGGTGGGAGGTCATCTCGGGCCTGAAGGACCTGGTCGTGATGAACTCGACCAACTCCGAGTTCTGGGGTTACGTCAAGGACAAGTACACGACCCTGAAGGAGGCCTACGACCGCATCCTGGCCACCGAGGTCTCCGGTCGCTGGCGCTTCAACTGGACCGACGACGAAGAGCGCATGCCGAACTGGGAGAAGTCCTACGAGCAGGTGAAGAAGCACATGCTCCAGGCCTTCGCCGAGACCTACTCGCTCTCGCTGCAGCAGACGCTGTACCAGATGGGCGCGCGGATCATCAACCACCGCAGCGAGATCGACGAGGTCCGCTTCTCGCTGCCGAACAAGCACCACTTCCTGGTCGACCTGGAGCCGTTCGGACTGAAGAACGACAACGAGGTCTACTACGCCGCCGACCGGCCCTACGGCCTGATCGAGGCGACGATCCTCCGCGAGGGCTGCGAACCGCGCATCCCGGTGGATCTCACCAACCTCTGACGTTCCCTTTTTCGGCACCCGTGGCCGGGGGAACCCGTCTCCCGGCCACGGCACTCAAACTCCCGGGGTCCTGCCGTGCCCTCTCCACATCAGCGCAAAGGACGAACCATGGCAGCAGACCGGCGCATCGTCATCGAGAACTGTGCGATCGCGACCGTCGACGGACACGACACCGAGTACGCCTCCGGACACGTCGTCATCGCCGGCAACCGCATCGAATCCCTCGGCGCGGGCCCCGCCCCCGAGGGCCTCCGGGACGTGGCCCGCCGCATCGACGCCTCCGGCCACCTCGTGACCCCCGGCCTGGTCAACACCCACCACCACTTCTACCAGTGGATCACCCGCGGCCTGGCCACCGACCACAACCTCTTCGACTGGCTCGTCGCGCTCTACCCCACCTGGGCGCGCATCGACGAGCCGATGGTCCGCGCGGCCGCCCAGGGCTCGCTGGCGATGATGGCCCGCGGCGGCGTCACCACCGCCATGGACCACCACTACGTCTTCCCGCGGGGCTCGGGGGACCTCTCCGGCGCGATCATCGGCGCCGCCCGCGACATGGGCGTCCGCTTCACCCTCGCCCGCGGCTCCATGGACCGCAGCGAGAAGGACGGCGGCCTGCCCCCGGACTTCGCCGTGGAGACCCTCGACGGCGCCCTGGCCGCGACCGAGGAGACCGTACGGCAGCACCACGACGCCTCCTTCGACGCCATGACCCAGGTCGCGGTCGCGCCCTGCTCGCCCTTCTCCGTCTCCACCGAACTGCTGCGCGACGGCGCTCAGCTGGCCCGCCGCCTGGGCGTCCGGCTGCACACCCACGGCTCGGAGACCGTGGAGGAGGAGAAGTTCTGCCACGAGCTGTTCGGCATGGGCCCGACCGACTACTTCGAGTCCACCGGCTGGCTCGGGGAGGACGTGTGGATGGCGCACTGCGTCCACATGAACGACGCCGACATCGCCGCCTTCGCCCGCACCCGGACCGGCGTCGCGCACTGCCCCTCCTCCAACGCCCGCCTCGCGGCCGGCATCGCCCGCGTCCCCGACCTGCTCGCCGCCGGCGTCCCGGTCGGGCTCGGTGTCGACGGCACCGCCTCCAACGAGTCCGGCGAACTCCACACCGAGCTGCGCAACGCCCTGCTCGTCAACCGTCTCGGCGGCCACAAGGAGGCCGCCCTCAACGCCCGCCAGGCGCTGCGCCTGGGCACCTTCGGCGGAGCCCAGGTCCTCGGCCGGGCGGCGGAGATCGGCTCCCTGGAGCCCGGCAAGCTCGCCGACCTGGTCCTGTGGCGCATGGACACCCTCGCCCACGCCTCCATCGCCGACCCGGTGACCGCGCTGGTCCTCGGCGCGGCGGCCCCGGTCACCGCCTCCTTCGTGAACGGCCGGCAGATCGTCGAGGACGGCCGCCTGCTCACGGCCGACGAGGACGCCATCGCCCGCGCCACGCGCGACGAGGCCCGGCGCCTGGCGAGGATCGCCGCCGGCGCCTGACCACCCGGATACTCCGGCCGGGAGGGACGGCTCCCGGCCGGTGGCCGCGGACCCGAGCGGGGCTCGCGGCGGCTGTCTCCGGAGGCGTGCGCCCACGCGAGCGCCTCCGGAGACGGCATTACCGTCCGCCGGTCCCTCCCCCAAGCTCTCGGCTTCGCTCGAGCAGGGAGGTACCCCCATGACCACCCGCACCACCTCCCTGACACCCACGGCGGCCTTCGCGCCGCCGTGTAACCGACCGGAGGGACGCCGCCGTGGCCGACCACCCCGTTGACGAAAAACTCCCCGCGCTCAAGATGGCGACGACCGGCCTGCAGCACGTGGCCGCCATGTACGCCGGAGTCGTCGCCCCGCCCCTGATCGTCGGCGCGGCCATCGGCCTCTCCGCCACCGACCTGACCTTCCTCACCGGCGCCTGCCTGTTCACCGCGGGCCTCGCCACCTTCCTGCAGACCCTCGGCATCTGGAAGATCGGCGCCCGGCTGCCGTTCGTCAACGGCGTCACCTTCGCCGGTGTCGCCCCGATGACCGCGATCGCCGCCTCCACCGAGGACAGGTCCGACGCCCTGCCGATCATCTTCGGCGCGGTCATCGTCGCCGGACTCCTGGGCTTCCTCGCCGCCCCCGTCTTCTGCAAGGCGATCCGCTTCTTCCCGCCGGTCGTCACCGGCACCGTGATCACCCTCATCGGCATATCGCTGCTGCCCGTCGCCTTCGGCTGGGCGCAGGGACCGAACCCGGCCGCCGGCGACTTCGGCTCCGCGACGAACCTCGGCCTCGCGGGCGTGACCCTGCTGATCGTGCTGCTGCTGCGCCGCTTCACCCGCGGCTTCGTCAAGCAGATCGCCGTTCTGCTGGGCCTGGTCGCCGGCACGCTGATCGCCATCCCGTTCGGCGTCACGGACTTCGGCCCGGTCGCGGACGCGGACATCGTCGGCTTCCCGACCCCGTTCCACTTCGGCGCCCCGCAGTTCCAGCTCGCCGCGATCATCTCGATGTGCGTGGTGATGGTGGTGTCGATGACCGAGTCGACCGCGGACATGCTGGCCCTCGGCGAGATCGTCGACCGCCCCGCCGACGAGCGGACCATCGCCGCCGGCCTGCGCGCCGACACCCTCGGCTCGGCGATCAGCCCTCTGTTCAACGGCTTCATGTGCAGCGCCTTCGCGCAGAACATCGGCCTGGTCGCGATGACGAGGATCCGCAGCCGGTACGTCGTCGCCGCGGGCGGCGGTTTCCTGGTGCTGATGGGCCTGTGCCCGATGGCCGCCTCACTGATCGCCGTCGTACCGCGCCCGGTGCTCGGCGGGGCGGGCGTGGTCCTGTTCGGCTCGGTCGCCGCCAGCGGCATCCAGACCCTGGTGCGGGCCGGCCTGGACAAGGACAACAACGTCCTGATCGTGGCCGTCTCCCTGGCCGTCGGCATCATCCCCATCACGGCGCCCGAGTTCTACCACGCCTTCCCCGAGACGGCCCGGATCGTCCTGGACTCGGGCATCTCCACCGGCTGCGTGGCGGCGGTGCTGCTGAACCTGGTCTTCAACCACCTGGGCAGGAGCGGCCGGGACGCCCACGACGTGACCCACCCGATGGAGGCGGGGGAGGAGCTCACGGGCGCGCCCAAGGCGGCGACCGCCTCCTGAGCCCCTGACCCTCGTGCCGGCTTCCGGCCCCGGTCGGCTCACCGCCGACCGGGGCGGGCCGCCGGGCGCGGCCGGCTCAGAGCCCGAACAGGCCCGGGTCCGACGCCAGCTCGCGGAAGACCCCGGCGGGATCGGCGACCAGCCTGCGCTCGGCGAGGTCGAGGATCCCGCCGACCGCGGAGATCTCGGCGGCCACCGTGCCGTCGGCCTTCACCACGGTCTGCTCGATCCGGAACGTCTTGCCGTCGCCCCAGATGAAGGCGCAGGTCACCTCCGCCTCGTCGCCGGCGAGCAGCTCCCGCTTGTAGCGGATCGTCGTCTCCAGGGCGACCGGGCCGACGCCGCTGCCGATGAGGGCGGACTGGCTGATCCCGGCCGCCCGGAGCAGCGACCAGCGGGCGTGCTCCGCGTAGTTCAGGTAGACGGCCTGGTTGAGGTGTCCCTGCACGTCCGTCTCGTATCCACGGACGGTCACAGGGACGGAAAACGGCTCGCTCACGGCTTTCCCTTCTCGCGCCGGACGTCCCGCACGGGAGTCTCGTGCACTGCGCAACGATCCGTCGATCTTGGCATGTCCCTCACGCCCGGCGCGGTGAAGCCAGCAGATACCGGCCGCCGGTGCGCGGCTCGCGGTGCTCGCTCACCTGCCAGCCTGCCCCTTCCAGGGTGGCCGCACAGGTCCGCAGCGCCTCGCCGTCCGGCTCGTACACGGCGACCGCCTCCGGCTGCGGTGTCTCGCGCACCCGGTAGCCCACGGCGTCCGGGCCGGCCGGGTGGTGGCCCGCCGCCTCCAGCGCGAGCGCGGCGGCCCGCACCAGATGCGTGCGCTCCCAGCCGCACGGCCGGTCCACCGATCCGTCCGGGTTGGTCATCCGGCGCAGCTCCAGCAGCCCCTGCCAGGCGCTGTGCACCTCACGGCGCCGGTCGGGCCCGGGCGGCGGGGGGTCCGGCTCGCCGCCGGTGCGTGCCGCGAACACCCCGGTCGGGGCGGGGCCCGGGGCCTGCGCGGACCCGGCGGGCTCGGGCGGCCGGGTGATGCCCTGGCGTATCCGGTGGCCCTCCGGCGTCAGGAAGCAGTCGTGCGGCGGGCGGGGGTGGCGGAAGGCGAGGCCCCGTCCGACCAGCGCGGCGAGCTGGGCCGGCGTGCCCCGCAGCCGTCCGGTCACGGGGTCGGCGGCGTCGATGACACGCCGCTGCGCCGGGGTCGGAGGTCGGGTCACGGCATGCTCCTCTCGGGCCGGTGCGGCACGGTCCACCTGCTCGAAGGCTACGACCCGCCACCGACAACCGCCGCTACTGGCGATAGCCGCCGAGGAACCGCCCGATCCGCCCGATCGCCGCCTCCAGGTCGTCGGCGTGGGGCAGCGTGAGGATGCGGAAGTGGTCCGGCGTCGGCCAGTTGAAACCGGTGCCCTGAACCACCTGGATCTTCTCCCGCAGCAGCAGGTCGAGGACGAACTTCTCGTCGTCGTGGATCCGGTGCACCTTGGGGTCCAGGCGCGGGAAGGCGTACAGGGCGCCCTTGGGCTTCACGCAGCTCACGCCGGGAATCTCGTTGAGCTTCCGCCAGGCCGTGTCCCGCTGCTCCAGCAGCCGCCCGCCCGGCCGGGTCAGCTCGCCGATCGACTGCCGGCCGCCGAGGGCGGCCTGGATGGCGTACTGGGCGGGGGCGTTGGCGCACAGCCGCATGGAGGCCAGCATGGTCAGGCCCTCCAGGTAGTCCCGGGCGTGCTGCCTGGGGCCCGTGACCACCAGCCAGCCGGAGCGGAAGCCGGCCACGCGGTAGGTCTTGGACAGGCCGCAGAAGGTGAGGACCACCAGGTCCGGGGCGAGCGCGGCGGCCGGGTGGTGCACCGCGTCGTCGTAGAGGATCCGGTCGTAGATCTCGTCGGCGAAGACCATCAGGCGGTGGCGGCGGGCGAGGTCGAGGATGCCCTCGACGATCTCCCTCGGGTAGACCGCCCCGGTGGGGTTGTTCGGGTTGATGATCACGACCGCCTTCGTCCGGTCGGTGATCTTCGCGGCCATGTCGTCGAGGTCCGGGTACCAGTCGGCCTGCTCGTCGCAGAGGTAGTGGACCGCCTTGCCGCCGGCGAGGGTCGTCACGGCCGTCCAGAGGGGGAAGTCCGGCGCGGGGATGAGGACTTCGTCGCCGTCCTCGACGAGGGCCTGGACGGCCATCGACACCAGCTCGGACACGCCGTTGCCCAGGAAGACGTCGTCGACGCCGACCTCCAGGCCGAGCGTCTGGTAGCGCTGGGCGACCGCGCGGCGGGCGGAGAGGATGCCGCGCGAGTCGGTGTAGCCGTGCGCCTGCGGCAGCATCCGGATCATGTCCTGGAGGATCTCCTCCGGCGCCTCGAACCCGAAGAGCGCGGGGTTGCCGGTGTTCAGGCGCAGCACGCTGTGGCCCGCCTCCTCCAGCGCGTCGGCCTGCTCGATCACCGGGCCGCGGATCTCGTAACAGACCTCGCTGAGCTTGCTCGACTGCCGGAACTCCATGCGCCGCTTCCCCTCTGCCGAACCGTGTTGCTTGGTTTTACCAAGTGGGAGCTTGGAAAGTCCAACAACTTGTCTAGACTGCGTCGCATGCCACCTCGCCGAAGCTACGACCAGTACTGCTCCGCCGCCCGCGCGCTCGACGTCGTCGGCGACCGCTGGACCCTGCTGATCGTCCGCGAACTGCTCGCCGGTCCCCGCCGCTACACGGACCTGCACGCGGACCTGCCCGGCGTCAGCACGGACGTACTCGCCTCCCGGCTGAGGGACATGGAGCGCGACGGCCTCGCGACCCGGCGCCGGCTCCCGCCGCCCGGCGCGGCCAGCGTCTACGAACTCACCGCGCGCGGACGGGAGTTGCTGCCCGTGCTGCAGGCGCTGGGGGAGTGGGGGCAGGACGAGCTCGGCGAGCGCCGCCCGACGGACGCCGTGCGGGCGCACTGGTTCGCGCTCCCCCTGCTGCGCCTGCTGGACGGGGAGGGACTCGTCGAAGTCCGCCTGGAGGAAGGGCGGTTCCATCTGCACGCCGGCGCCGGGGAGGGGCCCGTGTACGGCGACGGACCCGCCCCCGGGGAGCCCGACGCCCTGCTGGTCCTGGACACCGCCACGTGCACGGCGCTGAGCCGCGGGGAGCTGGACCTGGCCCGGGCGGTGCGGGAGGGCCGGATCGAGGTGACCGGCGCGGGCGCCCTGGCGAAGGCCCTCCGCGAGGCGGGTCAGGAGGCCCGCGCGCAGCGGGCCTCCTGAGGGGCCGTCAGACGCTCGGCGGCACCCGGGACGGACGTCCCGGACCCCGGGTGAGCGCGTACCCGGCGACTCCCGCCAGCGCGGCCAGGACACCGCCCAGCGCGGTCCACACCCACCGGTCCGACCACCAGCCGGACGTCCAGCCGTCCTCGGGTTCGAGCCCGGCCAGCACCGCGGCGTCCCCGCTCCCGCCGCTGTCGTCCCCGGGCCTCGTCGCGATCCCCGGCACCAGCGGCTCGGCCAGCCGGCCGTCCACGGCGGCCGCGCCGCCGACGTCCTCGGAGTCCACCCGGACCCGGGTGCCGACCGGCTGGCCGAGGTCGGCGGTGGCGACACCGGTGGCGGTCAGCCGCACGTAGTACGTGCCGGGCAGCGGGTCGTTCGCCCACGGCTCCGACCAGCCGCGGACCGTGCGCAGCGCGCAGGCCAGTTCGACGGAGGCCGCGTCGGCCGCCACGGTGCGCGTCTGCGCCCCGTACCGGCAGGCCTGGCGGCGGCGCAGACCGTCGTAGACGTCGACCTGCCAGGTCTGGGAGGCGTGCGCCTCCGGCAGCTTCACCGTGGCCCTGACCGTGGGGCGCTGCCCGGTGTCCGCCGGGAACGACCAGTACAGGTAGTCCCCGGTGGAGCCGCTCGCGGTGGCCTCCTGCCCCTGCTCGATCTCCGTCGCCGTACGGAACGCCGTACCGGCTCGCGTGGGGGCCGCCGAGCCGTCCTGCGCAGGGCTCGGCGAGGCGTCCGCCGCGGCCGGCGCGGCCACGGCCCCCAGGATCAGCAACGCGGCGCTCAAGGCGCCCACCATGCGCATCAGTTGGTCCTCCAGACCGCGACCCGCCAGCGCGACAGCCAGCCCCAGACGAGACCGGCCAGGAAGCCGGTCAGGATCAGCACACCCAGCAGCCACCAGCCGCGGCCGAGCCCGAAGGCGGCCACGTCGGCCGCCTGCGCCGGACCGTCCACCACGTCGACGGTCAGCTCCAGCGGCAGACCGGGCGTTCGCCGCACGTTGGAGGCCGCCGAGAAGGAGTGCGAGACCGTCAGGCAGACGGTCTCGGCGGGAGCGTCCTCCCCCTCGCCCGCGGCCTTCGGATGGCGCAGACCCGTCGAGATCACGTCCGTCCGGCCGGTGCCCGCCGCCTCGCCGCGCACGATCTCGCGGCCCGTGACCGTGACGGCCCGCAGCAGCACGCCGTAGCCGGGGTCCACGGCCCGGTCGGCCGCCACGCTCACCGAGGCGCGCAGCTCCTTGCCCGGCGGGAGGTCCACCCGGTACCAGCGCTGCTGCCCGAACCCCACGCGGTCCGTGTACAGGCCCGACGTCAGCGACGGAGCCCCGGCACACCGGTCCGCGCCCCGCACCGCCACCGGCGTCACCACCGGCTCGGCCGCCCGGTCCACCAACTCGTTGACCCGATCGGTCAGTTCGTCCTGGTGCTCGACGGAGGTGTAGGTGCCGCCGGTGGCCTCGGCGATACAGCTCAGCTGCCGGCTCATCTTGGCGGTCGGCACCAGGCCCAGGGTGTCGATGGTCAGGCCGATGCCCTCGGCGGCGATCTCGCGGGCGACCTCGCACGGGTCGAGCGGGGCGCAGGTGTCCTCGCCGTCGCTGATCAGCACGATGCGCTTGGAGCCGTCGCCGCCGTCCAGGTCGTCGGCCGCCTTCAGCAGGGCCGGTCCGATCGGCGTCCAGCCGGTCGGGGTGAGCGTGGCGACGGCCGTCTTCGCCTCGGTGCGGTCGAGCGGCCCGACCGGATAGAGCTGCGCGGTGTCCTTGCAGCCCGTCCTGCGGTCGTCCCCGGGGTAGTTCGCGCCGAGGGTGCGGATGCCCAGCTCGACCTCCTCGGGCGTCGCGTCCAGCACCTCGTTGAACGCCTGCTTCGCGGCGGCCATCCGCGACCGGCCGTCGATGTCCCGCGCCCGCATCGAGCCGCTCACGTCGAGGACGAGGTCGACCTTGGGCGCGTCCCGGCCCGTGGGTTCACCGGCGGCCGCCCCGGCCGGGAGGGCGATCCCGGCGGTCAGGGCGGCGAGCAGGGCGCAGGCGCCCGCCGCCAGCCGTGTACGTGTGATCATCGGCGGATCCTATTGATCACCGCGGCCGAGCTCCAAAACGGCCCTCAGCGCAGCGGGTTGGGCAGCTCCGCCCACTGGTCCCCGGGCGTCTGCGGCGAGAGCCGCATCAGCGTCAGCGCCTTGGCGGGCAGGGGCTCCGCCCGCAGGGCCGTGAGGTCCGCCCCGTCGGGAAGGTCCCGCAGGGCCGTCTCCAGCGCCGCCGCGAGCGCCTCGCCCGACCCGGCCGTCCCGGCCAGCGCGCCCGCCACCAGGGAACCGAACAGCTTGCGGCGGAGCGTGCGTTCGTCGTCCGTGACCATGCGGGCGGGCAGCTCGGGCACCGCGATGCCGTGCCGGGCCAGGCGGGCCGGGCTGACCCGGATGTCGGCCAGGTCGCGGTAGACCAGCCGCAGCGGATCGCCGTCCGGACCCAGGACCACCAGGAGGTTCTGGCCGTGCGCCTCCAGGGCCACGCCCAGCTCCAGCAGCCGCAGGCCGGCCGTGAGGGCGAGCCGGGCGAACCCGGCCAGCCAGGCGGCGGAGCGGGGCAGTTCGGTGGTGGCGAGGGCCGCCACCGGCAGCACCCGCTCGCCGCCGCCCGCGTACGTCTGCGGCGACTGGCGCAGCAGGGCCGCGAAGTCCGGCGAGCCGGCCGCCGCCGCGCCCAGCGTGCGGGTGACGTGCAGCAGTCCGTCGGTGCGCGCGGCCGGGAGCTCGGCGAAGTCCGACAGCAGCGCGGAGGCGGCCACCGAGGGCAGCGAGATGTCCCGCACCGAGGACGTCAGCCGGGCGCTCAGCGAGGTCTTGACGTGCGGTCCGCCCGGCAGTGCGAGGGTCCGCAGGGACATCAGCGGATGCCCGGCACGCCGCTCCTCGCAGGACCGCTTCAGCACGTGCGCCGCCTGCCACGGATGCACCGGCAGCACCACGTGCCCCCCGTCGCGCAGCTCGTCGGGCCACGCCCCCGTCACCAGGCACTCCGCCGCCCGCACCGGCACCAGGCCCAGCTCCACCACCGGCCGGTGCTCGGGCCCGTAGGCCAGCTGCTCGGCGACCGAGAAGCCGGGCCGGGAGCGGCAGGTCGGGTGGAACGGATGCCCGTCGACGATCCGCTGCTCCCACTCCCAGTCGCGCTCCGGCCACCCCCGGGTACCCTCCTCCTGCCCCGCGCGCGACAGCGCCAACGAGGCCACGCTGTGCCCGAGTTCGGCCGCGAAGGACCCGGAGTGCGGCACGCCGAGGTCCGTCATCAGCCGCGCCGGATCGCCGTACTCCGTCCCGCCGAGCCGCACGGCGGTGACGTACGCCCCGGTCGCGTACGGATCCGGGAGCGGACCGTGCAGCCGGCGGCCGTCGGACAGGGTCAGGACCAGCCCGTCCCGGCCCCGCCGCACACCGCTCACCCAGGGCAGTGGATCATGGGTCAGACCGCGCCACAGGCGGGACAGCACGGCCGCCCGGGCGCCGGGCAGTTCGGCCTCGTAGCGCGGCAGGAGACCGGGCCGCACGACGGACAGCTCGTCGGCGACCTCGGTCTCGGCGCTGGGGGGACGGTGCACGGGCGGACTCCTCGGGTACGAATAGGGCGTCACAGCGGAACGGCGACGACCGGCATACTGATCATCTCCGCCCGGAACGCCGGAAGGACCACAGGGACGAGTGGAACGCGTGGACCTCATGCCCCCGCCCGCCGACGACGACTCGGCCCACGGTGACGACCCGGCCACCGGCGCCCTCGCCGACGCCGTCGCCGCCGTTCCCCTGCTCAACTGCCTGCTGCGCGAGATCGCCCGGCCGGTGCGCGAGGAGGGCGGACACCGTGTGTACCGCCTGCCGGGCCAGGACCGCCTGTTGCGCGTGCGCGGTACCCGGCGGCCCGCCGAGCCGGAGGTCGAGGTGGCGGGCGCCTGGCAGCGCCTCGGCCACACCGGCCTGGTCGATCTGGTCGCCGAGGAGCTGCGCCGGCACACCGGCCTGGCCAACGCCGAGCTGCCCGCCGAGATGATCCGCAGCCGGGACACCGTGGCCGCGCTGCTCACCGCCCGCGCCGCGGCCACCCCGCCCGAGGACCTCCACCAGCGGTCCGAGCAGTGCCTGCTCACCGGTCACACCCACCACCCGGCCCCCAAGACCCGTGGCACCGGCCCCGCCGCCGCCTGGCTGCCGTACGCGCCCGAGGCGTACACCCGCTTCCCCCTGGTCCTGCTCGGGGTGCGGGAGGACACCGTCGTCGAGGACGGCGACACCGCGGCCCTCGACGCCCTCGGCACCGCCCCGCCCGGCTACCGGCTGCTCCCCGCCCACCCCTGGCAACTCGACCTGGCCGCCCGGGAGCTGGCCCCCGCCTTCGCGGACGGCAGACTCCTCCGGCTCGGCACGACGTCCTTCACCACCTGGCCGACGGCCGCCGTCCGCACCGTGTACGCCCCGGAGCGCGACCTGTTCCTGAAGTTCAGCCTGGACGTGCGCATCACCAACGACATCCGCCGGCTGTGGCGCCACGACCTGCTCGCCCTGCGCCGGACCGACAGCGCCGCGGGCGCGGCCTTCGCGGCGTACGACGGCCCGCCCGGCTGGCTCGGCGACCGCGGGTACCGCACCGCCGGCTTCGCCTTCGAGGCCCTGGCCGTCCTGGTCCGCGACGGCTTCGCCGGCCGACTCGTGCCCGGAGCGACCCCGCTGCTCGCGGCCGGTCTGGTGGAGGGCTTCGACGGCAACCCGCTCGACCGCGTCACCGACCCGGGCACCTGGTGGGAGGCCTACCTGTCGCACGCGGTGCCCCCGGCCCTGGCCGCCTTCGCCGGGCACGGCGTCGTCGTCGAGGCCCATCTGCAGAACACGCTGGTCGCCGTGGACGCCGACGGCATGCCCGTGCAGGTGCTGTACCGGGACGCCGAGGGCGTGAAGCTGCTGGCGGACGTGGCGCGCGCGGCCGGCTGGGAGCGGCTGGTGTACTGCCTGGTCGTCAACCACCTCACCGAGATCGCCGGTGCCCTCACCGAACGATGGCCCGGTTTCGACCCCTGGCCCGCCGCCCGCCGCGAGCTCGCCCGGCACGACCTGCCGGAGATCCCCGCCCTGCTCGCCTCCCCGACGCTGCCCGCCAAGACGAACCTGCTGCTGCGCTGGACAGGCGCGGACGGCGCCGACGCCCGCTACCTGCCGCTGCCCCACCCGCTCGGGCGGCCCGCCGGCCGCCCCGGCGCCATGGAATGATGACCGGCGACAAAGGCGACGGCGGACGAGGAAGCCGGTGTGAATCCGGCGCGGTCCCGCCACTGTGATCGGCGAGCCGGTCCCGACAGGCCACTGCCCGCAGCCGGGTGGGAAGGCCGGGACCGGCGGCGACCCGAGAGCCAGGAGACTCACGCGGTCGCCTCCTCGACGGACCACCGGGGCGGATCTCCCCGGAGAGAGGGCAGGTGCGGCATGCCCGCGACGCCGGCCGGCGACCCCCAGGACGAGACCCGCGGCGGCGGCCCTGCGCCGTGCCGCGTCGTGGTGTGCCGCGACTGCTGCTGCGGCAGCCCCAAGGTGACCGGCGTCGACCACGCCGCCCAGACCGAGCGTCTGCGCGCGGCGGCGCCGGTGCGGATCTCCGACTGCCTGGACGTCTGCGACCAGGCCAACGTCGTCGTCGTGCAGCCGTCCGCCGCGGGCCGGGCCGCCGGCGCCCGCCCGGTCTGGCTCGGCCTGGTCAACGACCCGGCCGCCACCGAGGACGTCGTCTCCTGGGTGCGGGCCGGCGGCCCGGGCGTCGCCCCGCTGCCCGACATCCTCGGCCTGTACGTCTTCAGCCCGCGGGCGCGACGGGACGGGGACCGCCCCTGACACGGCCTCAGGCCGCCCGCCGGCTCCGGACCAGCAGCCACAGGAAGTACGGCGTGCCGATCACGGCCGTCATCAGGCCGGCGCCCAGCTGGGCCGGGGCGATCACGGTCCGGCCCAGCAGGTCGGCCGCCCCGACGAGCGCGGCGCCGAGCAGCACGGCGACCGGCACCACCCGGACGTGCCGTCGGCCCACCAGGGCCCGGGCCGCGTGCGGGGCGACCAGGCCCACGAAGCCGATGGTGCCGGCCGAGGCCACGGCGGTCGCCGCGAGCAGCACGCCCACCACCAGGAAGCCGAGCCGGGCCCGGGGCAGCCCGAGGCCCAGCAGACGCGGGGTGTCCCCGTCCAGCGAGACGAGGTCCAGCTCGGTGCGCCGGGCGACCGCGACGGCCAGTCCCAGGACCAGCACGAGCGCCACGGGCACCACGTCCGCCGTGGTGCGCCCGTACGTCGAACCGGACAGCCAGGTCAGCGCCTTCGTGGCGTTGAACGGGTCGGTGAGCACGATGAGCAGGCTGATCAGCGCCGTCGACCCGGCGGCCACGCCGATGCCGACCAGGACCAGCCGGTTCTGCTGGTAGCCGCCCCGGGCGGCGAGCCCGAAGACGAGGGCGGAGGCCAGCGCCGCCCCGGCGAACGCGGCCCCGGCGACGCCCCAGGAACCGGCGGCGGGCACCGTGGTCACGAGCAGCACGGCCCCGAGCGCGGCGCCGCCCGACACGCCCAGCACCCCGGGCTCGGCCAGCGGATTGCGGGTCACGGCCTGCACCAGCGTGCCGGCCAGGGCGAGCGCGGCGCCCGCGCACAACGCCGCGAGCACGCGCGGCACTCGGGTGTCCAGGACGAAGGAGACGGTCCGCCCGGCCCGGCCCTGCGCCCAGTTGGCGACGTCGCCGAGCAGGAGTTTGCTGTCGCCCAGCAGGACGCCGGCGAGGGCGACCGCGACGGTCACGGCGGCCAGGGCGGCCACCGTGGCAAGGAACGCCGTCCGGCCGGGGATGCGCATCCGGTCGGGAGCCTCCACCCCGGCGGTGTCCCGCAGCCGCAGGGCCGTCACCACGAGGAACACGGCCCCGACCAGGCTGGTGACGATGCCGGTGGGTACGCCGACCGCCGTGTCCGCGGGGATCAGGGCCCGCAGCAGCACGTCTGAGCCGAGCACCAGCGCGGCCCCGGCCAGTCCGGCCGCGGGCAGTACCGCCCGGGCGCGGACGAAGCCGCGGAACCGGCGCGAGAGCGGCCGGACCAGGGCGGGCGCGCAGAGCCCGACGTAGCCGAGCGGGCCGGTGAGGGTGACGGCCGCCGCGGACAGCAGCGCCGCCAGCACCACCACCGTGACGCGGGTGGCGTGCACCGGCACGCCCAGTCCGCGCGCCGCGTCGTCGCCGAGGGCGAGCGCGTCGACCCGCCGGGCGACCAGCAGCAGCCCGGCGAGCCCCACCAGGGCGACGGGCAGCATCTGCACGACGCCGTCGAAGCCGTTCTGGCCGATGCTGCCCTGGTTCCACTGGTAGAGGCCCTCCGTCTGCTGCGGGAACAGCAGCAGCAACCCCTCCGTGAGGGAGTTCAGGCCCAGCGCGAGCGCGGTGCCGGCCAGGACCAGGCGTACGGTGCCCGTGCCGAGGCCGGACAGGGCGAGGACCACGGCCGCGGCCACCAGCCCGCCCGCGAAGGCCACGCCCGAGGAGGCGAGCAGCGGCAGGGACACTCCGGTCGCGCCGACCAGCCCGAGCGCCAGGTACGAACCGGCGTTCACCGCGAGGGTGTCGGGCGAGGCGAGCACGTTGCGGCTGACGGCCTGCAGGACGGCGCCCGCGATACCGAGGACGACACCGACCAGGATCCCGGCGGCCATGCGCGGCAGCCGGGAGGCGATCACCACGGACGCGTCGGCCGGATCGGCCTGCCCGGTCAGGGCCTTGAACACCTGCGCCGGTCCGACGGCGGCGGTGCCCTGGGTGATGTCGACGACCGCGAGGGCGGCGACGAGGAGGACGAGCCCGGCCGTCACCGCGGCCGCGCCCGTCCGGGTCGCGGCCGCCGGGAGACGGACGGCGGGGGGCGCTTCGGTGACGGCCATGGGGCGTTACTTCGTCAGCGCGCCGACGAGGGCGTCGATGTACGCCTCCATCGAGCCGGGACCGCCGAACATCCAGATGCCGTCGGGCAGCCGGTGCACGTCGCCCGCCTTCACGAACGGCAGGGAGGTCCACACGGCGTTCTTCTTCAGCTGTCCGGCGAACGGGTTGCTGGCCTTGTCGCCGTCGTTGCCGATGTAGGCGAAGGCGGTGTCCTTCGGCAGGCCGGTCAGGCCCTCCACGTCGGTGGTGCCCAGACCGTAGGCCGGGTCGCCCTTGACCTTCCAGGCGTTCTTCAGGCCGAGTTCCTCGTTGACGGAACCGATGAGGGAGCTGCTCGTGTACGGGCGGATGGAGACCTGGTTGGACGTCACGTACCCGTCGGCGAAGGCGACAGGGCTGCCGTCGAGCTGGGCGTCGGCGAGGGTCTTGCGGCCCGCGGCGACCTTGGCGTCGAAGCTCTTGCGGGCGGCCTCGGCCTTGTCGGTGGTGCCGGTGGCCTTCGCGATCAGGTCGAGGTTCTTGAACATCTGCCCGATCTGGTCGGCGGCGTCGGCCGGCTTGATCTCCAGCACCGGGGCGATCTTCCGCAGCTGCTTCACGGCCGCGTCCGGCAGGTCGGAGCTGGCCACGATCAGGTCGGGGGAGAGCGAGGCGATGGTGTCCATGCTCGGCTCGCCGCGGGTGCCGATGTCCTTGGGCTCGTTCTTCAGCGGGACGGCAGTGTCCCAGGTCTTGTAGCCCTTGACGTCGGCGACGCCCACCGGGTCGACGCCGAGGGTGAGGAGGCTCTCGACCTCGTTCCACTCGGTGGCGACGACCTTCTTCGCCGGGCCGTCCAGCTGCACCTTCGCGCCGGTGGCGTCGGTGAGGCTGATGGCCTCGGACTTCTTGTCCGTGCTGTCCGCGGCCGGCTCGGTGGTGCCGCAGGCGGCGAGGGTGAGCGCCGCGGCGGTGGTGGTGGCCGCGGTGAGAAGGAGGCGTCTCATGAGGTGGTGCCGAGCCTTTCGCTTCGGGTGGTGCGGGTGTGGTGGCGGCCGATCGGACGGGTCCGCAGCCGGCCGGTGAGGGGGTCGGTGTCGACGTCGATCCGGATGCCGTAGACGGCGGTGAGGCGCTCCGGTGTCAGGACGTCCTCGGGTGTGCCGTCGGCGACGATCCGGCCCGCTTCGAGCAGCGTGATCCGGTCGGCGATCGCCGCCGCCTGGTCGAGGTCGTGCAGGACGACGCCCACGGCGATGCCGTGGTCGTCCGCCAGGTCGCGGACGAGGTCGAGGAGTTCGATCTGGTACCGCAGGTCGAGGTAGGTCGTGGGCTCGTCCAGCAGGAGCACGCCTGTCTCCTGCGCGAGGCAGCTCGCGAGCCAGACGCGCTGCAGCTGCCCGCCGGAGAGGTGGTCAGCGCCGCGCCCGGCGAGGTCCGTGACCCCGGTCAGGGCCAGCGCCCGCTCGACCGCGGCCGAGGCGTCCGCGTCCGGACGGCCGAAGCGGCCCCGGTAGGGGTAGCGGCCGAACTCCACGAGGTCGCGCACGGTCAGACCGCTGGGTGTGGGCCTGCCCTGGGTCAGCAGGGCCACGTGCCGGGCGAACTCCCGGGCGGTCAGGGCCAGTCCGTCGATGTCGCCGTCGATGCGCAGCCCGGCCCGGCGGGCCCGCTGCAACCGGGCGATCGTCCGCAGCAGCGTCGACTTCCCGCTGCCGTTGGGGCCGACCAGGACGGTGACCTCCCCGGGCCGCAGCGCGATCGCCGCGTCGTGCACGACGTCCACGCCGTCGTACGACACGGTCACGTCCGTGGCCGACAGTTCATGCCCGCGCAGACGCTGTCTGCCGGCGGGTGCTTCACCAGATCTCACGAGGCGAAGGTTAGCCTAACCTAAGTGTAGGTCGGGAGGGGGGTACCCGGCTCAGCCCGCGGCCGGCCAGGAGGCGGGGTCCCACAGGCCCGAGCGGCGCAGCGACGCGGGGCAGTGCAGGTAGATCTCGTCGATGTCGACGACCAGGGCGAGGGAGGGGCGCCGGCCCTCGTGGGCCATGGCGTCGAAGAACGGGGCGTCCGTGAGGATCCGGGCCCGGCCGTTGACGCGCAGGACCTCCTTGCCGCCGGGTATCAGGTACAGCAGGCCGGCGTGCGGATTGTCGAGGATGTTGTGCAGGCTGTCGCCGCGCCGGTTGCCGGGCCGGTCCGGCAGGGCGATCGTGCCGGAGTCGACGACATGGGTGAACCCGGGCGCGTCACCGCGCGGCGAGACGTCGCAGTCGCCCCGCGCGTCGGCGGTGGCCAGCAGGCAGAAGGGGGAGCGGGCCAGGATGTCCCGGTCCGGGTCGGTGAGCCGGTCGTGCACCTTCTCGATCACCACGGGCCAGGGTTCGCCCAGCAGGTCCCGCAGCTCGGCGCGGGAGGACAGCTCGGCCCAGCCGTCCTCGGACGTGGTGCCCGGCCCGTTCCCGGCGGTGTCGGTCGTGTGCGGCATGGCCGGCTCCCGTGCTCGGATCTGATAGAAGTTAGGCTTGGCTAACCTTAATCGACTCTCGGGTCGGATGATCACTCCGGCGGCCGCGTCGCCCCGGTACGGTGGGGGGATGCTGTCCGAGGTCACCGCCACCCGCTACATCGAGCCCCTGCGCTCCGGCGGTTCCGTCCCCGGGATCGTCGAGGCGGACGACCTGGGCACGTACGTCGTGAAGTTCACCGGCTCCGCGCAGGGCCGCAAGGCGCTGGTCGCCGAGGTGATCGTGGGCGAACTGGCCCGGGCCCTCGGGCTGCGGTTCCCGGAACTGGTCCTGGTGCACTTCGACCCGGCCATCGCCGGCGACGAGCCCCACCAGGAGGTGCGGGGCCTGCACGCGGCCAGTGCCGGAGTGAACCTCGGCATGGACTACCTGCCGGGCGCCCGGGACTTCACCCCCGACATCGCCCGGGTCTTCCCCGTCGATCCGCTGGAGGCCGGCCGGATCGTCTGGCTGGACGCCCTGACCGTGAACGTCGACCGCACGGTCCACAGCTCCAACCTGATGGTCTGGCCCACCCTGGGCGTGGCGCCGCCGCGCCTGTGGCTGATCGACCACGGCGCCGCCCTCGTCTTCCACCACCGCTGGGACGGCACCGACCCCGCCAAGTCCTACGACTTCCGGCACCACGCCCTCGGCCACTACGCGCCCGACGTCCGGGCCGCCGACGCCGAACTCGCCCCCCGGGTCACCGGGGAACTGCTGCGCCGCATCCTCGCCGAGGTCCCGGACGCCTGGCTCGCCGACGACCCGGCCTTCGCGAGCCCGGACGCGGCGCGCGAGGCGTACGTGGCGTACCTCCACGCGCGCGTGCAGGCCTCCGGGGCGTGGCTGCCCACCGACTTCCCCAGCCGGGAGGAACTCGCCGCCGAGGAGGCCCTGCGGGCGGCGCGCAACCAGCAAGGACGTCCCGCGTGGCTGAAGCAGGTCCCCGACCTGCACGGCAAGCCCGCGGCCCGACAGGATTGGTCGGTGCACCTCGGATGAGTGGCCGTGTCGAGATCGAGTACTGCACCCAGTGCCGCTGGCTGCCCCGGGCGGCCTGGCTGGCGCAGGAACTGCTCACCACCTTCGAGGCGGAGCTGACGGAGCTGGCCCTGAAGCCGGGCACCGGCGGGGTGTTCGTGGTCCGCGTCGGCGACGAGGTCGTCTGGGACCGCCGCGCGCAGGGCTTCCCGGAGCCGACGGCGGTGAAGAAGGCCGTACGCGACCGAGTGGCCCCGGGCAAGACCCTGGGCCACTCGGAGCGGCAGCGGCCGGTCAGCCCCTGAGCCGCTCGTACGCCGGCAGCGTGAGGAAGTCGGCGTAGTCCTCGTCGAGGGAGACCTGCAGCAGCAGGTCGTGCGCCTCCTGCCAGGTGCCGGCCGCGAAGGCCTCCTCGCCGATCTCGGCCCGGATCGCGGCGAGTTCCTCGGCGGCGACCTCGCGCGCCAGTTCGGCGGTGACCCGCTCGCCGTTGTCGAGGACGACGCCCGCGTTGATCCACTGCCAGATCTGCGAGCGGGAGATCTCGGCGGTGGCCGCGTCCTCCATCAGGTTGAAGATGGCCACGGCGCCCAGGCCCCGCAGCCAGGCCTCGATGTAACGGATGCCCACCTGCACGGCGTTGACCAGGCCCGCGTACGTCGGCTTGGCGTCGAGCGAGTCGACGGCGATGAGATCGGCCGCCTTGACGTCGACGTCCTCGCGCAGCCTGTCCTTCTGGTGGGGCTTGTCGCCGAGGACCCTGTCGAAGGACTCCATGGCGATCGGCACCAGGTCCGGGTGGGCGACCCAGGAGCCGTCGAAACCGTCGTTCGCCTCGCGGTCCTTGTCGGCGCGGACCTTCTCGAAGGCGACCTTGTTGACCTCGGCGTCCCGGCGTGAGGGGATGAAGGCCGCCATGCCGCCGATGGCGTGCGCCCCGCGCTTGTGGCAGGTGCGGACGAGGAGTTCGGTGTAGGCGCGCATGAACGGGGCGGTCATCGTCACCGAGTTGCGGTCCGGCAGCACGAACCGGGCGCCGCCGTCACGGAAGTTCTTGACGATGGAGAACAGGTAGTCCCAGCGGCCCGCGTTCAGCCCGGAGGCGTGGTCGCGCAGCTCGTAGAGGATCTCCTCCATCTCGTACGCGGCCGTGATGGTCTCGATGAGGACCGTGGCGCGGACGGTGCCGTGGGGGATGCCGCAGTACTCCTGAGCGAAGACGAAGACGTCGTTCCAGAGGCGGGCCTCCAGGTGCGACTCCGTCTTGGGCAGGTAGAAGTACGGGCCCTTGCCCAGGTCGAGCAGGCGCTGGGCGTTGTGGAAGAAGTACAGGCCGAAGTCGACGAGCGCGCCGGGCACGGGCCTGCCGTCGGCGTCGGCGAGGTGGCGCTCGTCCAGGTGCCAGCCGCGCGGGCGCATGACGACCGTGGCGAGTTCCTCGTTCGCCTTCAGGGCATAGGACTTGCCCGACTTCGGGTCCGTGAAGTCGATGTTCCGGGTGTAGGCGTCGATCAGGCTGAGCTGGCCCGTGACGACGTTCTCCCAGGTGGGCGCGGAGGCATCCTCGAAGTCCGCGAGCCACACCTTCGCGCCCGAGTTGAGGGCGTTGACGGTCATCTTGCGGTCGGTGGGGCCGGTGATCTCGACCCGGCGGTCGTTCAGGGCGTCCGGGGCCGGGGCGACCTTCCAGGAGTCGTCGGCGCGGATCCCGGCGGTCTCCGGGAGGAAGTCCAGGGTGGAGGTGCGGGCGATCTCGGCGCGGCGCTCGGCGCGGCGGGCGAGGAGTTCGTCACGCCGGGGCGTGAACCGCCGGTGCAGCTCGGCCACGAAGGCGAGCGCCGCTTCGGTGAGGACCTCCTCCTGCCGGGGCAGGGGCTCGGCGTCGACGATGGCCAGCGGGGACGGCGCTGGAGCGGACATGAACGGTCACTTCCTTCAGCGAGCTGTGAAGACGAGCCGGCGGTGGCACCCGGTGCCAGTCTTCCCGGATACGGCGTCAGGCGCCCGGGGAGCCGCCGGGCGCTTCTGAACAGTGGATAGTAGTTTCCTCATAGTGGAAGTTCAATCGTCTGTTGATGTCGAGATTCTCTGGGTCGAGGCAAGGTGGCGCTCCGTGCCACCCCCTTCACTCCAGGTGGACCAGATCGGCCTCGGTGTCGATGTCGAAGGGCCGGGCCACGTCCGCGCACTCCACGAGCGCGAGCTCCGGCGCGTGTTCCTTCAGGTAGGCGCGTGCCCCCCGGTCCCCGGTGGCAGTCGCGGCCACACCCGCCCAGTGGGCGGCCCCGAACAGCACCGGATGGCCGCGCACCCCGTCGTAGGCGGCCGACACCAGGGACTCCTCGCCCGTGCCGGCCCCGAGCACCCGGGCCACCGCCCGCGGGCCGATGCCGGGCTGGTCGACGAGCGAGACCAGGGCGGCCCGTGCGTCCGTACCGGCGAGCGACTCCAGTCCGGCCCGCAGGGACGTCCCCATGCCCTGCTCCCACGCCGGGTTGTCGACGAGGACGCAGTCCGCCAGATCGGCCCGGGCGCGCACCTCCTCGGACCGCGCGCCCAGCACCACGTGCACACGGGAGCACCCGCCCTCGCGCAGGACCCGCACCGCGTGCTCCACCAGCGGGCGCCCCCGGTGGCTGAGCAGTGCCTTGGGGCGGCCCCCCAGCCGCCGCCCGCCCCCCGCGGCGAGCAGCAGGGCAACCACACCCGCCCCGTCCGTCGTCTTCCCAGTCGTCATGGATCCTGCTTACCGCACCTTCCCGGGCCCGGTGGTCACTCAGCGAGACAAGTCGATGACGCAATGGACTGGCGCCCGGTGGTCCGCGTCGTTTACTGTCGCCCGCACCGACCGGCCGGGCGCACGGGCGCTGCCCGGTGCGCAGGCATGCGGGCCGGTGCGGCACACGCACGACGAGGTGCGAGGGGGAGGACTGTGTTGCGGAGCGTGCAGCAGAAGCGGCAGGGGCCTGTGACCGGCAGCGACGAGGATCCGCGGGTGACGGAGCTGCGCTCCGCCGTGGCCCGGCTGCGCCGTCGTCTCGCCGCCCACCCCGGCGAGTTCGCCGACCGGACCATCGCCGAGGAGGAACTGGCCGCCCTCGCGGCCATGGCCGCCGCGGGCACCCCCGAGATCCCGCGGCTGCGCCGCTCCCTGCTGCTCGTCGCGGGCGCGATCGGCTCGGTCAGCGCGCTGTCCCCCGGCCTCACGGAGCTCCGCCGGGCGGTGGACCTCTTCGGCGGACCGGTGCGCGGGCAGGGCTAGCCGGGCAGCGCCGGCCGGGGCGCGTTACGGGAAGGTGCCCCGGTAACCCCCGTGCGCGCCGCGGGCCTCGAACTCCCCGCACAGATGCGTCTCCTGCACGTATTCCGTGCGCGCCGGCCAGAGCGCGAAGACGCCCCGCGGGCCGTGTTTGCCCTCGACCCGGCGGTAGCGGTCCTTGACGTCCCGGAAGCAGGCCAGGCCGGTCATCATCCCGTGGCCCGCCGGGCTGAAGTCCGACCAGGCGCACGCGATGCACGCCCGGATCCGGAATCCGGCCGGGAGGCGGTGCTGGATGTCGTACAGGGCCGTCTCGAAGTCGAGGTGGTCCTCCGCGCCGTAGGCGTGCCCGCCGAGGCGCAGGGTGACGGTCAGGCGCTCCTCGCTCAGTCCGCCGTGGGGAGCCGGCACGGGGTCGCCCAGCCGCAGGCCGCAGTGCAGCACGCCCGTCAGGCGGCCCTGTCCGGCGACGTCGAGCGGCAGCGGCACGTCCCACTCCAGCAGGCACGAGCAGAGGTGGCCGTCGAGGAAGCGGAACATCCGCTCCGGCGGCGTGCCGGCCAGGGCGCCCAGGCAGTCCATCGTCTCGCCCTCGAAGGGGACGCCCCTGATCGTCGTGCGGATCAGCTCCCGGCCGTCGGACTCGAGGACGATCTCCTGCGAGCCGTGCCGGTCGGTGTAGCGGCCCGGCAGCCGCTGTAAGCCGCTCACGCCGGATTCTGGCTGGCCAGCGCCCGCGACAGCTCGTCGGCGATCTGCTGGAGCACCGGCACGATCTTCTCCGTCGCCGCCTCCGTGACCCGGCCGGCCGGGCCGGAGATGGAGATGGCCGCCGCGGTGGGGGAGTCGGGCACCGGCACCGCGAGGCACCGCACCCCGATCTCCTGTTCGTTGTCGTCGACGGCGTAGCCCCGGCGGCGTACGTCCTCCAGTGCCGCGAGGAAGCCGTCGGCGGTCGTGATGGTCTTCTCCGTGGCCGCGGGCATGCCCGTTCGGGCCAGCAGCGCCCGCACCTCCTCCGGCGGGAAACCGGCCAGCAGGGCCTTGCCCACGCCCGTGGAGTGCGGCAGCACGCGCCGGCCGACCTCGGTGAACATGCGCATCGAGTGCTTCGAGGGCACCTGCGCCACGTAGACGATCTCGTCCCCGTCCAGCAGCGCCATGTTCGCCGTCTCGCCGGTCTCCTCCACCAGCCGCGCCAGGTACGGCCGCGCCCAGGTGCCCAGCAGCCGGGAGGCCGACTCGCCGAGGCGGATCAGGCGGGGGCCGAGGGCGTACCGCCGGTTGGGCTGCTGGCGTACGTACCCGCAGGCCACCAGCGTGCGCATCAGGCGGTGGATGGTCGGCAGCGGCAGCCCGCTGCTCGCGGACAGCTCGCTCAGGCCGACCTCGCCGCCCGCGTCCGCCATCCGTTCGAGCAGGTCGAAGGCGCGCTCCAGGGACTGGACCCCGCCGTTCGACGAGGACCGGGCGGAGTCGGTGGTGCTGGCGCTGGACGTCGGCACGGGGCGTTCCTTTCGGGTAACATTTCGCTTCCCGGTATGTTAATTCCGCTTTGCGGAAAAGTCCAGGGGGTGGTCGCCGGTGCCGTCCTGTAGCAGTGTGCCCTTGACGGGGCCGGAGCGGGAGTGAAGACTCCTTCAACAGAATGTTGAAGAAAGGGGTTCGGGTGTCCGACGCTGAACTGGTGCTCCGCTCGACGCGTGTCATCACTCCCGAGGGGACCCGCGCCGCCTCGGTCGCGGTCTCCGGCGGCACGATCACCGCCGTCCTTCCCCACGACGCCCCCGTGCCCGGCGGGGCCCGCCTGGAGGACCTGGGCGACCACGTCCTGCTGCCGGGCCTGGTCGACACCCACGTGCACGTCAACGACCCCGGCCGCACCGAGTGGGAGGGCTTCTGGACCGCCACCCGCGCCGCCGCGGCCGGCGGCATCACGACCCTCGTCGACATGCCCCTGAACTCCCTGCCGCCCACCACCACCGTCGCGCACCTGCGCACCAAGCAGCGGGTGGCCGCCGACAAGGCGCACATCGACGTCGGCTTCTGGGGCGGCGCCCTGCCCGACAACGCCGAGGACCTGCGCCCGCTGCACGAGGCCGGGGTGTTCGGCTTCAAGGCGTTCCTGTCGCCGTCCGGGGTGGACGAGTTCCCGCACCTGGAACGCGAACCGCTGGCCCGCGCGATGGCCGAGATCGCCGCCTTCGACGGCCTGCTCATCGTGCACGCCGAGGACCCCCACCTGCTGGCCACCGCCCCGCAGCACCCCGGCCCCCGGTACGCCGACTTCCTCGCCTCCCGCCCCCGGGACGCCGAGGACAGCGCCATCGCCCAGCTCATCCGCGAGGCCAAGGCGCTGAACGCGCGCGTGCACGTGCTCCACCTGTCCTCCAGCGACGCCCTGCCGATGATCGCGAAGGCGCGGGCCGAGGGCGTGCGCGTCACGGTGGAGACCTGTCCCCACTACCTGACCCTCACCGCCGAGGAAGTCCCCGACGGCGCCAGCGAGTTCAAGTGCTGCCCGCCGATCCGCGAGGCCGCCAACCAGGACCTGCTCTGGCAGGCGCTGGCCGACGGCACCATCGACTGCGTCGTCACCGACCACTCGCCGTCCACCGCCGACCTCAAGACCGACGACTTCGCGACGGCCTGGGGCGGCATCTCCGGGCTCCAGCTGAGCCTCGCCGCGGTGTGGACCGAGGCCCGCAGGCGCGGGCACGGCCTGGAGGACGTGGTCCGCTGGATGTCGGCGCGGACCGCCGAACTCGTCGGGCTCGACGACCGCAAGGGCGCCATCGCCGCAGGCCGCGACGCCGACTTCGCCGTCCTGGCCCCCGACGAGACCTTCACCGTCGACCCGGCCTCCCTGCAGCACCGCAACCGCGTCACGGCGTATGCCGGCAAGACCCTGTACGGCGTCGTGAAGTCCACCTGGCTGCGCGGGCAGCGCATCGTCGCGAACGGCGAGTTCACCGAACCGAAGGGGCGGCTCCTCACCCGGACCCACTGAATCCCATCCCGGACACCCGAAAGGAAGACCTGATCATCGTGACGGCGATTCCCCGTTTCACCGGCGACGCGAGCCCCTACGGAGGCGGCGACCCCTACGCGGACTACCGCACCGCCGACTTCCCCTTCACCCCGTACGCCGATCTCGCCGACCGGCGCCTCGGGGCCGGAGTCATCGCCGCCAACGACGAGTTCTTCGCCCAGCGCGAGAACCTGCTGGTGCCCGAGCGCGCCGAGTTCGACCCGGAGCACTTCGGGCACAAGGGCAAGATCATGGACGGCTGGGAGACGCGCCGGCGCCGTGGCGCCTCCGCCGAGCACCCGTGGCCGACCGCCGAGGACCACGACTGGGCGCTCGTCCGCCTCGGTGCCCCCGGAGTGATCCGCGGGATCGTCGTCGACACCGCCCACTTCCGGGGCAACTACCCGCAGGCCGTCTCCGTCGAGGGCGCCTGCGTGCCGGGCTCCCCGTCGCCGGAGGAACTGCTCGGGGACGACGTGAAGTGGACGACCCTGGTGCCGCGCACCGCGGTCGGCGGCCACGCGGCGAACGGTTTCGACGTCGCCGTCGAGCAGCGCTTCACGCACCTGCGGGTCAACCAGCACCCCGACGGTGGCATCGCCCGCCTGCGCGTCCACGGCGAGGTCGTCCCCGACCCGGCGTGGCTCGCGGCGCTCGGCACCTTCGACGTCGTCGCCCTGGAGAACGGCGGCCGGGTCGAGGACGCCTCCGACCTCTTCTACTCGCCCGCCACCAACACCATCCAGCCGGGCCGCTCCCGCAAGATGGACGACGGCTGGGAGACGCGCCGCCGCCGCGACACGGGCCACGACTGGATCCGCTACCGGCTCGCCGCCCAGGCGGAGATCCGCGCCCTGGAGATCGACACCGCCTACCTCAAGGGCAACAGCGCCGGCTGGGCGTCGGTGTCGGTGAGGGACGGCGAGGACGGCGACTGGCGGGAGATCCTGCCCCGCACCCGTCTCCAGCCCGACACCGACCACCGCTTCGTCCTGCCGGAGCCGGCCGTGGGCACGCACGCGCGCGTGGACATCTTCCCGGACGGCGGCATCTCCCGCCTGCGCCTGTTCGGCTCCCTCACCCAGGAGGGCACGAGCCGCCTGGTGGCCCGCCACCAGGAGCTGGGCGGCTGAGCCGACCCCGACCCATGGGGCACACCGGCCGGCACCGGTGTGCCCCACGGCTGCTGCGCGAGCCCCACACCGGGAGTGGTTGCACGTGCCCGGGCTTGTCTCACGTCCCGGCGTGCCGTACGGGTGCGTCTCCCGTCGGGAGCGGCTGGAGGCGTCCGGCCTGTCCCACGTGCCGACGTGCCGACGTGCCGCACGGGTGTGCCTCACTTCCGGAGCCACTGCACGCGTTCCGGCGTGCCGCACGCGTGTGCCTCACCTCGGGAGTCGCAGCGCGCGTCCCGGCGTGCTTCAAGGGTGCGCCCCACGCCGGGAGCCGCTGCACGCGGCCCGGGCTGGCTGGCTCACGCCCCGCCGTGCCGCAGGCGCGTCACGCCGCGTGGCCGCCGTCCACGGCGAACTCCGCTCCCGTCACGAACGTCGCCCCCGCGAGGTACGCGACCGTCGACGCCACCTCGCCGGCCGTCCCGAAGCGGCCCAGCGCGGTCAGTGCCGCCTGCCCGGCCGCCCAGGGGCCGTCCGCGGGGTTCATGTCCGTGTCGATCGGGCCGGGGTGCACGAGGTTCGCCGTGATGCCCCGTCCCCCCAGCTCCCGGGCCAGCGCCCGGGTCAGGCCGGTCAGCGCGGACTTGCTCATCGTGTAGAGCGTCCCGCCCGGCCCCGGTACCCGCTGGGCCATGCAACTGCCGACCGTGATGATCCGCCCGCCTTCGCGCATCAGCGCCGCGGCCGCCTGGGAGGCCAGGAAGACGGCGCGGACGTTCACCGCGAGGACTCGGTCCACCTGCGCGAGGGACAGGGTCTCCAGCGGCCCGAGCACCCCTACGCCCGCGTTGTTCACCAGGACGTCGAGACCGCCCAGCGCCTCGGCCGCCGCGTCCACCACACCGGCCGCCTCGGCCGGATCCGCCGCGTCCGCGCGCAGCGCCACCGCCCGCCGCCCCAGCCCCTCCACGGCCCGGACGACCTCCTCGGCGGCCTCCTTGCCGTTCACGTAGCTCACCGCCACGTCCGCGCCCTCCAGGGCCAGCCGCAGAGCCGCCGCGGCACCGATGCCCCGGCTCCCGCCGGTCACGAGAGCCACCTTGCCGTCAAGAGTTCCCTGTGAAGTCATGCCTCCATCCCACCCGCCACCCCGGGGCCGTGCTGGCGGCGAACGGACGTCGAGTTCCCGCCCGGCCGGCCGGGCGGGGCACGCCGGACGGCCCAGCGACGGGTTGCGGGGCCCGGCGGGGTCTGAACCGATGGCACCAAGACCTCGCACCCACCGGCTCCGGAAGGAAGACACCCGCCATGGGCAAGCTCGTCTCCACGCTCTTCATCACCCTCGACGGCGTCTACCAGGCGCCGGGCGGCCCGCGGGAGGACACCCGGGGCGGTTTCACCCACGGCGGCTGGAGCTTCCCGTACGCCGACGAGGACTTCGGCCGGTTCATCAACGAGGTCTTCGCCCGCCCGGGCGCCTTCCTGCTGGGCCGCCGGACCTACGACATCTTCGCCACCTACTGGCCGAAGGTGACCGACCCCGCCGACCCGGTCGCCTCCAAACTCAACTCCCTGCCGAAGTACGTGCCTTCGGCGACCCTGACGGACCCCGGCTGGGCGGGCACCACCGTGCTCTCCGGCGATCTCGCCGAGGAGGTCACCGCCCTGAAGGAGCGCACCGACGGCGAGGTCCAGGTGCACGGCAGCGGGGCCCTGGTCCGCTCCCTGGTGCAGCTCGGCCTCGTCGACACCCTCCACCTGCTGACCTTCCCCGTGGTGCTCGGCTCCGGCTTCCGGCTGTTCCCCGAGGGCGCCGCGCCGACCGCCTTCGAGCACGCCGGGGGCAGTGTCACCGGCGCGGGCGTCTCGGTGCAGACGTACGACGTGGCGGGCCGCCCGCAGTATGGCGAGTTCGGACTGCCGGAGGGCGCCTAGAGCCCGTCCGGCGGCGGCACGCGGCAGGTTAACTTCCCGCGAACTCACGGGACGAGACGGGAAAATCTCTCGACTTGTCATTGACATGCCACTGTCTACGCGCGTCATCATGTGCGCATGAATTTCCCCCCACGCGCCTCGCGGCTCGGCGCAGCAGCCGCCCTCCTGTCCGCCCTGCTCGTCGGCGGTTCGGTCACCGCCACCACCGCCACCGCGGCCCCCACAGCCGTCGGCGACATCTGCTACAGCGCCCTGCCCTCGCAGGCCCACGACACGCTCGACCTGATCGAGCAGGGCGGCCCCTACCCCTTCGACCAGGACGGCACCGTCTTCCAGAACCGGGAGGGCATCCTGCCGAGCCAGTCGTCCGGCTACTACCACGAGTACACGGTCATCACCCCGGGCTCCTCCACCCGCGGCGCCCGGCGCATCGTCACCGGTGAGCGGAGCCAGGAGGACTACTACACGGCCGACCACTACGCGTCGTTCGACCTGATCGACCACGGCTGCTGAACCGGGCCCCTCCTCGGCGCACACCGGCCGGAAGTCCGTCGCGTCCGGCGGACCTCACACGGACTTCCGGCTCCCGGCCGCCGCGAACAGGGCGACGCCCAGCACCAGCAGGGCGACGCTCGCGTAGACCTCGTGGCCGTCGAGGAACCCCAGACGCTGCACGAGGCCCCAGTCCCAGTCGGTGAACTCGTGCACCAGCCCCGCCACGCCCTGCACCACGGCGAGGAAGCCGAGCATCTCCAGTAGCTGCTTCATGCCTCCCGACCCTCGCCCCGCGGACCCCCCTCGCACATCGGCCGCGGGGCGAGCTCCCGGGGACGGAAGTCCACGCTCCGGCGGGCCGGCCGCGCCGAAAGTCGGCACCGGTGCGACTTCGGTCGACGATCCGGGCAGCGGGGCGGCCGAACAGGCCCCGGGCTGCGTAGATTCGTCGACCGTGAACGGTGAGAACGCGGCGCGGACCTCCACGGTGCCGGCGGAGCAGACGCTGGCGCTCTTCACCGGGCCCCGGTGGTTCATCCCCTCCGCCCTGCTGCACGAACTCGACCCCGGCGCGGCGCGGCCCCGGCGCACCGCCCGCGACTGGGCGGTGGACTTCTCCTGCTTCCTGCTCGCGGTCGTCGTGGGCGCGACGGCCCTCGACGCGCTCCTGCGCAACCCGCACATCCCGCAGGGACTCGCCGTCGTCGACCAGGTCGTCGGCGCGCTGGCCTGCGCGGCGGTGTGGCTGCGCCGCCGCTGGCCGCTGGGGCTGGCCGTGGCGATGGTCCCCGTCACCTTCGTCTCGGACACCGCGGGCGGCGCCGGCATGATCGCGCTGTTCACGCTGGCCGTGCACCGCCCCTTCCGCTACGCGGCCTGGGTGGGCGGCGTCAACACGGCCCTGGTTCCCCTCTACTTCTGGCTGCGCCCCGACACGGACGTCCCCTACGTGGTGAGCGTGCCGTTCGTCGTGCTGCTCACCGCGGCGGTCGTCGGCTGGGGCATGTTCGTGCGGGCCAAGCGGCAGCTCATGGTCAGCCTCAGGGACCGCGCCCGGCGGGCCGAGACGGAGGCGCGGCTACGGGCCGAGCAGGCCCAGCGGCTCGCCCGCGAGGCCATCGCGCGCGAGATGCACGACGTGCTCGCGCACCGGCTGACCCTGCTCAGCGTGCACGCGGGCGCCCTGGAGTTCCGGCCGGACGCGCCGCCGGCGGAGACGGCCCGGGCGGCGGGCGTGATCCGGGAGAGCGCGCACGAGGCGCTGCAGGACCTGCGGGAGATCATCGGCGTGCTGCGGGCCGGCGAGCCGGACGACACCGGCCGTCCGCAGCCGACGCTCGCGGCGCTGGACACCCTGGTCGCCGAGTCCCGGGAGGCGGGCATGAAGGTCGCCCTCGACCTGCGCGTCGACGACCCGGCCGCCGTCCCGTCGTCCGTCGGCCGCACCGCCTACCGGATCGCCCAGGAGGGCCTGACCAACGCCCGCAAGCACGCCCCCGGCACGGAGGTCACGGTCTCGGTGACGGGAGCGCCGGGCGACGGACTCACCGTCTCGCTGCGCAACCCGGCCCCGGCGGGGGAGGTGCCTCCCGTCCCCGGCTCCGGGCAGGGGCTGATCGGCCTGACGGAACGGGCGACCCTCGCGGGCGGCCGGCTGGAGCACGGCGCCACGCCGCAGGGCGGGTTCGAGGTCCGGGCGTGGCTGCCGTGGGGGTGAGGGGCGGGGGCCGCGCGGCCGGCGCCCCGTCGCCGTGCCGGTGCCGCCCGGCCGGCGCCCCGTCGCCGTGCCGGTGCCGCCGCCGTTCCCGCCCTGCCCGCGCGGCAGCCGTGGTTACGTAAGCGCCATGACTGCGATCAGACTCCTCCTCGTCGACGACGATCCGCTGGTGCGGGCCGGGCTGTCCCTCATGCTGGGCGGGGCCGGCGACATCGAGATCGTCGGCGAGGCGGCCGACGGGGGCGAGGTGGAGTCCCTCGTCGACCGCGTCCGCCCCGACGTCGTGCTCATGGACATCCGGATGCCGGGCGTGGACGGCCTCACCGCCACCGAGCGGCTCCGCGGCCGCGAGAAGGCACCGCAGGTGATCGTCCTCACCACGTTCCACGCCGACGAACAGGTGCTGCGGGCGCTGCGCGCGGGTGCCGCCGGGTTCGTCCTCAAGGACACCCCGCCCGCCGAGATCCTCACGGCGGTGCGCCGCGTCGCGGCCGGCGACCCGGTCCTGTCGCCCGCCGTCACCCGCCAGCTGATGCGGCACGCCGCGGGCACGGCCGCCGACACCCGCCGCACGCGCGCCCGCGCGCGCATGGCCGGCCTCAACGACCGCGAGCGCGAGGTCGCCGTCGCCGTCGGCCGCGGCCTGTCCAACGCCGACATCGCCGCCGGCCTCTACATGAGCGTCGCCACCGTCAAGACGCACGTCTCCCGCGTCCTGGCCAAGCTCGGACTGGACAACCGCGTGCAGATCGCGCTGCTCGCCTACGACGCGGGCCTCCTCGACGACGAGGACGAGGGCCGCCGGGAGCACCCCGAGCGGCAGCAGCCCCAGGGGCGCTGAGCGGCGGGGCCTCAGGCGAACGCGGCGGCGGCCCCGCCGGGGATCTCCGCGAGCCGCACCGGCCTGCGCTCCCGGCGCGACACCTCGCACGCCTCGGCGACCCGCAGCGCCTGCAGGGCCTCCCGCCCGTCGCAGGGGTTGGCCCGCTCCCCCCGGACGACCTCCACGAACGCGTTGAGCTCCGCCTCGTAGGCCGGTCCGAAGCGCTCCAGGAAGCCCGTCCAGGGCTTGTCCGCGGCCGGCGGCCCGGTCGGCTCGGTGGACGCGATCGGCGTACGGTCGTCCAGCCCCACCACGATCTGGTCGCGCTCCCCGGCCAGCTCCATGCGCACGTCGTAGCCCGCCCCGTTCAGCCGGGCTCCGGTGACCGTGGCGAGCGTGCCGTCGTCGAGGGTGAGCAGCGCCGCCCCGGTGTCGACGTCCCCGGCCTCACGGAACATCGCCGGCCCGGCGTCCGACCCGGTGGCGTACACGTCGGCCACCTCCCGGCCCGTCACCCAGCGCAGCACGTCGAAGTCGTGGATCAGCGTGTCCCGGTAGAGCCCGCCGGACACCGGCAGCCACGCGGCCGGCGGCGGCACCTGGTCGCTGGTCAGCGCCCGCACGGTGTGCAGCCGGCCCAGCCGGCCCGCGCGCACCGCCTCGCGCGCCCCCGCGTAGCCCGTGTCGAAGCGGCGCTGGAAACCCATCTGCAGCACCGTCCCGGCCGTCTCCACCTCGGCGATCGCGCTCAGCGTCCCCGGCAGGTCCAGCGCGATGGGCTTCTCGCAGAACACCGGCAGCCCCGAGCGTGCTGCCCGACCGATCAGTTCGGCGTGGGCCGACGTGGCCGTCGTGATCACCACGGCGTCGACCCCCCAGCGGAAGATCTCCTCCACACCGGGCGCGGCCGTCTCACCCAGCCGGTGCGCCAGGTCCTGGGCCCGCGCGGGGTCCGCGTCCGTGAGGATCAAGGACCCCACGTCGCGGTGCCTGCTGAGGGTGTTCGCGTGGATCGTGCCGATGCGGCCCGTACCGATGACGCCGATGCGCATGGGAACAAAGTGCGGGTACAGCCCGCCGCTGTCAATCTGTATGTCCGGACAATCTGACTACACAACTTCCCGTCAACAACGCACGGAGCTACGCTCAGCGCGTGCCGAAACCAGAAGTGGACCCGACCGTGCAGCTGGACCTCAGCGTGGACCGCAGCTCACCCGTGCCGTTGTACTTCCAGCTGTCCCAGCAGCTGGAGGCGGCGATCGAGCACGGCACACTGACGCCCGGCAGCCTGCTGGGCAACGAGATCGAGCTCGCCGCCCGGCTCGGCCTGTCCCGGCCGACCGTGCGCCAGGCCATCCAGTCGCTCGTCGACAAGGGCCTCCTGGTGCGCCGCCGCGGCGTCGGCACCCAGGTCGTGCACAGCCAGGTCAAGCGCCCACTGGAGCTGAGCAGCCTCTACGACGACCTGGAGGCGGCGGGCCAGCGCCCCGCCACCAAGGTCCTCGTCAACACGGTCGTGCCCGCCTCCGCCGAGGTCGCCGCCGCCCTCGGCGTCGCCGAGGACAGCGACGTCCACCGCGTGGAGCGCCTCCGCCTCGCCCACGGCGAGCCCATGGCCCACCTGTGCAACTTCCTGCCCCCCGGCCTGATCGACCTCGACACCGGCCAGCTGGAGACGACGGGCCTGTACCGCCTGATGCGCGCGGCGGGCATCACCCTCCACAGCGCGCGGCAGTCGATCGGCGCCCGGGCGGCGACCCAGGCCGAGGCCGAGCGGCTGGCCGAGGACGCGGGCGCGCCGCTGCTCACCATGCAACGCGTCACGTTCGACGACACGGGCCGCGCCGTCGAGTACGGCACCCACACCTACCGCCCGACGCGCTATTCCTTCGAGTTCCAGTTGCTCGTGCGTTCCTGAGAGGCTCGCACGACCGCGCGGCGGGCCCCCACGCACCGGCACCCGGCGACGATCCGCACCACCCCTGTGCACCGCACCCCGCCGTCCCGTGAGGCAGAATCGGGCGCGATGAGCACCTACCGCGACTTCACCGCCCCCATCGGCTCCCGCCGTGCCACCGTGCTCCGCACGGTCGGCACCCGGGAGCGCCGCTCGCACCTGACGGCCCCCCGGGTGCCCACGGTCGGCATCGACATCGGCGGTACGAAGGTGATGGCGGGCGTCGTCGACGCCGACGGCAACATCCTGGAGAAGCTCCGCACGGAGACCCCGGACAAGTCCAAGAGCCCCAAGGTCGTCGAGGACACCATCGCCGAGCTGGTCCTGGACCTCTCCGACCGGCACGACGTGCACGCCGTCGGCATCGGCGCGGCCGGCTGGGTCGACGCCGACCGCAACCGCGTGCTGTTCGCCCCCCATCTGTCCTGGCGCAACGAACCCCTCAGGGACCGCCTCGCCAGCCGCCTGTCGGTCCCCGTGCTGGTCGACAACGACGCCAACACCGCCGCCTGGGCCGAGTGGCGCTTCGGCGCCGGCCGTGGCGAGGACCACCTGGTCATGATCACCCTCGGCACCGGCATCGGCGGCGCCATCCTGGAGGACGGCCAGGTCAAGCGCGGCAAGTACGGCGTCGCCGGCGAGTTCGGCCACATGCAGGTCGTGCCCGGCGGCCACCGCTGCCCGTGCGGCAACCGCGGCTGCTGGGAGCAGTACAGCTCCGGCAACGCCCTGGTCCGCGAGGCCCGCGAACTGGCCGCCGCCGACTCCCCGGTCGCCTACGGGATCATCGAGCACGTCAAGGGCAGCATCGGCGACATCACCGGCCCGATGATCACCGAGCTGGCCCGCGACGGCGACGCCATGTGCATCGAGCTGCTCCAGGACATCGGCCAGTGGCTCGGCGTCGGCATCGCCAACCTCGCCGCCGCCCTCGACCCGTCCTGCTTCGTCATCGGCGGCGGCGTCTCGGCCGCCGACGACCTGCTGATCGGCCCGGCCCGGGACGCCTTCAAGCGGCACCTCACCGGCCGCGGCTACCGCCCCGAGGCGCGTATCGTCCGCGCCCAGCTCGGCCCCGAGGCCGGCATGGTCGGCGCCGCCGACCTCGCCCGGCTGGTCGCCCGCCGCTTCCGCCGCGCCAAGCGCCGCCGCGTGGAGCGCTTCGAGCGCTACGAGCGGTACACGCAGTCGCTGCGCAGCAGCCAGGAGACGCTGTGACCGCATCCCTGCCCCACCAGGGCCCTTGGCCCGGCGGGCCGGACCGCCCGGTCGAGGACCGCCGCCACATGATCCGCCGCAGGGCGCTCACCCTGCTGATCATCGTCCTGCTCATCGGCATCCCGGCCGGCTACCTGGTGATCTCCGCGAACCAGAGCCGCGACAGCGGCAAGGACAAGGAGGCCAAGTACTCGGCGACCGGCCTCACCGAGGGCTGGCCCTCCAAGCTCCAGCGCCGCATCTACCAGGTGCCCGTCCCGCACCCCGCCTGGCACGTGGCGTACTACGAGACCAACAACTGGAAGACCAGCCGCCTGTACGCCCAGTTCGAGACCAACGCGGCCGGCCTGGACGCCTACCTCACCGGCCTGGGCGTGACCCGCGCGGACCTGAAGAAGGGCGACATCAGCATCGGCGCCCGCGACCGCAGGATCACCGGCTGGAAGTTCCCCGAGGGCGACGCGTGGTACGGCTTCGTCCACAAGCAGAAGAACCCGGCCCCCACGCACGACGTCGTGGTGGACCTGTCCAACCCGGCGTACCCCTGGGTGTACGTCGTGGCCAGGACGGTGCCCTGACCTCGTCACCGGGACCGGTTGTCAGACCCCGCCCGTAGAGTCGGAGACGATCGATCCGACAGACGGACGGGAGGTGGCAGGACGTATGGGCGACACGGTGGCGCGGACCGAGCGGGCGCGGGACGCCTCGGTCCCGGTGCGGCTCCCGGCCGTCTTCCTGCCCGCGCCCCTCCCACGCGAGGGACGCATCGCCTTCTGGGACCCCGACGGCACCTCGCTGCCCGCCCACGGCACCTCGCTCCCCACCGACGGCACCTCCCGGCCCGCCGACGCCACGGAGCCGACCGGCGACGACACGCAGCCGACCGTAGACGACACGCAGCTGACCGTCGTACGACGGCACGGCGCGACGGTCCGCCGGCGCACCGCCCCGGCGCTGACCCTCCCGCTGGAGACCGCCCTGCCGCTGCTGGTGCGCGCCCGGCACGACCCGGCGGCCCACCCCGCCACCGCATGCTGGGGCGCGGCCGCCCTGCACGCCCTGCGGCTCACCGCGCGGGGCCGGCTGCTGCCGGGCCTCACCGCCACGGGACACGACGCCTGGCGTGCGGGCCCCCTCGACCCGGACGACATCGCGCACCTGCGTGCCGTGGCCGCCGCCCTGCCCCACGAAGGGCACGCCGTCCCGCTGCCCGGCCCGGGCCCGATCCGCCTGCCCGAGCCGGAAGCGCTGGTACGCGCCTTCCTGGACGCGGTCGCCGACACGCTGCCGCGCACCCCGGCCGCGCCCCACACCACCGGCCGGCCCTTCGCCGCCCGCGAGGCGACGCGGCTGCCCGGCGCCCACGACTGGGCCGCCGAGGTCGCCGCCGGCATGGACGCCGGCGTGCGGATCTCGCTCCGCCTGGACCTCTCGGCCTACGACCTGTTCGACGGCACCCCCGACGGCGGCGCGCGCGGCGCGGGCGCGGCCGTCGTCCAGGTGCACAGCCTCGCCGACCCCACCCTCGTGACCGACGCGGCGGCCCTGTGGGCGGGGGAGGCCGGCGACGCCTTCGGTCCCCGCGCGCGGGTCGACGCGGCCCTCGCCGTCCGCCGCGCGGCCCGGGTCTGGCCGCCGCTCGACCGGCTCACCGACCAGGACGTGCCCGATGTGCTGGCCCTGACCGAGGAGGAGCTCGGCGACCTGCTCGGCGTCGCCGCCACCCGGCTCGCCGCGGCCGGCGTCGCCGTGCACTGGCCGAGGGACCTGGCGCAGGACCTGTCCGCCGCCGCGGTGGTCCGCCCGGCGCCCGGCTCCGCGACCGACGGCACCGGCTTCTTCGAGAGCGAGGACCTGCTCGGCTTCCGCTGGCAGCTCGCCCTCGGCGGCGACCCGCTCACCGAGGCCGAGATGGACGCCCTCGCCGAGGCGCACCGGCCGGTCGTCCGGCTGCGCGACCGCTGGGTGCTGGTCGACCCGGCCCTCGTCCGCAAGGCCCGCAAGCGGGACCTCGGCCTGCTCGACCCGGTGGACGCCCTGTCCGTAGCCCTCACCGGCACGGCCGAGGTGGACGGCGAGACGGTCGAGGCCGTCCCGGCCGGCGCCCTGGCCGCCCTGCGCGACCGCCTGACCGCCGGGATCCGCCCGGCCGACCCGCCGCCCGGCCTGCACGCCACCCTGCGTGACTACCAGCTGCGCGGCCTGGCCTGGCTCGACCTGATGACCTCCCTCGGCCTCGGCGGCTGCCTCGCCGACGACATGGGCCTCGGCAAGACCGTCACGCTCATCGCGCTCCACCTCAAGAGGGCCCGCCGCGAGCCGACGCTGGTCGTCTGCCCGGCCTCGCTGCTCGGCAACTGGCAGCGCGAGATCAACCGCTTCGCCCCCGGCGTCCCCGTCCGCCGCTTCCACGGCCCCGAGCGCAGCCTGTCCGGCCTGGACGGCGGTTTCGTCCTCACCACGTACGGGACGATGCGCTCGGCGGCGCCCGCCCTGGCCGAGCAGGCCTGGGGCATGGTCGTCGCCGACGAGGCACAGCACGTCAAGAACCCCTACTCCGCCACGGCCAAGGCGCTGCGCACCATCCCCGCCCCCGCCCGGGTCGCCCTCACGGGCACGCCCGTCGAGAACAACCTCTCGGAGCTGTGGGCCCTGCTCGACTGGACCACCCCGGGCCTGCTCGGCCCGCTGAAGTCCTTCCGCGCCCGGCACGCCCGGGCCGTGGAGACCGGTGAGGACGAGGAGGCGGTGCGGCGCCTGGCCCGTCTGGTCCGGCCCTTCCTGCTGCGCCGCAAGAAGTCCGACCCGGGCATCGTCCCCGAACTGCCGCCCAAGACCGAGACCGACCACCCGGTCCCGCTCACCCGCGAACAGGCCGCGCTGTACGAGGCGGTGGTGCGCGAGTCGATGCTCGCCATCGAGACGGCCGAGGGCATGGCGCGCCGGGGCCTGGTGCTGAAGCTGCTGACGTCGCTCAAGCAGATCTGCAACCACCCCGCGCTGTACCTGAAGGAGGAGCCCGTCCCGGCCGGCGACCGGCAGGCCGCCCGATCCGGCAAGCTCGCCCTGCTGGACGAGTTGCTGGACACGCTGCTCGCCGAGGACGGCTCCGCCCTGGTCTTCACGCAGTACGTCGGCATGGCCCGTCTGATCACCTCCCACCTGGCCGGCCGCGCGGTCCCGGTCGACCTCCTGCACGGCGGCACGCCGGTCCCGGAGCGGGAGCGCATGGTCGACCGCTTCCAGGCCGGCTCGACCCCGGTGCTGGTGCTGTCCCTGAAGGCGGCCGGCACCGGCCTGAACCTCACCCGCGCGGGCCACGTCGTGCACTTCGACCGCTGGTGGAACCCGGCCGTCGAGGAGCAGGCCACCGACCGCGCCTACCGCATCGGCCAGACCCAGCCCGTGCAGGTCCACCGCCTCATCACGGAAGGCACGGTCGAGGACCGCATCGCCGAGATGCTGCACGCCAAGCGGGCTCTCGCCGACGCGATCCTCGGCTCCGGCGAGTCGGCCCTCACCGAGCTGACGGACCGCGAGCTGTCCGACCTGGTGTCCCTGCGGAGGTCGTCATGACGTGCCGTCAGGAGCTCAGCGGCGTTCCGGGGACCTTCCGCCTCGTGGGGACCCTCCGCCTCGTGGGGACCCTCCGTGTCGTGGGGACCCTCCGTGTCCCGGGGAGCAGGCTGTGAACGCCCGCCCGGCCGACGAGGCCCGCCGGGCCCTGCGCGAGGCCAGGTCCCGGGCGGCGGCCCAGGACCAGGAGACTTCACCGGGCCCGGGCGAAGAGCCCGCTGCCCAGGAGGCCCCACGCCCCGGGGACGTGGCCCGCGAGGCGCTGCGCAAGGCGGTGTCCGAGCAGCGGGGCGGCGTCCGCGCGGGCGAGGACCGGCCGGAGGGGGAGGGCACGGAGGAGGACACCGTCGGCTCCCCGGCTCCGGCCACGCCTCCAGGGCAGGTTCCCCCCGGTGCTGCCGAGCGGACGCGTTCCGGGAGCCGGGCCGGCGCGGTGGAGCCGCAGGGCGGTGACCAACTGCCAGACGCCGGTGGGCAGTACGGCGCAGCGGTGCGCCGGGACCCCGCCGGTCCGGTCGGCCCTGCGCGTCACGAGGACCCCGCCGGATCCACCCCGGCCGGGACACCCGACGGCGTGCAGGAACACCAGCCCGCTCCTGCCCCTCCCCGGGGTGGCGAGGGCGCCGACCGGCCCGGGTCGCGTGCGGCGGACGTCGCGCGCGAGGCGCTGCGCGCGTCGCGGGACGAGGCCCGGCGGGCCCGGGAAGCGACCGAGCGGGAAGGCGCCCGCCGCAGGCGCCGGGCCAGGCAGAAGGACGTGGACGAACGGGCGGCGGCCGCGCGGCGCGCGGCCGACCACGGCACCGGCGGGGGAGTCCCCGCCGTTCAGCGGCTGCTGTCGGACGCGTTCCGGATGCCCGACCTGCCGGACCTGCCGGACGACCCGTATGACCCGTATGGCCCGGACGACCAGAGCGACCCGAGCGACACCGGTGAGTCGGCGCAGCCCGAGCGGACGCCCTCCGGCCGTGAGGGCGCTTCGGAGACCGCCGAGGCGCCCCCGGCCACCGCCGAGGCGCCCCCGGCCACCGCTCCCTCCATGTCCTCCGGGAGGTCCGGGCATTCCGCAGGCTCCGAGAGCCCCGAAAGTTTTGAGAACAACACCTCGGCGTCCTGGGACACCGCCCGGGCTCCTGCCCCCGAGCCCTCCGCCCCGCACCCGCCGGCACCGGCCCGGTCGCCCCGCACCCCGGTATCCGCCCGCCCCGCCACCCGCTCGGCCCCGCGCACGATGGCCGCCCCCGGCCGGGACAACGACCTGCGCCGCACGTTCCCGGCCTTCCCGCCCCGCGAGGGTGACCGGTTCGCCGAGAGCTGGTGGGGCAACGCCTGGGTGTCCGCGCTGGAGCAGGGCGCGCTGGACGTCAAGCGGCTGGAGCGCGGGCGCGGATACGCCGAGCAGGGGCATGTGGACGCCATCACGGTGACGCCCGGCCTCGTGCTGGCCTACGTGCAGGGCAGCCGCCCCCGGCCCTACCGCGTCCAGGTGCGCCTGCGCACGCTCGGCGACTCCGACTGGGACCGCTTCCTGGACGCCGCGGCCGACCGGCCCGGGCACATCGCGGCGCTGCTCGACAAGGAGATGCCCCAGTCACTGGCGCAGGGCGGCGTCCCCCTGCTGCCCGGCCCCGGCGACCTGGAGCCCCGGTGCAGCTGCCCCGACCGCGGTCACCCCTGCAAGCACGCGGCCGCCCTCTGCTACCAGACCGCCCGGCTGCTCGACGCCGACCCGTTCGTGCTGCTCCTGCTGCGCGGCCGGGGCGAGCGGCAACTGCTCGACGCGCTGTCCCGGCTGAGCGCCACCCGCGCGGCGCGCGCCGCGCAGGACAGGGAACCGGCGCCGCTGCCCGGCGTGCGCGCCAAGGAGGCGCTCCAGCCGCGCACCCTGCCGCCCCTTCCCGCGCCGCTGCCCCCGCCCGCGCACCCGGAACAACCCCCGGCCTACCCGGCGTCCCCCGGCGGCCCGGACCCCTTCGACCTGGACCAGCTGGCCACGGACGCCGCGGCCCGGGCCCACGCCCTGCTCACCACCGGCCGTGACCCGGTCGGGGAGCTGACCCTCTGGCAGGACGCGGTCCGTCTGGCCGCGGCCCGTCCCGGCTCGGGACTCACCGCCGGCACCCGGGCGTTGTACTCCTCGCTCGCCGCCGCGGCCGGCCGCACCCCGGCCGACCTGGCCCGCGCGGTCGCCGCCTGGCGGCAGGGCGGGCTGGAGGGCCTCGCCGTGCTGGAGGAGCCCTGGGATCCGCCGGCCGGCCGGTTCGACCGGGCCCGTCCGCTGCTCCTCGCCGCCGACCTGCCCGCCTTCCGGCCCTGGCGCAATCACCTCACGCACCCCCACGGCCACCTCCAGCTCCGCCTGGGCCGCGACGGCCTGTGGTACGCCTACGAGTCCGAGCCGGGCCGCGAGGACTGGTGGCCGCGCGGCACCCCCGACCTGGACCCGGTCGGCGCGCTGACGGGGCTCGGCCTCTCCCACGACCTCTGACGTGGGTGGGGCCGCGATCCCCGCCCTCCGGCACCGCTTCGACGGGACGGCGGCCCAGGCTCAGGTCAAGGCCAAGCCAAGGCCAAGGCTCAGACCTGGTCTGGGCCTTGGCCTTGGTCTGGGCCTTGGCCTTAACGCCCAGGTCCAGGCCCCCGCTTACGCCGCCGGGTGCCCGCCGGGCTCCTCGGCGGTCTCGCGGGCGGCGATGAGCGCGCTCACCTCGGCCGCGGTGGGGTGCACGTACAGTTCGCGCAGGGACACCGGGGGCAGCCCGGCCCTGCGCAGCGCGCCGGACAGCCGCACCGCGAGCAGCGAGTTGCCGCCGTAGGCGAAGAAGTCGTCGTCCGGGCCGACCTGCTTGCCGAGGACCTCGCGCCACACCCGCAGCACCGGGTCGTCCGTCGCCTCTCCCGCCGTGGCGGCCGGGGCGGGTTCGGCCGCCGGTTCCAGCCTGCTCACGTCGACCTTGCCGTTGACGGTCAGCGGCAGTTCGGGCAGCAACGTGAACGTGGCGGGCACCATGTAGTCCGGCAGATAGCGGGCCGCCCGCTGCCGGATGTCCTCCACGGACACGTCCTCGCGCCTCGCCACCATGTACGCGTCCAGACGGACGTCGGCCGCGTCGTCCGTGCCGCCGCCCAGCACGACCGCCGCGGCGCCGACGTTCTGGTCCTCCAGCAGGACCGAGCGGATCTCGCCGAGTTCGATGCGGAAACCGCGCACCTTGACCTGGCCGTCGATCCGGCCGAGGTGGTCCAGGCGTCCGTCCGGGCGCAGCCGGCCCAGGTCACCGCTGCGGTAGACGCGCTCCCCGGTGACCGGGTCGGACACGAACCGGGCGGCCGTCAGCTCCTCCTGGTTGAGGTAGTGACTCGCCACGCCCGCGCCGCCGACGTAGATCTCGCCGGGTACGCCGAACGGCTGGACCCGGCCGGCCGCATCCCGCACGGACACCGACCAGCCGGGCAGCGCCCGGCCCACCGAACGGGATCCGGTGCCGGTGTCCTGCGGGGTGAGCGTCTGGCTGGTGACGTGGACGGTGGTCTCGGTGATGCCGAACATGTTGACCATCCGGCACCGGGTGTGCGGGTGCCGGCGGAACCAGTCCGGCAGCATCCGCACGTCCAGCGGCTCGCCCCCGAAGACCACCAGACGCACCGCGAGGTCGGCCGAGCGCCGCAGGTCGACCTCCTTGAGCATGGCGAACGCGGACGGGGTCTGGTTCAGCACGGTGACCCGGTGCCGTACCAGGAGGTCGTGGAAGTCCTCCGGGCTGCGGGAGACGAAGTACGGCACCACGACCAGGTGCCCGCCGGTCAGCAGCGCGCCCCAGATCTCCCACACGGAGAAGTCGAACGCGCTGGAGTGGAACAGCGTCCAGGTGTCCGCCGGGCCGAGCCGGAAGTCCTTGGTGGTCGCCGCGAGCAGCGCGCCGACATTGCGGTGGGGCACCGCGACGCCCTTGGGCCGGCCGGTGGAGCCGGAGGTGTAGATCACGTAGGCGATGTCGTCCGGGCCGGTGCCCGGGTCCGCGACCGGCTCACCGCCGGCGCCGGACAGCCCGTCCGGGTGCAGGACGGTCACCCCGTCGACCGCGGGGAAGTCCGGTGCCGAGGAGAGCACCGTCCGGGCGCCGGAGTCGGCCACCGTGTGGGCCAGCCGCTCCGCCGGGTACGCGACATCCATCGGGACGTAGGCCGCACCGGCCTTGAGCACCCCGAGCAGAGAGACCACCAGTCCGGCGTCACGGTCGAGGCACACACCGACCCGGTCTCCGGGCGCCACCCCGTGTGCGCGCAGCGCGCCGGCGACCGTGTCGGACCGGGCGTCCAGTTCGGCGTAGCTCAGCGTGTGGTCCGCGTCGGTCAGCGCGGGGGCGTCCGGATGGGCGGCGGCCACCTTGCGGAACAGTTCGTGGACGGGCGCGGCCACCGTGTCGCGCCCGGCCGGGGTGCGCCCGGCGGCGACGATCGCGGCGGCCTCCCCGGTGTCCACCAGCTCGATGTCACCCACCCGGGTCCCGGCCGGAGCCTGGGCCAGCGCGCCCACGAGGCGGTCGACGTGTCCGGCGAACTGCCGGGCGACGACCGGGTCCAGGACCCCCTCGTCGTAGTGCAGGACCCCGCTCAGGGTGCCGTCCGTGCCGTACTGCCAGGCCAGGGTCACCGGGAAGACGGGGGCGAGCGCGGGGCGGTAGTCGTCACCGGCGCGGCCCTCGGTCAGCAGGACCCCGACCGCCGGCACACCGGACAGCGGCTCGCCGCCGGTGGTGCCGGCGTGTGCCGCGGCGTCGAGCAGGTCGCTCACGGGTGTCGCCGCACCGGCCGGGAGCGTGACCGACCGCTGCGCGTCCGGTGCCTCCGGCCTTCCGGTGATCAGCGCGAACTCGGCGTGCTCCGTCCCGCCGTAACGGGCCAGGACGGCCGCGGTGGCCGCCACCGGCAGCGCCGCCGCGTCCTGTGTGACGGTCGTGGGGGTCAGGGCGACGGTGCCGGTCCGGCCGGCCCCGGCCGGGTCGCCGAGACCCCAGGGCAGCTCGGGCGGGCCCTCCTGCGCGGAGTCCGTGCCGGCCGCCGGTTCGGGGAGGTCCACGGGACAAGCCGGGTCGGCCAGGGCGGTGGCCAGCCCGTCCAGGGCACACCGGTCCACGGCACGGCGGTGTGCCACCAGCACCAGGTCGGCCGCGCCGTCCGCGTAGTCCAGCACGACGGCCCGTGCGATGACCGGGGCGCCGTTGACCGCGCGGCCGGCCTCCCGGGTGCGGCGCCGGTGCGCGACGGTGTCGCCCGCGGTGACGTCCAGCGTCTCGTCGAACACCTGCAGATCGCGCAGGGCCGGGTGACGCTCCGTCAGCACGGCCAGGTTCGCGCGCACCGCCACCGCGCCGGTCCCGGCGGGCAGCCGTCTGATGAGGCTGTGGCAGGCCCGGGAGGGGTCGGCGCCGAACTCGGCGCGGGCGAAGAGCCGACCGCCCGGGTGACCGGCCGCGGGGACCTCCGCGGCCGCTTCGCTGGTGACGGACACACGCACTCCTTCAGGTGAGGCCGTAAGAAGAGTCAGCGGGCGGTGAAGCCGGCGTCCACGGGGACGACCGAGCCGGTGACCTTGCGGGAGTCGTCGCCGGCGAGCCAGATCGCGGCTCCGGCGACGTCGGACGGGTCGACCAGCGAGTCGGTCGCCACCGACTCCAGGTAGACGGCTTCCTGTTCCTCGTAGCTGATGCCGAGGGCGTCGGCGACGACCGCGGTCATCTGGCCGTCCATGGCCGGGTCGTCCCGCACCGGGCCCGGACACAGCGCGTTGACCCGGACGTTCATCGGTGCGTAGTCCAGGGCGGCGGCCTTCGTCAGGCCGACCAGCCCGTGCTTGGAGGCGACGTATCCGGCGAAGTGGCGGTAGCCGACGAGGCCGGCCGTCGACGCGACGTTGACGATGCTGCCCGACCTCTGGGCGACCATGACCGGCGCGACCGCGGTGATCAGGTGCCACGGCCCGGAGAGGTTCACGTCCAGCACGGCCCGCCACTCCTCCTCGGTGAACTCGTGCGTGGCCTTCCCCGACGGTGCCCCCACCCCCGCGTTGTTGATCAGGGCGTCGATCCGTCCGAACCGGTCCACCGCGGCCGTGACGGCCGCCGACACGGCGGAGCCCGAACGCACGTCCGCCGTGGCGACGAACACGGCCGCGCCGTTCTTGCGGCACAGCCGCGCCGTCTGCTCCAACTGGTCGGCGGAGCCCAGCGCGTAGGGGATCTCCGGGAGGTCCTCGCCGATGTCGATGAGCACGACGTCCGCGCCCTCCTCGGCGGCCCGCACGGCGCAGGCCCGGCCGATTCCCCTGGCCGCGCCGGTGATCACGACGGTCTTGTCACGCAGTCCCATGGGTGAGCCTCCTGTCGGCCCCGACGCGGCCGGCGGCGATGGTCTCGGAGATCAGTGCGAGCAACGGCCCGGGGTCGTCGGCCGGGTACATGTGCTCTCCCGGCAGCTCGGCCAGGGTGAAGGGCGCGGTGGTCACGGTCTGCCACTCGGCCACGTCGGCACGGGAGACGAACGTGTCGTCCGTGGCGTACACCCCGGTCATCGGGACGTCGAGCGGGTCCGCGCCGGCCGGCCGGTAGCTCTCGTCCATCGCGTAGTCGGCGCGCAGGGTCGGGATCAGCAGCTCGCGTATCTCCGGTACGTCGAAGGCGTCGTACCGGCGCCCGGTGGTCTTCTCGACGTGCTGGAGGAACGCGTCGTCGGTCAGCGCGGACACATCGCTGACCGGCCCGGCGGACGGCGGGCGTGCCGCGCTGACGAACAGGTGCGTCACCTCGACGTGTCCCAGCGCGCTGAGGCGCCGGGTGAGTTCGTAGGCGAGGACCGCGCCGAGGAAGCAGTGCCCGAACAGGGCGACGGGGCCCTCGCCCGCGGCTTCGAGGGCGGCCGGGAGCAGCCCGTCCGCGGCGGCGTGCACGTCCCGGTACGGTTCCTCGTCCAACCGGCGTTCACGACCGGGCAGTTGGAGTGGTGTGGCCACCACCCCGCGCAGACCCGCACTGTTCCACGGGCGGAAGAAGTTCGCTCCGCCTCCGGCGAACGGAAGACACAGCAACGGAACCCTGTCGCGCTCCGAAGTCGGCGGTCTGGTCACGGCATTGCCTCCAGGCGGGGAACTCCCGGAGGGCTGGTTGTGCCGTCCGGGGCGGATGGATGGTGGATGAAGAACGCCGGGGTCCTCAGGGGTAGGCGTAGAAGCCGCGGCCGGACTTCTTGCCCAGCAGCCCGGCCTCCACCATCCGCAGCAGGCGGGTGGGCGGTGCGTACTGCGCCTCGCGGAACTCCCGGTGCAGGGACTCGGCTATCGCGGTGACCACGTCCAGGCCGATCAGGTCGGCCAGCCGCAGCGGCCCCAGGGGGTGCGAGCAGCCCAGCGTCATGCCCTGGTCGATCACCTCGACCGTGGCGACGTTGGACTCCACCATCCTGACGGCGCTCAACAGGTAGGGGATGAGCAGGGCGTTGACCACGAAGCCGGACCGGTCCGGCGTGCGGATCGGCGTCTTGCCGAGGGTGACCTCGACGAACTCGGTCATGCGGCGCAGGGTGTCTTCCCCGGTGAGCAGCGAACCCGTCAGTTCCACCAGCGGCAGCGCGGACACCGGGTTGAAGAAGTGCGTGCCGACCACCTGCTCCGGCCGGCCGGTGACCGAGGCGAGACGGGTGATCGGGATGGACGAGGTGTTCGACGCGAGGACGGCCCGTGGGGACCGGACCACCTTGTCCAGCGCCACGAACAGCTCGGACTTCAGCTCCTCGTCCTCGCGGATCGACTCCACCACGAGGTCGCGGTCGGCCAGGTCGTCGAGGTCGGCGGTGAACGTGGTGCGCGCCAGCGTGGCCTCCCGGTCGGCCTCGGACACCTTGCCGCGGGAGACGGCACGGTCCAGTGAGGCGACCAGCCGAGCCCGGCCGGCGGGCAGGGCGGCGGGCCCGGAGACCACGACCACGACGTCCAGTCCGGCCCGGCCGCACAGGTCGGCGATACCGGTGCCCATGGTGCCGCAGCCGACGACTCCCACCCGGTGGATGCCACCCGGCAGGCCGGCGGTCCCGGTCATGCGGGCACCCCCCACCGCGGCGCGCGGGCGGCGGACAGCCCGCCGCCGGGAGCGGCCGGCGGCACCGGGCCGCCGTGGGACGGCGCGTCGCTCCGCGCGGGCGGGGTGAGCGCGGGCACGCCGGGTCCGGGTGCCGTACCGGCCGCGGACGCGCCGGGGGGCACCGGATCGGAGGTCGTCTGGGTCACGGCCGGGTCCTTCCTGGTCAACGGGTGGGCCCGGTGACGGCCGGGGCCGGGCGGGAGGCCGGGGCGGGCCCGTTCGGCTCCCACAGCGGGGTGAGCCGGTCCGTGCCGATCCGGGCGCGCAGCGCGGGGTCGGTGACCCCGAGCCCGGTGGTCGGGGCCAGGCACAGCACACCGACCTTGCCGGTGTGCCGGTTCCGCTGCACCAGCCGGGCGGCCTCGCCGATCTCGTCGAGCGGGTACGCCGTCGACAGCGCGGGCACGAGCATCCCCCGCTGCACCAGTCGGTTGCACTCCTGCAGCTCCTGCCAGTTGGCCGCGTGGCTGCCGATGATCCGCTTGAGGTTCATCCACAGGTAGCGGTTGTCGTACTGGTGCTGGTAACCGGTGCTGGAGCCGCAGGTGACGACCGTGCCGCCCTTGCGGACCACGAACACCGACACACCGAAGGTGGCGGCGCCGACGTAGTCGAACACCACGTGCGGGTCCTCGCCCACCTCGGCCCTGATCCGCCTGCCGAGTCGCTTGCCCAGCGCGATGGCCTCGTCGGGGCTCGGGACGCGGTCGCCCAGTCCGATGTCATGGCGGTTGACGACCACGTCACAGCCGAGCCGGCGCAGCATGCGGGCCTTCTCCTCCGAGCCGACCACGCCGATCGGGATGCCGCCGCCCGCCTTCACCAGCTGCACCGCGTAGGCGCCCAGGCCGCCGGCCGCCCCCCAGATCAGCACGATGTCGCCCTGCTTGATGCGGGCGCCCCGGTCGCTGACCAGCATCCGGTAGGCCGTGCTGCCGCACAGCGGCACGGACGCGGCCTCCTCCCAGGTCAGGTGCGTGGGCTTGGGCACGAGCTGGTTGACCCGTACCACCGCGTAGTGGGCCAGGCCCCCGAAGTTGGTCTCGAAGCCCCACACCCGCTGTTCCGCGCCGAGCATCCCGTCGGCGTGCGTCGCGGGTTCCTGGTCGTCCACGTAGGACGGCGAGACGACCACGTGGTCGCCGACGCGCCAGTGCCGTACGCCCGTGCCGACGCGCACGACGACCCCGGCGCCGTCCGACCCGAGCACGTGGTGCGGGCGGTCGTGGCGGGCGGCGTATCCGCCCTGACGGGCGAAGCGGCGCAGGAAATCGAAGGTGGGCAGCGGTTCGAAGGTCGCCGACCAGACGGTGTTGTAGTTGACGGAACTGGCCATGACCGCGACCAGTGCCTCGTCCGGCGCAAGTTCCGGCATCGGCACCCGGCCGACCCGCAGGGAGCGGCGTACGTCCTTGTCCGGGATGTCGCCGAACAGGCCGACATCCTCCGCGTGCAGATATGCCGCACGGTATTCGCCCGGCACGTCCTCTCGGATCAGTTCGTCAGGCGAAGCACCCGCGAGCACGGCTTCGGCTAATGCGTCCATCAGGAATTCCTTTGACCTCGGTACGGGGCGGGCGCGGTCACCGCCGCGTTAAGGAGTTCGGCTGGAACGAGGGCTCTTTCGACCGCACGGGCCGTGATCGGCCGCGCTCTCGCGATCGCCCCGGTCGAAAAGGGACGGGGCGAACCCGGAATACGACGAGGCCCGTTCGCGGGGCCGCTGCCCGGTCATCGTGGCACAGAACCCCAGTGGGATACAGGCCCGGGCGACGGGCCGGCCCTCCGGAAATTGCGCTGTCCTTGCGGCGTCGGCAGCAGGGTCCTAGCGTGGCGTCAGCATTCCAGGGTGGCTCCGGATGCCGGGTGTCCTGTCGACAGGACGACGCCGATCTGCGAACCGGGCCCCGGTCCTGGTGATTTCCCTTTTCCGAGCACCCCCGTGACGTCTGAGGATGGTGGCCGTGAGCACGAACCCTTTCGATGACGAGGACGCCCGTTTCTTTGTCCTGGTCAACGACGAGGACCAGCACTCCCTGTGGCCGGTGTTCGCCGAAGTGCCCGCCGGCTGGCGGACGGTCTTCGGCGAGGCGGCCAGGAGCGAGTGCCTGGAGTACGTCGAGCGCAACTGGACCGACCTGCGGCCGAAGAGCCTGCGGGAGGCCATGGCGGCGGACTGAACCCCGACGCGCGGCGGATCGTCGAGCGATCCGTACGCGCCCGGACCAACACATCGGTGGGAGAGGAAGGCTGTGGGGGTGGCTCCAGTGAGAACCGCGAACAGGCACCGACCGGCGCCGGTGGGCGCCGGCGGAGAACTCGTGCAACGCGATGTGGTGCTGCCCTTCGTCGGGAAACAGGCGCAGGTGCGGAAGACCGGGATGATCTTCTCGCAGCACCTGTCGGAGCGGTCCTGGGAGCGCATCGGGGCCAATCTGCGCGATCTCACCAACTCCTCGGCCTGGTGGCTCGGCGACTGGCTGATCTTCGGGGAGACCGCCTTCGGATGGCGGCGCTACCGGGAGGCGATCGAGCGGACGGGCCTCGACTACCAGACCCTGCGCAACTACGCGTGGGTGGCGCGGCGGTTCGAGCTCCACCGCAGACGGGACAGCCTCAGCTTCGCCCACCACGCCGAGGTGACTCGCCTGTCGCCGGCGGAGCAGGACTACTGGCTGCTCAAGGCCGAGCAGCAGAAGTGGTCGCGCAACGAACTGCGCAGGGCGGTCCGCACCAGTCTCGCCGAACAGAGCGAGGACGGCGGCGAGGAGCACAACGCTCCCGCTGCGGCCGGGGCCGCCGGCACCGACGAGCACCGGCGGGAGGCCACCACGCTCACCATCGAGCTGTCCGCCGGCCAGCTGGACTACTACTCCAAGGTGGCCGCCGCGCAGGGTCTGCCCGTCGACAAGTGGGTGACCCAGGTGCTCGAAGCCGCCGATCGCCGTACCGCCTGAGCGCCGGACCACGTTCCTTCCCCGTGGCGCGCCCGGCGGCCCGCCCGACCGGACACCTCCGCATCGGAGACACTTGATGATCCTTCAGGGAAAGCGGGTCGCCCTGCCCTCGGCGCCCGTCGTCCACCGCCGGTTCGAGGCACACGCGGCGGCCACCCCCGACACCGTGGCCGTCCGCTGTGCGGACCAGCAGGTGACGTACGCCGAACTGAACGCGCGGGCCAACCGGTTCGCGCACTACCTGACCGGGCGCGGACTGGGCCCGGGGGCGCGCGTCGGGCTCTGCCTCGACTACTCGATAGACCTGGTCGTCGCCCTGCTCGGCACGCTGAAGGCGGGCGCGGCCTACGTACCGTTCGACCCGTCCTACCCGGCCGCGAGGCTGGAACTGCTGCTGGGGCAGGTTCCCGGTCTCGCCCTCGTCGTGACCTCCCCGGCGACCGCCGGCCTGGTCCGGCCGGCGGCCGTCGAGTCCGTCGGCCTGGAGCAGCTCTCCGAGCAGCTGGCGGGCCTGCCGGCGACCGATCCGGACGTCACGGTCACCGGGGACGACCTGTGCTACGCGGTCTTCACCTCCGGATCGACCGGTACGCCGAAGATCACCGCCGTGCGGCACGAAGGCTGGTTCAACCTGCTGAACTGGCTGACGCTGGAATACGGCCTGGACCACCGCTCCCACCACCTGGTCGTCAGCGCGTTCGGGTTCGACCTCTCCCAACGGGCCCTGCTGACGCCGCTGTTCTGCGGCGCCACCCAACACCTGATGCCCAGCAGGAACTTCGACCCCGCGATGGCCTACCGCCTGCTGGGCCGGCACGGCATACGCGTGGTGCACTGCGCCTCCAGCACCCTGTACCTGCTGGTCGACTGGGAGACCGCACGCGGCGGTGACGCGCTCTCCCGTCTCGACTACGTGCTCTTCGGCGGGGAGCCGCTGCGCGTCGAGCGGATCGCGGACTGGGCCCGGCGCGAGGGCAACACCTGCACCCTCCTGCACCAGTACGGTGTGGCCGAGTGCACGGATGTCGCGACCTCGTACGACCTCACCGGCCACCGGCCCGGTGACCACGACATCGCACCCGTCGGCACGCCGGCCCACAACACCGACATCCACATCCTCGACGAGCGGATGCGCGGGGTCGCGGCGGGGGAGTACGGGGAGATCTGCATCTCCGGGGCCGGTGTCGGCGCGGGCTACCTGGGCGGCACGGGCCCCGAGTCGCAGCGGTTCACGACGATCGAGGTCGACGGCGCACCCCGCAGGCTGTACCGCACGGGAGACCGCGGCCGTGTGAACGAGGCGGGGGAACTCGTCGTCGCCGGCCGGATGGACGCGCAGGTGAAGGTGCGGGGCATGCGCATCGATCCCGCCGACGTCGAGCGCGCGCTCGGCAGGCTGGCCGGGGTCCGGGAGGCCGCCGTGGTGGTCGGGTACACCGACTCGGGCGAGGCCGAGCTGGTCGCGTTCGTCGTGCCGGCGGGCGACGGATTCGCCGAGAGCGACCTGCGCGCCCGGCTCCTGGAAACGCTGCCGCGGAACATGGTTCCCGCACGGTTCCTCGGCATCGCGCGACTTCCGCTGAGCCCGCACGGGAAAGTGGACCGCGCGGCCCTGGCGGATGAATTGAAGCGTCACTACGCGGACAGCGGGGTCGTGTGATGGTATCCGACCGGGTGCTCGCCATTTGGTGCCGTGAACTCAAGCGCGATGACATCGCGATCGACGACGATTTCTTCGCCCTGGGCGGCCAGTCCGTGATCATGGCCAGAATTCAAATGGCTTACATCGAGGAGATGGGCGTCGAGGTTCCGGTGGACCAGATGTTCCTCCGTCCGACGGTGGCGTCGATTTCCGAGTACATCGAATCCACCTGACCAGAGAGGCGTCATGTACGACGTCATTGTCATAGGCGCCCGCTGCGCGGGTTCGCCGGCGGCCATGCTGTTCGCCCGGCAGGGATATCGGGTCCTGCTCCTGGAGAAAGCGCGCTTCCCGCAGGACACGCTGTCCTCGCACTACATCCACCAGCCGGGCGTGGCACTGCTCGGCCGGTGGGGGCTGCTCGACGAGCTGCGCGGCGCGGGCTGCCGGCCGATCGACCACCAGAGCTACGAGGCACCCGGCGTCCGGCTGGACGGCTTCTCCCTGCCCGTCGACGGCCACCGGACCACGTACGCGCCGAGGCGGTTCGTGCTCGACCCGATCCTCGCGGGCGGGGCCGTGGCGGCCGGCGTGGAGTTCCGGGAGGGCTGCGCGGTCAACGACCTGGTCCTCGAGGACGGCCGGGTGGCCGGGGTGCGGTACACGACGCCCGGCGGCGCCGAGGCGACGGACCGGGCGCGGCTGGTGGTCGGCGCGGACGGCATGAGGTCGCTGGTGGCCCGCAAGACCGGTGCCCCCAACGTCATCGAGCACCCGCGCATGACCTGCACCTACTACAGCTACTGGGCCGACGTTCCCGCGCACTTCGAGCTGTACGAGCGGCAGGGGCGCTGGGTCGGGGTCATCCCCACCAACGACGACCTCACGCTGATCATGACGTACTTCCCGCAGGACGAGTTCTCCACGGTCCGCACGGCGGTGGAGTCCTCCTACCTCGACGCCGTCCGCACGACGGCGCCCGAGCTGTACGAGCGGATGTCGGCGGGCAGCCGGGTGGAGCAGCTCTACGGCACGGGGCACCAGGACAACTACTTCCGCCAGGCCTTCGGTCCCGGGTGGGTGCTCCTCGGTGACGCGGTGCACCACAAGGACTCCATCACCGCCCGCGGGATCACCGACGCCTTCCTCCAGGCCCAGTCGCTGACCGAGCACATCGGGACGGGGCTGCACGACGACGCGCGACTGGAGGCGGCGCTGAGGGGTTACGAGGACGACCTGGAGGACACCTTCTCCGACGTCTACCAGGGCGCGCTCAACGTGGCCGAACTCAAGCCCGGGGGACGGGTCGAGCTGCTGCGCCACCTGGTCGGGCACCAGGACCTGATCGACCGGTACTTCTCGACGCTGTCGGGCGCCTGTTCCCTCGACGACTTCTACAACACCGAACTTCTGACGCTGCTCGACCAGAGCTGAGCGACGGCTCACTCCCCGGTGGTCCTGCCGATTTGGAGAAACAATGATCCCGTTGTCGTTTGCGCAGCGCCGGCTGTGGTTCGTGGACCGGTTCGAAGGCCCCTCGCCGACCTACAACGGCGCCTTCGCCCTGCGGCTGACCGGTGAGCTGAGCGTGGAGGCGCTGCACAGCGCCCTTCGCGACGTCATCGACCGGCACGAGATCCTCCGCACGGTGATCGGCGAGGACGACGACGGCGTCCCGCACCAGCGGGTGCTGCCCTCCGGCGAGAGGCCCTTCGGGCTGCCGGTCGTCGAGGTCGCCCCCCAGGAGGAGCCCGCGGCGGTCGACGAGGTGGCCACCCGCACCTTCGACCTGGCCGTCGACGCGCCGATCCGCGCCACCCTGGTGCGGTGCGGACCGCTCCGGCACACCCTCGTCCTGGTGATGCACCACATCGCCGTGGACGGCGAGTCCTTCGGGCCGCTGTTCCGCGACCTCATCACGGCCTACATGGCCCGCCGGGAGGGCCGGGCCCCCGAGTGGGAGCCGCTCCCCGTGCAGTACGCGGACTACACGCTCTGGCAGCGGGACGTGCTCGGCGACGAGTCCGACCCGCACAGCCTGGCGGCCCGCCAACTCGACTACTGGCGCCAGACGCTGGCGGACCTGCCGCAGCCGCTCGCGGTCCCCACCGATCGCCCGCGCCCGAAGACGATGAGCCGCCGCGGCGACATGGTCCCGTTCTCGATCGAACCCGAGCTGCTCCGGTCCGTGGAGAAGCTGGCCGCGCAGGCGGACACCACGGTGTCGATGGTCATGCACTCCGCGCTGGCGGTCCTCCTGCACCACCTCGGCTGCGGCGACGACGTGCCCATCGGCGCGCCGATCGCCGGCCGCACCGACGAGGAACTGCGCGACCTCGTGGGGTTCTTCGTCAACACCTGGGTGCTGCGCGTCGACCTCTCCGGCAACCCGGCCTTCCGCCAGGTCCTCGAACGGGTCCGGGAGCGGGCGCTCGCCGCGTACGACAACCAGGACATCCCCTTCGAGCGGCTGGTGGAACTGCTCAACCCCGACCGGTCCACCGCCTACAACCCGTTGTTCCAGGTGATGCTCGCCTGGCAGCCGCCGGTGCCGGAGATGGAGTTCCCCGGCCTCGACGCCCGGGCCGAGCGCCTGGAGACCCGGACGGCCAAGTTCGACCTCTTCTTCGACCTGATCCCGCAGGGCTCGGGCGGGGCGCGCTGCCGTCTGGAGTACGCCACCGACCTGTTCGACCGGGAGACGATCGAGGGTCTCGCCGCCCGGTTCGTCCGCCTGCTGGACCGCCTCACGGCCGACCCCGGACAGCCGATCGGCGGCATCGACGCGCTCGACGCGGCCGAACGGAACCGGCTGCTCGTCGAGTACAACGACACCGCCACGGCGGTGCCCGAGCTGACGGTCCCGGAACTGTTCGCACAGCAGGCGGCCAGGACACCGGACGCCCCGGCCGTCGTGTGCGACGACCGGACCCTCAGCTACCGGGACCTCGACGCGCGGGCGAACGCCGTCGCGGCGGAGCTGGTCCGGCGCGGTGCCGGCCCGGAAGACCTGGTGGTGCTGGCCCTGCCGCGCACGGAGGACCTGGTGGTCGGCCTGCTCGGCATCCTCAAGTCCGGTGCCGGATACCTGCCGATGGACCCGCAGTACCTCGCCGGACGCGCGCAGACCGTGCTCGCCGAGGCGGCCCCGCGGTTCGCGCTCACCGACAGCGAGACCTGGCGGGACCTGCCGCGGGACGGGATCACGACCGTCGACCTCGACGACCGCGCGCACTGGGCCGCCCCGCCCGAGGGAACGCCGTACCCGGCCCCCGCCCCGGACAACCTGGCGTACGTCATGTACACCTCCGGTTCGACGGGCAAGCCGAAGGGCGCGGCGATCACCCACCGCGGTGTCGTCAACGGCATACGGGAGCTGGTGCGCGTCCTCGACACGCCGCCCGGGTGGCGGATGCTGGCCGGCACCTCGGTGAACTTCGACGTCTCCGTCTTCGAGCTGCTGACCGCCCTGTCCACCGGCGGCACCGCCGAGCTGGTGCCCAACGCCCTGGCACTGGCCGAACGCGGCTCCTGGAACGGCCAGGTGATCAGCGCCGTCCCCTCGGTGCTCGGCGAACTGGTCGGCCACCTCGACAAGGCCACCGACGTGCGCACGGTCGTCCTCGCGGGCGACGTGCTCCCCGCCCGGCTGGTGCGGCAGGTGCGCGAGGCCCTGCCCGGCGCGCGGGTGGTGAACTCGTACGGGCAGAGCGAGAGCTTCTACGCCACCACCTTCTCCCTCGCACCGTCCGAGGAGTGGACGGACGGTGACGTCGTCCCCATCGGCACCCCGCTCGGGAACATGCGCGCCTACGTGCTGGGCCCGGGACTCGCCCCCGTGCCGCAGGGCGTGATCGGCGAGCTGTACGTGGCCGGGACCTGCCTGGGCCGCGGCTACCACGGCCGCCCGGGCATGACCAGCGAACGCTGGGTGGCGAACCCGTTCGGCCCCGACGGCGAACGGATGTACCGCACCGGCGACCTGGCCCGCTGGAACGCCCACGGCAGCCTCGAATGCCTCGGCAGGAGCGACGGCCAGGTGAAGGTACGCGGCTTCCGCATCGAGACGGCCGAGGTCGAAGCGGTGTGCCTGCAGCACCCCGGCATCAGCCAGGCGGTCGTGATCAGCCGGGAAGTGCCCTCCGGCGGACGGCGGCTCGTCGCCTACGTCGTCCACACCGGCGGGGGAGCCGTCGGTGACGACGGCGCCGGCGGCATCGGTGACGTGGCCGGCCTGGCCGGAGCCTCGGCCGGTGACCTGCGCAGGTTCGTCGCGGCACGGCTGCCCGACTACATGGTGCCGTCGGCCTTCGTCACCCTCGGCAGCCTGCCGCTCGGGCCGACCGGCAAACTGGACCGCTCGGCGCTGCCCGAACCGGAGTTCACGGGGGAGACCTACCGTGAGCCGCGCACCGAGGCCGAGGCGATCATCACCGCGGCGTACGCGGACGTGCTCGGTGTGGACCGGGTCGGCGCCGACGACGACTTCTTCACCGTGGGCGGGGACAGCCTGCGCTCCCTCCAGGTGGTCGCCCGCGCCCGGGCCAGGGGCCTGGAACTCACCACGCGGGAGGTCTTCGAGTGCCGCACGGCGGCCCGGCTCGCCGAGGTGGCCACCGCCCGCCGCGACCGCGTGCCCGCCCTCGCCGAGGAGGAGGGCGGTGGTGTCGGCCCGATGCCGCTGCCGCCGGTCGCACGGCACGTGTTCGGGCAGGGCGGCGGGACGAACCGGTTCGCCATGGCGATGGCACTGGAACTCCCCGCGGGCATCGACGCGAACGGCCTGACCGCGACACTCGACGCCGTCCTCGACCGGCACGACCTGCTGCGCGCGGAACTCGTCCCCGGTGACGAGCCCTCCCTCGTCGTGCGTCCGGCCGGCTCCGTACGGGCGGCGGACCTCCTCCACCGGGTCCCCTGCGACGGCCGGTGGGCGGAGCCGTCCCTGCTCGGCCTGGCCAAGAGGGAGCTGGACGAGGCGACCGGGCGGCTCGCCCCGGAGGCCGGGATCATGGCGGACTTCGTCTGGTTCGCCGCGGAGCCCGGTGCCGGCCGGCTGCTCGTGGTACTGCACCACCTGGTGGTGGACGGAGTCTCCTGGCGGATCCTCATGTCGGACCTCGCCGAGGCATGGCAGCAGGTCCGCTCCGGCCGGACCCCCGAACTGCCCCCGGTCGGGACCTCGGCCCGCCGCTGGGCGTCGGCGCTGGCGACCGACGCCCTCACCCCGGAGCGGGAAGCGGAACTGGCGTACTGGCGCGATCTGCTGGAGGCGCCGAACCCGCCGCTGGGCACCCGGGCGTTCGATCCGGCGGTGGACGTGATGTCCACGGTCGACACCGTCCGGGTGCACCTGCCCGCCGAGGTCACCGAGGCGGTACTGACCAGGCTCCCCGCGGCCTTCCGGGGCACCGGGACCGACGTGCTGCTCACCGCGCTCGCCCTGGCGGTGAACCGGTGGCGCGGCACCGACCGCTCCCTCCTGGTCCGGCTGGAGGGACACGGCCGCGAGGAGGACGTCGCCCCCGGAGCCGACCTCTCCCGCACCGTCGGCTGGTTCACCAGCATGTACCCGGCGCGGGTCGACGTCGGCGGGATCGACCCGGCCGAGGTGCTGACCGGCGGCCGGGCGGCCGGCGACGCGATCAAGCTGGTCAAGGAGCAGTTGCGCGGGGTCCCCGACAAGGGCGTCGGCTACCAGCTGCTGCGCCACCTCAACCCGGAGACCGCCCCGCTGCTCGCCGAGTACCCGGCGCCGCAGATCGGCTTCAACTACCTCGGCCGGATCTCCGGCGCCGATGTGCCCGAGCACCTGCGCGCCCACGGGTGGGGACCGGCCGCCTGGTCCGACGAACTGGTCCCGGCACCCGACCCGGACCTGCCCGCCCTGTCCGCCCTGGAGGTCAACTCGGTCGCCACGGACACCGCCGACGGCACCTGCCTGCAGGCCGCGTTCATGTTCCCCACCGGGGTGCTGACCCGGGAACAGGTCGCCGAACTGGCCGAGTCGTGGGTCGAGGTGCTGCACGGCATGGCCGCGCACGCCGCCCGCACGGGGATCGGCGGGCTGACGCCCTCGGACGCCCCGCTGGTCTCGGTGCGCCAGGACGAGATCGAGACCTGGGAACAGCGCTACGGGCGGCTGGTCGAGGTGTGGCCGCAGGCACCGGGTCAGTCCGGGATCCAGTTCCAGGCCGCGCTGGCCGACGGTTCCTTCGACGTCTACCACATGCAGTTCGTCCTGCACCTGACCGGACACGTGGACCCGGCGCGGATGCGGGCGGCCGGAGAGGCCCTCCTCGACCGCTATCCCAACCTGCGTTCCGCCTTCCTCACCGCGGCCGGCGGTGACCCGGTGCAGGTCGTCGCGGCACACGTGACCCTGCCGTGGCGGCACCTCGACCTGACCGGCCGCACCGAGGCCGAACAGGAAGCGGCGCTCGACCAGGCACTCGCCGACGACCGGGCCGACCGGCTCGACCCGGCCCGGCCGCCGCTCGTCCGCATGGCGCTGCTCACCTGCGGACCGCAGCGGGCGAAACTCCTCATCACCGCCCACCACACCGTGTTCGACGGCTGGTCGTCGCCGCTGGTGTTCAAGACGCTGGTCCAGCTCTACTCCGGGACCCGGGACCTCCCCCCGGTCCGCAGCTACGGCGACTACCTGGCCTGGCTGTCCACACGCGACCGGGAGGAGTCGGCCGCCAAGTGGGCCGCCGAACTGGCCGGGTTCGACCAGCCGACGCTGGTGGTCCCCAACGCCCCCCTCCAGGAGGACGCGGCCGCACTCGGACGGGTGGAGGTACCCCTGTCCGTCGACAAGGGCCGCGAACTCGCCCGGCGGGCCGCGGAACTCGGGGTCACGCTCAACACGCTCCTTCAGGGGGCGTGGGCGATCCTGCTCGCCAAGCTGACGGGCCGTCAGGACGTGGTGTTCGGCGCCGCCGTCAACGGGCGCCCGGCGGACCTCCTCGGCTCGGAGGAGATGGTCGGCCTCTTCATCAACACCCTGCCGACCAGGGCCCACTGCCGGCCGGACGACCGCGTCGGCCATGTCATCACCGAGCTGCAGGACCGGCAGACCGCGCTGCTCGACCACCACTACTACGGCCTGGCCGACATCCAGCGCGGCGTCGGACTGCCCGCCCTGTTCGACACCATCGTCGTCTTCGAGAACTACCCCGTCGACCGTGAGGGCATCGTCGACGCCAACCTCGAAGCGGGCTTCACGATCGACGCCATCCGGCCGTTCGCGGGCTCCCACTACGCCCTCACGCTCAACGCCTCGGACCCCTACCTGCGCCTCTCCCTGGACTACCGCAAGAACCTCTACGGACGCGAAGCGGCCGAGGAGATCGCCGCCCGGCTCGTCCGGGTCCTGGACCAGGTGCTCGAGGACCCGGCGGTACCCGTCGCCGCCGTCGACGTGTTGTCGGTGGTGGAGCGGGAGTGGTTGGTGCGTGGGGTCAATGACACGGTGCGTCCGGTGGTCGTGGGGACGTTGCCGGGTGCGTTCGAGGCGCAGGTGGTGCGTGATCCGGGTCGGTTGGCGGTGGTCGGTGAGGGCGAGCGGTTGTCGTACGGGGAGTTGAACCGGCGGGCGAATCGGTTGGCGCATTGGCTGGTGGAGCGGGGTGCGGGTCCGGAGCGG
>NZ_JBNCNM010000031.1:0-95352 GCF_049846985.1 Streptomyces sp. DT190 | reverse complement strand
GGAGCTGCCAGAACGCCTCGGGGGTGTCGATGCCGCCGGGCAGGCGGCAGGCCATGGACACCACGGCGATCGGCTCGTGCTGCCGGGCCTGGCGGGCCTCCAGTTCCGCGGCCCGCTTCTGCAGTGCGCGGATCGCGGGTAGGGCGGCCTGCATCCGGTCCTGGTTTGACATCGACACCATTGAGCCTTTCTGCGCGGCCCGCGGCGGGGCGAACAGCGTCCCGAGGAAGAGTTCGGGGACTGAAGCAGCCAATCGGTGGCCACTTGAGCTTCGGTCGTGGGGATCTGGTGCTCCGGGTTCCGGCCGGGTCCGGGCACGGCGGAGCTGCTCGGGCACGGGGGCGTGGCCGAGGTGGTGGTGCGAGGGGGGGTGGGTCGGTGTGGGGGTCAGGCGACGGCGAGGGAGGCCGCGGGGGCGGCGGGCTCGGCGGTGTCGGCGGGTGTCCGGTGCAGCAGGGCGTGGCGCATGGCGTCGAGTTGGGCCTGCCAGGCGGCGGTGAGGGTGTCCTGGGCTACGCCGACGGTGTTCCAGGTGCGCTCGCCGTCGCGGTAGGAGACCAGGACGCGGAAGGTGGTGGGGCTGTCGCTGGAGGTGAGGGCCCGTATCTGGTGGCCGGTCATGACGAGCCGGTCGAGGTGGGGGTGGCTGGGGGTGAGGAGTTGGTGGAGGGCGGCGTCGAGGGCGGTCAGGGGGGTGTCGCCGGTTCCGGTGGCGGTGCGGTCGGTGGTGCCGACGCGGGCGCGCAGGGTGGCTTCGCTGCGGGCGGGTCCGCAGGGGCCCTGGGCGGTGGTGACCTGCCAGGTGTCGACGGTGAAGGGCGGGGTGAGGGGGGCGGGGGCCAGTTCCTCGTGGAGCAGCAGGGCGAAGGAGGCGTCGGCGTCCTCGAAGCTGTAGCCGCGGCTTTCCAGGTGTTTGACGCGGGCCGCGGCGCGGGTGGCCTCCTCGGAGGAGGCGGCGATGTCGTGGCCGAGTTCGCGGGCTTTGAGGGCGATGGAGGAGCGGCCTCCCATGTCGGAGACGAGGGTGCGCATGGTGTTGCCGAGGCGGGCCGGGTCGGTGTGCTGGTAGAGGTCGGGGTCGACGCGGAGGGCGGAGGCGTGGAGGCCGGCCTTGTGGGTGAAGGCGAGGGCGCCGACGTAGGGGGCGGCGGCTGCGGGCTGGACGCCGGTGATGGCGGTGACGGCGGTGGCCGTGCGGGTGAGGGCGGCGAGCTGGTCGGGGGTGACGACGGGCAGGCCGCGTTTGAGGACGAGGTTGGCGATGACGGTGAAGAGGTCGGCGTTGCCGCAGCGTTCGCCGTAGCCGTGGGCGGTGCCCTGGACGTGGACGGCGCCGGCGTCGGTGGCGGCGAGGGTGTTGGCGACGGCGCATCCGGAGTCGTCGTGGCAGTGGATGCCGAGGGGGGCGCCGGTGGCGGCGCGGGTGGCGGTGACGATGCGGCCCACTTCGTCGGGGAGGTGTCCGCCGTTGGTGTCGCACAGGACGACGGCGCGGGCTCCGGCCTCGGTGGCGGTGTGGACGACTTCCAGGGCGTACTGGGGGTTGAGCCGGTAGCCGTCGAAGTAGTGCTCGGCGTCGAGGAAGACGGTGCGGCCGGCGGCGACCAGGTGCCGTACGGTGCTGCCGATCATGGCGAGGTTCTCGGCGAGGGTGGTGTGCAGGGCGCGTTCCACGTGGCCGGTGTGGCTCTTGCCGACCAGGGTGATCACGGGCGCCTGGGAGGTGAGCAGGGCGCGGACCTGGGGGTCGCTGGGTACGGTGATGCCGGGGCGGCGGGTGGAGCCGAAGGCCGCGAGGCGGGCGTTGCGCAGGTCGAGTTCGGTGCGGGCGCGTTGGAAGAATTCGGTGTCGCGGGGGACGGCGCCCGGCCAGCCGCCCTCGATGAATCCCACTCCGATGCTGTCCAGGAGGCGGGCCACGGCGAGTTTCTCGTCGACCGTGAGCGTCATGCCTTTTTGTTGGCTGCCGTCGCGCAGAGTGGTGTCGTACAGCTCGATGCCGCCCTCGGCCATGTCTGTCGCCCTCCGGTGATGTGGGCGATGCCGCCCCTTGCTGACGTCCTCGTCCCCGACGATCCGGCGGTCCGCCTGAGCCGTGCTCGAGATCCGGCGGAAGCCGCTGGCCAGGGGGTGTCAGCCCCGTACGGGGCTGGTGGGGATGCCGGTGAAGGCGCCTTGGTGGAAGACGAGGGGCCGGGGGCCGTTGTCGGCGGAGCCGACGGCGACGACCCGGCCGATGAGCAGGGTGTGGTCGCCCGCTCGGCGTTCTTCCTCCAGGGCGCATTCGAAGGAGGATTCGGCGGTGGGGAGTACGGCGTGGCCGGTGATCCCGGGGACGGCGGCGAGGCGGGTCATCGCTGCCCGGCCTTCGGGGCGGCCGGGGCGGGCGAACTCCTGGGCGAGGTGGCGCTGGTCCTCTCCGAGGACGTTGACCGCGAAGCCCTGGGCGCGGGAGATCAGGGGGCGCATCCGGCCTGCGGTCTTGATGGAGACGAGCAGGAGCAGGGGGTTGAGGGAGACCGAGGTGAGGCTGTTGAGGGTCATGGCGGTGGTGGTGTCGCCGCTGCCGAGGGTGAGCAGGGTGACGCCGGTGGGGAACCGGCCCATGGCGGCGCGGAAGGCCGCCGCGTCGGGCCGGGCCGGCATGCCGGTGGTGGTGGCTGTCATGTCGAAGGCTCCGCATTCTGCTGGAGGTTGCCGGGCGGCGGCGTGTGCCGGGTGGGTGTGCGTCGTCGCGTCGTCGCTGTGGTCGGGGGCCGTGCGGGGCGGCTCCCGCCGGGGGCTCTTGTGCTGGGGCCCCGGTGGGGGTGGCGGGTGGGGCAGCCGGGCCTCTCAGTTGAGGCCCGAGGCCTGGAGGAAGGCGTCCAGCTCCGCGTTGATGTCGTCCACCGACCGCTCCTCGGGGGGTGCGGCGGCCGGGGTGAGGGCCGGGGCGGGCGGGCTGTCCTGGCTCTGCCGGGCCAGTTCCACCAGGCTGCGGAGCAGGCCGCTGTCGTGGAGGCGGGCGGCGGTGAGCCGGGCCAGGGCCCAGCCGAGGGTGGCGTCGGGGTCGTCGTCGAGGGGTGCTGCGGCCGGTTGTCCCGGTGCCGGGGCGGTGGTCAGGTCCATGCGGTCCAGGACGAGGTGGGCGATGCGTTCGGGTGTGGGGTGGTCGAAGGCCAGGGTCGCGGGCAGGGTGAGGCCGGTCTCCTGAGCCAGCCTGCGGCGCAGTTCGACCGCCATGAGGGAGTCCAGGCCGAGGTCCTTGAGCACCTGGTCGGGGGCGAGCGCGGCGGGTGATTCCAGGCCGAGCACGGCGGCGACCTCGCGCAGCACGAGGGCGGTGGCGATCTCCTGCCGGTCGGGCGCGGGTGCGGCGAGCAGGCGGTCGCGCAGTCCGGTGGCGGCCGGGGCGCCGGCAGTGGCGGCGCGTTGTGCGCGGGGCCGGACAAGGGAACGGAACAGCGGGGGTACCTGCCCGCCTTCGCTCGCGTCCCGCTGGAGCTGCCGGAGGTCGAGCCGTGCGGGGACGTAGTTGCCGGCGGGCCGGCCGAGGACCGCGTCGAGCAGGCGCAGCCCCTGGGCCAGGGGCAGGGGGGCGATGCCCTGGCGGCGCATGCGGGCCAGTTCGGTGCCCTTGAGGTGGGCGGTCATGCCGGTTCCGGCCTGCTCCCACAGTCCCCAGGCGAGGCTGCTGGCGGGGCGGCCCTGGGCGCGCAGGCGGGCGGCGAAGGCGTCGAGCCAGGTGTTGGCGGCGGCGTAGACGCTCTGCCCGGCGGTGCCCAGGGTGCCGGCGGCGGAGGAGAACAGGACCAGGGCCGCAAGGTCGAGGTCGCGGGTCAGGTCCGCCAGGTGGTGGGCGCCGTCCACCTTGGGGGTCAGCGCCCGGTGGAGGCGTTCGGTGTCCTGTCCCAGCAGGACGCCGTCGTCCAGGATTCCCGCGAGGTGCAGGACAGCAGTCCACGGCCGGTCCTGCGCAGCAAGAGCGAGCACCTGCGCCAGGTCATCTCGGCGAGAGACATCACAGGCCACCACTCGGACGCATTGCGCACCTTCTTCCTGGAGCTGGTGTGTGAGTTCTGCGGCGCCGGGGGCGTCGGGCCCGCGGCGGGAGGTGAGCACCAGGTGGCGGATGCCGTGGTGCGTCACGAGGTGGCGGGCGACGGCGGCGCCCAGTTCGCCGGTGCCGCCGGTGAGCAGGACGGTGCCGTCGGGGTCCAGGGCGCGGGCGGTGCCGTGCCCGGTGGCGGGGGGTGCCGGGGTGAGGCGGGCGGTGAGGATGTCCTGTCCGCGTATGGCCAGTTCCTCCTCGCTGGTGAGGGCGAGGGCGCGGGCGAGGGTGCGGGGGCCGGTCTCGGCGGGGCCGAGGTCGATCAGGCGCAGGGAGCGCTCGGGGTGTTCGGTGCGGGCCGTGCGCAGCAGGCCCCGCAGGGGGGCGTGGGCCAGGCCGTCGAGGGCATCGCCCGGGGCGGCGGCGGTGCTGTCCCGGGTGAGCCAGGTCAATTCGGTGGTGGCCAGGCGTTCGTCGCCCAGCAGGGTGCGCAGTTCGCCGAGCGCGGCGGCGGCCGCGGCGTGGGCCGCCTCGGGGTCGGCGGGGTCGGGTGCCTGGGTGGGGCCGGTGAGGTCGATCAGGACGCGGCCGGGGCGGTGGCCGGGGTCGGTGTCGAGCCGGGCGGTGAGGGCGGCGGCGTCGGGCAGGGCGGTGGCGCCGAGGCGGGCGGCCAGTTCGCCGGTGCCGCCGATGACGGCGTCGGCGGTGGCGTCGTTCGGGGTGCCGGACGGTTCCACGGGCAGGTGGCTGAGCTGGTGGAGGCCGTCGGTGTTCCGGGCGGCGCGGATCTGGGCGGCGTCGGCGCGGCGCAGGTGGAGGGCGCCCACGTGGAGCACGGGCGCGCCGGTGGGGTCGGTGGCCCACAGGCGCAGTCGCCGGCCGTGCTCGGGGGTCTCGGTCAGGTCGACGCGGACCCGCAGTTCCTGGCTGCCGACGGCGTGGATTTCGGTGTCGCTCCATTCGAAGGGGAGCAGGGCGCCGCAGGCTTCGGCGGCGGGGTCGGGGTCTGCGGCGCCCTCCATGGTGTGCAGGGCGGCGTCGAGCAGGGCGGGGTGGATGGCGTAGGGGGTGCCGTCGTGGGGTGCGGGCAGCCGGATGAGGCCGTAGGCGGTCGTGCCGGCCCGCCAGAGTTCGGTGAGGCCCTGGAAGGCGGGCCCGTAGTGGATGCCGCGTGCCCGGAAGCGGTCGTGGAAGCCGTCCAGGGGGACGCGGTCGGCGCCGGGGACGGGCCATCGGGCCAGGTCGGCGAAGCCGTCCGGGGTGGCGGGGTGGGTGGCGGGGGTGGGTGGGGTGTCGGTGAGGCGTCCGGTGGCGTGGCAGGTGAAGGGATCGGAGCTGCCGCGCGGGCGGCTGTGGACGGTGAGGGTGCGCGATCCGCCCTCGGGGGCGCCGACGGTGATCTGGAGGTGGAGTTCGTCGTCGAGGACGAGGGGTGCGGCGAGGGTGAGTTCGGCGACGCCCGCGGCGCCGACCTCGTGGGCGGCGGCCGTGGCCAGTTCGAGCAGTCCCGTGCCGGGCACGATGGCGGTGCCGAAGACCAGGTGGTCCTTCAGCCACGGTTGCCGGGTCAGGGAGAGGCTGCCGGTGAGGAGGTGCCCGTCGCCGTCGGCCAGTGCGGTGGCTGCTCCCAGCCAGGGGTGGGCGGGTGCCTGGAGGCCCAGCGCCTGGGCGTCCGCGGAGGGTTCGGGGGCGTCGAGCCAGTGGCGTTCGCGCTGGAAGGCGTAGGTGGGCAGGGGCACCAGGGTGGTGGGCCGGTCGCCGAGGGCGGCCTGCCAGTCGACGGTGTGGCCGCCGGCGTGGAGGAGGGCGAGGTTGCGCAGGAGCTGGTCGAGTCCTCCGTGTCCGCGGGCGAGGGAGCCGACGACCAGGCCGTTGTGGTCGGCGCAGCCGTCGGTGAGCGGCATGGCGAGGACGGGGTGGGCGGAGATCTCCACGAAGACGGTGTGGCCGTCGGCGAGGAGTTGGTGCAGGGCCCGGTCGAAGCGGACGGGTTCGCGCAGGTTGCGGCACCAGTACTGGCCGTCGAGTTCGGGGCCTTCGACGGCGTGGCCGAGGAGGGTGGAGTAGAAGGCGGTGGTGGCCCGGCCGGGGGTGAGGTCGGCGAGGCGGGTGGCGAGGGCGGGCAGGAGCGGGTCCATCTGGGTGCTGTGGGAGGCGTAGTCGACGCGGATGGTGCGGGCGAAGACTCCCTGCTGCTGGAGGGTGGTGACCAGGTCCTCCAGGTCCGGTGCGGCTCCGGAGACGACGGTGGAGCCGGTGGTGTTGACCGCGGCGATCGAGAGGGTGCCGCCGTAGGGCGCGAGGTGGTCCTCGACCTCGGCGACGGGGCGTTCGATCAGGGCCATGCCGCCCCGGCCGGAGATGTCCAGGACGGCGCGGGAGCGTGCGGTGACGACCTGCGCTCCCTGTTGCAGGGTGAGGGCGCCGCAGACGACGGCGGCGACCACCTCGCCCTGGGAGTGGCCGACCACGGCCGCGGGTTCGACGCCGAGCGAGCGCCAGAGGGCGGCCAGGGCGATGCCCATCGCGAAGAGGGCGGGCTGGACCACGTCGACGCGGTCGGCGGGCGGGGTGCCGGGTGTCTGCTCGCCTGCCAGGACCGACCGCACCGACCAGCCGGTCAGGGGGGCGAGGGCGGCGTCGCACCGGTCGATCGCCTCGGCGAAGACGGGGCTGTGGGCCAGCAGGTCGCGGCCCATGGCGGTCCACTGGCTGCCCTGGCCGGGGAAGACGAAGACGGTCTTGCCGCGGGGCTCGGCCGTGCCGAGGACGGTGTGCTCGCTGTCGTGGCCCTCGGCCAGGGCGTGCAGGGCGGCGGTCAGTTCCTCGGTGCCGGTGGTCACGACGCCGGCCCTGCTGGGGAAGTGGGTGCGGTGGCGGGCCGCGGTCGCGGCGATGTCGGGCAGGGCGGTGCCGGGGTGGGCGTCGAGCCAGCGGGCCCAGCGTCCGGCCTGCTCGCGCAGGGCCTTGTCGGTGCGGCCGGAGAGCACGACCGGCAGGGCGGGCGGCCGGGGCGCGGCGGGAGCGGCGTCCTCGAAGGCGGGCAGGGGGGGTTCTTCCAGGACGAGGTGGGCGTTGGTGCCGCTCAGCCCGAAGGCCGACACGCCGGCGCGGCGTACCCGGCCGGGGGTGCGGGCCCAGGGGCTCAGTTCGTCGACGACGGTGACCGGGAGGTCGTCCCAGGCGATGGCGGGGTTGAGCGGTGTGGAGCGCGGGGTGGGCGGCAGGGCGCCGTGGCGGAAGGCGGCCAGTACCTTGCAGACCCCGGCGATGCCCGCGGCCGATTCCAGGTGGCCGATGACGCTCTTGGCGGTGCCCAGGCGCAGCGCGGTGGAGGCGTCGCGGCCTTCGCCGTAGACGGCGGCGAGGGCCTGGACTTCGACGGGGTCGCCGAGCGGGGTGCCGGTGCCGTGGCATTCGACGTAGTCGATGTCGGTGGGGGCCAGTTGGGCGGAGTGGAGGGCGGCGCGGACCACCTTCTGCTGGGAGGTTCCGTTGGGGGCGGTGATGCCGCTGCTGGCACCGTCGTGGTTGACGGCCCCCGCGCGGATCACGCCGAGGACGTCGTGGCCGGCGGTGAGCGCGTCGGACAGCCGCATGACCACGACGAGGGCGACGCCTTCGCCGCGGCCGTAGCCGTCGGCCTCGGCCGAGAAGGTCTTGCTGCGGCCGTCGGGGGCGAGGGCGTGGGAGCGGCTGAGCGCCACGAAGGAGCCGGGGTCGGCGAGGACCTGCACGCCTCCGGCGAGGGCGATGTCGCATTCGCCGCCGCGCAGTGCCTCGGCGGCGAGGTGCAGGGCGACCAGGGAGGAGGAGCAGGCGGTGTCGACGGAGAGGGCGGGTCCTTGCAGTCCCAGGTGGTAGGAGAGCCGGCCGGCGTTGAAGCTCTGGAGGCTGCCGGTGAGGGTGTAGGTGTCGGGGGTGCCGGCGCGGTGGGCGGCGTACTCTCCGGCGCCCGCGCCGACGAAGACGCCGGTGCGTGAGTGGCGGAGGTCGTCGGGGCGGATGCCCGCGTTCTCCAGCGAGTTCCAGGCGGCTTCCAGCAGCAGCCGGTGCTGCGGGTCCATGGGGTCGGCCTCGCGTGGGGAGATGCCGAAGAAGGGGGCGTCGAAGGAGGCGACGTCGTCGAGGAAGGAGGCGTGCCGGACGTAGGTGGTGCCCTCGGTGTCCGGGGCGGGGTCGTAGTAGGCGTCGATGTCGAAGCGGTCGGCGGGGATCTCGCCGACGGTGTCGCGGCCTTCGGCGAGTATCTGCCAGAGGCTGTCGAGGTCGTGGGCGCCGCCGGGCATGCGCAGGCCGACGCCGACGATGGCGAGGGGTTCGTCCCGGCGGGCGGTGGGGGCGGGGGCGGCCGGGTCGCCGGTGGTGCCCAGGAGTTCGCCGAGCAGCCAGTGGGCGGCGGCGGTGAGGTTGGGGTGGTCGTAGATGAGGGTCCTGGGGGTGGTGATGCCGGTGCGTCGCTGGACGCGCGTGCTCAGCTGGATCGCCATCATCGAGTCGAAGCCGAGGTCCTTGAAGCCGCGTTCGGTGCCGAGGCTCGCGGGGTCGGTGACGCCGAGGACGGCGGCGGCCTCGACGGCGATCAGGGTGCGAAGGTGGGGCAGGCGGTCGGCGTCGGCCAGGTCGGTCAGGGCGGTACGCAGCGGGTTGGCGGCGTCGTCCCGGCCGGCGGGGGTGGCGGGGGTGGTCCCGTGGTCGGGGCGGGTCTCGGCGAGGTCGGCCAGTAGGGGGCGGGCGCGGCCGGCCTGGTGGGTGGGGGCGGCGCGGGCCCAGTCGACGCGGGCGGCGATCCGGGTCGCCGGTCCGGTGGGAGGGCCGGCGGTGAGGGCCGCGTCGAGGGCGGTGAGGGCGGCGTCCGGGGCGAGCGGGACGAGGCCGACGCGTTTGAGCTGGCTCTCGGCCCTCCCCTGGGTCATGCCTCCCTGGGCCCAGGGGCCCCAGGCGATGCTCAGGGCCGGCAGTCCGTCGGCGCGGCGCTGTTCCGCCAGGGCGTCGAGGGCGGCGTTGGCCATGGCGTAGTTGGCCTGGCCGATGTTGCCGAGGGTGCCCACGACGGACGAGTACAGGACGAAGGCGTCCAGGTCGCGGTCGGCGGTGAGGGTGTGCAGGTGTGTGGCGGCCTGGAGTTTGGGGGCGGTGGTGGCGGCGAGTGCCTCGGCGTCGAGGTGGTCCAGGAGGCGGTCGTCGAGGGTGCCCGCGGTGTGGAAGACGGCGCGCAGCGGTGCGCTGTCCTCGTCGATGCGGGCCAGGAGGCGTTCGAGGTCGGCGCGGTCGGTGACGTCGCAGGCGGCGAGGGTGGCGCGGGTTCCGGCCGCTTCGAGGGCGGCGGCGAGTTCGGCGGCGCCCTCGGCGCCGGGGCCGCGCCGCGAGGCCAGGACGATGTGTTCGGCGCCGCGTCCGGCGAGGTGGCGGGCGAGGTGGCCGGCCAGGGCGCCGCTGCCTCCGGTGATCAGGACCGTGCCGCGGGCCTGCCAGGGGAGGTGGGGGGCGGGGGGCTGGAACCGGCGCAGCCGCCGCCCCAGGGGGCCGGCCGGGCGCAGGGCCACCTGGTCCTCCCGGTCGGGTGTCCGGGCGGCGACGGTGCTCAGGAGGTGGCCGGTGGTGACCGTATCGAGGGGGGCGAAGGAGGGTGCGGGGCCGGCCGGGGGGTGGCCGGCCGGGGTGGGCAGGTCGACGAGTCCGCCCCAGCGGTCGGCGTGCTCCAGGGCGGTGACGTGGCCCAGGCCCCAGGCGAGTGCCTGGTCCGGCCGGGGGGCCTGGTCCTGGGCGCCGGTGCGCACCGCGCCGCGGGTCACGAGCCACAGGGGGGCCTCGAGGCCGCTGTCGCCGAGGGCCTGGGTGAGGGCGAGGGTGCGGGTGGCGCCGGTGGTGACGGCACCACCGGCGGGGTCGGTGTCGAGGCAGGTGAGGGCGAGGACGGCGCGGGGGGTCCGCCCGGCCAGGGCGGTGGTCAGGGTCTCCAGCGCGGCGGCGTAGGCGGTGCGGCTGTCGGCGGCCGGGAGCGGGTGGACGGTGCCGCCGGCGTCCGTGAGGGCCTGGGCGAGGGCTTGGGTGAGTGCGGTCGCGGCCGGGTCGGCGGGGGTGGCCAGGAGCCAGTCGCCGGTGAGGTCGGGGGTGGTGGCGGCGGTGAGGGGGTGCCAGCTGTCCTCGTAGAGGCTTTCGGCGGCGGTGCCGGCGCGGTCCTGCTGCTCGCGCCAGGCCGCCAGGTGCGGCAGCAGTGCCTCGACGGCGGTGGTGTCGGAGGTGCCGAGCAGGGCGCAGATCCGTTCTGCTTCGCCGGTGCCGACGGCCTGCCACAGGGCGTCGTCGGCCGCCGGGCGGGCGGGCGGGAGGTTCTCGGGGCGGGGGGCCGCCTCGATCCAGTGGTGGGTGCGGCGGAAGGCGTAAGGGGGCAGGTCGGTGCGGTGGGCGCCGGTGTCGGCGTAGACCTGTTCGAAGTCGAGGTCCTCGCCGCTGACGTGGAGGGCGGCCAGGGCGCGCAGGACGTCGCCGACCTCGTCGGGCCGGTCCCCGGCGCGCTGGGAGGGGATGAAGCCCTCCTCGCGGTCGGTGCAGGCCACGCCCATGGCGGTGAGGACGGCGGCGGGGCCGCATTCGAGGTGGCGGCGCAGGCCGGCGGCTTCGAGGGCGGCCACGGCGTCGGTGAAGCGGACGGCGTCGCGGACCTGCCGTACCCAGTGCTCGGGTGAGGTGGCGCCCTGGCCGGGCGGGGTACGGGAGTCGGTCCAGGTGCCGGTGGCGGTGGAGAACAGGGGGATCTCGGGCACGCGCAGGACGCACTGTTCGGCGACGGCCCGGTAGGCGTCGAGCATGCTGTCCATGTGCGCGCTGTGGAACGCGTGCGAGACGGTCAGGCGCCGGGTGCGGCGTCCTTGTGCGGCGAAGTGCTCCACGACGCGGACGACGGCTTCCTCGTCGCCGCTGACGACGGTCTGGGTGGGGCTGTTGAGGGCGGCGACCGAGACGCGTTGGCCGCTGCGGGCCACCGGCGCCACGGCCTGGAGGACCTCGGCCTCGGTGGCCTGGACGGAGGCCATGGCGCCGCCGCGTTGGCAGGACTGCATGAGTCTGCCGCGGGCGGCGACCAGGCGGGCGGCGTCGTCGAGGTCGAGGACGCCGGCGACGTGGGCCGCGGCGAGTTCGCCGATGGAGTGCCCGGCCACGGCCCGGGGGCGCACGCCCCAGCTCTCCCACAGGCGGTGCAGGGCGACTTCGAAGGCGAAGAGGGCGGGCTGGGTGAACTCGGTCTCGTCCAGCAGGCGGGCCTCGGCACTGTCCTGGGGGGCGAGGAGGACCTGGTGCAACGGGCGGGCCAGGTGGGGGTCGAGGGCGCGGCAGACCGCGTCGAAGGTGTCGCGGAAGACGGGGAAGGCGGCGTGCAGGGCGCGGCCCATGCCGGGCCGCTGGCTGCCCTGTCCGGTGAAGAGGACGGAGGTGCCGCTCCCCCAGGCGCCCGTCAGCTCCTCGCTCTCGTCCTCGACGGCGGCCGGGTGCGGCCGGTCCTCGGCGAGGGCGGTGAGCGCCTCGGCGGCCTCCTCGGTGGTCGCGGCCACGACGGCGGCGCGGTGGTCGAGGTGGGCGCGGGTGACGGTGGAGCTGTAGGCGAGGTCGCGCAGTTCGGTGCCGGCGGCGTGGGCCAGGCGGTCGGCGAGCCGGGCGGCGTTGGCCGCGAGGGCGGGGCGGGTCCGGCCGGAGACGGCGAGGACCACGGGGGTGGCCAGTTCGGCGCGGCGGGGCTGCCCCGCGAGCGCCGCCCGGTCGAGGTCGGCGCCGTCCTGCCAGAGCCGGGCGGCGGTCTGCTCCAGGCCGCGCCGGTCGGGGGTGTCGCGCCGGCCGGTGGTGAGGACGGCGGCGTCGGGGCGCTCGGCGAGGATCCGTTCGAGGGAGTGCCGGGCGACGGGGTGGGGGGAGATCTCGATCAGGCGCAGCGGCCGGCCGGGGTGGGCGGCGGCCAGGGCCTGGACGGTCTGCGTGACCAGCATGGGCCGGCACATGTTGCTCGCCCAGTAGGAGGCGTCGAGTACGGCGGTGTCGGCGGTGTCGGTGGTCTCCAGGGGGGCGCCGGTGACGGTGGACCACAGGGGGACGGTGGCCCGGGCGGTGCGGACGGTGCCCAGGCGGCGGCCGAGTTCGTCGGCGAGGTCGGCCAGTTCCGGGCTGTGGGCGGCGTAGTCGATGCGCACGCGGGTGGCGTTCGTGCCGCGTGCGGCGAGTTCCCGTTCGACGGCGGCGATGGCCTCGCGCGGGCCGGAGAGGCAGACCTGCCCGGGGGCGAGGTGGCCGGCGACGGCCAGGGGGTGGCCTGCGGAGCGGATCAGGTCGTGGGCTTCGTCGGGGGTGAGGTCGCACACGGTCAGCGCGCCCTGTCCGGCGGCCCGTTCGGCGATCAGCGCGGACCAGACGCCGATGATGCGGGCGCCTTCCTCCAGGGGGAGGGCGCCCGCGGTGACGGCGGCGGCGACCTCGCCGATGCTCTGCCCGAGGACGGCGTGCGGGGTCAGGCCCCAGGCGCGAAGGGTGCGGGCGAGGGCGACCTGGACGGCGAAGAGGACGGGCTGGACGACGTCGGTGCGCTCCAGGCGGGAGTCGTGGTCGCCGGCGAGGAGTTCCTCGGTCACCGACCAGCCCAGTACGGGCCGCAGGGCGCGGTCGCAGTCGGCCAGGGCGGTGCGGTAGGCGGGTTCGGTGAGCAGGTCGCGGCCCATGCCGAGCCACTGGGAGCCGTGGCCGGAGAAGAACAGGGCGAGGGCGGGGCGTTCGCCGGTGGTGGTGCGTCGGGCGGGGTCCGGGAGGGGGCCGCGGCGGCCGGGTGCCTCTTCGAGGGCGACGTGGGCGTTGGTGCCGCCGAAGCCGAAACTGCTGACGCCGGCGCGGCGGGGCCCTTCGCCGGGCCAGGGTTGGCCCTGGTCGACGACGCGGAGTCGGGCGGCGTCGAAGTCGATGCGCGGGTTGGGGGTGTCGAAGTGCAGGCTGGCGGGGAGTTCGCCGTGGTGCAGGGCGAGGGCGGTCTTGATCAGCCCGGTCACTCCTGCCGCGGGTTCCAGGTGGCCGAAGTTGGTCTTGGCGGAGCCCACGCGCAGCGGTTCCGCGCGGCCGGGGGCGAAGACCTCGCCGAGGGCGGCGGCCTCGATGGGGTCGCCGAGCGGGGTGCCGGTGCCGTGGGCTTCGACGTAGGCGACCTGTGAGGGGGCGAGGCGGGCGTCCTGCCAGGCTTCGCGCAGGACCGCGGCCTGGGCGCGCGGGTTGGGGGCGGTCAGGCCGTTGGAGGCACCGTCGTTGTTGACGGCGCTGCCGCGGATCACGGCGTAGATGCGGTCCCCGGCGGCCAGGGCGTCGGAGAGGCGGCGCAGGACGACGATGCCGCACCCCTCGGCGCGGACGTAGCCGGCGGCGTCGGCGTCGAAGGCGCGGCAGCGGCCTTCGGGGTTGAGCCCGCCGAACTTGGTCATGGCGACGGTGGTGTGCGGGTGCAGCATGACGTTGACGCCGCCCGCCAGGGCGAGGTCGCACTCGCCGGAGCGCAGGCTGCGGACGGCGAGGTGGGTGGCGGTCAGGGAGGAACTGCACGCGGTGGCGACGGCGAGGGCGGGGCCGTGCAGGCCCAGGGCGTAGGCGATGCGGGCGGCGATGACGGAGTTGTCCCAGCCGGTCGCGGAGTGGGTGCCGATGGAGTGCGGGTCGGCTCCGGTGGCGAGGTGGTACTCCTGGGCCATCGCGCCGAGGAAGACGCCGGTGCGGGTGCCGTGCAGCGCGGTGGGGGCGATCCGGGCGTCCTCCAGGCCGGACCAGGCGGTCTCCAGGGCGATGCGCTGCTGGGGGTCCATGGACCGGGCCTCGGCCGGGGAGATGCGGAACAGGTCGGCGTCGAACTCGCCGATGTGGTCGAGGAATCCGCCCCAGCGGGTGACGGTCCGGCCGGGGGCGTCGGGGTCGGGGTCCAGCCACTCGTCGGCGTTCCAGCGGTCGGCGGGGACCTCGCTGACGGCGTCGAGTCCTTCCCCCAGGGCGCGCCACAGGGCCTGGGGGTCCTCGATGCCGCCGGGCAGGCGGCAGCCGATGCCGACGAGGGCGATGGGGTCGTGCGCCCCGGCCGGGGCGGCCGGCCGGGTCCGGCCGGGGCGCTCTTCGTGCGCGGCTCCGCCGGCGTGGGCGGCCAGGGCTTCGATGGTGGGGTGGTCCCACACCGCGGTGCCGGAGATCTCCCGGCCCAGCAGTGCGGAGACCTTGGCGGTCAGTTCGACGGCGCGCAGGGACGGCAGTCCCAGCTCGCTGAAGGACCGGTCGACGCGGACCGAACCGGCGGGCACGTCCAGCATCTCGGCGACGCATTCACGCAGGAACGCCGTGATGTCCGCAGAGACGGCCGAAGGGGCCGAGGATTCGTTGCTGCTCGTCATGGGGTCGCCCATCTGCGTTTCCTCGATGCTCGTCGGTTCTCGTCGAATCCGCGCCGTCCCGCCCCCCGCCCCGGCGCCCCGGTCGGGGGCGTGGCGGGGCGGGGCGGTCGGGGGCATGGCGGGGCTGTGCGTGCCGGGCGGTGCTCAGGCCGGGCTCAGGCCGGGCTCAGGCCGGGCTCAGGGTGTGCCGGCTGCGGTGCCGGCCGGTTCGGGGGTCATCGGCCCGTCGCCGCCGTACTGGCGGCGCAGGTCGGCGCTGAGGGCGCGGGATCCGGCGATCCGGCCGTAGACCTCGGCCGCCTCGGTGGGGGTGCGCTCCATGGTGGTGCGGTCCACGGCGTAGAGGCCGAAGCGGGCGCCGTAGCCGCCGAGCCACTCGAAGTTGTCCATGAGGCTCCAGTGGTAGTAGCCGCGGACGTCGACGCCTTCGCGGCGGACCTTTTCGATCTGCTCCAGGGCGCGCACGGTGAACTCGGCGCGGCGCTTGCCCGAGTCGGAGGCGATGCCGGACTCGGTGACGGTGAGCGGGAGCTTGCGGTAGCGCTTGCCGTAGTCGCTGAGGACGGAGTAGAGGCCGGCCGGGTCGGACTCGTAGTTCATGTCGGGGACGAAGAAGGTCGCGTGGCGCGGGGGCAGGCAGGGGGCGGTGGTGCACACGTCGGCATTGACGACGGGGAAGGTGGCCGGTGAGGGTGTGTCCGCGGGGGCGGAGACGCCGATCCGCTCGTAGAGCTGGATGCCGAGGAAGTCGACGGCGCCGCGCCAGGTGGGGTGCCGCTCGTCGGGGACGCCGTCGAGGTCGCTGTCGAAGCCGCCCTTCCACAGGGCGTCCATGATGTTCCACTCGAAGTAGTGCCGCATGCGCCCGGCGGCGTCGATGTCCCGCTGCTCGGTGCTGATCCGGCCGTCGCGCACGGGTATGTACTGCTTGGCGCTCATGCTGAGGCCGACGGCGGCGGGGGCGCCGGTGCCGGCGTCGGTGGTGTCGGCGGCCTTGATCGCCCTGTACATGCGGGTGTGGGCGTCGACGAGGTTGCGCAGCGCCCCCATGTAGCGGTCGAAGTCGCCGACCAGGTTGGCCTTGCCGGGCGGGCCGGCGCCGAAGGCGTGGGCGAAGTGCATGTAGACCATGGGCTCGTTGATGGTGACCCATTCGTCGACCCGGTCGCCGAAGCGCTCGGCGAGCAGGTGGGCGAACTCGGCCATCTCCTTGGCCACCTGGGGGCCGCCTTCGGGGTGGTCGAGGCCGCAGAGGTTGGTGTCGGAGGGGCCGGCGGCGCATCCGGCGTCGCGCGGGTCGTCGGCCCACAGCGGGTTGGAGAAGTGGTGGACGGTGATCATCGGGCGGATGCCGCGGTCGATCAGCGCGTCGATGAAGTCGCTGTAGTGCTTCAGTGCCGTTTCGTCGATGCGGTCGCGTGCGGGCTCGACGCGGGCCCACTCGATGCTGAAGCGGTAGGCGTCGAGGTTCATGTCCTCGATGAGGTCGATGTCCTCGACGGCCCGGGTGTAGCCGGCGACGGCGTCGCCGACGAAGGGGCTGCGGCCCATGCCCTGGGGCTGCGGGGCGGTCCACTGGTACCAGTCGGTGGTGGTGTTGCGGTCCTCGATCTGGGTGGCCGCGCTGGCGACGCCGAAGCGGAAGCCGCCCTTGCCCGAGGGGGCGGCGAGGGGGCCGGGGGCGGGGAAGGCGGTGGCCGCGGGCTTGCGGCTGTGCTGTTGCTGTGCGTCCCCGGCCGCGATGGCGAGGGGGGTCAGCAGGGCGAGTGCGGCGACGAGCACGCCCGTGCGGTGCCCGCGTTTGCTGAAGAAGATCGTCACGTTCGCTTCCCTGAGGTACGGCCGGTTCGCTCCGGCCCGGTCGGGTGGATGGCAGCCGCCGTGCGGGCGGCGGTTCACCAGGCGATCGGCAGCCGGTGCGTCCCGTGGATCACCATGTCGTCGCGCAGCGGCACCTCCTCGGGTGGGACGGCCAGCCGCAGGTCGGGCAGCCGGCGCAGCAGCGCGGTGTAGGCGATCCGCATCTCCAGGCGGGCCAGCTGGCTGCCCAGGCACTGGTGGGGCCCGTGGCCGAAGGCCACGTGGCCGGTGGCTGGCCGGCGCAGGTCGAGGCGGTCGGCTTGTGCGCCGAAGCGCTGGGGGTCGCGGTTGGCGGCGGCCAGGGACAAAACGACGCAGTCGCCCTTTTTGACGTGGCGTCCGAGGACCTCGGTGTCGCGGGTGGCGGCGCGCATGCCGCCGGAGCGGAAGAGCGGCAGGTAGCGCAGCAGTTCCTCCACCGCGTTGTCGGCCAGGGAGGGGTCCTGGCGGAGCAGGGCGAGCTGGTCGGGGTGGGTGAGCAGGGCGTAGGCGCCCAGGGCGATCATGTTGGCGGTGGTCTCGTAGCCGGCGACCAGCAGCAGCAGGGAGATCCCGGCGAGTTCCTGGTCGGTCAGCTCCTCGCGGGCGATGAGGCCGCTGATCATGTCGTCGCCGGGGTGGGCGCGTTTGCGGGTGACCAGTTCACCGACGTAGTCGAGGATGGCGAGGTAGGCGGCCCGGGATTCCTCGGCGTCGGAGCCGAGGGAGAAGAAGCGGCGGATGGCGCCGTGGAAGCGGTCCGCGTCCTCGAGCGGGACGCCGAGGAGTTCGCAGATGACCAGCGCGGGGATGGGCTGGGCGAACTGCTCGACGAGGTCGGCCTCGCGGGTGGCGCCGGCCTCCATGGCGTCCAGGCACGCCTGGGCGATCTCCTCGACGCGGGGGGCGAGCCGGGTGATCCGCCGTTTGGTGAACTGCCCGGCCACCAGCCGCCGGTAGCGGCTGTGCTCGGGGGCGTCCATCCCGATGAAGAAGCCGGGCTCCGCGGGCCGGATCGGCTCCTTGCCGAAGGGGTGGTCGTAGGGAGCGTGGTGGTGCAGTTCCTGGCGGGCGCTGAACTCGGGGTCGGCCAGCAGGGAGCGCACCTCGGGGTAGCTGGTGACCAGCCATCCCTGGTGTCCGTCGGGGAAGTCCATCCGCGCGACGGGGCAGGTGCGCTGCAGTGCGGCCAGTTCGGCGGGCGGATCGAAGGCGGAGGGCCGCTCGGTGGGAAGCCTGACCGGGCCGGGGGGGAAGTTTGACACGTCTACTCCATCGGGGCGGAAGCTCGCGGTGCCCACCGGAGGGCGGGCAGGGGGCCGCGCACCGGTGTCCGCACCGAGACTGGCCCACCGGGCTTGATGCGGACTGGAGCCTGCGTCCAGGAGGGAACGCCGGGGCCCGGACGCCGAGCAGCCCGCGCCCCGGTGGTGCGGGGGCGCGGGCTGCTCGCTCGCCGGGCGTGCGGTCAGTCGGTGGCGGCCAGGCGGCTCTCCACGGCGTCGGCGGCCACGACGGCCCCGTCGAGGGAGTGCAGGGTCTTTTGCAGGGTGCGTACGCGCTCGGCGACCGCCTGGTCGGCGGCGACGGCGTCCACGGATGCGCGCAGGCTGTCGGCGGTGACCTCCTCGCGCGGCAGGTGGCGGCCCAGTCCCAGCTCCTCGATGCGCAGGGCGTTGGCGCGCTGCTCGTTCATCTGCGGCACGGCGACCATGGGCACGCCGTGGTAGAGGGACTCCATGGTGCTGTTCATGCCGGCGTGGGTGAGGAAGACGCGGGCGTGGCGCAGCACGTCGAGCTGCGGCACGTGGCGGCGGATGTCGAAGTTGGCCGGAACCTCTCCCAGCTCGGCGGGGTCGATGTGGTCGCCGACGGCCATGACCACGTCCCAGTCGGAGTCGCCGAACGCCCGCAGTGCCAGGGAGAAGAACTCCGACCAGCCGGTGGCGGCGGTGCCCAGGGAGATCAGCAGGACGGGCCGGTCGGCCGACTTCGGCTCCCAGGAGCCCTGGAAGGTGGAGCGGTCCTTGATGCTGGGGCCGGCGAAGACGAAGCGCTCGTCGAAGGTATCGCCCTCGTAGTGGAACTCGCGCGGCAGGAAGATGATGCCGGTCTTGGCCACGTCGGTGACGAAGGCGCCCATGTCGCCGGGGAGTCCGAAGGTGGGCAGCAGGGCGGTGAGCCGCTGGACCATCTCCAGGATCTTGGGGTCGTCCGGGGCGGACCAGGGGAACTTCTGGGCGATGTTGAAGGTCTCGCTGACGCCGTAGGAGGGGAAGAGGCGTACGGCGGGCAGGTCGTGCTCGGCGGCGTAGAAGCGGGCGCCCCAGGCCATGAAGTCGTGGACGACGACGTCCGGGCGGTCCTCGCCGTAGTAGCCGCTGACCTGCTTGTGCAGGGCGATGGCCTCCTCGAGGCAGCGCAGGCCCTCGCCGGCCATCGTCTCCTCGTTGTAGGGGCTGCGGTAGAACTCGCCGAACGGCGACTCGTAGACGATGGGCGTGGCGCCTGCGGCCTTGATGGCCGGGACGAAGAACTCCGTGGCCGTGCAGGTCACCCGGTGGCCCCGCTTCACCAGTTCCTCGACCACCCCGAGGGTCGGGTTGACGTGGCCGACGGCCGGGAAGTTGAAGAAGGCGATGTGAGCCATGTTTCTCCTTGTTCGGTGCTGCTGGGGGGTTGGTGGCGGGGGTGGGTGATGTCGTGTCAGGTGTAGGTGTGGAATCCGCGGCCCGTCTTGCGGCCGCGGTGGCCTGCCTCCACCATCCGGGTGAGGATCTGCGGGGGCGCGTAGGCGGGGTCCCCGCTCTCCTCGTACAGTCCGGCAGCGACGGCCCGGAGGGTGTCGATGCCGACGAGGTCGGCGAGGCGGAGCGGCCCCATGGGGTGGCCGCACCCCAGGGTCATACCCTTGTCGATGTCGGCGGCATCGGCATGACCGGATTCAGCCATGCGGGCCGCCGAGAGCAGGTACGGCACGAGGAGGGCGTTGACCACGAATCCGGCGCGGTCGGTGGAGTGGATGGGTTCCTTGCCCAGTGCCTGGGTGACGAACGCGGCGACGCGTGCCACCGTCGGGCGCGGGGTGTGTGCGGTGGCCGTGATCTCGACCAGGGGCATGGCCGGGACCGGGTTGAAGAAGTGGGTGCCCAGCAGGCGCTGGGGGTGGTCGGTGGCCTCGGCCAGGCGGGTGACCGGCAGGGATGAGGTGTTGGTGGTCACGACGGCGTCCGGGTCGGTGAGCAGGCTGTCGAGCTGACGGAAGAGCTTGACCTTGGTGGCCTCGTCCTCGGTGACCGACTCCACCACCAGCTGGCGGTCGGCGAGTGCGCCCAGTTCGGTGCCGAAGGAGACCCGGGAGAGCACCGCTTGGTGTTCCTGCGCGGACAGCCGTCCCTTGGCCGCGGCGGCGGCCAGGGAGCCCTCCAGCCGGGCCCGGGCGGCCTGGCGTGAGCGCGCTGTGGTGACCACGACGCGGACCTCGCCACCGGCGCGGGCGCACACCTCGGCGATGCCGGTGCCCATCAGTCCGCCGCCGAGCACGCCGATCCGTTCGAACGCCGGGGCGCTCATCGTGTGCCGCCCGCGTACCAGCGCAGCAGGGCGGTGCCCACGGCCATGCCGCCGCCGAAGCCGGAGAGGACGACCAGGTCGCCGTCGGCGAGGGAGCCGGCGCGGTGGGCGTGGTCGAGCGTGACGGGGATGGAGGCGGCACCGGAGTTGCCGTAGCGCTCCAGGGTGGTGTGGAGCGTGGCGTCCTGCAGGCCCGCGGCGGCGGCCAGTTGTCCCAGCAGTGCGCCGTTGGCCTGGTGCGGGACGAGGTGGCGGACCTGTTCCTGGCCGACGCCGGCGGCGCCGAGGGCTTCCTTGATGGACGGCGGGACGTGGGTCATGACGAACTCGATGACTCCGCGGCCGTTCATCCGCAGCGTGTGGCCGCCCTCGTCCACGCTCGTGTGGGAGGCCGGGCGGCGGCTGCCGCCGGCGTCGATGACCAGCAGCGGCGCGTCGGCGCCGTGGCCCAGCAGGTCGTGGCCGAGGATGCCGTACGGCTCGGGGACCGGGCCGAGGACCACCGCGCCGGCGGCGTCGCCGAGCAGGACGGCGGTGCTGCGGTCCTGGGGGTCGGTGAACCGCGACCAGGTGTCGGCGCCGATGACCAGGGCGTGGGCGCCGGGGCGCAGGGCCAGCAGGGCCTGGGCGACGGTGAGGGCGTGGACGAAGGCGCTGCAGCCGATGTTCAGGTCGAAGCAGGCGGCGCGGTGGGCGCCCAGCGCTTGCTGGGCGAGGGTGGCCACGGGCGGGACCGCGCTGTCGGGGGTGGTGGTGGCGACGATGAGGTAGTCGATGCGGTCGGCGCCGATGCCGGCCTGCTCCAGGGCGGCGCGGGCGGCGTGGACGGCCATGTCGGAGGTGGCCTCGTCGGGTGCCGCGTAGCGGCGGGTGAGCATGTGGGTCTTGCGCTCGATCCACTCCTCGGTGACGTCGAAGCGCGCGGCCAGTTCGGCGTTGGTGACCTCGGCGGTGGGCACGTAGGAGCCGGTGGCGAGGATTCCTGTGGCGGGCCGGGGCGGTGGGGTGGAGGCGGACATCTCTCACGCTCCCTTGAGCGGGTTGATGCGGTCCTCGCCGAGCCGGGCGCGCTTGGCGGGGTCGGTGACGCCGAGGCCGGGGGTGGGGGCCAGGCACAGGACGCCGATCTTGCCCATGTGCGCGTTCTTCTGGACCAGGCGGGCGGCCTCGCCGATCTCCTTCAGCGGGAAGGAACGCGAGAGGGTGGGCATGATCCGGCCGATGTCGATGAGGCGGTTGCTCTCCCACTGCTCCTGCATGTTGGCGCCGTGGCAGCCGATGATCCGCTTCAGCTTCATCCACAGGTAGCGGTTGTCGTACTGGTGGAGGTAGCCGGTGCTGGAGCCGCAGGTGACCAGGGAGCCGCCGCGGCGCAGCACGAACATGGAGATGCCGAAGGTGGCCCGGCCGATGCAGTCGAAGACGATGTGGGGGTCCTCGCCCGTTTCGCGGCGGATGATGCGGCCGAGCCGCTTGCCGGCCTCGATCACCTGTCGGGGGTCGGTGCCGTCGCCGTCGCCGATGCCCAGCTCGGAGCGGTTGATGACCACGTCGCAGCCCAGGTCGCGCAGGCGCTGGGCCTTGGCGTCGGAGCTGACGACGCCGACGGCGATGCCGCCGCCCTGCTTGACCAGTTGCACGGCGTAGGCGCCGACGCCGCCGCCCGCGCCCCACACGAGCACCACGTCGCCCTGTTTCATCCGGCCGCCGTTGTCGCTGACGAGCATGCGGTAGGCGGTGCCGGCGCAGGCGGTGGCGCTGGCGGCTTCCTCCCAGGTGAGGTGGCCGGGCTTGGGCACGAGCTGGCTGGCGCGCACGACGGTGTAGTCGGCGAGGCCGCCGAAGTTGGTCTCGTAGCCCCAGGCGCGCTGGCCCTCGCTGAGCATGCTGTCGTCCTGGGCGGCGGCCTCCTGGTCGTCGACCTGGACGGGGCTGACGGTGACGTGGTCGCCGATCTTCCACCGCCGCACCCCGTCGCCGACTCGGACGACGACGCCCGCGGCGTCGGAGCCCAGCACGTGGTACGGCTGGTCGTGCCGGGCCTGCCAGCGGCCCTGTTTCCCGTATGCCTTGAGGAAGTCGAAGGTGGGCAGCGGTTCGAAGATCCCCGACCAGACCGTGTTGTAGTTGACCGAGCTGGCCATCACCGCCAGCAGCACCTCGTCGGGCGCCAGTTCGGGCATGGGCACGTCCCCGACGTGCAGGGACTTGCGTACGTCCTTGTCCTCCACCGCGTCGAACATCGCGATGTCCTCGGCGCGGGTGTGGGCCGCCCGGAAGCGGTCGGGCACCGGCAGGGCGGCCAGTTCCTCGGGCGGTGCGCCGCGGAGCGCCGCCTGGGCGAGTGCGTCCATGTCGATCTTTCCTTCCTCAGCGGACGAGCGGGGGCCCCTGGCGGTGCCGGGGGGGTGACGTCGGGTCAGACCGGGGACTCCATGCCCAGGGCCAGGCGCAGCTTGGCCATCTGGCCGGCGTGGAAGGAGTCGTGCATCTGGGTGAGGGCCAGGGCCTGGCCGAGGGTGCGGAAGCGCTCGGCGTACTCGCCCATGTTCTCGTCGGGGAACAGGGGGGTCTTGCGGCTGAAGTCCTCGGGCGTCATGTGCAGGACGAAGTCGCGGATGCGCTGGTGGGCCGCCTTGTAGATGGTGAGCATCTCCTGCAGGGGCGGGACGATGGTGAAGTTGGTGTCGGCGCCGTCGGCGAAGTTGTCGGAGAACTCCTCGGTGACGGCCTTCTCACAGCCCTGGTGGATGGTGGAGAAGTAGTCCTTGGCGCAGGCGAGGTGGCCCAGGAACCAGGCCAGGGGCATGTGGCCCTCGGGTGCTGCGAAGGCGTTGTCGTCGTCGAAGCCGTCGGCGAGCATCACCACCAGCTCGTATCCGGCGTCGAGGGCCTCGACGAGGTGGGAGTTGAGGGCGGGGGTCTGGGGCGGGGCGGTGGTCATGGCGGTCGGTCTCTTTTCGCAGTCGCTCGGTGGGTGGGCCGGGACACGCCCCTCCGGGGGGGGCGGGCCGGTGGGCGGGGGCGCGGGTCAGCCGTGGGAGGCGTAGGGGCTCTGGCCCGATGCGCGTACGGCGTCCAGGCGGGCGCGGGATTCGGCGAAGGTGGGGAAGGCGGCCCGGTCGGTGCCGATCCAGTTGGTCCCCTCCCAGTCGAACATCAGGCCGCGGGTCTGCCGGGCGGCGTCCAGGTGGACCGGCGAGTGGAGGAAGCCCTTGAGGGCGTTCTCGTCGCGCCAGAGCACCAGGTTGCGGGAGGCGTTGAAGTTGTTCGGCGAGACGGCGACGGAGGCGGCGAGCAGGCCCTCGCGGGTCCACAGCTCCTCCAGGATGGCGCCGTTGAGTTTGCCGCCGAGTTCCTCCAGGCCGGGCTTGGGCCAGCCGACGGAGGTGGCGATGAGGTACTGCTCGGGCAGCGGCTCGCGCAGGGCACCGGTCGCCGGGTCGACGGCGGGTCCGGTCCAGGGCAGGACGACCTGGAGGTCGGACTCGTCGCCGGTGGCCAGCTCGTGCAGGGTGGTGGGAATGTCACGCATGGGGTGTCCTTCGTGCTCCGGGTGCGCCGCGGTCAGGGCCGCTTGCGGACGATGAAGCGCTTGTAGTCGGTCGCCTGGAGGTGCTGGACGCTCATCTCGGGCTCCTTGACCGTCTGCAGCGTCGGCAGGACGGGCAGTACCGCGCGCAGGATGGCGTTCAGCTCCAGGCGCGCCAGGTGGCGTCCCAGGCAGATGTGCGGGCCGTGCCCGCCGAACGACTGGTGCGGGTTGTGCTCGCGGGTGATGTCGAAGCGGTAGGGGTCCTCAAAGACGGTGTCGTCGTGGTTGGCGGAGGGGTACCACAGGGCCACCGTCTGGCCCTTGCGGATGAGCTGCCCGCCGATCTCGGTGTCCTTCAGGCAGGTCCGTACGAAGTGGGGGGCGACGGCGCTCCAGCGCAGGATCTCCTCGACCGCCTGCTCGGTCAGGGCGGGGTTGTCGACGAGGGCCTGGAGCTGGTCGGGGTGGGCGAGCAGGGCGCGGATGCCGTCGGTGATGGAGTTGCGGGTGGTGCCGACGCCGGCGATCAGCAGGTTGAAGGTGGCGTAGAGGATCTCGTGGAGCTGCATCGCCTCGCCGTCGATGCGGGCCTGCACCAGGCGGCTGACGAGGTCGGTGCCGGAGGGGTCGGCCATGCGGTTCTGGACGAGTTGGACGATGTAGCCGTTGAGGGCTCCCATGTTGCGCCGGAACGCCTCCTCGGCGCTCTCGCCGTCCTTTTGGTAGTCGGGGTCGGCGGCACCGATGGTGCCCTCGGTCCACTCGAAGATGTCGTCCCAGTCCTCGGCGGGCGCCCCGACCAGCTCGCAGATGGCGGCGACGGGCAGGCGGGCGGCGAGGTGGCGGGCCACGTCGGCCTCGCCGTGGCTGTCCAGACGGCCGGTCAGCTCCCGTACGTAGCCGGCGGCCAGTTCGTCGAACCGCTCGCGCAGGGCGGCCATGGCCTTGGGGGTGAAGGAGGGGGCCATGATCTGGCGCAGGTGGCGGTGGCGGGGGGCGTCCATGTCGCTGAGCGCCTGCGAGTCGTCGGGGCTGTGTCCGAACATCTGGGCGCGCAGTTCCCGCTCGCCCTCCAGCATCTCGATGGCGTCGGGCGGGTCGACGGTCATGCGCTGGGAGCTGGCGAAGACGGCGGTGTCGCGGGAGACGGCGGCGATGTCCTCGTGCCGGGTCAGGACCCAGAACGGTTCGAAGCCCGCTCGCTGGTACCAGAAGACGGGGGCCTGGCGGCGCAGCAGGTCCCACTCGGCGTAGGGGTAGCCGTGCTCGGCCCACTTGCGCTCGTCGGTGATGTCCAGGGTGTTCAGCGTCAGCATGGTCAGCGGCTTTCTCGGGGCGTGTGCTCGGTCAGGAAGCGGGTGAGGATCTCGCCGGTGCGGGCCCGGTTCTGCGGCGCGTCGTGGCCGGGGTCGAGGAGCTGGGCCCGGCCGGCCTCGGCGGCGAGGGTCTTGGCCAGGCCCTCGGGGTGCCGCTCGTCGGCGCCGGGCAGGATCAGCATCGGCGTGTCGCAGGTGCGCACCCAGGCTTCGGGGACCGAGAAGTAGGGGGTGTCGTCGGGCCACACGCCGTCGCGGTGGCGGACCAGCGCGGCGATGTAGCGCTCGCGGCGCAGCGACAGCAGCTGCTCGCGCGAGGCGGGGTCGTCGTGGAGCTGCTGGGCGAAGGGCCCGGCGCCGGGTTCGGCGCCGAACCGTCCGTCGCGGGCGGCGGCCTCAAGGACGCCTTGCAGTCCTTCGGCCCGCGCCAGGCGCATGGCCTCGTCGTAGGGGGCGTGGAACGAGCCGAGCGTGTTGGTGGAGTCCCGGCCCACCGGGGCGTGCAGGACGAGCGAGGTGATCCTGCCGGGTGCCTCGTGGGCCAGCCGCAGGGCGAGCGCTGTTGCGTCGCCGGAGGCCACCACGTGGACGCTGGGCACGCCGAGGTCGTCGAGGACGGCGAGCTGGTCGGCGGCGGCCTCGGCGTAGGAGAACGGTGCCAGGGGGGCGGTGCTGCCTCCGGTGTGGCGGCGGTCGGTGGTGATCAGGCGGTGGGTGCCGCAGGCGCGGACCGCCTCGAAGCAGTCGGGTTCGCCGGTGGCGCCGTCGGCGCCGGTGGGGGGCAGCAGCAGCACGGGAAAGCCGCGGCCGTGGGTCTCGTGGTGGATCAGTGCGCCGTCGGCGCGTGCGGTGGTGGGCACTTCGGTCCTCCGTGTGGGTGGGGCTGGTCGGGGTGGAGCTGTCACGCGTCGGGCGGGGTGATCCGGGCCAGGGCGCGGGTGATCTCGGCGGCGAGGGCGGCGGGGTTGTCGAGCGGCGCGGAGTGTGTGCCGTCGATGCTTCGCATCGCGAAGTCGCCGGTGGTCAGCGCGGACCACACCTGCATCGAGCCGCGCGGCAGGACCGGGTCGGCGCCGGCTTCGACCGGGAAGAGCGCGATGTCCAGTGCGGGCCGTGTGAAGCCGCGCAGCACGGCCCGGTGGTTTTCCGCCAGTTGGACGTCGCAGCGCAGCCGCAGGAGGTAGTCGGCCAGCAGTTCCTCGTCGTTGAGCACCTCCGGCGGGAGCACCCCGGCGAGGGCCGGTGCGGCCTCGGCCGGGTCGGGGGCCTCGTCGCGGTCGGTGATCAGTTCGGCGAGCCGGCTCAGTGCCTGGGTCGGTTGGGCCATGGGCGGCAGCCCGCAGACCGGGAGCAGCGCGAAGGGTGCCACGCCGGGCCGGTTGGCGAGCCGGTGTGCCACTTCCCAGCACAGCCAGGACCCCTGGCTGTGGCCGTACAGGACGAGGGGCGCATCGAGCCGTCCGGGTTCGGCGAGGGCGGCGACGACCTGGTCGGCAACGGCCATCATGTCGGTGGCGTGGGGTTCGGCCGCGCGGGTTTCGCGGCCCGGCATCTGCACGCCGAGCAGTTCGATGTCGGCGGGCAGATGGGCGGCCAGCGGCAGGTGGCCGCCGGTGGTTCCGCCCATGCCGGAGACGGCGAGGACGCGGGCGCGGGGTTCGGCCGCGGCCGGCCGCAGCACCCGCAGCCAGCCGGTGGCTCCGGTGGTGTCCACGGCTGGGGTGGCGTCTCGGGCGGGGCCGGTGGTGGGCGGGTCGCCGAGGTCGAGCAGCTCCAGCAGGTCGGCCGCGACGGCGTCGCAGGTCGGCCGGCGCAGCAGGAGTTCGGAGGTGACGGGCAGTCCGGTGCGCCGGGTCAGCTCGCCCCGCACGGTCACCGCCATCAGCGAGTTGAAGCCCAGGTGGGCCAGGGGCGTGGCGGTGTCGAGGTCGGCGGCGGCCATCCCCAGGACGGTGGCGGTCTCCTGCCGGACCAGGTCGGCCAGGGTGTGCAGCCGCTCCTGGCCGGACAGGGCGGTGAGGCGGGCGGTCAGCGCGGCCAGGGCGGAGGTGTCCTGCGGTGCGCCGGGCCCGGCCGCGGCGGCCCGTGCCTCCTCGATGGTGTCCAGGAGGGGGCGGCGGCGGGCCGCGCCGTAGGCGGGGGCGAAGAGGGACCAGTCGGTGCGGGTGACGCCGACGGCGGTCCCTGCGGCGTCAAGGACCCTTCCCAGGGCGCGCAGGGCGCGGTGCGGTGCCAGGGGCAGCAGTCCGCGGGAGCGGGCGGTGCGGTCGGCTTCCTCGTTCAGCATGCCTCCCCCGGCCCAGCCGCCCCAGTGCAGGACGGTGGCGGCCAGGCCGTCCGCGCGGCGGTGCCGGGCGAGGGCGTCCAGGGCGGCGTTGGCGGCGCTGTAGGCGGCCTGCCCTGCCCCGCCCCACAGGGCGGCGATGCTGCCGTACAGCACGAAGCCGTCGAGCGGGCGGGCGCCGAGGGCCTGGTGCAGGTGGGTGGCGCCCAGGACCTTGGCCGCGGTGGTGCGGGCGGCTTCCTCGGCGGTGAGCTCCGTGTACGGTGCCATGCCGGTCGCGCCGGCGAGGTGGGCGACGAAGCGCAGCGGCCGGCCGGGGCGTTCCGCCTGGGCCAGGAGCGTGTCGACCTGGGCGCGGTCGGTGACGTCGCAGGCGGTGACGGTCAGCTGCACGCCCCGGGCGGCGAGTTCGGTGCGCAGTTCTTCGGCCTCCTGGCTCGTTTCGCCGCGCCGGGAGGCGAGCACGATGTGCTCGGCGCCGCGTTCGGCGAGGAATCCGGCCAGGTGGCGGCCGAGGAAGCCCTGGCCACCGGTGATGACGGCGGTGCCGTGGGTGGTCCAGCGCGTGGTGGGCTCGGGGGTGGCGGCGCGGCGCAGGCGGCGCACGTGGCGGCCGTCGGCGCGCACCGCCACTTGGTCCTCGCCGTCGCGGGCGCACAGGACGGCGGCGAGCTGGTCGGCCCAGTGGGCCGGCAGGGCGTGGTCGGGCCCGGCGGGCAGGTCGATGACGCCGCCGAAGCGGACGGGGTCTTCCAGGGCGAGCGCCCGGCCCAGTCCGGCGACGAGCGCGCCTTCGGGGTGCGGTAGCGGCCCGTCGCCGGTGGTGTCGACGGCGCCGCGGGTCAGCGCCCACACCGGGGTCTCGAGTCCGGCGTCGGCGGCGGCCTGGACCAGGGTGAGGGTGGCGAGCAGTCCGTGGGTGGTGCCGCCGGCGGCGGGGGTGGTGTCGAGGGAGGCGAGGGTGAGGATGCCCTGGGGGGCGGGCTGCAGGGCCGTGAGGGCGGCGCCGAGCCGGGCGCGGTCGCTGCCGGCGTCGAGGCGGTGGACCTGGGCGCCCGCGGCGGTCAGGGCCTGCTGCACCTGGTCGGCGAGTTCACCGGCGGGGCCGGCGGGCACGGCCAGCGCCCAGGGGCCGGTCAGGCGGGCGGGCAGGGGCAGCGGCCTGGGCTCCCAGGTCTCTTCGTAGAGCAGGGAGGCGGTCAGGGCGTCCGTCTGCCTGCGGTCCTGCCAGGACGCCAGCAGCGGCAGCAGCGTGTCGAGGGTGCCGTGGAGTTCCTCGGGGGCCTTGAGCAGGTCGGCCAGCCGGTCGGGGCGGCCTTCCTCGACGGCCTGCCAGAAGGCGGAGGTGTCGGTGCCATCCGGGGAGCCGGCCGCTTGGGCGGGTTCGATCCAGTGGCGGCGGCGTTGGAAGGCGTAGGGCGGCAGGTCCGCGACGCGGGGGGTGGGCCGGGCGGGGTGGGTGGTGGTGAAGGCGCGCGCCCAGTCGACGCGGTGTCCGTGGGCGTGCAGGGTGCCCAGGGTGCGCAGCAGTTCGGTGGCGCTGCCCCGCTGCCGCTGGAGCGTGCCGACGGCGAGCGTGCGCGGGTCGCCCTCGGTGAGCGCCATGGTGAGCACGGGGTGCGGGCCGACCTCGACGAAGACGTCGTGTCCGGCGTCGAGCAGGGCCTGCTGGGCGAGGTCGAGGCGGACCGGTTCGCGCAGGTTGCGGCACCAGTAGCCGCCGTCGAGGCGGTCGCCGGGCAGGAGGCCGCCGGTGACCGTCGAGTAGAAGGGGATGCGGGCGGTGCCGGGCCGGATCTGCTGCAGCAGGGTGTGCAGGACGGGCAGCAGCGGGTCCATGTGGTGGCTGTGGGCGGCGAACTGGGCTCCGACCGTGCCGCAGACGACGTCCTCGTCGTCGAGGGCGTCCAGGAGTGCGGTGAGCGCCTCGGGGTCTCCGGCGACGACGGTGGAGCGGGGGGTGTTGACCACGGCGACGGACAGGGCGCCGCCGTAGGGGGCGAGCCGGTCGCGGACCTCGTCCACGGGCAGTTCGACGAAGGCCATGGCTCCGGTGCCTTCGATCCGGGCCAGTTCGCGGCCGCGCAGGGCGGCGATGCGGGCGCCGTCCGCCAGGGACAGGGCGCCGCAGACGACGGCGGCGGCGATCTCGCCCTGGCTGTGGCCGACGACGGCGTCGGGTTCGAGGCCGTGCTCGCGCCAGGCGGCGGCGAGCGCCACGTACATGGTGAACAGGGCGGGCAGCGACACGTCGAGCCGGTCGAGTTCCACCGGGGTGCCGTCGCGGTGCAGGGCGTGCCCTGCCAAGAGTTCCCGCACGGACCAGCCGGTGTGCGGGCGCAGGGCGGTGTCGCAGGCGTCGACCGTCTCGGCGAAGGCGGGGCTGGAGGCCAGCAGGTCACGGCCCATGGCGGGCCAGTGGGTGCCCTGGCCGGGGAAGACGAAGACGGTACGGCCCCGTCGTCGTGCCGTGGCGCGGACCAGGGCCGGGTGGGAGCGGTCCTCGGCCAGGGCGGTGAGCGCGGCCGCGGCCTGCTCGTGGTCGGCGGCCGTGACGGTGGCCCGCTGGGTGAAGTGGGTGCGGCGCTGCGCGGCCGTGTGGGCGATGTCGCGCAGCGGCACGTGGGGGTGGTCCTGGAGCCATCGGGCCCAGCGGCGGGCCTGGTCGCGCAGGGCGTGGCCATCGCGTGCCGAGACGACCAGGGGCAGGGCGGTGGCGGTGCCCGGTTCGGCCCGGGCGGCCTCGGCCTCGGCCTGGGTTGCGGGGGTGTGGGGTTCGCCGGGGGTGGTGGGGGCCTGCTCGATGACGACGTGGGCGTTGGTTCCGCCGATGCCGAAGGAGGAGACGCCGGCGCGGCGCGGGCCGGTGTCCTGCGGCCAGGTCCTGAGCTGGGTGTTGATCTCGAAGAGGGCCGGGTCCAGGCCGAGTTCGGGGTTGGGGCTTTCGTAGTTGAGGCTGGGCACCAGCTCGCCGTGGTGGACGGCGAGGACCGTCTTGATCAGTCCGGCGAGGCCGGCGGTGGCGTCGGCGTGCCCGATGTTGGTCTTGACCGAGCCGAGCGCGCAGGGGCGTGGCCGCTCCTGGGAGCCGAAGACCTGCTGCAGTGCCTGGACTTCGATGGGGTCGCCCAGGGCGGTGGCGGTACCGTGCGCCTCGACGAATCCGATGTCGGCGGGGCCGATGCCGGCGGCCGCCTGGGCCTCGGCGATGACGGCGGCCTGGCCGGGGACGCTGGGGGCGGTGAACCCGGCCTTGGTGGCGCCGTCGTTGTTGACGGCGCTGCCGCGCAGCACGGCGTAGACGCGGTCTCCGTCGGCGAGTGCGTCGGAGAGCCGTTTGAGCAGCACGGTGGCGACACCGCTGCCGAGGACCGTGCCGGCGCCCTTTTCGTCGAAGGCGCGGCAGTGGCCGTCCGGGGAGAGGACCAGCCCTTCTTGGTGGACGAAGCCCTTCACCAGCGGGAAGGTCAGGGAGGAGGCGCCGACCAGGGCCGCGTCGGATTCGCCGCGCAGCAGGCTCTGGCGGGCCAGGTGGGCGGCGACCAGGCCGGTGGAGCAGGCGGTCTGGACGGTGAGGGCGGGGCCGCGCAGGTCGAGTTTGTGGGAGATGCGGGTGGCGAGGTAGTCGTCCTTGGTGCCGATCATGTTGCGGTAGAAGGCCGACATGTCCTCGCTCGGCTGCTGCGGGTAGCCGCCGTAGCCGGAGCCGGCGAAGACGGCCACCTTGCCGTCGATGTCGCCGGGGACGATGCCCGCGTCCTCGAACGCCTCCCAGGCGCATTCCAGCAGCAGCCGGTGCTGGGGGTCCATCGCGTCGGCCTCGCCCGGTGCGTAGCCGAAGAAGCCGGCGTCGAAGAGGTCGACGTTCTCGGTGACGCCGCGGGCCCGTACGTAGCGGGGGTCGAGGAGGTCCTCCTCGGGCACTCCGGCGGCGCGCAGTTCCTCGTCGGTGAAGTGGGTGACGGATTCGACGCCCTGTTGCAGGTTGCGGTGGTAGGCGTGCAGTCCCGCGGCGCCGGGCAGGCGGCAGGCCATGCCGACGACGGCGACCGCGTCGTCGTCCGCCGGGCCGTGCGGGGCTTGGGCCCGGGGTGTGGTGGTGGGGGCGGTGCCGTGGTGGAGGAAGGCGGCGAGCTGGCGCACGGTGGGGTAGCGGATCATCGCGGAGAGCGGGAACTGCCGGCCCAGGGCGGTGCTGAGCAGGTCGTGCACGGTCAGGGCGGTCATCGAGCTGGCGCCGAGTTCGAAGATGCCCCGGTCGGGGTCGATCTCGGCCAGTCCGAGTACGGAGGCCCAGGACTGCGCGATCAGTTCCTCCAGCCGGGCCTGGTCGGGCCGGCCGTCGGCGTCGGCGGGTGCCGCGGCGGTGGGGGCGGGTGTGTGGCCGGGGGCGGGCAGGTGCAGCAGCGCGGCCCGGTCGACTTTCTTGTTGGGGGTGTGGGGCAGTTCGCCGACCTGCTGGCGGTGGGCGGGGAGCATGTAGGAGGGGAGGCGGTCGGCGAGGTGTGCGGCCAGGGCGGTGTCCTGGTCGGCGGCGCCGGGTGCGGGCACCCAGTACAGGCACAGCCGCGGGTCGCCGGGTACGTCCTCGCGGACCACGACGGCGCAGTCGGCCACCGCCGGGGCCTGGGCGGCGACGTGTTCGATCTCGCCGGGTTCGATCCGGTGCCCGCGCAGTTTCACCTGTGCGTCGGCGCGCCCGCGGAAGGCGAGGCTGCCGTCGTCGCGGAAGCGTACGAGGTCCCCGGTGCGGTACATCCTGGCGCCGGGTGCGGTGGCGAAGGGGTCGGTGAGGAACCGTTCGGCGGTCAGTTCGTCGCGGCCGAGGTAGCCCAGGGCCACCCCTGCTCCGCCGATCCACAGTTCGCCCTGGCTGCCTCGTGGCAGCATGCGGCGCTGCTCGTCGAGGACGTACAGGGCGTTGCCGTGCAGCGGGCTGCCCAGGGAGACCTCGCCCGGGGTGACCCGCCAGGCCGCGGACCAGACGGTGGTCTCGGTCGGCCCGTACATGTTGGTGAGTGCCCCGCCGCAGTGGTGCAGCAGCTTGTGCGCGAGGGTCGCATCCAGTGCCTCGCCGCCGACGAGCAGGTGCTCCAGGCCGGCCAGGACGGCGCGGCCGTCGTCGTCGGCGAGCAGCATGCGGGCCAGTGAGGGGGTGCACTGCAGGTGGGTGGGGGCGTAGGGCAGCCAGGAGGCCCAGGTGGCGGGGTTGCCGTCGGCGAGCAGGACGCGGTAGCCGCGGGTCAGCGTCCACAGCAGTTCCACCGTGGAGATGTCGAAGGAGAGGCTGGTGACGGCCATCCAGGTGTCGCCGGTGCCGCCGCCGATCTGTTCGTCCATGGCGGCCAGGAAGTTGGTGAACTGGGCGTGCTGCAGCATCACGCCCTTGGGGCGGCCGGTGGAGCCGGAGGTGTAGATGACGTAGGCGAGGTCCGCCGCTGCCGGTGCCCGCCCCTGGGGCTCGGTGGTGGGGGTTGCGGTGCCGGGGGCGTCGGCCAGGACGACGGTGACGCCGTCGCGTTCGACGGCGGCGGCTGCGGCGCGGGTGGTCAGGGCCACGCGCAGGTTGCTGTCGTCGATGATGTGGTCGAGTCGGGCGGCCGGGTACTGCGGGTCCAGGGGGACGTAGGCGGCGCCGGACATCCAGACGGCGAGTACGGCGGCGACCAGGTCGGCGCTGCGGGGCAGATGGACGCCGACCAGGTCGCCCGGGCCCACTCCGGCCGCGTGCAGCCGCCCGGTGAGGGTGGTGGCGCGGGTCAGCAGTGCGGCGTAGCTGAGCTCTTCCTGCGTGGTGACCAGGGCCACCGCGTCGGGGGTGGCGGCTGCTTGGCGGAGGATCAGCTGAAGTGCGGTGTGCTCGGTGGCGGCGCCGGTGGTGCCGCTCCCCCGCCGGTGGAGCCAGTCCCTCTCCTGGGCGTCGAGGACGTCCAGTTCGCCGACGGGCCGGCCGGGGGCGTCCAGTGCCGCCTGCAGCAGGGTGCGGAAGCCGGCCGCCATGCGGGCGGCGCCGGCGGGGGTGAGGACGGCTGCCTGGTACTCGAGTTCGGCGTCGATCCCGCCGTCGGTGCCGGGGGCGAGGGTGAGGCCGAGTTCGGTCTTGGCGATGCCCTGGGGGTTGCCTGCCACGCTGCTGAAGGGGGTGAGGGTCCAGGCGTCGTCGCCCTGGCCCAGGGGCGGCAGGGAGTCGGCGCGGTAGTTGAACAGGGCGCGGAAGAGCGGGTTGTGCCCGTCGGTGCGCTCGCCCCCGGCGACGCGCAGCACCTCGGTGAGGGGGACGTCCTGGTGGCGCATGAGGTCCAGGGTCCGCCGGGAGGTGTCGGCGAGCAGCTGGGCGAAGGTGGGCGTGGAGCGCAGGTCGAAGCGCAGTGGCAGGGTGTTGACGAGGAAGCCGACCGTGGTGGCGAGTTCGGCCTGCAGCCGGTTGGCCCAGATGGTGCCGACGCCGAAGTCCTCCTGGCCGCTGTGGCGGGCCAGGAGCAGGGCGAAGACGCCGGCGTAGACGGTGTAGGGGGTGACCTCGGCGTGGTCGGCCAGTTCCTCGACGCGGGCGTGCAGGGCGGGCGGGAGGGTGAAGCGCAGTGTGCCGTCGCCGTGGTCGTGGCCGCTTTCGGTGCGGGGCAGTTCCAGCCGGCCCATGCCCTCGAGTTCGTCGCGGAAGTGGTCCAGGGCCGGGTTGAAGGCGCCTTCGGCCAGGCGGCGGGCCTCCCAGGCGGCGTAGTCGCCGAGGTGGTGGGTGACCGGTTCGTGGTGGGGTGCCGAGCCGGCGGCGAACTGCTGGTAGGCGTGGTGCAGTTCGTCCAGCAGGACGGCCAGGGACCAGCCGTCGCTGACGGCGTGGTGGGTGGTGATGCTGAGGATCTGCTCGCCGCCGTCCACGTCGAGCAGGAGGCAGCGCAGCAGGGTGGGGGCGCTCAGGTCGAAGGGTGCGCGCTCTTCGCGGGCGAGCCGCCTGGCTGTCTCCTGCTCGGTGCGTGCGGTGAAGTCCTCGCGCTGCAGCGGGGCGTCGCCGACCTCGTGGACGATCTGGAGGAGTTCTCCGTCGCGCATCTCAAGGGCGGTGCGCAGCGCCTCGTGGCGTTCCATCAGCCAGCGCAGGGCCTGGGCGAGGGCGGCCTCGTCGGCGGGGCGGGGCAGGCGCAGGGACACGGGGGCGTTGTACTGGGCGGAGCCGGGGTTCATCCGCTCCAGGAACCACAGGCGGCGTTGTCCCTCGGTCGCGGGGTGGACGTCGCGCCGGGTGGCGCGCTGCAGGTGCGGCCCGCGGGGCACCTCGAGGGTGCCGGTCACTTCCTTCAGGAGGTGGGCGGCGACGTCGCCGGGCGTGGGGTGGCCGAAGACCAGGCCGACGGGCAGTTCCCTGCCGAGGAGGCTGCTCAGGCGGTTGCGCAGGCGCAGGGCGAGGATGGAGTCGAAGCCCACATCGCGGAAGCGGGTGTCGGCCGTCACGGGTTCGGGGGCGGCCAGCACGGCGGCGGTCTCCTGCTGGACGACTTCGCTCAGCGCGCGGGCGCGCTGCTGTTCGGGCAGCGCCGCCAGGCGGGCGGTCAGGCCGGTGGCCGGGTCGGCCTGGGCGTCCTCGGGGGCGGTGGTGGGGGCGGGGCGTGCGGTGGGGGTGGTGAGGGGGCCGTCGAACCAGTGGCGGCGGCCCTGGAAGGCGTAGCCGGGCAGTTCGGGGAGGGTGGCGCGGTCCTGTTCGCCCAGGACGTGGGACCACTGCACCGGGTGGCCCTGGACGTGCAGTGCGGCCAGGGAGCCCAGGACGGTGGCCAGGCCGCCGCGCTCGCGGCGGAGGGTGGCGGTGGAGGTGCCGCCGGAGGCGGAGGTGACCTGGGCCAGCGGGATGCCCAGGACGGGGTGGGCACTGACCTCGACGAAGACGCCGAAGCCGTCGGCGATGAGCTGGTCCAGGGCGCGGTCCATGCGGACCGGCTCGCGCAGGTTGCGGCACCAGTAGCCGCCGTCGAGGCGGTCGCCGGGCAGGAGGCCGCCGGTGACGCTGGAGTAGAAGGGCAGGTGGGAGCTGCGGGGGGTGAGGTCGGCCAGGCCGGTGGCCAGGCCGGGCAGGATCGGGTCGACGTGGGCGCAGTGCCCGGCCGCGTCCGCCTTGAGTCTGCGGACGAAGACGTCGCGGCCTTCCATGGTGGCCAGGAGGGCGTCGACGGCCTCGGGGTCGCCGGAGACGACGGTGGAGTGGGCGGTGTTGACGACGCCGATGCTCAGGGCGTCGCCGTAGGGGGCGATCAAGTCCTCGACCTCGGTGACGGGCAGGTCGAGCAGGGCCATGGCGCCCTGTCCGCTGCACTCGCGCAGCAGGGCCTGGCTGCGCAGGGCGACGATGCGGGCCGCGTCTTTCAGGCTCAGCGCTCCGGCGACGACGGCGGCGGGGACCTCGCCCTGGCTGCTGCCGACCACGGCCTGGGGTTGCAGGCCGAGGGAGCGCCAGAGGGCGGACAGGCCGATGGCCATGGTGAACAGGGCGGGCTGGAGCACGTCGAGGCGGGTGAAGGGGGTGGTGGTGTCGTCCTCTTCGGCCCGCAGCAGGTCGGCGACCGACCAGCCGGTCCAGGGGTGCAGGGCGGCGTCGCACTCGGCGACGGCCTGGCGGAACACCTCGGAGTCGGCCATCAGGGTGCTGCCCATGTGGCGCCATTGGCTGCCGTGGCCGGGGAAGACGAAGACGACCTTGCCGCGCGGGGCGGCGGTGCCGGTGGTGACGCGTTCGTCCTCCTGGTCGGCGGCCAGGGCGCGCAGCGCCTGGGCGGCCTCCTCGGCGCCGCCGGCCAGGACCGCGGCGCGCGCCGGGTGGTGGGTGCGGTGCACGGCGGCGGCGCGGGCGAGCGGGGTGAGGGGCTGGCCGGGGTGGTCGGTGAGCCACCGGGCCCAGCGGGAGGCCTGGGCCCGCAGCGCCTTGTGGTCGCGTCCGGAGAGCAGGATGGGCAGCTGGTCGGCGGTGGGGGCCGGTGCCCCGTGGGGGGTGTGGCCCGCGGTGGTGGGGGCCTCTTCGAGGATCAGGTGGGCGTTGGTGCCGCTGATGCCGAAGGAGGAGATCCCCGCCCGGCGCGGGCGGTCGGTGCGCGGCCAGGTCACCGGCGAGGTGAGCAGGGCCAGGTGGTGGCGCTCCCAGTCGATGTGCGGGCTGGGCTCCTGGGCGTGCAGGGTGCGCGGCAGTGTCTGGTGCTGCAGGGCGAGGACCATCTTGATGACCCCGGCGACACCGGCGGCGGCCTGGGTGTGGCCGATGTTGGACTTGGCAGAGCCCAGAAGCAGCGGCCGTTCGCGGTTGCGTCCGGGGCCGAAGACCTCGCAGAGGGCTCCGGCCTCGATGAGGTCGCCGAGCGGGGTGCCGGTGCCGTGGGCCTCGACGGCGTCGATGTCCTGCGGGTTCAGCCCGGCGGCGGCCAGGGCCGTTTCGATGACCTGGCGCTGGGCGGGGCCGTTGGGGGCGGTCAGTCCCTGGCTGCGGCCGTCCTGGTTGACGGCGGAGGCGCGGATCACGGCGAGGATCCGGTCCCCGTCGCGCTGGGCGTCGGAGAGCCGCTTCAGCAGCACCATGCCGCAGCCCTCGGACCAGCCGCCGCCGTCGGCGGCGGCGGAGAAGCTCTTGCAGCGCCCGTCGGGAGCGACGGCGCCCAGCCTGCTGGACTCGACGAAGAGGGCGGGGGAATTCATGACGGTGACGCCGCCGGCCAGGGCCAGCTCGCACTCCCCGGCGCGCAGGGCGGCGGCGGCCATGTGCAGGGCGGTCAGTGAGGAGGAGCAGGCGGTGTCGATGGTGACGGCCGGGCCGCGCAGGCCCAGCAGGTAGGACAGGCGCCCGGAGATGACGCTGCCGGAGATGCCGGTGCCCTGGTAGCCGTCGAGGGCCTGCAGGTCGGCCAGGACGGTGTCGTAGTCGGAGCGCATGGCGCCGACGTAGACGCCGGTGCGGGTGCCGTTGAGGCTGGCGGGCAGGATGCCCGCGCGTTCCAGGGCCTCCCAGGCGGTCTCCAGAACGAGGCGCTGCTGGGGGTCCATCGACAGCGCTTCGCGGGGGGTGATGCCGAAGAAGTCGGCGTCGAAGTGGTCCACGGCGTTGAGGAAGCCGCCTTCGCGGGCGTAGCTCTTGCCCGGGGTGTCGCTGTCGGGGTCGTAGAGGTCCAGGGCGTCCCAGCGCTCGGGGAAGGGGCCGATGGCGTCCTCGCCGCCCGCCAGGAGCCGCCAGTACTCCTCCGGTGTGGTGATGCCGCCGGGCAGGCGGCAGGTCATGGAGACGATGGCGACCGGCTCGCTGTGCCGGTTCTCCAGCTCCTCGTTGCGCTGCTGCAGCCGCATCACCGCGGCCATCGCCCGCTGCAGACGTTCCTGAGTGGCCTGGGTACTCATCTCCGCCATCCGTGTCGCCTCTCCGGCATTGGTGGGCACTGGTGTGTCCCGGTGGGAACCGGGCTTCGTGGCCGCGGCCGCAAGGCGCCCGGCCGGCCCCGTTCTCCCAGGGCCAGACTGGGCGCTCGCACTAGAGCGGCGCCGGATCGCCGGTGGGCTCGGCTCCCTGGCGCGGCAGGACGCGGGCCACCACGGCGACCAGCGCGAAGACGGCGGCGGTGCACAGCACCGCGGTGCCCAGGGCGTCGCCGTAGCGGGCTGCGGTGTGTCCGTCCCCGGCCGTAGCGGTGCTCGTGCCGCCCAGGCCGCCGAAGAAGACCGCGCCGATGACCCCGATGCCCAGGGCGGAACCGAACTGGGTGGAGGCGTAGATGACGCCGGCTCCGGCGCCCGCCTCGCGTGGTGTGAGGGAGCCGAGCAGGACCGCGGTGAGGACCGGTGAGGTCAGTCCGGTGCCCGCTCCGAGCAGGAAGGCCACGGCGGCGAGCGAGGTGAAGTCGCTCCGCCCGGCGGCGGCCAGCCCCGCCATGCACAGGGCGCCGGCCAGCATCGTCAGCGTTCCGCAGGTGACGAAGAGCCGGGGGCGGGCGGGGCCGTGCTTCCAGGCGATCTGGAAGACCAGGGCGATCCCGAGCGGGACGGCGGCCACGGCGAGCGCGGTCCGGGTGGAGGACCAGGCCAGGCCGAACTGGAGGTAGTAGGTGAGCAGGAAGGTGAAGGAGGTCGCCCCGGCGAAGGTGAGCAGGGCCGCGGCCAGTCCGGCGGTGAAGGCCCGCTGCCGGAACAGCGCCGGGGGGATGAGGACGTCGGTGCCCCTGGCCGCGCGGTGCCGCTGGTGGGCGGCCAGGGCGAGCCACAGGGCCAGCGAGAGGGCGATCAGAGCGAAGGACCAGGCTGTCCAGCCGTGTTCGGAGCCGCGGACCAGCGGGAACATCAGCGCCAGGGAGGCCAGTGCCACCAGCACCGCTCCGGGCGTGTCGAGGGTGGGGCGCTGCTCGGCGCGGCTCTCGGGCAGCACCCGCAGCGCGCAGGCCAGCAGGATCGCGCCGATGGGGACGTTGATCCAGAAGATGGCGCGCCAGCCGGTCCCGAACAGGTCGAGGTCGGTGAGGAAACCGCCCACCACCGGGCCGCCGATGCTGCCGGCGCTGATGGCCAGTCCGGTGACGGCGGAGGCGATCGCCCACTCCTCGGGGCGGAACTGCTGTTTGACCACGGCCATGGACTGGGGAAGCATCAGCGCCACCATGGCGCCCTGGGCGATTCGGCCGGCCACCAGCAGTTCGGGGCTGCTCGCCGCGGCGACCACGGCGGAGCTGCAGGTGAAGCCGGCGATGCCGATGAGGAAGACGCGGCGGGTGCCGTAGATGTCGCCCAGCCGCCCGCCGGTGATCAGCAGCACCGCGGTGGCCAGCGCGTAGCCGGCCACCGCCCACTGCGCCATGGAGAAGCCGCCGCCCAGTTCGCGCTGGATGCTGGGCAGGGCCACGGCGATGATGTTGGCGTCGAGGCCGTCGAAGAAGGAGGCGGCGCCCAGCACGGCCAGCACCGCCCACCGCCGGCGTGAGGGGCCCGCCGGTGCTGCCTTGCCCGGGCGGGTGGTGTGTCGTTGCCTGTCTGGACCCTCGACCATGGCCATGGCGGCGGCTCCTTCGTGAACGTCGGCGGCGGTTGTGACGGGTGGTGTGCCCGGCGACACCCCCTCGGGGGGTCCCGCGGGGGGGTGTTTCGGCGTCCGGTCGTGGTCCGTTCCCCGTCGCACACGGTGATTCAAAAAGGCGCCGCTCGAGCGGCGGTGGAGAGGCGATCGACACCGCCGGGGCGCGCCGACTCGTGCCCGGGTCGAGCGCCCCTGCAGCGCGGGTGGAGTGCCTTGACAGGCTGTGGCGCGAATCCCGATCGTTCTGTGCAGCGACGCCGCCGGGTCCGCCGCCGCCCGCCCCTTTCGGCGGGCGCCACCGAGCGGTTACCGACAAGGACTCACCATGACGCCCGTGACCGTGTCCCCCAGCCCGTGGACCAGGCGGTTCCCCCCGTCCGCCCAGGCGCCCGCCCGCCTGTTCGTCCTGCCCCGCGCCGGGGGTGGGGCCGGCTGGTTCCACCCCTGGTCGCAGGCGCTCGCCGGCCGGCCGGCGGTGGTCCGCGCGCCGTGTCCGGCAGGGCGGGACCGGCTGCGTGAGCGGTGTGCCGAGGACCTGGGGGGACGGGCCGGCCCGGTGCCGGCCGAGATCACCGCGCAGATCACCCGGCTCGTCGCCGACGCCGCCGCCGGCCGGCAGGGCCCGGCCGGCGGCGGCGCCCCGGCGCGGGCCGGCCGCCTCCATCCGACCGGCACCGCAGACAGGACCGGAAAAGCACCGGTGACATCCACCGGGAGACCGGCAACCCACAGATCGAGGAGAAGCATGGACACCGACATCGTCACGCAGACCGGCACGGACGCACCCGACTCCCCCGCGGCGGGCACCGCAACGGAGGACCGGCTCCGGCGGGTGTGGGCCCGGCTGCTGCGCCACGAGGAGATCGGCCCCGACGCGGAGTTCTTCGCAAGCGGCGGCAGCTCCCTGCTCGCCTCCCGCCTGCTGCTGCGCGTCCGGCGGGAGTTCGGGGTGCAGCTGACCCTGGAGGAGGTCTACGCCCACCCGACCCTGCGCCGGATGGCGGCCCTGGTGGACGCCGGCGCTGCGGGCAAGGACATGGCGGCCTAGAGCCGGGGCGCACGATCCCTGCGGTGTCCGCGTCCGGCGCGGGCACCGCACAGGTCTGTACGGGCAGCAGATGCGAACCGTGCCGTGCGGCGCCCGGCCCGGTTGCCCGGGCGGGGGCGGGCTGCCCCGGCGGGGGCCCGGTTGCCCCGGCGGGGGCGGGCTGCCCCGGCGGGGGCCCGGTTGCCCCGGCGGGGGCGATGTCACCGTGTGGCGGCGGGACCGGCCGGGAGCCCGCCCCTTGTCTCAGGGCCTCAAGGGGCGTAAGGCCTCAGGGGGTTCAGGGGGTTCAGGGGGTTAGGGGGTTCAGGGGACGAGGAAGGCAGGGCGTGGCCCGGCTCCCCCGGCCAGCCGTTCCCAGTCCAGCGGCGGCCCGTGCAACTGGAGCGCGGCCAGCGCCCGCGCCAGGGCGCGCACGTCCCCGAGCGCCGCCCCCGCCCCGGGCAGCGGCCCGCACTCCAGCACGGTCCCGTACGCCTGGGTCCCGCATGTCTCGTCGCGCGGCGGGTGGGACGTCTCGCCGGTGGCGAGGGCGCACCGGGGCTCTTCCCGGCGGGCCGGCTCCGCCGCCAGCAGCCGGGCCGCCTCCCGTGCCCCGAGGTTGCCCGCGACGTGGGCGGCGGCGACCAGGCCGCTGCCCCGCCCGGCGACGGCGGCGGCGTCCAGCCCCCAGCTCTGCCAGAGCCGGAACAGCGCGACCTGGTAGCCGAAGAGCGCGCACCGGGCGTACGGGGCTTCGCCCAGCAGCCGGGCGTCGGCGCCCTGTTCGGGGGCGAAGACCACCGCGACCAGCGGTATCGGCAGGCGGTCGTCGAAGCTCACGCACAGGGCGTCGAAGGCCGCCCGGAACGGGGGGAAGGTGCCGTACAGGGACCGGGTCAGGGCGGGTGAGGGAGCGCCGGCGCCGGTGAAGAGCACGGCGGTCTCCGTCGCGGCGCAGGGGCCGGGCCCGGCGGCGCCGGGTGTGCCGCACTCCAGCAGGGTCGGCCGCAGCGGGCCGCAGACGGGCGGGTCTGGCTTCATGGGGCCTCTCTCGTTGTCCTCGTGAGGGCCGGTCACCACGGCACGTGCGCCGCGCACCGCGCCCTGCAGGCGGGCCCCCGGCACGGCGTGGACGGCGCCCCGTCCCGGGCGCGCGGGGCGCCGGCTTCGGCCCGGCGGCGAGCGGGGGGTGCCGGGGGCCGGGGGCGGGGATCTCGGTGGGCCGGGCGGAAGGACGTCATCTCGAGCGTGTCCCAGGTCACTAAAGAAGAGGATGAGAACGGCTGGAGAAAAGGAGGGGGGCCGGGGGTGTTCGGCGAGGAGCGCTGGGCGGCGTGAAGTCGTCGGGCTCCTTCAGCCGGAGAGGCTGAACACCCCAGCCGGCCGTCCTCGACGGGGGGCGGGACCGGCCGAAACGCCCGGGCCGGGGGGCGCGGGCGTCGTGGACAGGCGGGTGGCGCGGGCGTCGTGGGCGGGCGGGTGGCGCGGGCGGGGCCGCAGGCAGGTGGCGCGGGCGGGGCCGCGGGCGGCGGCTGTCACGGGCGCTCTCCCCCACCGGGCGTCTCCCCCTCCGGGGGTCTGCCCCACCCGGGGGGCCGCGCGGCGGTCGGGGGGTGCGTGGCGGTCGGGGGTGCGTGGCCCGGTGGGGCGTCAGCCGGCGCGGGCGGTGAGCAGGTGGTCGGTGACGATGCGGATGATCTGCGGCTGGTGGTCGGCGAGGTAGAAGTGGCCGCCGGGGAAGATGTGGAGGTCGAAGCCGGCCTCGGTGTGTTCCGCCCAGGCGCGGGCCTGCTCGATGGTCACCTTGGGGTCGGCGTCCCCGGTCAGGGCGGTGACGGGGCAGCGCAGGGGTGGTGAGGGCCGGTAGGTGTAGGTCTCGGCCGCCTGGTAGTCGGCGCGGATGGCGGGCAGCACCATCCGCAGCAGTTCCTCGTCGCCCAGCACTTGGGAGTCGGTGCCGCTGAGCCGCTTCAGTTCGGCGATGAGTCCGTCGTCGTCACGCAGGTGGACGGTGTCGTGGACGGTCCGGGACGGGGCGCGCCGGCCGGAGGCGAAGAGCTGGGTGAGGATGACTCCGTGGCGCTCCTGCAGTCTTGTGGCGACTTCGTAGCCGAGGGTGGAGCCCATGCTGTGGCCGAAGAGGGCGAGCGGCCGGTCGGTCCAGGGGAGCAGCGCGGCGGTGACCTGGTCGGCCAGGTCGTGCAGGTCGGTGACGGCCGGTTCGCTGCGGCGGTCCTGGCGGCCGGGGTACTGCACGCCGAGTACGTCGACGGCGGCCGGGACGGCCTTGGCCATGGGGAAGTAGAAACTGGCCGAGCCTCCGGCGTGGGGCAGGCAGACCAGGCGCACGGCGGCGTCGTCACGCGGCTGGAACCGTCGTATCCACAGGCTGTTGTCCTGGTGGGGACCGGTCACGGTGGGGTGTTCCTTCCTACAGGATGCGCCTTGGGCAGCGGGTGTGGCGGGTGCGGGCGGCACGGTTCGGTCCGGCGGGGCGGGGGGCGGGTTCACGCCGCGAACAGGTCGAAGGTGGAGGCTTTCCTCGGTCCCGCGGCGACGTCCAGCAGCGGGTCCACGGTGAGCATGGCCTGGTGCAGGCGCTGCAGCTGGGGTGAGGGCTCCACACCGAGTTCGTCGACCAGGCGCAGCCGCAGCCGCCGGTAGGACTCCAGGGCGGCGCCCTGCCGGCCCGCCCGGTACAGCGCCACCATGGCCTGTGAGTGCAGTCCCTCGTGGTGGGGGTGGCGTGCTGTCAGATCGGCGAGCTCGGCGAGGAGTTCGCAGTGGCGGCCGAGCTGGAGGTCGGCGTCTATGCGCCGCTCGACGGCTCCGAGTCTGCTCTCCTCCAGCCGCATGACCTCGATCTCCAGGATCGGGCCGAGCCGTACGTCGACCAGTGCGCGTCCGTCCCACAAGTCCAAAGCCCTGCGGTAGCAGTCGGCGGCGGTCGCGGTCTGTCCCGCTTCGAAGGCGGTGCGTCCCTCGGTCACGGACTGCTCGTATGCGTGGACGTCGACGCTGTGTGGGGGGATCTGGAGCAGGTAGCCGCCGTGGCGGGTGACCAGTACGTCCTTGGCGCCGGTGGGGGCGCCGGGTCCCATGGCTGTGCCCAGTCGGCGCCGCAGCTGGAGGATGTAGGTCTGCAGGGTGGTCAGCGCGCTCTGCGGGGGCCGGCTGCCCCACAGTTCCTCCAGGAGCGTGGGCACGGGCACCACGCGGCCGGGGTAGAGGGCCAGCAGTGCCAGGATCTGCCGCGGCTTGCCGGCCGTCGGAACGATCGAGTCCCCGTTGACCTCGGCGCCCAACGGGCCTAGAACCTGAATTTTCATGTTCCCCTCCGCACCTCGTCGAGTTCCTTGCGACCCGAACTACTGCTGGAAGCGCACGCTAGCGGGGTCCCTGGCGGTTCACGGGTTGCCTCAAGTCCGCCTCCAGCGCTCTTCCAAGCCGCTGCCCGGGCGCGGGCCGAGGCCGGGCCGCCGGGGTGGTGCGGGGGTGTCGCGGGGGTGGTGCAGGACTGGTCGAGGACTGCTGGAGAGACGGCCGGAGCCCGCCGGCCCGGCCCGGCCCCCGCCCGGCCCGGCGGGCCGAGACGGGCCGGGCCGAGCAGGGCGGGGCGGGGCCGGGCAGGCGGGCTCCGGCCGGGCTGGCGGGCCGGGCGGGGGCCGGGCTGGCGGGCCGGGCGGGTGGGGTGGGGTCAGCGGCGGACTGTTTCGTGCAGCAGGCGGGCCAGGTCGGATGCGGCTTCGTCGGTGTCGGTGTCGGCGGCCAGCACGACCAGCGGCGGGCGGGAGCCGTCGGCGGTGAGCGCGCGGGCCGTGCGGCAGGCGTCGGTGCCGCCGCCGGAGAACGCGCCGAGGACGAGTGGCCGGCCGTTGTGGGCGAGCCGGCGCAGGAGGGGGTGCCAGGCCGCGGGGCCGTCGAGGGTGGGCCGCAGCAGGATCACCGACTCCGGGCCGGGGTAGAGGCGGGCGAGGCGGGTGTACCAGGTGTGGGGTATGCCCGGGGCGGGGACCAGGCAGACGGCGCCGCCCGTGCCGGGGCGCAGGGTGACGAAGGCGGGCCAGGAGGACGGCGTGGGCGGCAGGGCGTCGAGGAACTCGGCGACGGTGGTGGAGTCGTCGGCCTCGTGGGGCAGTTCCCGCAGCAGGCCGGCGCAGTGGGCCAGGAGCCCGGAGGCGTCGGCGAGGCGGGAGCGGTCGTGGCTGGCCGAGAGCACCAGGCCGCCGGCTTCGTCGTGGTGACAGACGAGGGTGAGGGGGAAGGCGGTCGCGGCGCCCGTCGCTTCGGCGCACTCCATGCGGATGCCGTGGGCGGCGAAGGCGGGTTCCAGCCGCTGCAGGGGGTCCAGGGTGCTGTCGAAGACGAGCAGGCTGTCCTCGCCCGGCTCGTCCCGGGCGTGGTGCCGGGGCGGGGGCGGCTGGCCTGTCCAGTCGTGGATCTGGCCGGCCGAGACCCATTCGTAGGGGGCGAGGTCGATGGCCTGGTCGCGCAGGGCGGCCAGCAGGTCGGGGACGGTGGTGTCCGGGTCGACGTCGACCGAGACGGGCAGCGGGTTGCGCAGCGCGCCCGGCAGGCGTTCGATGCCTTCGAGGGGGATGCCCCGCCCGGAGGCGGCGACGCTGAAGCGGACCGGCAGCGGCCCGTCGGTCCCGGCGGCCCGGTAGAGCATCAGCGCCCAGGCGGTCTGGAGGGCGCCGCTGTCGGTGGCTCCCCATCGCCCGGCCCAGGCGGTGAGCCGGGCCGCCTCGGCAGGGGCCAGCCGGACGCGGGCCCGTCCGGTGCCGGTGTGCTCGGCCAGCAGGGGGGCGCCGGCGTAGGCCGCCATCGAGGCCGCGGCCTGGGGCGCCGGTGCGGTACGCAGCCAGAACTCCCGGGCGGGGGTGAGGTCCTGGACGGCGAGCCAGCGGGCGTGGTCGCGCAGGTCGGGGCGGCGGTCGCCGCCGGGCAGGGCGCCGTCGCCGAGGTAGGCGCGGTAGAACTCGGCGAGCAGCAGGCGCACGCTGCGGGTGTCCAGCAGCGCCTGGTGGTAGGTGAGCAGGACCCGGGTGGCGGGGGGGCCGTCGCCGGGCGGGCTGTCGAACAGGGTCAGGCGCAGTGGTCCCGGGCAGCGCGGGTCGAGCCCTCGGCGCCGGTCGGCGGCGAGCGTCTCGTGCCAGGAGGGTCCGGGGTGGGCCGTGCGTGTCACCTCGGGCATGACCTGGTCGTGGACGGTGATGGCCGGGTGCCGGCCGTGGTCGAAGCAGGCGCGCAGGACGGCCTCGCGGTCGAAGACGGACTGCCAGGCGGTGGTGAAGCGGCCGGTGTCCAGCGGCCCGTGCCAGAGCCAGGTGAGCTGTTCGATCTGGCGGCCGGTGCCGGGGTGGGCGTCGGCGTCGGCGAGCAGTTCGCGCTGCAGAGGGCTGGCGGCGGTGGGGGGTGGTGCGGCTGGTTCGCCGGGGGTGTCGGCCAGTTCGTCCAGGACGGTGCGGATCGCGGCCAGCAGGGCCTCGACGGATGCGCCGGTGATGTCGTCGTGGGCGGCAGGCAGCCAGTCGAGCCCGAGGTGCAGGCGCCCGCCGCGCAGCCGGGCGCCGGCCTCGATCGCGTAGGGCCCGGCGGTGCGGGCGGGCCGGGGGGTGGGGCGGACGTCGGTGTCGGGGGTGAAGCGCACCAGGACCGGGACGAGTTCGCGCAGTACCAGGCGCAGGGCGGGGTCGGCGGCGTGCTCGCGGCAGGCGCCGAAGGCGGACCGGCCCAGGGCGGCCAGGTGGCGTGCGGCCTGTTCGGTGAAGGCGTGGGCGTGCTGGCCCAGGGCGCCGTGCAGCAGGACGGGCTCGGTCTCGGCCAGGGGTCCGACGGTGCGGGCCAGGGCCGGGCTGCCCTGGCGGCCGTCGGTGCTCACGTCGAAGGAGGCCAGGGGGGTGTTGCGCCAGCGGATGAGGGCCAGGCCCATGGCGGCGGTGAGGAGTTGGGCGGGGCGCAGTCCGAAGCGCCGGGCCACCGGGCCGGTCAGCCGTGCGGTGGCCGCGCGGGTCAGGGTGAAGCCGGCCCGGTGGGGGGGTGCGGTGTCCGCCAGGGGGCTGCGGGAGCGGAAGGGCGCCGCGGCGGCGCGGCCTTCGGCGACCTCACGCCAGTGGTCGCAGGCGCGGGGGTCGGTGGCGATCGCGGGCAGCGCCTCGGCCCACTGCGGGTAGCTGACGGTTTCGGGGGCGAGTTGCTGTTCCGGTTGTGCGAGGGCGCTTTGCAGGTCGGTGAGCAGGATGTCGAGGGAGAGCTGGTCGGCGACGAGTTCGTGGGCGAGCAGGACGAGCCGGTGGCGTCCGCGCAGCAGGACGGCGTGCAGGGAGCGCCGGGCGCTGGGGCGCAGGTGCCGGCCCGCCTCGGCGACGGCCTCGCGTTCGTGGCTGCGCGGCACGCCGTCGGCGACCGTGCAGGCGGTGTCGGCGGCCGGCGGCGCGGTGTGGATGCCGCTGCCGGTCTCGGTGTCGATGCGGGCGGCCAGGAGCGGGTGGGCCCGCGCGAGGCTGCGCAGGGCCGCTTCCACGGCGGCCGGCTCGAAGGGCTCGGCGGCGTCGAGTGTTCTGCAGGGGTGGGTGGCGGGGGTGGTGCCGTGGCGCCGGGCCAGGTCGAGTTGGGCGGGGCCGAGCGGGACGGGCGGCTGGTCGCGGGCGGTGAGCAGGTCGGCGAGGTGGCCTGTGGGGAAGGGGTGCGGCCGGTGCCGGGGGGTGCCGGCACCGCTGCGGGCGGGGTGTGGTTCGACGTGCAGGAGGTGGTGGTCGGGGCCGAGGTGCTGCAGGCGGTGGCGCCAGGACCGCCCGCCGGCGGTGCGGGCGGCGGCGAGGTCGAGCGCGGCGGCGGCCCGGCTGTCGCTCAGGGGGCCGCGCACCTCCAGGACGGGCGGGAGGTGGTGGGGCGGCTCGCCGGGGTCGACGACGACGCTCGTGACGGCGGCGAAGGACCGTTCACCGGCGGCGGGGCCGCAGACGGCGGGATCGCAGGCGGCGGGATCGGGGGCGGCGGGATCGGCGAGGGCCGGGCCGCAGGCAGCGGGATCGGGGGCGGCGGGGCCGCAGGTGGCGCGCTCAGGGGTGGCGGGGTCGGGGGCGGCGCGCTCAGGGGTGGCGGGGTCGGGGGCGGTGGATCCGGAGGTGGCGCGGTCAGCGGTCATCGGCATTCCGGGGCGTGGCCCCTCCCCTTTTCACCCAGCGGGACACCGCCCATGACGGTCGTCAGGGCGGCCGGCTGCGGCGCGGCTGCGCGGCGTGGTTCGGGACGGCTCACGGCGCTCTCATGCCTTCGACGTCCGCAACGTGCTCAGCAGGCTAGCGGTGCCCGCGCGACATGCCCGTTTTCTCCAGTGGCTCTGAAGCGCCCCCCGGGCGGCTCTCGGCGAAAGCCGCCCGGGGCGCGGCGTGAGGGGGGGGACCGGTTTGGGGGGCGGGGGTGGTCAGGGAGCCGGCGCGCGGGCGCAGGCCAGCGTGCGGGCGGGCGGTGTCGGGCGGGCGCGGGACGGCTGGGCAGGGACGTGGTGGCGGGCGACGCTCAGCAGATGACGGCCCAGCACCCGGTGGGTGGTGAAGGCCCAGGCGCCGGGCCGGGCCGCGGTGTCGTCGGGAGCGAGCAGGCCGCCGTCGCCGTCGCCGTCGCCGTCGCCGAGGGAGAACTCGCCGAAACCGAGCCGCAGTCCCTGGCCCAGCGCCTTGCTGTAGGCCTCCTTGAGGGTCCAGAGCCTGAGCAGTTCGCGTTCGCGGGCTCTGGGGGGCAGCGGTTGCAGGCAGCGCAGTTCGCCGGGGGCGCAGATGTGTCCGCTCAGCAGGTCGAAGTCGACTCTGCGGTCCACCGGTTCGGTGTCGACCCCGATCCGGCCGGCCCGGCTGACCCCGACCGCGATCAGCTCGTCGCTGTGGCTGAGGCTGATGTCGAGGTCCAGTCCGTGCAGGTAGGGCCGCCCGCCGAGTTGGTAGGCGAGGTCCAGCTGCGCCGGCAGGAGGTCCAGCGCGGCGGCCGCGGTGTATTTGGTGAGGAGGCGGGAGGCGGCGAAGCGGTGGCGGGTGGCGGGGTCGGCCGTGTGCCGGTAGCGCTGCCAGTCGCGGCCCAGCAGGGCGCGCAGTGCGGGGTCGGTGAGGGTGGTGGGCAGCCATTCGCCCCAGGTGGTGTGCACCACCGCGCTCCCGTGCAGCGCCAGCGCGGACCGTACCGGCTGCCAGGGGCCGCCCGGCCCGCGTACGTGGACGGGGGGCGGGGTGCGCGTGGCGTCGCCCATGGATGTCCTTTCCTCCGGCTGCCCGGCTGCTTGCCCGGTTGCCCGGTTGCCCGGCTGCTTGCCCGGTTGCCCGGTTGCTCGGTTGCCCGGCTGCTTGCTCGGTTGCCCGGCTGCTTGCTCGGTTGCCCGGTTGCTCGGTTGCTCGGTTGCTCGGTTGCTCGGTTGCTCGGTGGCTCGGTGGCTCGGTTGCGGCAGGGTGGGTGCCGCCGTCCCGGCCCCGCACCCGACGAGGCCGGGCAAGGGGGGCCGAGGTCCGCTGGAGAGCCGGTACAGGGCCGGTACAGGGCCGGTCGTATCCTGCTCGGCGCGCCCGGGGTGGCGTGGTCAGGAGAGGTGGATCACCTCGATGGCGTTCTCGGCGTGGCGGCGGGCGAGGTCGAGGACGTTGCCGGCCTGGTGGCCCAGTTGCGTGCGCAGGTGCCGGCGCGCAGCGCGCAGATCGGTGCCGGGTCCCAGGACCGGTTCGATCTCCTCGGGGCGTACCAGCAGGCTCTGGCGGCACACCACCACGACGCCGCTGGTGTCGGGCAGCACCTGCCACTCGCCGGTGCGGGCGGCGACCATCGGCACGGTCAGCGTCTGCTTGTGGATCAGGCGTCCGGCGTGCGGGAAGCACACCCGTACCGACTCGGTGGGCCGGACCACGCCGTCGGTGCCGGCGACGTCCATCGCCACGTGCTGGATGCCCGGTTCCTCCTCGGCCAGTTCGGCCCGTCTCACGTGGGCCACCACGCCGGGCCATTCGCCCACGCGGTAGAGGAAGTCGTAGACCAGCTCGGCCGGGCCCTTGACGCGGATGTGGTCTTCGAAGGTGAGGACCAGGTCGTCCAGCTCGCTGAAGCGCTGGGCCAGGTGCTGCAGGCGTTGCAGCACGGCCGCGTCGGCAGCGGCCAGGACGCGCCCGATCCGCGCGGTCTGGCCGGGCGGGCCCGGGGGTGTGCGGTATTCGTGGCGCAGCACCAGCCGGCAGGCGTGCGGGCCGCGTTCGTCCACGTGCCACTGGCCGCGCATCATCGATACCGGGGCGGGCGCGGGCTCGTAGCTGAAGTCGATGCGGCGGCGTTCGGGGTCCAGGGTGCGGCGCGAGACCGTGCAGCGCACGGCGCCGTCGATGGTGCTCCAGGCGCGGATGCGCTCGTGGTGGGTGCCGCACTCCAGGGGTTCGACGTGGACGGTGGGCGCCAGGAACAGCGGCCAGCTCTCGGCGTGCGCGATCAGTCCGTAGACGACCCCGGCGGGGGCGGCGATGTCCCTCTCGTGCGCGATGCGGTGCACCCGCTCACCCGCCATGGCGGCTGTCTCCTCCGGCTCGTCGGTAGCCGCGCGGCGGTGAGTGCTGCTCCCGTTCCCCCTGCGGCTGGTCGTGCAAGCACCGTCGGCCGCCGCGCTGGAGGAAGCGTGGAGAACGGCTGGAGAGGAACAGCCGCGGCCGGAGAGGACGGACGGCCGGAGGGGATTGGAGGGGGTGGTGGAGGTGGTGGAGGTGGTGGGTGGCCGGGCCGGTGTCGGGTCAGACGGTGCGGGGCAGCGGCGCGGCGCGCGGGACGGTCAGGGTCCTGGGTGAGGACCTGGCCCAGGGGAAGCCGTGGTGCAGTTCGAGGAGGGGGGTTTCGTCCTCGCCGGCCATGAGGGCGACGGCGGCCAGGACCCCGGGCGCCGGTTCCAGTTCCACGAACCGCCACCGCTGGGCGAGGTCGTCGTGCGGGGGCAGGAAAGCGCGCACGCCGCGGTCCTCGTCGAGTTCGAAGCTGAAGCTGTCGAAGGACAGTCCCAGTCCCAGTCCGCGTGCTTTGGAGTAGGCCTCCTTCAGCGTCCACAGCCGCAGCACCCGCACGTCGCGGGCGCGGCCGGGCGGTGCCTTGAGGACCCATGCGCGTTCCTGGGCGGCGAAGGCGTGGACGACGCCGTCGAGTCCCTGCTCGCCGCGGTCGAGCCGCTCGACGTCCACGCCGATGCGGTGCCGGCGTGCCACGCCGAGCAGGTTGTGGCCGCCCGCGTGCGAGAGGTTGAAGTCGAGTTCGCGGCCGCCGCGCGGCAGTCCCCCGGGGGGTTTTTGCAAAAAGGGCCGCCCGCGGGAGGAGCGCCAGATGACGGCCTCGCTCTCGGGGATGCCGCTCTCCAAGGCCAGCACCCGCCGCACCATGACGTGCGAGACGACGTACTGGCGGCGGTCGCGCTCGAAGAGGAACTGCCCGGCGTTTCGCTGCTCCTGCTCGTCGAGCCACTGGGCGGCAAGCGTGGTGGCCAGGCCGGGCGCGAGCTGGTCGTCGGGGCAGAACCACAAGGTGACCGGCGCCGCGGGCGGCACGGCAGCGGTCATCCTTCCCGCTCTTCCTGCGCCCGTCCGCCCCGCCGAGCCGAGCCGCGCGCCGGGCGGCGCGCCGGCCGGGTGGATCGGTGGCCGTCTTTGGCCCGCGGTGCCGCCCGGCCCGCCGAGGGCCCCGAAAGCCGCGGGGCGGCCGCCCCGGCGGACCGGGTGTGCGCGCAGACGGCGGACCGGGGCTGCGCACAGGGCCAGGTGTGCGCGCAGACGGCGGGCCGGGGCTGCGCACAGGGCCAGGTGTGCGCGCAGGGGGCGGGCCGGGGGTGTGCGCAGGGGGTGGGCTGCTCGTTCGTGCGCGGTGCGCGGGGCAGGCAGGGGGTGCCGGCCCGGCCGGGGCGGAGGCCCGCGCGGCGGGCGAGGAGGCGGGGTGCGTGGGCCGCCGGTGTGTGCGGGGCCGGCGGGACCGTCTGTGGTGCGTTCATGGTCCGGTTCCGCCTCAGTCTCGGCGCGGCAGCAGGGCGAGGGCCTGGTCGATGGTGAGCAGGTTGTCGCGGACCGCGTCCAGCAGCACCTCGGCGTCCATCGGCTCGGGCTCGGCCGTGAGCGCGGCGACGTGCGCGGCCAGCGCGGCGAGGGTGGGGTGGGTGCCCAGGGCGCAGGCGGACTCGCCGGTTTTGTAGATCCGGTTGACGGTCGCCACGAACTCCGAGGCGAGGAGGGAGTCGAGGCCCATCAGGGCGAACGAGGCGTGCGGGTCGATCTCCCAGGGGTCGCAGCGCACCAGCCGCGCGAGTTCTTCTCGCAGGACGGCCAGGACCTCGCTGCCGGCGCGCCGTGCGGCCGGCGGCGGCACCGAGGCGGTCAGGCCCCGGGCGGGGGCGCCGCCGCCCGGGCCGCACAGGGGTGCGGCCGGCTCGGGGTGCAGTTCACGGGCGATGTGCCGGGCGAAGGCGGCGGGGGTGGCGTGGTCGAAGAGAGCGGGCGCCTTGACGCTGGTGCCGCAGCGGGCGTTGACGCCCGCGACGAACTCCACGGCCTGCAGCGAACCGAGCCCCAGGAAGCGGAAGGACTGCCGGGCGTCGATGTCCTGCGGTTCGAGCATGAGCAGGTCGGCGAGCACCTCGACGACGTCGCTGAGAGGGTCGGCCGGGGGCGCGGGAGGTATCGCCGGGGCGAAGGGCTGGAGGTCACTGGACATGAAGGCTGCTCCCAAGGAGGGTCGTACGAACTGCCGGAGGAACCGGATCGTCAACTGCGCCACCGGAAGGGCCGGGCCGCCAACTGCGCCGCCAGCCGGGCCCGGTCGTCGTCCGGGCTGCCAGCGGAGCCCGGTTGTCGTCTGTACTGCCGGAGGGAACCGGGGCGTCGTCCGGGCCACCATCAGGGCCGGGTCGTCGTCCGGGCCGCAGGCGGGGCCCGGTTGTCGTCTGTGCTGCCGGAGGGAACCGGGGCGTCGTCTGTGCTGCCGGGGCGCGGGCGGGGCCGGATGCGGCGGGCCGCAGGCGGGGCCGGGTGCGGCGGACGGGCCGGTGCGGGCGGGGGGGCCTGTGCCCGTCAGCCCACCCTGACCGCTCGGTCCGCTCGGGTCGCCCGGTCGGCCCGGTCGGCGCTGCGGGCGGTGCCCGCGGCATCCTGGGCGGCGCCCTCGGGTCCGGCCATCAGCATCGAACGCTGCAGCCGCCGCAGCGCCGCCGAGGGCTCCAGTCCCAGTTCGCGCACGAGGGCCCGGCGCAGGCGCTGGTAGGTCTGCAGGGCCTCGGTGCGCCGGCCGGAGCGGTGCAGCGCCAGCATGAACTGGCCGTGCAGGGTCTCGTGCGTGGGATACCGGCTGACCAGGACGGACAGCTCCCCCAGGAGTTCACGGTGGCGTCCCAGCCGCAGGTCGGCGTCGATGCGCTGGTCCAGGGCGCACAGCCGGGTCTCCTCCAGGCGCCGCACCTCCATCGACAGCAGGGCGCCGGTGTGCACGTCGGCCAGGGGGGTGCCGTTGCACAGGCCGAGCGCGTCGCGCAACTGGCGGGCGGCCGCGGGGAAGTCGCCGGCGTCCATGGCGCGGTATCCGGTGCCGGCCAGCATCTCGAACTCGCGCACGTCGCTCCGGCCGCCGCAGGTGTTGAGCAGGTAGCCGCCCGGCATGGTGACCAGGACGTCCTTGGCCGAGCGGGCCGGTGTGTGCGCCGGGTCGCGTTCCAAAGCCGCGCCGATCAGCTCGCGCAGCTGCAGCACGTAGGTCTGCAAGGTGGCGCGGGCGCTGCGCGGCGGGTGGGCGCCCCAGAGTTCCTCGGTGAGGGTCGCCACGGACACGACCTGGTCGGCGCGGAACGCCAGCAGGGCCAGCACCTGACGCGGCTTGGGCGCCGTCGGCGCGATCGAGACCCCGTTCTCGCGGACGTCCAGTCCGCCCAGTACAGAGATGTCCATGGCCTTCTCCCCCTGTGCACAGCGTCAGTGATCGGTTCACCGGCCCTCCGAGTAAAAAACAGCGCGGTTGGTTTGTCAATATAAAACCGTCCGCGCTGTTTTGTTTCTGGTCTCGGGTCCACCCCCCACCTGCGACTCCCCCACCGAAGACACCCCCCGCAAGGCCCCCACGAGGCCCCCACGCGGGCCCCGCGAGGCCCACGGGACCCGCCGCACGCGGCCGGAGGACTCGCGCGCACGGCGCGCACGGCGGGCACGCCGGGCACGGGCAGCACGAAGGGCCGCGGGCACGGGCACGACGAGGGGCTGCGGGCGCGGGCAGCACGAGGCTGCGGGCGCGAGCAGCACGAACAGCGCGGACCGGCCCCTTCAAGGGACCTGCCGCGCTGGGGGTTCGCCGGCTGCGTAGGGGATCGGCTCGCGCTGTGGCGTTCGCCGCCGGTGAGGGCTCTGGCGTGCCGGGGTGTTCCCTGCCGGTGGGGCTCTGGTGTGGTGCCGGGGCGTTTCCTGATCGTGCCTGCCGCCGGCCGGGGGTGGGTCAGCCGGGCTGGTCGGCCGGCTGAGGGTGGAGGAATCGCTGCGTGTCGCCTTCTGCGGCCATCTGCGGCAGCACCAGTTCCCAGAAGTGGGCCACCCGCCCTTCGGAGAGCCACTGCGGGTCGCGGGCCCCCAGCACTTCGAATCCCACCATGGCCGCCACGACGGTCGGCGCGAGCCGCTCGGGGCAGGCGCCCTCGGCCAGCAGTCCCTCGCGTCCGGCCCGCTCCAGCGTGGTCTCGATCCACTCCTGCCACTGCCGCCGCAACACCCCCGCGCCGTCCCGTGAGGGGTCGGTGCACAGCTCGAAGCCGGCCCGCACGACGGTGTCGTCGGCGATCCGGCCCATCAGCAGGTGCGTGGCGTTCACCAGTGCCTGCAGGGCGTCACCCGCACGCTCGGCGAGGTCGGTCATCCGGGCGAGTGAGACCGCCGCCTCCTGCTGGACCGCGTCGGCCAGCGCCCTTTTGTTCTCGAAATGAAAGTGCAGGGCACCGTTGCTCACCCCGGCACGGCGGCTGATCGCCGAGAGCGAGGCGAGCGCGAACCCTTCCGAGGCGAACACCTCGGCCGCGGCCCGCACCAGCGCCCGGCGGGTGCGGGCCGCTCTGTCCTGCTTGACCATCATGTGCCTTCCTGAGCAGGGACCGCGGGCGGCCTTGCCCGCAACCGCGCCACGTCGTTGCTTGCGTTGTTCACCGGGGCGGACCGCCATGCCCTGCACGAGGGCAGACCGGCGTACTCGGTGCGCAGCACCACCGGGGAGCCGATCAGGACCTCACAGGCGGCGGCGGAGCCGGTCAGGACCTCACAGGCGGCGGGGCCGACGACGTCGCCGACCAGGCCGCGCTCGGCCACGCACCGCGGCCGGCGCACCTGCCCGACCGCACGCAAAGAGCCCCCACCCGGCAAAAACCCGACACGCTCGCGCACGGTCAGCCCGCCCCTGACCCGCTGCGCCGCCACCGCCTTCCCACCCGGACCCCGCCCGGCCCGCTCCCCCACCGCCCGCAACCGCGCCACACGGCCACACACACCCGACACAGACCCACCCGGCGCAAACCCGAACGGCGCAGACCCGGCCGGCGCCGGGGCAGCGGTCACTGCCATGCCAGTCCCTTCCCGAGGCCAGGGCCGCGGGGACCTCCCGCCTCCAACCCACCAGCAGATTAACAAACCGCACGGACGGTTTCTGGCCGGGCTGGAAACGTTCCCTCAGCGCCAGCTGCCGGGGGCCACATATCCCCCCGCCGACCTCCACCACAGCGGCGCACCCGCCTCCCGCACCCGCGGCGGCCCCGCGCCCCGGAGCAAGGCCGTGAACACCGCGGCCAGGGCCGCCAGTTCGTCCCGGCCCACCTCACCGCTCTCCACCCGGAACAAAGGCTCCCCACCCTCCACCCGACCGCTCCCCTCACCGCCAGCCACCGTCACCTTTCCGAAGAAAAACGCTCGGCCCGGCCGGTAGAGAACCGCTCAGGAACCACTGGAAAGACCCCGGCCCCGCAGACACCCCACCCCAGGGCACCCGCCGGCGCGGGGGCAGGGATGCCGCCTGGGCGGGAGCGGGGATGCTGCGTGGGCGGGGCCCCTGGCCGCATCCGACGGGCCGCCCCGCGGACGCCGTCGGGCCCGGCAGGCGCCTCTGCCCCCGTATGGCAGGCGTCGGCCGTCCCTGTGCGGCACTCCTGCCCCTGTACGGCCCCCTGTACGGCCTCCCGCCTCCGTTCAGCAGGCGCCCGCTCTCGTTCGAACAAGCGCCACCGCCCCCGTACGGCGGATGCACCTCCCCCGGTACGGCGGGAAGCGCACCGCCCTCGTGCGGCAGGGCAGGCACCGGCCCTGCGGGATGGCATTCCCGCCGCCGCGGCAGGCGCCTCTGCCCCCGTACGGCAGACGGGCCCTTCTCCGTACGGCAGGCGTCCCAACCCCGTACGCCAGGCACTCCGCTCCGTACGACAGGGCGCAGCAGGCGTGCCCGCCCTCGTGCGGCAGGCGCGGCGGGTGCGCCCCTTGACGGGCCCTGTACGGGGCCTCCTTCCTCCCGTTCGGGCGCCTGCCCTTGTCAGGCAGGCCCTGTACGCCAGGCGCTCCCGCCCCCCCTAGGGCACAGCGAGACCCCCGTCCCGTGGGGCAGGGGCGGCACCCGCCCCCGTGCGACAGGGCGGCCCTCCGGCGCGGTGACGGGCCCCGCCGGGCCGGAGGCGGGAATGCCTGCCGTCAGGAGGCGATAGCAGGGTGCAACTGCGCCGCGGCATAGGGGGGATGGCCGCGAGGCGCGGGGGCGCGAGTTCCTGCCGTGCGCAGCCGGAGCGCTGCGGCGGGGGGGGGGGATGCCGCCGTGCGGGGAGCGACCTGAGAGAGCCTGCCGTACGGCGCGGGGGCGGGGATGGGTGTCGTGCGGGGAGCGACCCGAGGGATGCCAATGCCTGTCGTGCGGAGGGCCCTTGCGGGTATCCGGCGCCGACGACGGGATGCCCGCAAGGGGGCGCCTGCGGGCCGCGCCGGTCCGGTGCGGCGGGCGTATCACGCCTGGTCCGGGCGTGGCCGCCGGCCGTGCGTCCCGGGCCCTGTGAAGGAACCTAGTAAATAAACCGGAGGGTATGTATATTTCCGAGCGATGGATCACGGTCCTTCCCTGCAAGGCCCAGTTCAGTCCACCAACCGGGGGAAAACATGTCAGCACCCACCTTTCACATGACACCACCGCCCCACGCCGCACACCCCGCACCATCCGCACCTGCCGGCCCCGACACGGGCGCAGCGGGCACCCTCCTGGCCCCGCGCCCGGCGCGCATACCGGGCCGCACCGTGGCCAAAGAACTCGTCCACCGCCACAATCCGGCCGAGGTGATGCTCACCGGCTGGAACCGCACAGACGAGGACAGCTTCACCCTGAGCGCCAGATGGCCCCGCTCCCACCGGCTCTTCGCCGACATCGACGGCTGCCACGACCCCCTGATCGCGGCGGAGACGATCCGCCAGTCGGGCAGCCTGCTGCTGCACGCCGAGTACGAAGTGCCCTTCGGCCACCACTTCGTCATGTGGAACCTCACGGTCACCACCCGGCCGGGCCCGCTCACCGTACGCGCCACCCCCGCCGACATCGACCTCGCCGTGACCTGCCACGACGTCAAACGACGCGGCAAAACACCAGTCGGCCTGCACCTCGAGGCCGTCCTGCACCGCGACGGAGAAACGATCGCCCACGGCAGCGCCGCCGTCAGCTGCGTCGGCCCCGCCGCCTACCGGCGGCTGCGCGCACCCCAACTCGACGGCGCCGGCCCGCCCCTGCCCCTGACCACCCCCGTGACACCACACGAAGTCGGCCGCCTCTCACCAGCCGACGTCGTCCTCTCCCCCACCCCCCAACCCGGCCACTGGCTGCTACGCGTCGACACCCACCACCCCGTCCTGTTCGAACACCCCGTCGACCACGTCCCCGGAATGATGCTCCTGGAAGCAGCCCGCCAGGCCACCATCTCCACCCTCGGCCACCACGCACCCCCCACCCACATCACCGGCGAATTCAACCGCTACGCCGAACTCCACCGCCCCTGCCACATCCACGCCCACCGCCTCCCCGCACAAAACACCCAGGAAACCGTCCTCATCACCGGCGAACAAGACAACGAAAACATCTTCCGCGCCCTCGTCACCCTCCCCACCACCCACAACTAACACCCCCACACCCCCAGCCCCCACCCCCGGCCCACCCAGCCAACCAGCCCGGCCCACCCAGCCCAACCTGGACTGGCACAGCCCAGCCCAGCCCGACGGCCGGCGCCTAGCCCTGCTGCAGACCGCGCTCCTGGAGCACGCCGCCGCGTACAACCTGCGTACGGTCATGACCTTCCGCCAGAAGGTCGAGGAGGCGATGGCCTTCGCGGAGAAGATGCCGGAGACGGCCGCGCACCTGTACGTCAACGACGCCTCGGATGAGGACCTGGCCCCTCCCCGGACTGGCACAGCCCGACCCGGCCCCGCCCAACCCGGCACAGCCCGACCCGGCCCCGCCCAACCCGGCACAGCCCGGCCACCCGGAACTGACACCCCGTCCACAACTCCCACCGCCCCAACCGGAAGGCCACCCAGCCCGCCCCGGCCGGCACGACCAGCCCAACAGGCACAACCAGCCCGGCCGGACCCAACCGGCCGGGCCAACACGCCTCCTCGACCCCACCCCTCCCCCCCTCCCACACCCAACCCGTGCGCTGGGCGGAGCCGCCCGAGCCGTCATGTGGTCCAGGACCTCCAGATGCGCCGAGACCTCCTTGCGCGAGTCAGCCGCAGCGGAGCCAGGGACAGGGCCGGGGCAGGGCAGGGGGCGGGACGAAGCCGAAGGCAGGACCGGGGGAAAGGGCGGGGCCGGTCGCAGCCCAGGCCAGAAGCAGGGCCGGAGCCGGAAGCAGGACCGGGGGAAAGGGCGGGGCCGTCGGAGCCCAGGCCAGAAGCAGGACCGGGGCCGGAGGCGGAGCGGAACGGGGGCCGGAGCGCCGGGGGCCGGAAGCAGGGCCGGGACCGGAGCGGGAAGCGGAACGGGGGCCGCAGGGGGGCGACGACACCCCGCCCGCACCCTCCCCACTCCTGCGGGCACCCCTCCCCCTCCTCCCGGCGCCTGCCCGAACCGCCCGTTTCGGTGAAGATCCGCACCGCAGGGCAGCCAGAACACCACCCCGCCACGTAAGATACTTACCTGGCGGTTTGTTTATTGGGTCTCTGGACTCAGGACAGCGGAGGAGACCACACACGATGCTCAAACAAGAACGAGCGTTCCGCACCCGCAAGGCGATCCTGGCGGCAGCCGCCAAGATCTTCGAGGAACGCGGCTACCGCGCAGCAACCATCACCGAGATCATCTCCGCCGCCGGAGTCACCAAAGGCGCCCTGTACTTCCACTTCTCCTCCAAAGAAGAACTGGCCCAGGGAATCCTCCACGAACAAGACCAATGGCTCCCCATCCCCGACCGCCCCTGCAAAATCCAGCAGATCGCCGACACCGTGCTCCTGCACGCCCACCGCCTCCAACACGAACCCATGGTCCGCGCCGGCGTCCGCCTCTCACTCGACCAGCAAGCCGGAGAAATCGACCGCCGAGGCCCCTTCACCCACTGGGCAGACATCGTCGAAAAACTCCTCGAACAAGCCCAAGCACAAGGCGAACTCCTCCCCCACATCTCCACCCGCGAAACCGCCGACGTCCTCGTCGCCTCCTTCGCCGGCGTCCAAGCCACCTCCCAAATCATGAGCGACTACCAAGACCTCCTCACCCGCGTCAACGCCCTCCTCCGCCACCTCCTCCCCAGCACCGTCCAACCCTCCATCCTCACCGCCATCAACATCACCCCCACCCACGCCAACACCATCGCCCACGAACTCCGCATCCCACCCCCACACCACACCCCCACCACCACACCCACCACCACAGCAACCACCACCACAGCAGCAGCCACCACCACAGCAACCACACCCACAGCAACCACCGCAGCAACCACACCCTGACTCACACCCCCACCTCACCCCCCAGCCGACACCCCCACCCCCACACGCGCCGGCACACCAGGCCCGAAATAAGCCGCCAGCACCTCTTCCAACTCCGCGCCGCCACACGACGACCACGCCACATACCCATCGGGACGCACCAACAACGCCCCACAGGCCATCTCCGGCACCGGCTCGGCACGCACCACACGCACCGCCCCCGACCACCCCCGCGCCTGCTCGGCAAAACCGGCACCACCCCGGCCGAACATCAGCAACAACGGCCGGCCCCCACGCAGCAGGCCGATCACATCAGTGCTACCCCCAGCCGTGACCAGAGGGACATTCGGCAAGAACACCCCCTCACACGCAGCACCCCCACCACCGCCGCCCCCCTCCCCCACGGGCAGCACGGTGTCCTGCGCACTGATCATGGAACCAAGGACACTGCTCTCCCCTCCCCCACCCACCAACTCACCGAACAAAGCCCGCAACGGATCCAGCGCCGGATCAGGCCGCATCAGAGCAACCTGCGCCCGCGTATTGTCGATGACCCGCTGCGCCGCAGGACGCCGCTCCAGGTCATAGGTGTCGAGCAGACCCCCACCCGCCACACCCCGCACAGTGAACGCCAACTTCCAGCCCAAATTCACCGCATCCAGCAACCCCGTGCTCAACCCCTGCCCCCCAATGGGGAAATGCACATGCGCCGCATCCCCCGCCAACAACACCCGCCCCGACCGGTACGAATTCACCAACCGCGCATAATCGCTGAACCTGCTCAACCACCTCGCCCCCTCCATCCCGACCTGCCGGCCCGCGATAGACGACACCCGCCCTCGCAACTCCTCCAGCGTCACCTCCCGTTCCCGCCCACCTTGCGGAACCGCCCACTCCACCGTCCGCAGCCGCGTCCAGCCCTCCTCCACTTGCTTGGCGACGATCCAGCCGCGCGGTGTGCGCTGCCACCCCTGCACCACATCCGCACCCCCCACCAACCTCACATCACCGGCCAGAGCCGAAACCGTCGCAGCAAACCCCGCCGACGAAAACGACGACTGCTCTCGGACCGTGCTTCGCGCGCCGTCGGCCCCCACCACATACGCCGCCCGGCACACCACCTCACCCCCCACACCTCGCGCCCTCACGCGCACACCGCCCGAACTCTCACACACCTCCGTCACCTCATAACCTCGCAGCACACGCACCCCCACCGCCCGCGCACGCCGCTCCACCAACCCCTCCAGCACATCCTGAGGACACTTCACCACCGGAGCAGGCTCCGCAGCTGGCACCCGGATCGCCAACCCCGGAATCCCCGCAAAATGAAACGGCGCACTCACCACCCCCCTTGAAGAACCGCCACCCCCCACCCCCTCAAGCAGACCCCGCCGCACGAGCGACTGCACCGTCCGCGCATGCAACGTCGTCGCCTTCGGTCTCCTCGACACCCCCCTCCTCGCCTCAATCACCATCGCCCGCACCCCGAACGCCGCCAACTCCGCCGCCACGACCAACCCCACCGGCCCCCCACCCACGACCACCACATCCACCTGCACACAACCCGCCATCACAAACCCCCTCCGACCCACCCAAAACACACCCAACACACAACGCCCACCCGGCGAGTCACCCAAGCAGCATCAAAACCAGAAACAGCAACGAAAACCACACCCGCACCGGGACACCCCATACACGCCCGGCACTCCACCCCCCGCGACCCCACGTCCTACCGGAGGAAAAACAATACCGGGTGGACGGTTCTCTGCAATGGGCCCGCACAACCCCGGGGGACATCCCCAGGCCGGACACGCGAGTGACAGCATCGAGTCGCCACCTTGCAGCCATCGAGCGATCAGGCCCAGACCGCTCGCAGTCCCGGGACGCCACGGCACCGACTCAGACCAGACCCGCTCTCGCAACGAGCCGTCTACGGCCGCTCACCGACCGCCGCTGAAGTGATCGGAAATCTCATCACTCCAGTCGGCTGAGCCGACCCGCGTTCGCGTGAATGTGAGGACGCCATCGTCGCTGCCCTCCGCCCTAGCCCTCCCTGGCCAACTGCCGTTCAGTGTCCGCGATGTGCTGGGCACATTCGGCCCGACGTCCAGCAGCCGCAGCCCGGCGACGTCCTGGCGTCCGCCGCGCTGGGAGGCCATGATCCGCAGATCGGTGCCGAGGGCCGCGAGTATGTCGGAACCGAGGGCGAACTCACCAACGCTTGCGTGCCGAACCGTCTTGGTCAGGGTCCCGCGCACACACGTAGTCGGAATCGGAGTCGGAATCGGAGTCGGGCACAAGATGCGGTGCATCCGTCTCCGAGCCACCGGACCCGACCGCGTTGCGGCCCGGCCACCATCAGCGTCCAATACTCATAGCTCCAGCATGCCGCTCCCCGGCCAGCCCAGTCGGCCGGCTTCTCTCCCAAGGGCAGCGCGGACCACCCTCGTCCGGCGGACCGCCGTCGGCCCTGTTCGCGGTCTCGGCGACGAAGGTGCAGTACGGCTCAGGCACCACCCCGCCGTAGCTGCGTCCCCGCACCCCCGCGCTCCCAGCCCGATGGACGATGCCGGACCTGGGGGTCCTCGGCGGTAGTCGGGAGCGGCCATGACGCGGGCGGGAGGGCGAGGGAGAGGGAGAGGGAAGTAGAGAGAGGCCTTCGCCTCGAGCAGAGCGGCTGAATACCATCGGCGCGTAGATCGAGATCTGCCGGGACACCTGACCGGCCACGGGAAGGGCACCGGATCGCCCCCTGCCCGCACGCACGCGGGCAGGGGGCGACATGAGGGCACCTTCAGGGCATCCCCGGCACCTCCGGCCCGGCAGGGAGGCATGACACGGGACCGGCCGGGACCGGCCGTGCGCCACTGTGCGACCGGCCTCGCCGACGCCGCGGAGGACTTCGGTGGTACAGCGAATTCGGCCAACGATCCGCGGACCCGGGGCCGCGGCCGGCCGCCGACGGACAAGGCCGTACAGCGCCCTCAATCCCTGTCGAGGAACTGGCTGAAAGGCATCGGATAGCCGTCTGCCGGGCTTCTTGATTTCGCCATGCGGCAGCGGTGGAAGCGGAAGCGGAACGTCGCCGGGGAAACGGTTACGGAACACCGTCGGCGAAGCGAACATCTTCCACCCCCGTCTCGCCTTCCGTGCAGGCAGGAGGCCTGCACGGGCGTGATCGCCGGCTGATCTCGGCGGAATGCCTGGGTCGGCCGGCGGGGCTGTGCTAGCCTCCCCAACGGCTCACAGGAGAGCGATCTGAAACGGGGGATGATCGTGGCACGGGGGCGTGTGCTGGTCATTGGAGACAGCATCCGATTAGTTTCGAAGGCGAAGTCCGCAGGTGTGACCGTCGCCTATCTGCAAAAGCCTTCACAATTCGATCCCGCACTGATTCCGCTCTGCGAGCAGCTCGCCCTGGTGGATTACCAGCACGTGCCCAGCGCCGTCGCCATGGCCACCGCACTGCACCGGATCGCACCGATCACGCGGATCGTCACGCAGACCGAGGCGGCTCAGCTGGTCGCCGGCCATCTCACCGACACCCTGGGCATTCCCGGCACCTCGGAACGATGCGCCCGGCTGCTGCACGACAAGGCCGCGATGCGGGCACTGCTGAACGAGCAGGGCATCGGGCCCGTTCCCTACGCGGTCGATCCCACGCAGGCGGAACTCCGTGCGTTCGTCGCTTCCCACGGGGCGTCCATCGTCAAGCCGACCAAGGGCTCGGGCAGCCTCGGAGTGCGCCGGATCGAGACGGCCGAGGACGTCGACGCGGTGTGGGCCTGGTGCCAGGAGTTCGAACTCGGGGAATTCCAGGTCGAGAAGCTTCTGGTCGGTCCCGAACTGAGCGTCGAGGCCTTCTCGGAGGCCGGGCGGCACACGATCATCGCGGTGACCGCCAAGGAGACCGACGGCGGCACGGTGGAGCTCGGGCACGTCACTCCGGCGCCCCTGGAAGGGGATCAGTTCGACCGGATCCGCGAATTGACGGCACGACTGCTCGATGCCGTCGGTCTCGAGGACGGCCCCTCGCACACGGAGATCATCCTGACCGACGAGGGACCTCGGATCGTCGAGTCCCACACCCGCCGCGGAGGCGACAGGATCAACGATCTCGTCAGAATGGTGTACGGGGTCGACATGGAGGAGGCCACCTACCGCCTCGTCGGCGAGGGTGCCCCGCTCGACGGGCATCTGCACCCCGCGCGCGGCGCGGCCGCCATCCGTTTCCTGACCGCGGCCCCGGGGGTCGTCACCGCCGTCACCGGCCTGGAGGCGGCGCGTGCCGTCGACGGCGTGGTCGAGGTGTCGGTGAGCGTGGAGGCCGGTTCCACAGTGCCCGAACTGCGCTGGTCGGACGACCGCTGCGGGCACGTCATCGTCCGTGCCGACGACGCCGACACGGCCGTTCGCCTGGCCCGGACGGTCGCCGGGCACATCTCGATCGAGACCGAGCCCCTCAAGGACGGCTGTCCGGGCCCAGACACGGCGGCACCGGACACGCTCAGCTCGATCCTGCGTCCGTACGACGAGGTCTTCGACCCGTTCCACGGGGCCGTGACCGCGTCCTAGCCGCGATCCGGGATCCGGCTCTCAGGCCGGGTCCCGCCGGATCGGCTCACGCCCTCGCCGGCGCCGGTAGAGCCGGGCCCGGTCGTCGTGCCCGGACGCGCACGACGACACTCCGCCCGCACCGGACACGGCACCGCACCGCACCGCACCCACGCGTGTCCGCGACAGGGCGCACCGGATTTCGTGCGGCAGGACGCCGATCCCCTTGCATCCACATCACTCGTCACGTCAACGAGCCGATATTCGTTCCGAGTTTGGAGTGCGGTATGGCCGGGGAACCGGACACAGGCGCAAGCATGCTCTCGTACACCCAGGAAAGCCTCTGGCTCTTTCATGAGCTCGCCGGCTCCGACGAGCCCGCATACAACGAGTCGGTGGCCTTCGAGACGACCGGTGACCTCGATCCAGGCGCGTTCCGCCGCGCGTTCGGCGCCACCGTCCTGCGGCACGACGCCCTCCGCACGTCGTTCCACGAGACCCCAGGCGGACCGCGGGCCCGGGTGCACGACGCCGACGCGGACGTCCTTGCGGACACCACGACCGTGGTCGACCTGCGGGACCTGGCCGCCGCCGAGGCGCGGGTCCGGGCGGAGGAGCTGCTCGCCGAACACCACCGGCGGCCGTTCGACCTGGGCTCGGCGCCCCTGCTGCGCGCGGTCGTGGTGGCGCTGCCCGCCGGCACCTGGCTGCTCGGCCTGACGGCCCATCACATCGTCGTCGACGACTGGAGCATCCGCCTGGTCCTCGACGAGATCGCGGAGAACTACCGGGTCCTGGTGGCCACCGGGCACCTGCCGCAACGGCACGTCTCCGGCGCCGAGTTCCGCGCCTTCGTCACGGAGAGCCGGTCGGCGGCCGCGGACGAGAGGCAGGCGGCCGCGGTCGAGCGCTGGCGCCGGTCGCTGGCCGACGCCCCGGACCTGCTCGGCATGCCGCTGGACCGCCCGCGCCCGGCGGTGCAGACGTTCCGCGGCGACAGCATGACCGTCCGCGTGCCCGGCGCGGACATCGAACCGCTGCTGAAGGAGTGCGCCCGCACCTGCCGCAGCACCGCCTTCCCGGTGTTCCTCGCCGCGTACGCGCTGCTGCTGCACCGCTACACCCGGCAGGAAGGTTTCGCCATCGGCACCACTGTGCTGAACAGGCCGGGCCCCGAGGACCTGGAGGAGATCGGCTGCTACGTCAACACCCTGCCCCTGTTCGTGCCGGTGGACCCGGACGACACCTTCCGCACCGTGCTCTCGCACGCCCAGGAGGCCGCCGAGCGCCTGCTGGACGACGGCGACGCGCCCCTTCCGAAGGTCTTCGAGGCGCTCGGGGCCCAGCGGGCCCGTAACCACAACCCGGTCTTCCAGACCATGCTCACGCTGCTCGACGGCCGTCCCTCTCTCGACCTCGGGCCCGGACTGACCTGCGCGTACCACCCCGTTCGCCGGACCGCCGCCAAGTTCGACCTGATGCTGTACATCAACCGGGCCGACGACGCGTACGAGTTCGAGCTCGAGTTCAACACGGACCTGTTCACCCGGGACACCGCCGAGCGGCTCCTGCGCAACTACCTCCGGCTGCTGGCCTCGCTGGCCGACACCGGCGTCGACGCACCCGTGGGCGCCCCGTCGATGACCCGCGACGAGGAACGCGACCTGATCCTGGGCGACTGGAACGACACCCGCGTCACCCACCCGCAGGGCACGGTCCCGGACGTCATCGAGGAGCAGGTCCGGCGCAGCCCCGGCAGCCTGGCCGTCGAGTTCGAAGGCGAGTCGTACACGTACGACGAGCTGAACCGGCGGGCCAACCAGGTGGCGCACCGCATCCGCGGCACCCTCGACACCACCGGGGCCGGCCCCTTCGTCGGGGTGTTCATGGAGCGCTCCGCGGAGATGGTGATCGCGCTGCTCGCGATCGTCAAGGCGGGGTGCGCGTACGTGCCCATCGACCCCGAATACCCGGCCGCCCGGATCGAGTTCATGATCCAAGACGCCGGCGTCCCCCTGATCCTGACCCAGGAGCGCCACCGCCCGGCGCTCGACGGCGCCACCGCCCAGGTCCTCGTGCTGCCGGACGCGTCCCTGGATCAGGAGGACGACACCGACCCCGTCCGGGACCTCGATCCCGGCTCGCCCGTGTACATGATCTACACCTCCGGGTCCACCGGGCAGCCCAAGGGTGTGATCAACCGCCATGACGCGCTGGCCAACCGGCTCCACTGGATGCAGTCGGCCTTCCGGCTGGCCGGCGGCGCCGGGGCAGACCGGGTGCTGCAGAAGACCCCGTACAGCTTCGACGTCTCGGTGTGGGAGTTCTTCTGGCCGCTGATGACCGGGGCCGCCATCGTCGTGGCCCGGCCCGGCGGGCACCGCGACCCCGACTACCTCAAGGAACTCATCCACTCCCGGGGCGTGACGACCGTGCACTTCGTCCCCTCGATGCTGAACGTGTTCCTGGAGGCGGAGGAACTCGCCCGGTACTGCGGTCCGCTCAAGCGGGTCGTCTGCAGCGGCGAGGCACTCCCCCGCAAGAGCATCGAGGTCTTCGCCGCCACGCTCCCCTCCTGCGAACTGCACAACCTCTACGGCCCGACCGAGGCCGCGATCGACGTCTCGCACTGGCCCTGCCGGACCGACTACCCCGGCGAGCTCGTCCCCATCGGCAAGCCCATCGACAACGTGCGGCTCTACGTCCTGGACCGGGACCTGCGGCTCCAGCCCGTCGGCGTACCGGGCGAGCTGTGCATCGGCGGCGTCGCCGTGGCGACCGGGTACCACCGGCGCGACGACCTCAACGCGAGGATGTTCGTCCCCGACCCCTACGGAACCTCCCCGGGAGCCCGCCTCTACCGCACCGGCGACCTGGCCCGGTTCCTGCCGGACGGTCAGATCCAGTACCTGGGGCGCATCGACAACCAGGTCAAGCTGCGCGGTTTGCGGGTGGAGCCGGACGAGATCGCCGCGGTCATGCGCGATCTGCCGGCCGTCCAGGACGCCGCCGTCATCGTGGACACATCGGGTCCCACGCAGGCGCTGGCCGCCTACGTCGTGAGCTCCGCGTTCGACCCGGAGGACCTGCGGGCCCGGCTGCGCGCACTGCTGCCCGAGTTCCTCGTGCCGCAGTACCTCATCGAGGTCCCACGGCTGCCCACCACGCCCAACGGCAAGCTGGACCGGCGTGCGCTGCCGTCGCCGACGGCCTCGGCGGCCCCGGCCGACCGGGCCGGGCGGCCGCTCGCCACCACCGCCGAACACGACGTGGCCCGAGCCTGGACGGACGTCCTCGGACTGCGGGCAGCGGTCAGCGCGGACAGCAACTTCTTCGCCCTCGGCGGGGACTCGATCATGGCCTTGCGCGTCAGTTCCCGGCTGCGCGCGGCAGGGTACGAGGTCAGCCTGCGCGAGGTGTTCGCCCACACGACGATCGCGGAACTCGCCGCCTCACTGACCCGCCAAGGCCCGGCGTCGTCAGGGCCGGCCGTCACCGAGGCGTTCGGGCTGCTGTCGGAGGACGACAAGCAGGCGCTCCCGGCGGTGGCGGAAGACGCCTGGCCGCTGACGAAGCTCCAGTCGGGCATGATCTACCACTCGCTGCTCGACGAGACGTCGCCCGTCTACCACGACATCTTCGACTACGAGTTCACCGGCGTGGCCGATCCGGCCGAACTGGCCCGTGCCGTGCGGGAGACCGTGGCACACCACCCCCAACTGCGGTCCTTCTTCGACCTGGAGCGCTACGACGAGCCGCTCCAGGTCGTGCTCCGCCCGGACGTGGCCGGCGCCGTGCCGTCCCTGGAGGTCGTTGATCTCACCGGGCTGCCCGCCGACGCGCAGGACAGGGCGGTCGAGGAGTGGATCGAGGCCGAGAAGCACCGCCCCCTGGACCTCAGCAGGCCGCCCCTGCGCTTCCGCGTCCACCTGCGGGGCGAGGGCCGGGTCAACCTGGCCTTCTCGTTCCACCACCTGATCCTGGACGGGTGGAGCGTCGCCCTCGTCGTCGAGGAGATCCGGCGGCGCTGCGCCGGGCTCCCGGCGGGCCCGGCGGCCGGGGCCGCCCCGGATCCGGGCTACGGCACCTACGTGGCGCTGGAGCGGGAGAGCGCACGGCGTCCGGCGGACCGGGACTCCTGGCGCGCCGTGCTCGACGGCTTCTCCGCCACGCTGCTGGCCGGTCACCTCGGATCCGCGGCGCCGTCGACGATCGAGACGGCGGTGCTGGAGCGGGCCGTTCCCGCCGAACTGGAGGAGCGGCTGCGGCTGCGTGCCGCGGCCCTCGGTCTGCCGCTCAAGTCGCTGTACCTGGCGGCGCACTGCGCCGCGCTGGCGGACCTGACCGGCCGGTCGCGCGTGATCACCGGGCTGGTCGGCAACGGTCGTCCGGAGGTGCCCGGCGGCAGCGAGATGGTCGGCCTGTTCCTGAACACCCTTCCGCTGCCCGTCGAGGTGGGTGAGCCGGACGACACGGGTCTGCCGGCCTCGGTCTTCGAGCGCGAGCGGGCACTCGTCCCGCTCCAGCGGTTCCCCCTCGCCGACATCGAGCGGCAGCACGGGGGAGCCCTCTTCGACGTGGTGTTCAACTACACCGACTTCCACTCCTACGCGCCGGCCGGTGACACGGCCACCGCCGCGCGCGAAGCGGTGTCGATCGAGAGCGCCCGGTACTTCGAGCTCACCAGCTTCCCGATGACCGTCCATGTGCACCGCGACCACTTCGCCGGTGAGACGCAGCTCGCCGTGTCCCACGACCGGGCCCGGGTCAAGACCTCGACCGCGGAGCAGTACTCGGGCGAGTTCTTCGCCGCGCTGGAACGCTATGCGGGGCGGGAATCAGCCGACGGCGTCGCGGTCGAAGCGGAGCGTGCCGTCGCCGCGGTCATCGCGAAGGTGGTCGGCAGCGAGACGATCGGGGTGGAGGAGAACTACCTCGATTCGGGGGTGGACTCGATCAGCTCCATCCGCATCCTCGCCAAGCTGCGCCGCAATTACCCCGATGCCGTCCTGCGCGACGTGATGGAGGCACGCACGGTGCGGGCCCTCGTCCGCAGGCTGACGGCGCGAACGCCCGCGCCCGAGACCACGGGGACGTCGGGCGGCAGCGGGGATGCCCCGGCCGCGTCGCTCGACGGGCTTCCCCCGGGAGTCGTCGACGCGTATCCGCTCACCGCCACCCAGCTCCGGATGATCAGGGCGACACGGCGGGACCCCGCGCAGTCCGCCTACCATGACGTCTTCGCCTACTCGGTGGCGCTGCCCCTGGACGCTGACCTGCTGCGGGCCGCTCTGCGGCGGATGACCGCGTCCTGCGAGACGCTGCGGGCCGCCGTCGACCTGGCGGCGCCCGTTCCCCGGCAGCTCGTGTACGCCGCGGTCGAACCCGAGCTCACCGTGGTGGACGCCGTGGACGACCCCTCTGCGCCCGACGAGTGGTTCGAGAGGGAACGCGGTTCGGGCTTCCGCTTCGAGCAGCCGGGCCTCATACGATTCGCCGCCCACCGTACGGCGCCGGACCGTTTCGTGCTCTCGATGAGCTTCCACCACGCGGTCGTCGACGGCTGGAGCCTGTCCCTGCTCGTCCGGGACCTCCTCCTGTCGTACGCCGCGCGGGCCGGCGGCTCGGCCGGCGGCGCCGGGCCCGTCCACTCCCGCGGCGCGGCCGGCTCGTTCCGCTCCTACGCCCTGGCCGAGGCAGCGGCCCGCTCCTCCACCGAGTCGCGCGCGTTCTGGCGCGACGTCCTCGCGGGCCACCCGGGGACACCGCTGCCCCACCACCCGTCGGACGGCGGCTCCCGCTGGGCCGAGACGACCCTCGCCCTGCCGGCCGACCGGGAGGCCCGGCTGCGTGAGGTCGCGCGCGGAACGGGCCATCCGCTCAAGTACCTGCTGCTTGCGGCGCACTTGAAGGTGCTGGCCCTGGTGACGGGTGAGCCGGACGTCCTGACGGGGGTGTTCACGCACGGCCGTCCCGAGACCGACGACGCGCAGGACCTGGTCGGTATGTTCCTCAACTTCCAGCCGCACCGGGTCCGGATCGGGGACCAGACGTGGCCGGAGCTCATCGACCAGGTGTTCGCGTTCGAGATGCGTGCGCTGGCCCACCGCCGGTGCGCCGCGAGCGGCGACAGCCCGGACGACTGGCCCTGCTACTCCGCGCTGTTCAACTACACGGACTTCCCCGCGTATGCGGACGCCCACGGCGGTGGGCACCTCACCGGCGTCCGGTGGTTCGAGCACACGGACGCGCCGTTCCTCGCGACCGTGGGCCGCGACCCGGACGGTGGCGCACTGGAGATCACCCTCAACGCCGACGGCAGGCTCCTCCCGCAAGGCGTGGTCGACGAACTGGGGCGCCTGTACGAGGCGGTCCTGGCGCAGATCGCCGAGGACCCCGGCGGCTCCGTCCGCGACACCACCGACCGGATAGAGACGTGTGTGGACGGCGTCGGCGCACGCCGCGAGCCGTCCGTCTGAAAGGGAACAGAGACAACTCCGTGAACACCTTCCGAAATCCCCAGGGGATCGCGGCGCCGCTGGCCGCGTACTCGCACCAGGCCGAGATCACCGGCCCGGTCCGGTGGCTCGTGATCTCCGGCCAGATCGGCATGACGCCGGCCGGGGAGCTGCCCGACGACCCGGTCGAGCAGCTCGGCGTCGCGCTGGACAACGTCACGGCCAACCTCGAGGCGGCAGGTATGCGCCACGAGGACCTGGTCAAGCTGACGTTCTACTTCGCCGGCGAGGTCGACCTGCAGCGCCGGCGCCGGCGGATGGGTGAGTGGCTGGGCGACCTGCGCCCCTGCATGACCGTCATGACGGTGGCCGCACTGGCCACGCCCGCGCTGCGCGTCGAGGTAGAGGCGCTCGCGTGCACCGAGGACACCACGGCGACACAGAGGAGTGAGCAGCAGTGATCACCCAGACCACCCTGGAAGGCGTCCACACCTTCGAGCAGCCGGACGGTTACGTCACGCACTACCGGCGATGGGGCTCCGAGACCGCTGCCGACGTCGTGGTGATGCTCCACGGCGGCATGAGTCACGCCGGCTGGCAGGCGCCGCTCGGCGCCGGGCTGGCCGGGCTCGGCGACGACGTGGCCTTCCTCGCCGTCGACCTGCGCGGCTCGGGGCTCAACGCCGTGCGCGGACACATCCCGGACGGCGACCTGGCCGTCCGTGACATCGCGCTGCTGCTGGGCAGCCTCAAGGAGGCCCGCCCCGACGCCCGTCTGCACCTGGCCGGCTGGTGCTTCGGCGCCCAGGTCGCGACGGTCGTCGCGGCCGGTCTCGCCGACCGGGACGTGCTCGCGAGCCTGCTCATGGTCTGCCCGGGCTTCTTCTTCAACGACCGCTACTCCGACGTGCTGGACCGCTCGATCGACGCCGCCCTGGAGGTCGTCGAGGAGCTCGGCATCACCGTCGAGGCGACGCGCCCTTTCATCAGGGTGCCGCTGCGCCCGTCCGACTTCACCGATCGTGCGGAGTGGCTGGCGGCCATCGAGGACGACAAGCTGAAGCTCTCCCACGTGACCATCGGCACGATCGACGCCTGGGAGGCCATCGCCGTCAAGTCCGAGACGGAGTACGGGCGTATCGGACGGCTGCCGGTGCGGGCGGTGTTCGGCACCCGGGACAAGCTGGTCGACAACGACCGCGTGCGCGACTTCCTGGGCGGCCACACCGATCTGGAGACACACGACCTCGACGCCGGTCACGCCGTGCACTTCGAGGAGACGGAGGCACTCACGCGCCTGGTCGCGGGCTTCGTGGCCGAGCTGAAGCGATGAGCACGGGAGTCGCGCGTTACCGCACGGTCCTGGCGACGCCGGGGGCGTGGGGGTTCTTCCTGCCCGGCATGCTCGCCAGATTCCCGCTGGGCATGACGGGCATCAGCATCCTGCTGTTCGTCTCGGCGACGCGGGGCGACTACGGCACCGCGGGTGCGTTGTCGGCCGTCTCCGCGGTCGGGTACGCGGTGGCCGCGCCCCAACTGGCCCGTGTCGCCGACCGGGTGGGGCAGTACCGGGTCCTGCTCTCCTGCGCGGTGCTGTGTGCGGTCAGCGGCGGCGCGTTCGTCGTGAGCACGCTCAGCGACGAGACGCCGCTGTGGGTCCTGTTCGTCACGGCGGCGCTGACGGGCGCGACGACTCCCGCCTTCGGCTCGATGGTGCGGGCGCGCTGGAGCGGCCTGCTGGAGGGCTCGTCCCTCAAGGGGACGGCCTTCGCGCTGGAGTCCCTGGTCGACGAGATCGTCTTCATCGTCGGCCCGGTCATCGCCACCTCGCTCGCCGTCGGGGTGAGCCCGGCCGCGGGCCTGGTCAGCGCGCTGGTCCTGGTGTGCGGTGGCAGTGTCCTGCTCGCGCTCAGCCGGCGCACGGAGCCGCAGCGCAAGGCCGGGCCCAGGACCGGCAGAAGCGCCCTGTTCCTGGGGCCGGTCGCTCTCGTGGCGGCACTGAACCTGTGTTTCGGCGGCATGTGGGGCTCGATCGACATCGCCACCGTGGCCTTCTCCGACGAGAAGCAGCAGCCCTTCATGACGGGTGTCCTGCTGGGGATCTACGCGATCGGCAGCTCGGTGGCGGGAGTGGCCTACGGCGCGCGGGAGTGGTCGGCTCCGCTGCCGCGGATCCTGTGGGTTTCGACGTTGATCATGGCGGTCGGGATCCTGCCGATGCTCGTGGTCGACAACTTCGCCGGGGCCGGCGTCGTGCTCCTGCTGGCCGGGTCGAGCTCCTGCCCGGCCATGATCGTCGCCATGATGCTGGTCGTGGACGGTGTGCCCGCCTCGCACCGTACGGAGGCGCTGGCCTGGCAGTCCACGGCTCTCTGGCTCGGGGTGTCCATCGGGTCCTCGGTGAGCGGTCACGTCGCCGACTCCCGCGGCGCACAGGCCGCCTACGCCTTCGCGGCCCTCTGCGGGGGCGTCGGCTTCCTGGTCGCCCTTTCCGGCGGCCGCCGGCTGCGGCCCGCGCACGCCGAGCCCGCGGATGCCGAGCCCGCGCACGCCGAGCCCGCGGACGCCCCGGCCGCTGATGACCGTCCGAACCTTCCCACCGAGTCAGGTATCCGATGACCTCCATCAGCATCACCCGTCCTGTTGCCCCCACCACCGCGGCCCCTCGGGTGGCCGACCGGATCACCGCGACGGCCGGACACCCGGACGCGGCGGTCCGCGAGCGCGTCGCCCTGCGGACCGCCGACGCGGCAGTCACCTACGCCGAGTTGACGGAGCAGGCGCACAAGACCGCCGCCGAGCTGTCGTTACTCGGAGTGGGCCCCGGTGACGTCGTCGGTCTGCGTCTGCCCTCCGGCCCCGGCGTGGTCGTCGCCATGCTGGCGTGCTGGCACCTCGGCGCCGCCTTCCTGCCCATGGACGCCGCGGCCCCCGACGCCTACCGGGACCGGCTGCTGAGCCGTTCGGGAGCCCGGGCCGTGGTCGACGCCGACGGCCCCCGGGCGCTCGCGGACACGGCCTCCCCCGTACGTCCGGCGCTCGGCCCCTCCGGTGACCAGGCGGCCTACATCATCTACACCTCGGGATCGACCGGCACCCCCAAGGGTGTGCTCGTCGGCCAGGACGCCTTCGCCGAGCACGCCACCGGCATCGCCGGCCTCCTGGAACTGCGCGACACCGACACCGTGCTCCAGTTCGCAGGGCTCGGCTTCGACGTCGCCCAGGAGGAGATCTGGCCGACGCTCGCCGTCGGCGGCACGGTGGCCTTCCTGGACACCCCGGACCGGGCCCTGAGCCCGGTGGACCTCGCCCAGCGGGTGCGGGACCTGGGCGTGTCGGTGCTCCAGCTTCCCACCGCGTACTGGCGCCTGGTCTGCGCCCAGATGCAAGGCAGGGGCGGCGCCGGTCTCTCCTTCGACGGCGTGCGCACCGTCGTGATCGGCGGCGAGGCGGCGGTCACGAAGGACGTCCGGGTGCACCGCAACGGCCCGCTGGGCCACTGCACGCTGGTCAACGGCTACGGGCCGACCGAGACGGTCGTGACCTGCACGGCGTTCGTCCTGGGGGCGGACGAGCCGGTCCCGGTGACCACCGGCCTGCCCATCGGCGGCCCGGTGGGCCACCGCCGGCTGCACGTCCTCGACGCCGATCGACGTCCCTCCGAGGACGGCAGCCCCGGCGAACTGTGGGTGGGCGGGAGTCCGCTCGCCCACGGGTACCTCGACGACCCGGCCCGCACGGCCGAGCGTTTCCACCCCGACCCGTTCTCCGCGGTGGACGGCGCGCGGATGTACCGCACCGGAGACCTGGTGGTGCGCCACGCGGACGGCGCCCTGGAGTTCCTCGGCCGTCTGGACAATCAGGTCAAGGTCCGTGGCCACCGGATCGAACTCGACGACGTGGACCGGCACTTGACCGCCACGCCGGGCGTCACCGCCGCCGCTGCCGTGGCCCTCGACGACGCGAGTGGAACCGGCGGGCGCATCCTGGCCGCCGCGCTCTCGGTGACCGCGGACGGCCCGACAGCCGAGCAGATCCGCGAGCACCTGCGCGGACGCCTGCCCTCGCACCTGGTCCCCGGCCTCATTCGGGTCCACGACGCGCTTCCGCTGACCGGCTCGGGCAAGATCGACCGGCGTGCCGTGGCGGCGGTGCTCGCGCAGGAGTACACGGTGTCCGTGCCCGGGACCACCACATCGCCATCCGGTGCGACCGGGGATCTCGTGGCCGCGCCCACCGTGACACCCGCGCCCGGCACCGGCCCGGCGGAGCAGGCCGAGGAACTCGCCCTGCTCCTCGACCTGGTACGCGCTCAGCTCCGCATCCCCGCTTTCGGTCCCGACGACGACTTCCTGGCGCAGGGCGGAGACTCGCTGACCGCCCTCCGGGTGAGCGGCGCGATGCGCGAACGCGGGTGGCGCCTGCGGCCGTCGGACCTCCTGACGGCGCGCGACGCACGCTCCGCGGCGGCCCGCGTCGTGCGGAACTGAGGAGACGCGGTGCCGAAGTGAGAAACGACGGATGTACGAGCACCTCAGCGCGGCAGCACACCACACCGCAGCACAGCACACCACAGCACCCTGGCCGATACACCGAGGGAGAGGTTCGATGACAGCCGTGTCCGTCCATGACCAGTTGACGGCCTGGATAGAGAGCGAGGAGTTCTCCTGCCTGGGAGCCAAGTCGGCCCTGCGCCGCGGGAGCATGCGCCAGGTCCACGTGGGCGTCATGGGTACCGGGAGCGCGACGGCGGCACTCCACGACGCCCTCACCGAGTTCGTCTCGCGCGACCTCAACCCCGAACAGAACTTCGCCACCGTCGTCGCCGTCTTCGACGGGCCGCTGGGGCTCCCGGAGCCGGACTTCCACGCACTGCTGTGGCAGCAGCTGACCGACCTGCACGCCCTGGACGCCGACCGCGGTTTCGCCTGGGCGGAGGGCGCGGATCCTGACCCCGCCTCTCCGAGGTTCGGCTTCAGTGTGGCCGGACACCCGTTCTTCATCGTGGGCCTGCACGAGAACGCGTCGCGGATCACGCGCCGCTTCCCGTTCCCCGCGATGGCGTTCAACTCGCACCACCAGTTCAAGCGCCTGGTGGACAACGGCGTTTACCAGGGCCTGCAGCGCCGCATCCGCGAGCGCGACATGCGCCTGCAGGGTTCCATCAACCCCAACCTCGCCGAGTTCGGCGAGGCGTCCGAGGCGCGTCAGTACTCCGGGATGCGGACGGATGCGCAATGGCGCTGCCCGTTCGCCCCCGAGGCCGGCCCGGACGCCGGGGCGCAGGCGGTCACGCGGCGGCCCGACGCGTGAGCGGTACGCACGGCTCCGTGCTCAGCGTCAACGTCGGCCGGGCCCGCGCGGTGAATTTCACCGACGCCCCGGGCGGCGCGACCGGAATCGACAAGCGGCCGGTCTACGGGCCGGTCCGGGTCGCCCCGGCGGGGCCGCCCGGCCTCGCGGGCGGCGGAGTCAGCGGTGACACGGTCTGCGATCTGCGCTTCCACGGCGGCGCCGATCGCGCCGTGTACGCCTTCGCCCGGGAGGACCTGGACCACTGGCAGCGGGACCTGGACCGGGTCCTGGGCAACGGTACCTTCGGCGAGAACCTGACGGTCCTCGGCATGGACCTCCGCCGCGCGCTGATCGGAGAACGGTGGCGGGTCGGCCCCACCACCGTTCTGGAGGTGACCGGCGGACGCATCCCGTGCCGCACCTTCGCCGGCTGGCTCGGTGAGAAGGGCTGGGTGCGCCGTTTCACTCAGGCGGCGTCCCCGGGCGCCATGCTCCGCGTCATCGAGGCAGGCGACGTCCGCGCGGGCGACCGCATCACCGTCGAGCACCGCCCGGACCACGACGTCACCGTGTCCCGCCTGTTCCGCGCGGTGACCACGGAACGGGCGCTGCTGCCGGACGTGCTGGTCGCGGCCCCCTGGATGGAGCGCGAGCAGTTGGAGATCGCCCAGCGGTACACCGCCAAGTACACGGCCGGCCTGGATCGGTGACCCGTCACCCCCGCGCCCGCGGGGGTGACTTCGTGTCCACGCGCGCGCCGGGCTCGGTGGTCCGTGTGCGCCGGTGCTGTCACTGACGAGCAGGTCGGCGCGCTCGTCCGGGCACTCGTCCCTCAGCGGCCGTCGTGGGGGTCCGCCCGGGACGGCTGTCCGTCACACCACGCTCACCGGATGCCGCACGACCGCGTCGAACAGGTACCCCTGCGTGTTGAACTCGGCGACGTCCGGCTGCGTGCGGCCGGCCGTGTCCGTGGCACGGGCCATCAGATGGGTGGTGCCCGGTTCGTCGGGCTGCCAACCGAGGGACCAGCGGGTCCAGGTGCCGGCGCGCGGCCGGTCGTGCAGGCGGGCGGGGCGCCAGTTCGCCCCGCCGTCGGTGCTGACGTCGACCCGGGCGACGGCGCCCGCACCCGACCACGACCGTCCGTGCAGTACGTACCTGCGGCCCGCCGTGAAAGCGGCCCCACCGGCAAGCTCGAAGGCGCTCTTCGTGGTCTGCCGGGTGAGTGGCGCGCTGCCGCCCTCCGGGTGGGAGGGGCCGAACAGCCGGTAGAAGGTGGTGTTCCAGGGCGAGTAGAGCGGCTGCGCGGACACCTCGATGTCGCCCACCCACTTGATCGACGCGATCCCGACCCAGGACGGCACCAGTACCCGCACCGGATACCCGTGGTCGTGCGGCAGCCTCTCACCGTTCATCTCGTACGCGAGCAGTACGTCGTCCAATGCCTTGGCCAGCGGCAGTGGGCGGCGCACCCGGCCCAGGCTCTCGCCGCCGCTGACGTACTCGGCGTCCAGCCCGCGCGGCTGCACGTCCACGGCGTGCGGGGACAGCCCGGCCCTGCGCAGCACATCGGACAGGCGCACGCCACGCCAGCGGGCCACACCGATCGCTCCCAGAGTCCACGCGGTTCCGGTGACCGTCTGGCCCTGCTGAGCCGTGTAGGAGGAGCGGCCGTTTCCGGCGCACTCGACGAAGGCGGTACGGGTGACGGCCGGCAGGGCTCGCAGATCGTCGTACCCGAACTCCACCGGCCGGTCCTCGCCCGGGGTGCCGCGCAGCCCGCTCCCCCACAGCCTCAACCGCCAGTCGCTGGCGTCCAGCACCGGGGTGGCGGTGTGATTGCGCACGAAGAAGAGCTCGTTGGGGGTGTGGTGGCCGGTTCCGCGCAGCGCCTCCCAGCGGGTCTCGGCATTGGTGCCACGCTCGATGAACCACTCGGGTGGAAGGGGCTTGACGATTCCGGCGGCGGCACGGGCGGGCCGCGTGGCGCCGAGTGCGGTCCCGGCGGCGGTGGCGGCGAGCAGGGTGAGCAGCCGGCGGCGGGTGACCCCGTCGGCCCTGGCGTCCCCGGCGAGCCATTGGCGCAGTCTGCGGCGGTCGTAGTCGCTTTCGAAACGGTCACCAGCGGGAACGGGAGCGGGCATGGCGGATCCTAGTCCTGAGAGGCGGAAGAGCACGACAGGGTCGATGCGGGCCAGGGCACGGCGTCCGTCGATACGGCCGCGGCCTTGAGCAACCGGCCTGCGCGAAGAGGACGTTGACGGAGACGTCAGGAAGCGCGCGAGCAGCCGGTCGTCCGACACAGCGCAGCAGCCACGCGGACGAGGTCCACGGCACGGCGGCGAGTCAGAGGCTGCGGCAACGGCATGGCCGGATGCAAGCACGCGGGGCGGACGGTGTCAATGGAGCGTCCACGTCGTGGGGAGGACCTCGTTGTCCTGGTCAGCGTCGACGGGCTGTGCGCACCCGCTCCCGCGTTCGACGACTTCTCCCACAGCGCCGGCAAGAAAGCCGAGCCCTTCACTTCATTGATGCCCCAGCGGATTGACATAGCATCTGTGAATGCCATCTCTTCGCGCACTGGAATGCCTGGTCGCCGTCGCGGACACCGGGTCGATCACGCAGGCCGCCTTGCTGCTGCACTCCTCGCAACCCGCCGTGTCCCACCAGATCGCCTCTCTGGAGCGCGAGGCCCGCACGGCCCTGCTGCGTCGCGAGGCACGGGGGGTCAGGCTCACCGCCGCGGGGCGAGTCGCGGTCGCGGACGCCCGACGGGCGGTCGAGGCGGCTACCGCCGCCGTGCGGTCGGCGCGGGCGGTGGGAGAAGCCGGCGGCGGATCGCTGCGGATCGGCTGCGCGCAAAGCCTCACCGTCGCCCTGCTCGCCCCGGTGCTCCGCGACTGGCGCAGGCGCCACCCGGACGTGGCCATCGCTCTGCGTGAACTCGCCGTCATGGACGAGGCACTGGGTCTGGTCGAGTCCGACGACGTCGACGTCGCGGTACTGCCGGACCCCCCGTCCGACCGTTTCCATGTCACTGCCGTCGCCGAGGAGGAGATCGTGCTGGCAGCGCCCACCGGACACCCCCTGGCCCAGCGGGCAGCGCTGCGGATCCAGGACCTCGATGGCGCGCCACTCGTGCAGTTCACGCCGGACAACGGCCTCGGCGCATGGCTCGACCGGTCCTTCGCCCGGGCCGGGGTCCACCCGGAGACGGTCGTGCGGACCTCGGTCACCACCGCGGCACCCCAGCTCGCCGCCGCTGGACTGGGTGTCGCGGTCTGCCCGGTGAGTGCGGTCAGTGCGGGCTTTCCGGGTGTGGTCCGGCCGTTCTCACCGCGGTGGACCAGGCAGTTGATGGCGGTGACCTCCGCCGAACCCGACCCGCTCGTCGCACGGTTCATCGCGGGGCTGCGCCGTCGCGGAGTGCGGGTTCCCCGCAGCGTGCAGACGCAGCTCGACGAAGGCGTCGCGGCAGCGGGCGATTGATCACGGCCCCCACGAGACCGGCAGGGCCGCAGGCTCGTGGCTGCGGCGAGGCGCTCCGCGGCAGGGGTCAAGCCATCCATGATTTCTTTGGCACGCCTTCTCATCATGAATGGCTTCGAGGGAACAGCGGGCAGCCCGTCATCGCTGCACACCACAGAGCTTCCCGCCCTCAGCGGAAGCGTCTTACACGAGAAAGAAGGCAGCCATGTCGCAGGCATTCGTCACAGGTGGCTCGGGTTTCATCGGGCAGGCCCTGATCCGCAGGCTGGTCGCGGAAGGCCATGCGGTCCGCGCCCTGGTCCGCAGTGAAGCGTCGGCCGACAAGGTCGCGGCCCTCGGCGCGCAGCCGGTGCACGGCGAGCTGACGGAGGCGGCCACCTGGCAGGACGCGGTGGCAGGCAGTGAGGTGCTGTTCCACCTCGCCGCCGAGACGGACATCACCGCCGACCGCGAGCGGCAGGAGCGGGTGACGGCCGGTGGCGCCCGAGCGGCTGTGGAAGCAGCCCGTACCGCGGGGGTCAGCACCTTCGTCCACTGCGGCAGCGAGGCCGCGCTCCTGGCCGGTGAGCCGCTGCTGGACGTGGACGAGACCGCACCGCTGCGGCCGGACTCCGAAGCCGCCTACTGCTCGACGAAGGCGATCGCCGAGCAGATCGTGCTGGACGCCGACGCACCGGGCTTCACGACGGTGTCCATACGGCCGCGGTTCGTCTGGGGCCCCCACAGCAGCCTGACCGAAGGCCTGGCCGCCGCGGCCAGGGCCGGACAGTTCGCCTGGATCGACGGCGGCCGGCACACCACCGACGTGACGTACGTGGACAACGCCGTCGAGGGCCTGATCCGCGGATGGCGGCACGGCCGGCCGGGTCAGGCGTACTTCGTCACCGACCAGCACCCAGTCGTCCTGCGGGATTTCCTGGAGACGCTCTTCTCGCTCTACGGCGTCGACGCGCCCATCCCCGACATGGACGGCGACACCGCCACCGGTGTGGTGCCGGTACCCGCCCGGTGGTTCGTCGGACAGTCGTGCACGCTGCGCACCGACAAGGCTGTGGCCGAACTGGGTTACCGGCCCGTCGTCCCGCACGCCGACGGCTTCGCCGCCGTGAAGGAGGCACTCGCCTCCGACGCCGCGTGACGCAGGGCCGGCCGCCGGGAGCCGAGGCCGCCGATGCCGGACCCACGGCGGCACCGGTTCATAATCAGTCGCGTCTTGCGATTCTTGGTCCTGTCCGTGCCTGGCGGCAGGACGAGGAGATCGACCTCGGGTCTCCGCAACAGCGTGGACTGCTCGCACTGTTGCTGTTGCATGAAGGGCGCCCCGTGGAGACCGAGGCGATTCTGGAGGCCTTGTGGGGCGAGCACGGGCCTCGAGGCGCTCGGGGCACCGTTCGGACGTACGTCTATCGTCTGCGGCCGATTCTCGGCGACATGGCGGTCATCGAGTCGACCGGCAGCGGCTACCGTCTCACGGTTCGCGACGGGACCTTCGACCTGAGGAGGTTTCGGGAGCTGACCGCCCAGGCTCACCAGGCGCGCCGCGTCGGCGCCGCGGCGAGTGCTGCCGATCTCCTGCGTCAGGCCCTCGGCACGTGGCAGGGACCGGCCCTTTCGGGCGTCCGGGGCCCTTTCTTCGAGCTTGAGCGTGATCGGCTGGAGGAGCTGAGGCTGGCTGCCCTGGAGGAGGTGTTCGACCTTGAGCTGGAGGCCGGGGGGCATCCCGACCTGACGTCCGAGATCCGGGCGGCCGTGACGGAGCACCCGCTGCGCGAGCGGCTGCACGAACAGCTCATGCTCTCGTTGGTCCGTGCCGGCCGCCGGGCCGAGGCTCTGTCCGCCTATCAGCACACGCGGCAGCTCCTGCGCGAAGAACTCGGTGTGGATCCGGGGCCCGCACTTCGGGCTCTCCACAGCGGGATCCTGCAGGAGGACGACGATTCGCCAGCCCCCGCAGGCCGTGCGCTGTCCCCGGCCCTCGCGCCGGCGCCGGTTCCGGCTCAGCTCCCGGCGGACCTGGCAGTGTTCACCGGGCGCCACGCAGAGATCGCGGAACTGTGTCGCATCACCGACCTGCCCGGCATCCCCTGGCTGCGTCTCGGCGTGCTGCGGCCCGAGGACGCCTTGCACCTGCTCGCCGCCATCTCCGGCACCCGGCGGGTGTTCGCGGAACAGGCAGCGGCCAGTCGCTTGGTGCAGGCCTGTTCCTTCCAACCGCTCTCGGTGCATGTGGCGGCCGCCCGGCTGGATGCCCGGCCCTCGTGGACGATCGACCAGATCCTGGCGCAGCTCGAAGACGATCTGCGCCAGCCGGTCGTCATGCACGAGGACTGCAAGATCGTCGACAAACCCTTCCGTGATGCCCAGGCACGGATGGACGCCTTCCACCGCGACGCCTTCCACCTCGCCGCCGTTCCCGACTGCAGCCGGCTGGATGCCGCCATGGCCGCAGCGGTGCTGGATCTGCCGGTCAACGAAGCCACAGCCGTCATGGAAGCCCTCGTCGACGCTCATGTGGTGGAAACCGGCGAGAACGGCGACTACCACTTCCTCGGGCTCGTCAAGGCGTTCGCGCGGCGCCAGGCCCTCCACGGACTGGGACAGGAGCACTGCCAGCAAGCGCTGCACCGGCTGCTGCGCCACTGCCTGACCGTTCGCAACACGGTCGGCGAAGAGGATCTGCGCGCGGTACTGGATCAGATCACCGATCTACCGGATGCTCTTGCGGACATGGTGTCGCTCTCGCCGCCCTGACCGGTGCCTGCCGCCCCCCGTACGCGAAACGGCCCGTCGACGCGCCATCGACACCACGTCGACACGCGTGGGATGCAATGCACGCATGCTCGATTCACACACGCGCGCCGCTCTGGCAGCGCAGATCACCGGACCCGTACTCGGGCCGGACGACGAGGGGTTCGCCGCGGAGTCCGCGCCCTTCAACCTTGCCGTGACCCACCGCCCCGGCGTCGTTGTCGGGGCCGCGAACAGTACCGACGTGCAGGTCGCCGTTCGCTTCGCCGCACAGCAGCGTCTGCCGGTCGCCGTCATGGCCACCGGCCACCAGGCGACCGTCCCGGCCGACGACGCGGTACTCATCACCACTCACCGCATGGCGCAGGTGAGCGTCGACGCCGCGTCCCGCACCGCACGCGTGGCGGCGGGAGCGCGCTGGCAGCAGGTGATCGACGCGGCGGCCCCGTTGGGGCTTGCCCCGCTGAACGGCTCCTCACCGCTCGTCGGAGTCGTCGGCTACACCCTCGGCGGGGGCTTGAGCCCCACCATGGGCCGCGCTCACGGATGGGCAGCCGACCACGTCACCTCCATGGAGGTCGTGACGGCCGACGGCGAACTGCGCCACGTCGACGCCACGTCGGAACCCGACCTGTTCTGGGCACTGCGCGGCGGCAAGAGCAACTTCGGTGTCGTCACCGCGATGGAGTTCGCCCTCTTCCCCGTGGAACAGCTCTGGGCGGGCGGGCTCTTCTTCGACGGTACCGACGCAGCAGCCGTCCTGCGCGCCTACGCCGAGGTCACGGCCGGGGCCCCGGACGAGCTGAGCTCATCGATCGCCCTGCTCCGTCTGCCGGCCCTGCCCGGTGTCCCCGAATTCCTCGCCGACCGGTTCGCCGTGCACGTCCGCATCTCCTGTCTCGGCCCGGCATCCGAGGCCGCCCGGCTGGTGGCTCCCCTGCGGGCGGCCGCACCTGTCCTCGTGGACACTCTGGGCCCCATGCCGTACGCGTCCTTCGCCCAGATACACAACGACCCGGCGGAACCGGCACCGTTCATGGAGCGCACCGCGATGCTGCGCTCCCTGACCTCCGAGGCCGTCGGGGAGATCCTGGCCGCAGCGGGCCCGACGGCCGACTGCCCGGTGCACTTCGTCGAGTTGCGTCACCTCGGCGGCGCCCTGGCCAGGGCCGGGGACAACGCCGTCGGACACCGGGACGCGCAGTTCGCGCTCTGGGTCGTGGGTGTCGGGGCACCCGATGCCTTCACCCCGATGAACGCCTACGCCGATGAGCTGCTGCAGCGGATGCGCCCCTGGTCGACCGGCGGACGCTACCTCAACTTCATGGCCGCCCAGGACACCGGTGCCTCCGACGTGAGCGCGGCCTACGACGAAGCCGACTACCACCGGCTCCGCGGCATCAAGAGGCGCTTCGACCCGGACAACCTCTTCCGCCTGAACCACAACATTCCCCCCGAGGAGCGCCCGATGGCGGACGACACCCTGCAGTTGCTGATCGACCAGGCCGCGATCGCCGATGCGCTGCACCGCTACACGGCCGGGCTCGACCACGGTGACGCCGATCTGCTCGCCTCGGCACTGACCGAGGACGCCATGGTCGACCTGACACCGGCCACGAGCAAGATCGGTCTCGACTTCCCGGCGCTCAAGCCGCGCGACACCGTCGTGGGTGTCCTGATCCCGGCGGTCGGCCCGCTCGACACCAGCCACGTGATCAGCAACATCCGCACCAGCGTGGACGGCGACACCGCCCACGTGAACTGCTACGCAATGGCCCAGCACTACCTGCCCCGAGAGGGCCCCAAGCCGGACCGGACCCGCCACGCGCTGATGATGAACCGCTACGACGCGGAACTGACGCGAGACGGAAGCACCTGGCGCATCAGCCGGCTGACGATCGACAACGCCTGGTTCGAGGGCGACACGACCGTCCTGCTTCCCGGCGACTGACCTCGCAGCGAACCGTCCAGACCCGGGGTGTCGCCCTCGCAGCCGCAGGGCGCCACCCCGGTACTGCCGGCCCCACCGACCGCTACGGGCTCGGCCCCACAGCCCTGCCCCGATGCCCGCACTTCACCATCCGTCCGGGAGCGTTCCACGTGTCCACCACCCCCCATGAACCCGATCCTCCTCAGCACGCACACCGCGACAGCGTCCAGCGACGCCTCAAAGCGCTGATGCGGGACTTCCGCCACGGCGCGTGGCAACCCACTGATGTCGAGCGTCGCTTGGCCGAGCTTCTCGCGCAGTCGGCCGCCGGTACCGGGTCGCTCAGCCCGGTCGGTGTCCGGGCCGCGCTGTGGGAGGGCTCGATGGCGGCCATCCATGACAACGGTGGACGCTTCATCATCCTTCTGGCAGACCTGCTGCCGCTGATCGAGAGACCCGACGCGTCCGCACTGCACACGGCCGGCCTTGCCCTCGACCTCGTCGAGACGATCACACAGACGCCTCCGCACCGAAACGCTGCTCCCCCACGGCGGGCCTGCCCTTGTCCGAGCGAGGAAGGCAGCGATCAGAGCGAAGGGCCGCCGTCCCGGTCACCGCATCTCGGCGAGGACAGAAGACGCCTGCGCGTGGACGCGGCACGCAATCACGCTCGTCTGCTGAACGCCGCGGAGCGGATAGCGCGGGAGCGTGGTCTGAAGCACCTCACCATGGAAGCGGTGGCCGTCGCGGCGGGGGTCGGGAAGGGCACCGTCTTTCGGCGCTTCGGCGACCGCGCGGGTCTGCTGCAGGCCTTGCTGCAGCGCTCCGAGGACACCTTCCAAGCCGTTCACCTCAGCGGTCCGGCACAGGCAGACGGCCGTGACGCCGCGATGGAGCAGCTCCGGGCATTCGGGGTGGCCGCCATACGGCGCTATGCCGAGGAGATGGAGCTGCAGATGGCGGCCGAGCCCTCCCCCCGCCAGCGCTACCGGCGCGCACCTCGGCGCCTCTACCACGAGCGGGTCAGCATCCTGCTCGGCCTGGCCGCACCGGAAGCAGACGCAGAACTGCTCAGCCACGCGCTGCTCGGCTATCTGGAGCCCGCCCTTCTCTGGCATCTGAGCGACCAGTGCGAACTGCCGCTGCAACGGCTGGAGGACGGCTGGCTGGAACTGGTCTCCCGACTCACCCGGAGACCGCAGCCTCACACGACGTGACCGAGTACACCACACGCGTGGCGGCGCCGGCCTTCAACAGCAGTGAGGGCGAGGCACAGGGGCGGATGCGGGTCAGTGCAGGTCGACACGCAAGCGCACCATTCCATCAGGCCCTGGTGGCGGCCTCGGCCTGCCGCGTAGCGTGCGGCTGGGGTGGGGTCATCGCGGTACGCCGGTATGCGCTGGGGCTGATGCCGCGGACCCGTTTGAACGCAGCGCTGAACGCGAACGCGTCGGAGTAGCCCACGGCGCGCGCGACCTCGGCGACCGTCGCCGTCTGGCGCTCGGTCAGCAGGTCCGCCGCGAGTGTCATGCGCCAGCGGGTGAGGTAGGTCAGCGGCGGCTCGCCGACCAGGTCGGTGAACCGCTTCGCCAGCGTGGCCCGCGACACCCCGGTCCGGCCGGCCAGCGAGGCGACCGTCCACGGCGCCGCCGGTTCCCCGTGCAGCAGGCGCAGCGCGCCACCCACCACCGGGTCGCGCCCGGCGGCGTACCAGCCCGGCGGAGTGCCGCCGGGCCGGTCGAAGTACTCGCGCAGCGCGCACACCAGCATCCAGTCCAGCAGCCGGTCGAGGACGACCTGCTGGCCCGGCGTGTCGGCGGCGATCTCGGCGGCGAGATGGTCCCACACGGGGTCGCGCCCGCCGGCGGACCCCACGCGCAGTACGGCGGGCAGCGCGTCCAGCAGCCTGCGGCTGATCTCGCCGTGCACCGGATAGGCACCGACGACCAGGGTCGTCGTGTCCTCTCCGCCGGTGCCGGCGTCGTGCCAGCCGAGCCGGTGGCGGGTCCCGCCCTGCTCGGGCGTCGAGCAGAACGCGCCGCACGCGACGGGTTCGGCCCGGGTGCCCACCTCGTCGACGAAGAGGAACGGCGCGGGGCCGCGCACGATCACTGTCTCGCCGGTGTCCAGGCGCTCGGGCCGGCGGCGCTCCGGCACGATCCAGCCGCCTCCGGACAGGACGGTGCACAAGGTCAGTGGCGCGCCGTCCACGAAGTGCAGCGACCAGGGCGGAGTCAGGGTCGAGCTGCCGAACAACGAGCCCTGGGCTCGTACTCCCCGCAGGAGGTCACCGAAAGCGTCCACACGCCAAGGCTAGATGATTCAGACGATCACCCAGGTGATCTGGCCGATCACCTATGGAATCGTCCGGGTGCGTGCCGTTGACTCGCTGTCATGAGCAACGACATCACTCTTGTCCTCGGCGCGACGGGCAACACCGGCCGGCGGGTGACCGCCCGGTTGCGGCTGCGCGACACACCCGTGCGCGCGGCCTCCCGGTCCAGTCGGACCCCGTTCGACTGGTTGCAGCCCACCGGCTGGGACCAGGTCCTGCGGGGCATCACCGTCGCCTACGTGGTGCCGCCGCCCGTGCCCGGCCCGGTGCACGACTTCGTGGCGCGGGCCGAGGCCGCCGGTGTCCGGCGTCTGGTCCTGCTCTCCGGCCACGGCGCCGACGACTGGGGCGACTCCCCGTTCGGGCTGGACATGCGCTCGGCCGAGGACGCCGTACGCGGCTCGTCGCTGGAATGGACCGTCCTGCGTGCCTCGAACTTCGCCCAGAACTTCGACGGGCACCCCTTCCGTGCCCCGCTGGCCGCCGGCGAGCTGGCGCTTCCGGCGGGCGGGGTCCCCGAGCCGTTCATCGACGTCGAGGACGTCGCCGACGTGGCGGCCGCGGTGCTGTCCGAGCCCGGCCGGCACGCCGGTCGCGTCTATGAGCTGACCGGGCCGCGCGGGCTGACCTGGGCGGAGGCAGTCGGGCTGATCTCCCGGGCGTCCGGGCGGCCCATCGCCTACCGGCGCATCTCCCCGGCCGAGTACACCGCGACGTTGGTTCGGGAGGGCTGGAGCGAGGACGAGGCCCAGCACCTTGCCGAGATGTTCGTGCTGCTGGAGCGGGGGGTCGCCGCCTGGACGTCGGACGACGTCGCCACCGTGCTGGGACGCGCGCCGCGGACCTTCGAGGACTTCGTCCTGCGGGCCACGGCAGCGCACGCCTGGCGGTGCTGACTCCCATGGGTCCTTCGCCTGGCGTGCTGGACTCCGCGAGGCGAGCACCGCGCGCCGTCCTGCACATCCACACCCCTTGTCGACGTCCGATCTACACGTAACTGGAGCCATCGATGCACACTCTGCTGGTCGCCGCCAATCCGGATCCGCGCTCCCTGACGCACCACGTGCTGGGAAGACTTGAGGCAGCGCTTCAGCCCGGTTCGGTCGAGATCGCCGACCTGGCGGGGGAACGGTTCGACCCCCGGTTCACTCCGGCGGATCGTCGGGCGTACCACGAGGGCGGCGACTACCCGGCTGACGTCAAGGCTGAGCACCGTCGTCTTGAGCGCGCCACCGATCTCGTGCTGGTCTTTCCCGTGTACTGGTGGTCGATGCCTGCACTGTTGAAGGGGTGGATCGACCGTGTCTTCGTCAACGGCTGGGCCTTCGAGCACTCCCCCGCTACGGGCCTGCGGCCGAGACTGCAGAACCTGACCACCCATCTTCTGCCCATCGCCGGCGACGACGTGGGTACGTACGAGCGCCACGGCTATGAGAGTGCCCTGCGCACGCAGATCGAGCACGGCATCGTCGACTACTGCGGCAGCCGGCGCGGCTCCACAGCGTTCATCTACCGATCCGAACAGCTCTCCCCCGAGACCACGGTGCGAAGTGTCGACCATGCGGTGCGGACCATCAGCGAAGCCATCCAGGCCCGCCTGGCGGAATGACGTCGGCCGCGAGCCCTGGCGTCACACCTCCGTCTCCGCCACTTTCGCGGCCTCGAACCGCCTTTTGTGACCGAAGCGTTGACCCGGGCAGGTGCAGGATCTATGTTCTGGCCGAGCTTGCGGACGGCGTTCGAAATACCGGCAGCAGAGGGAGTATTCCGTGACACCTGCGCGCTCACCCTTCGACCGGCCCTCGGCATGATCACCGGCTCGATCGCCGCCACCTTTGTCTCGGCCGGTACCACCCATGCCACCGTGCGCGCGTCCCCCGGTGTCACGTACACGAACCCCATCGCCCGAGCGACGGGCCGGCCCGAACGTCTACCAGCAGACCGACGGTTTCCGAGCCACCACTGCCGTCCCCTACCCCTCGGGCGGCCACAACGGACTCTCGCGACGAAAGGGGCAAGATGTCTCCCCCCATCAGCAGACGGCACCTCCTGCACATAGCCGGGGCCACCGCCGCCGCCTCTGCCACCGGATCCCTCATCGGCGGTTCCGCCGCCCACGCGGCCGTCCCACCCGCGAGGGCCGACATCGGGGTGTCCGCGCACCCCTTCGCGCTCGGCCAGGTCCGGCTCACCGCGAGCCGGTGGCTGGACAACCAGGACCGTACGCGGAACTACCTGCGGTTCGTCGATGTGGACCGGCTGCTTCACAACTTCCGCGCCAACCACCGGTTGTCCACCAACGGCGCGGCCGCCAACGGCGGTTGGGACGCGCCGGGCTTCCCCTTCCGGTCCCACGTCCAAGGGCACTTCCTCACGGCGTGGGCCCAGCTCTACGCGGTCACCGGGGACACCGTCTGCCGGGACAAGGCGACCCATATGGTTGCGGAGTTGGCCAAGTGCCAGGCCAACAACGGTGCCGCCGGATTCGGCGCCGGGTATCTCTCGGGCTACCCCGAGTCCGACTTCACCGCTCTCGAGCAGCGGACCCTGAGCAACGGCAACGTGCCGTACTACACCATCCACAAGACGCTGACCGGCCTGCTGGACGTCTGGCGCCTCATCGGCAGCACACAAGCCCGTGACGTCCTGCTCTCCTTGGCCGGATGGGTCGACCGGCGCACCGGCCGGCTCAGCGGCCAGCAGATGCAGGCCATGCTGCAGACGGAGTTCGGCGGCATGAACACCGTACTGACCGATCTCTACCAGCAGACGGGCGACGCACGGTGGCTCGCCGTCGCCCAACGGTTCGATCACGCCGCAGTGTTCGACCCTCTGGCGGCAGGCCGGGATCAGCTCAGCGGACTGCACGCCAACACGCAGGTTCCCAAGTGGATAGGGGCCGCACGGGAGTTCAAGGCGACCGGCACCACTCGGTACCGGGACATCGCCACCCATGCCTGGAACATCTGCGTCAACAACCACACCTATGCCATCGGAGGCAACAGCCAGGCGGAGCACTTCCGCGCCCCGAACGCCATCGCCGGCTACCTGAACAAGGACACGTGCGAAAGCTGCAACACCTTCAACATGCTCACCCTCACCCGGGAGCTGTTCGCGCTGGACCCGAATCGGGCCGCCCTGTTCGACTACTACGAGCAGGCGTGGCTGAACCAGATGATCGGCCAGCAGAACCCGGCAGACGACCACGGCCACGTCACCTACTTCACCCCGCTCAACCCCGGAGGCCGCCGCGGTGTGGGCCCGGCGTGGGGCGGCGGCACGTGGAGCACCGACTACGGCACCTTCTGGTGCTGCCAGGGCACAGGCCTGGAGATGCACACCAGGTTGATGGACTCCCTCTACTACCGCAGCGACACCACGCTGATCGTGAACATGTTCGTGCCCTCGGTGCTCAACTGGTCGGAGCGCGGCATCACCATCACGCAGACGACGACCTATCCCGTGAGCGACACCACGACCCTGCGCGTCACCGGGAACGTCGGCGGAACCTGGTCGATGCGCATACGCATCCCGAACTGGACCTCCGGGGCCACCGTCAGCGTCAACGGCGCGGCGCAGAACATCCCCACCGCGCCCGGCAGCTACGCCGTCCTGACCCGCTCCTGGACCTCCGGCGACACGGTCACCGTCCGTCTGCCCATGCGGGTCGTCATTCGGCCGGCCAACGACGACGCGAACGTGGCCGCGATCACCTACGGCCCCGTGGTGCTGTCCGGCCACTACGGTGATTCCGCACTCAACTCCCTGCCGAAGCTGGACACGTCCTCGATCAGACGGAACGGCGACACCTCGCTCGCCTTCACCGCCACCGCCGACGGATCCACGGTCGCCCTGGGCCCGTTCCACGACGCGCACGGCCACAACTACACCGTCTACTGGAACACCAGCGGTTCCACCGGCACCGTCCGTCTCGTCAACGTGGGCAGCGGTCTCGTGCTGGGCATCCAGAACATGTCCACGGCCGACGGCGGCCGGGCTCTGCAGTGGAACGACTCGGGCACCGCCGACCACGACTGGCAGATGATCCCCGACGGGAACGGGTTCCGCTTCCGCAACGCCCACAGCGGCAAGGTGCTCGGTGTCCAGGACATGTCCACAGCGGACGACGCGGCCGTCCTGCAGTGGGCGGACAACGGCACCGCGGACCACCGCTGGACGCTGCTCGACCAGGGAGACGGGACCCACAAGATCCGCAACGTACACAGCGGCAAGCTGCTCGCCATCGCGAACAACTCCACCGCTGTCGGTGCGTTCGCGGTGCAGGACTCGGACGACGGCACCGCCGACAACCGCTGGCGCGTCGTGAGGGACTGAGGCTTTCCCGAACCGATCACTGTCGGTCTCCTCCAGGGCAGGACCCTCGCATCGGACGGCTCGGACCACCTGAAGCTGCCGTACCGGCCGGGGCTCCTCACCCTGCGAAGCTGACCCGCGCGCACGTGATCACACACTCCTGACCAGCCGATCAGGCCCGCAAAGCGGCTACCGCTCAGCGGGCCAGGAAGGAACCCCCATGGTTCCCCTGCACAGACGACTGCTGCGGCTCCTGACGGCCACCGCACTGACGCTGAGCGCCTGCGTCACGGCCTCCGCCGGCACGGCCGCCCAGGCCGCGCCGGGCAGCCCCGCGCTCACCCCGCCGCTCGGCTGGAACAGCTGGAACAGCTTCGGATGCGGAATCACCGAGGCCCAGGTGCGCCAGGCCGCCGACGCGATGGTGACCTCGGGCATGAAGGCCGCGGGCTACCAGTACGTCGTCGTCGACGACTGCTGGTTCGATCCGCAGCGCGACGCGGCGGGCAACCTGCGGTCCAACCCGACCAAGTTCCCCAGCGGCATGAAGGCGCTCGGGGACTACATCCACAGCAAGGGCCTGAAGTTCGGCATCTACCAGGCGCCCAACGAGAAGACGTGCGCCCAGGGCGTGGGCACCTACCCCGGCTCGACCGGCAGCAAGGGTCATGAGGCCCAGGACGCCGCCACCTTCGCCTCCTGGGGTGTGGACTACCTCAAGTACGACTGGTGCTCCGGCAGCGGCACCCTCAGCGAGCAGGTCGCGCAGTTCACGACCATGCGCGACGCCCTGCGTGCCACCGGCCGTCCGATCGTCTACAGCATCAACCCCAACAGCTTCCACGCCCCCACCGGCGCCACTTACGACTGGGGACAGGTCGCCGACCTGTGGCGGACGACCGAGGACCTGCTCGACATCTGGCAGAACGGCAACACCAACAGCTACCCCATGGGCGTCGGCAACGTCCTGGACGTCACCGCACCACTGGCGGCCCAGTCGGGGCCGGGCCACTGGAACGACCCGGACATGCTCGTCGTCGGCCGTCCCGGTCTGTCACTGACCGAGTCCCGTTCCCACTTCGCGCTGTGGGCGCTGATGGGCGCCCCTCTCATCGCGGGCAACGACATCCGCACCATGTCCGCTGATGTGAGCGCGATCCTGCGCAACCCGCGCCTGCTGGCGGTGAACCAGGACCCGCTGGGCGCGGGCGGTCGCCGGGTGCGCGACGACGGCGACACCGAGGTGTTCGCCAAGCGCCTGTCCGACGGCTCGGTCGCCGTGGGCCTGTTCAACCGAGGTGGCAGCACCGCGACCATCACGGCCTCGGCCGCCCAGGTCGGCCTGACCGGAGGGTCGTTCACCCTCACCGACCTGTGGACCGGCGGCACGTCGAGCACTTCCGGGCAGATCTCCGCGAGCGTCCCGGCACACGGTGTCGCCGTGTACAGGATGACCGGCGGCAGCCCGCTGGCCTCCACCACCGGGCGTCTGCGCGGCGGCGGGTCCGGTCGCTGCCTGGACGTGGACGGCGCCGCCACCGCCGCGGGGGCGAAGACGCTGCTGTGGGACTGCCACACCGCCGCCAACCAGCTCTGGACCAGCTGGGCCGGCGGCGAGATCCGCGTCTACGGCGACAAGTGCCTGGACGCCTCCGGCCGGGGCACCACCAACGGCACGCCGGTCGTCGTCTGGCCTTGCAACGGCCAGGACAACCAGAAGTGGACGGTCGGTTCCGACGGGTCGGTCCGCAACGTGCGCGCCGGACTGTGCCTCGACGCCAAGGAGGCCGGATCCGCCAACGGGACCCCGGTCATCCTGTGGACCTGCAACGGCCAGAACAACCAGAAGTGGACCACGCTCCCGTAACACGCAGGATGTGGTCCCTCTCCCTGCGGCGGACCGAGCGGGACGGGCACGCCCAGCACGCGTCGGCGCTCGCCATCATCTCCTCGGAGGCCATCGGGGTCGTGTTTTGGTTCGATGCGCCGCAGTCGGCGAGGACGAGGACGCCCGGTGCGCCGACGAACTGGTCGACGATCCCAAGCGGCCGCCTCGGCGCCCTCCAGGGTGCCGAGGCCTTGCGCAGCGAAACGTTTCGATGTTCGCGCCGAATGCTGCGAGGACCCTTGACGCCGCTGGTCGGCCTCCTATCATCCAGGGTGCTCGGTAAGCCGATCAGCGTTCCATATATCGAACAGCCTGCTCCACCTCACCCCCTTGCGGCACCCCAGCCTGAGGAGACGGACATGTCATGCCCTCGTCATCCCCTGAGCCGCCGGCACGCACTGAGCGCCGCCACCGGCCTGGCCACCGGAGCCCTGCTCCCGCTCGCCGCAACCCCCCGGGCCTCCGCCGCCAGCCCGGCAGCCCTCGATCCGACGGCCGCCGCCTCCTACACCAATCCGGTGATCTGGCAGGACTTCGCGGACCTCGACGTCATCCGCGTCGGCGACACGTTCTACGCCTCCGCCTCGACCATGCACTACTCGCCGGGCGCACCCGTGCTGCGGTCCTACGACCTCGTCAACTGGGAGATCGCGGGACACTCGGTGCCCGCCCTGGACTTCGGAGCCAAGTACGACCTGAACGGCGCGCGCGGCTACGTCCGCGGCATCTGGGCGTCGACGCTCGCCTACCGCCCGAGCAACCGCACCTTCTACTGGCTCGGCCAGATCGACTTCGCCCGCACGTACGTCTACACGGCCACCGCCGTTGAGGGCCCGTGGAGCCGGCTCACGACCATCGGCACGCCCTACTACGACGCCGGACTGCTCGTCGACAGCGACGACACCCTGTACGTGGCGTACGGCAACACCACCATCCACGTGGCCCAGCTCTCGCCCGACGGCCGCAGTCAGGTCAGGTCGCAGCAGGTGTTCTCGACCCCGTCGAGTATCGGCACGCTCGAGGGTGCCCGCTTCTACAAGATCAACGGGCAGTACTACATCTTCCTCACCCGCCCCGCCAACGGTCAGTACATCCTCAAGTCGACGAGCGGCCCCTTCGGTCCGTACACGGTGCGGCAGGTCCTGCTCGACCTGCGCGGACCGATCCCGGGCGGTGGTGTCCCGCACCAGGGCGGCCTCGTGCGGACGCAGAGCGGCGCCTGGTACTACGTGGCTTTTGTCGACGCCTACCCCGGCGGCCGGATGCCCGCCCTGGCGCCGGTCACGTGGACGCCGGACGGCTGGCCCGTCGTCCAGCTGGTCGACGGCGCCTGGGGCACCTCGTACCCGAGCCCGGCCGTGCCCGCCCCACCCCGGCAGGTCGCTCCCCTGACCGGCGTCGACACGTTCGCCCGCACCGCGCTCGATCCGAGGTGGGAGTGGAACCACAACCCGGACAACACCAAGTGGTCGGCCGGCAACGGCCTCACACTGCGGACCGCCACCGTCACCCGCGACCTCTACGGTGCCCGCAATACCCTTACGCACCGCATCCAGGGCCCGACCTCCACCGCCACGATCGAGCTCGACCACTCCGGCATGCGGGACGGCGACCGCGCCGGACTCGCGCTGCTACGCGACTCCTCCGCGTGGATCGGGCTGAAACGTGACGGCGGTACGACGCGCGTGGTGATGGTGGACGGGCTGACCATGGACGGCAACTGGAACACCACGGGCACCGGCACGGAACGCGCGAGCGCGGCCCTGCCCGGCGGCAACCGGATCTGGCTGCGCGCGACCGCGGACATCCGCCCCGGATCCGCCCGCCCCGGCACCTTCTCCTACAGCACCGACGGCGCGACCTTCACCCGCCTCGGCCCGGTCTTCTCCCTGGGCAACGACTGGCGCTTCTTCATGGGCTACCGATTCGCCCTCTTCAACCACGCCACCCAGGCGCTCGGCGGCGCGGTCCGCGTCACCCGGTTCGACCTGTCCACGCCCTGAGCGACACGTCCAACGGCTTCTGCGCGGACCCGGACGTCAGCGCGAGGAGGTGGGTGGCCGCCAACTCCGGCCGGGCAGTTCCCCCAGGGGACGGCCGGTCGGGTGACGTCCGCCGGCGGGCGGGGCTCCGGGGGAGTCCGCGGGTACCGCTCGGGGAACGTGTGGATTGTCGTGACCCGAAGAGCAGTCGCCGTGGAGGATGAAGGCGTGGACAACGTGGACGCATCGGACAGCGGAATTCTCCTCTTCCGCAACACCATGCGCATCACCGAAGGGCATCTCGACGCCTACCGGGAGGCCACGGAGCGAGCCGTACGGTTCGTGGAGGAGCACGGCCCTCAGATCATGGTGGAGGTGTTCATCGACGAGCAGAAGCTGCTCGCGCACAGTTTCCAGATGTACCGGGACTCGGATTCCGTCCGCGCGCACTGGAAGATGTCCGAGCCGTACATCCGGGAAGTGATGAAGCACTGCCGGGTGGAACGCTTCGAGGTGTTCGGGCAACCCGATTCCGACGTGATGGCGGGCGTACGGAATTCACTCGACGACCAGGTCTCGCCCTCGTTCGCGGCCCGCTTCACGGGATTCATGCGATTCGACGCGTTGCGGTCCGAGCGGTAGCGACTCCCGCCCCCGAAAAAGCAGCGAGAGGGCTGCCCCGACCGTGGGAGCCCGGCCGGGGCCCTTTCGTGTTCGTGTCCGCACTCAGCCGACGACGGTCCAGGTGTCGCCCCCGGCGAGGAGTGCGGCAAGGTCACCCTTGCCGTTCTGTTCGATCGCGGTGTCGAGTTGGTCGGTCATCTGGGCGTCGTAGACCGGTCGCTCGACGGAGCGGAAGACGCCGATCGGGCTGTGGTGCAGGGTGTCGGGATCGGCGAGGCGGGACAGCGCGAACGCGGTGGTGAGGGAGGCCGCACGGGCGTCGTGGACGAGGATGTCGGCTTCGTTGCCGGCGGTGACGGTGACGACCTCGAGATCGCCGGTGGCCCGGTTCCGTACGACGCCTTTGGACCGGTCGGTGCCGCAGCGGATCGGTTGTCCGTGTTCCAGCCGGATCACCGCTTCCTGCGCGGACTGCTTGTCCTTCAGGGCGTCGAAGGCGCCGTCGTTGAAGATGTTGCAGTTCTGGTAGATCTCGACCAGCGCGGTGCCCGGGTGGGCGGCGGCCTGGCGCAGCACGTCGGTGAGATGCCTGCGGTCGGAGTCGATGGTGCGGGCGACGAAGGAGGCTTCCGCGCCCAGGGCCAGCGAGACGGGGTTGAACGGGGTGTCGAGCGAGCCCATCGGTGTCGACTTGGTGATCTTGCCGACCTCGGAGGTCGGCGAGTACTGGCCCTTGGTCAGGCCGTAGATCCGGTTGTTGAA
>NZ_JBNCNM010000030.1:0-106811 GCF_049846985.1 Streptomyces sp. DT190 | reverse complement strand
CCCGCGGGCCGGGGTCCGGGACGGCCGGCGGGCCGCCGTACGGGCCCTGCTCGCCGCCTCCCGGTCCGCCCTGGCCCCCCCCGCCCGCCCCCCCCGCCGCACCCCGGGCCGCGGCCGGCCCGGAGGGCGGTCCGCGGCGCCGGGGGGGCGGGGCGCGCGGGGGGGGGGGTGGTGAGCCCGGCCATTCAGGCCGGGCTCACCACCGCCTTGCCCGGCTCCGCCCCCCGGGCCGGCAGCCGCCGGCCCGGACCGACAACGGCGCCCTGCGGGGCACCTCGGGCCCCGCAGGTGCGCGCGTCTCGCTTCCCTTCGTGCTCCTGGTCCCCGTCCTGGTCCCGCTCGGGCCGTCACGGGCCCGTCGACCCTCTGCTGCGCCGTTCAGGCCGCTCCGCGGCGGCACCCCCCGAGTGCCGGCCGCGGTGTACACCCTGCGACCCCAAGGAGCGCCATGGGTACACGGCCGCTCCGCGGCGGCCCCCGCCGTCCGTTCGCCGGCTCAGGGACCGCCAGCGCGCCCAGGAGCACCTTCGAGGCCCTCTCGTGCCCACACCGCCGCCCCGGCACGTAAGGGCACCGGTAGGTGAGCCGGCCGAGCCCCCAGGGCGAGACCGCGAACCACCGGGCCCGACACCAGCCCACCATCAGCACCACCCCGCACCCTCGCCGCGCAGCGGCCCGACCCCGCCCGCCGGTCGCCTCCGCCGCGGAGCGGCCCGGCAACCAGCGCGCAGCGCACCACCGCATCCCCGCCGAGCCCGTAGGGCGCACGGCGCCCCGCGCCGACCCCGCCAGGCCCGGAGGGCCGCCCTCTTCTCTCTTCCCCACTCCTTCCTGCCTTTACTTCCGCCTCTAACGGCACCTGCGCCGTGAGGCCGCTTCGGCTCTGACCTGGGCGTACGGCTCCAGAGCGAACAGGTTTCCTCCACCAGGTCAAGGTGTCCGGTCTGGTTGGTACTTCTCGGGCCGTTCGTGTTCGTCGGGACGGTAGGAGAGCCGATGCCGAGGCCAGTGTCGAGAGAGGTCACGCTGCTCCCTGAGGGGGTGCCGCCAGCGACTCCGCGGCGGCGTGCAGCGGTGCTGCGGAAGGCGTCGGCCGGAGGGGCTCCGCGGGGTGATGGAACTGCGCGGGGCGATGGGTGGCAGCGCACGGTCGCTGACGAACTGATGCTGGCGGGCGCCACACGGTTCGGCGTGATGACCCTGCGCCAGGCCGCACGCCGGTATTGGCATGGGGTGGAGGAGACGGCTCGTCAGAGAGTCCGCTGGCTCCGTGAGGCGGGCTATCTGCGCATGTCCTCGGATGTCCGCTGGGCGGGGGCGTGCGTGTGGACGACAGCGCGTGGCGCCCGGGCGGGCAGCACTGAGCTCCGCCCTCCGGAGTGGCCAGGGGAGCGGCTGCTTCACCGCCTGGCCGTGACGGACGCCGCGTTCACGTTCGAGCTCGGCGGTGCCCGGGTGCTCTCGGAGCGCGAGGTCCGACGTGCTGAGGCGACGACATCCGGTCGGGCGGAGCAGGTCGCTGCTGCTCTTACGGGGCAGCCCGGTTCCACGCTCGACGGCAGGGGGCGCGAGCGGTTCCTGTGCACCCCGGTCGGTGCGGGCGGCCGGGTCCACTACTCGGATCTTGTGGTCGCCGCGCCACTGGGACTGGTGGCTATCGAGGTGGAGATCACGGCGAAGAGCCCTGCGGAGATACGTCAGGTCCTGCGGTCGTACCGGGACGCGCGAGAGATCTTTCCCCAGGTCGTCTACTTCGCCACGGAGCCGGTGATGGCGCTCCTGCACGGTCATGCACACCCCCGCACGGGTGCCTGGTCGGACGGTGTCGCGCAGCAAGTCGGGCTGCTGCCTCCGGGGCCGCCGCAGTACCGGCCCGACAGCCCGTTCCTCGTTCGGCACTTCCAGCCGAAGGACCCCGGCGTCGCCTATCAGCTCGACCTGCGGCAGGTGCCGGACACCTGGCGGGTGGATTTCACGCGGTGGAAGCAGTTGCGCGAGCGGTGGTCAGCGGAGGCGTCCGGCGTCGGATTCCTGGCCTGGTGGCAGCAGCAGGCGTAGCCGGAGAGAAGGCGCGCGGTGCGGATCAAGAGAGCAAGGAGAGCGGGGATGGCGTGGATCACATGACGGAGATGAGGCGGGCTGAAGACGAGTCCGTAGCCGCGTGGCTGGGTGCGGTCTGGGGGATGACGCTGCTTGCGGTGTGCGCGCCAGCCATCCCGATCGCGGTCGCGGGACGGCTCGCGGTGCGGGTGGGCAATCAGGCATGGCGAGTCCTGTCGGCCGCCGCCGCCGTCTGCGCCGGCGTGCTGTTCGTTGTGGCGTGGGTGATGGAAGGGACCGCTTCCGGCGCGGTCGACTGGCACGTCGCGGCAGTGGTCGGACTGTGGCAGGACATCGCGGTCGCGGTGGGGTGGAACCTGCCGCACGACATGTCGGTGACGGCTGCGATGGGCTGGATGGTGCCGCTGTCGGTCCCGGTGGGACTGGCTTCGGCGGCCGTGTGGATCGCGGTGGCCGACTTCCAGGCAGGGATCGAGCCGCAGTTCGAACTCGACGAGGTCCCTGCGGTGGCGGAGCTCAGCAAGGCCGAGCGGCGTGCTGCGGGCAAGACCGCCACACGGATGCAGACCGGCGCGTACACGGACGCCACGACGGTGCGCCGTGACTTCCTCGGCCGGCAGGTGGAGATACCGGGAACGGTCGGCTTCGGTACCGGTCTGGCCGGTCTGCCGGTCGTCGCCGAGCACGATGGGTTCCTGCGCCCGACGTTCGTCCAGGGCGTGCCCGGCTCGGGTAAGACAGCCGTGACCAACTCGGTCGGCGCGCAGCTCATCGGGCTCGGGTCAGGCTGGGTGGTGGTCGACTTCAAGGGCGGCCGGGACGTGGCCGCGCACTACGCGGAGGTCGCGCAGGTCCACGGGCGCCGCTTCCTCCACTTCGATTTGGCCGACCCGAACGGCTCGCCGTACACACCGGTCGCCCCTGGTGCACCGTCGTCGCCGGCGTTCTACGACCCGCTGGTGCGCGGCAACGCCACGTCGAAGTCGGACATGCTCCTGAACTCGGTGGGACGCGACGGGGACGCTGCGGTCTACTTCCGCAGCGCGTACGAGTACACGCAGCTGGCGTACCAGGTTGCCGACTGGTCGGGCTACAACGTGGGCAAGGGCGGCTTCGAGTGCCTCGTCGACCTGCTCGACATCGAGTTCCTGCAGAAGGTCGCGGACGGGATCGACATCGACGCGGTCGCCTCTCGGGTACCGCCCGCTCAGCACGTCGCGGCCCGTCGGGCGGTGCACGAGGTGCGCGAGCGGGTTGCCACGATGGTGGCGAACTGGCGGCGTGATGAGCTGACGCGGTCCGCGGTCGCGGATACGCAGCGCCTGATCTCGACGTACAGCAACGGTCCGGCGGCCGGGCAGTGGCTGCGCCCGGGGCCGGTGGAGCAGACGATCGACCTGCGCCGAGCGGCGCACGAGGGGGACATCGTCGTCTTCTCCCTGAACGTCTCCACATACGGGTCGCTCGCCAGGACCCTGGGAACGCTGGTGCTGCTGGACATGCAGAACACCACGGACATGCTGCGGCGCGACATCGCGTCGGGTGTGGCCCCGCAGTGGCCGCTGTACATGCAGGTCGAGGAGTTCGGATCGGCGACCGGCGATGCGGTGCTCGGCCTGTGCAACAAGGCCCGGGACGCGATGGTCCGGCCGATCCTGTCGACGCAGTCGTGGGCGGACCTGGTGGCCGTGGACGGCACCGGGGTGTGGGCGAAGCGGGTGCTGGAGACGTGCGGGAACTTCCTGTGCCTGCGGGTCAACGGTGCCGAGGACGCCCAGGTGCTGTCCGGTCTCACGAGCCAGGTCACGAAGATCTACGCCCGGATGCAGCACCAGCTTGACCGTCACGGCCGCCGCCGCACGAAGCGCGGCGGGCTGATCCAGCGGGATCCCCGAAGGGAGCCGCGGGTGCCCGCTTCCGTCTTCCAGGACCTGCCCGACCACCACATGGTGTGGATCACGAAGCACCCGACGCTGGCGACCGTGCACACGGTCGAGGAGGGCCCGAACCGGTGGTGGGAAGCAGTGCACACCGTGCTGGTCGACGTCGCCGCGCTGCCGTCGGTCCGGCCGCCGGTTGTGGAGTGGAGGTCTGACGGGAGCTGGGGGCGTCCCGGGCAGGAGCCGATGGCGCTGGTGAAGCCGCCGGCTGCGGTTCCCGTCGTGCCGGAGAGCGCCGTCCCCGGGCCGCAGGCGCCCGCGGCTGGGGGGTGGGGCGCGGCTCCGGCTGCTCCCGTTCCAGTGCCTGGCCGTACGGCCGTTGAGGTGCCAGGGCAGCCGGCCCGGCAGGCGGGCCCCGTCAGCAGCGGACCGGACCACCCGGACGGTGATGCCGACGGTGGTTGGAGCTCCGTCATGTCGCAGTTCGACTGAGCCTCCGGCCGGCGCACTTCAGCGGGGTTGGCCGGTCGGCCCCCGACACTGCTCGTCGCAGTCACCGCGCCCGCGCCGGGGGCTTTCGTCCCGACACCGACCCTGTCCGCTTTCTGTACTTGGAGATGACGTGACCCATCCGCAGCCCCCGTATGAGGGGACGACTCCTCCCCATCAGCACCCGCCGGTGCAGGATCCTTGGGCGCCGCAACCCCAGGGCCCGGCCATGCCGTCCGGGGGCCCGCCCCCGGCTGGGCCCGGACCGTGGGGTGACCACACTGCCCCGGGACAGGCACCCTGGCCCGGCCAGCCGGCACCGGCACCGGCACCGGCACCGGCACCGGCAGCACCGGCCGGGTACAACCCGGTACGCGCAGCTGAAGAGCTGTTCGCCCAGGGGGCCCCACTGCAGGGGCAGCCCCCTCAGTACATGCCGGCCCCGGCGCAGAGTCCGGCCGTGCACCCGCAGGCGGCGCCGGCTCAGACGGCCAAGGAGAAGAAGAAGCAGGAGAAGGAGGCGAAGCGGAAGGCCAAGGCCGCGGCGAAGGCCAAGCCGGGCAAGTCGAAGGACGTCGCCACGCCCGCGGCCGCCGGGGAGCGGTTCGATGTCCCACGGCCTGGCGGACGGCTGAGCGGCGGTAGGGCAACCCACGTCGCCGCCAGGATGACGGCCATGGTGACGGTCTCGCTCCTGGCGCTGGGCACGGTCGGCGTGATGGCGTACACCGCCGGACACCCCGCTCCGGTGGAGACCGGTATCACCGACGAGCAGGTCTCCCAGTTCCGGCTGACCTCGTTCCCGGTGGAACGGGCGATCGCTTTCGCGGACCGCTACGCCCGACTGTGCGCGAACCAGAACCCCGAGCAGGCTGAGCAGCGGCGCCAGGCCATCGCGCGTCTGTCCTCCTCCGGGGTGGACACCACGTGCGGGTGGGACGGCAAGGGCAGCCAGGTCGTGGCGTACTCGGTGTGGTCCGGCTACATGGAGCCGATCGCCGAGTACCCGCAGCACGGCTACTACATCGGTATCCAGGTTCAGCTGACCACGGGGGCGCTGCGGACCTTGTCCGTGCCGGTGTGGGTGGACGACCTGAAGTCAGGCAACGGCATGCGGGTCGTCGGCGATGTGGGCACGCTGCCGCAACCGGACCAGGCCACCCCGCAGGCGGTGAAGGACCCGCTGCAGGTCGACTCCGAGCTCTCGGGAGATCTCCAGGGCAAGCTGTTCGCGGACTTCTTCACCTCCTGGGGCTCCTCGAACGGCACGACGCTGACGCGCTACGTCGCGCCGGGAGCGAGCAACGCAGCCAGGGCGGGCCTTCGCGGTGCGCTGGATTCCCCGAAGGTGTCCGACGTCAAGGTGCTGCTCCCCAAGGGGGTGGGGGCAACGGACGGCCACAAGTGGAAGGTCGACGATGTCACCTGGGCGCGGGTGAGCGTGCAGTGGACGACGGGGAGCGCCCATGTCACCGAGCGGTACCGGGTGCAGATTGTGCTGACCGACCAGGGCTGGTTCGTGAAGGACATCCGTGCCGGCGTCCCGGACGAGGCGGGCGGCAAGGCTCCGGCCTCCTGACGCTCGCGGCAGCCCCGGCCCCCGCTGAGCCCCGCCCCTTGCCCGCTGGTACCGGCGGTCGAGGGGCGGGGCTTTCGCATGGCCGCCTGGGCCGGAAATCCGCGTCCAGAGGGGGTGTCCGCTTTGCGATCTACAACGTGAGCGTCGGAAATCCGCAGCTCACGCAAGGTGAATGCTCATGTCTCAAGCCCTCTCGACCGTCGCGGCCCTCAGCCCGGCGTCTCTGCACACGCTCGCCGCTCCAACCGTGGGCGGTGTGCTGACCAACCTCGGCACCGAGGTGAAGGTGATCGGCCTGGCACTGGCCGGTCTGATGATCGTGGTCCTCGGCATCAAGGTCATCATCTCGATGAAGGGTGGCCAGAGCCTGCGCGAGGCGATACAGAACCTCGGCGTCCTCGGTCTCGGCGTCGCGATCATCGTCAGCGGCGCGGTGATCCTCACCATCATCCAGGGTCTCGCGACCAACACGCTCAAGTAGCGGCTGCCCCCAGCAAGGCGCAGCCGACTGGGGGCAGCTCCACACCAAGGAGCTTCATGGACTGGCACGACGGCGACGGGATCGTCGCCCACGACTACACGCGGATGAGAGACCGCCCGAAGCGGATGTTCCGGCTGGGTGGTCCGCTGCCGCAGTGGATGCCAGGCATCAACATGCAGGCCTGCGGCGTGGCCTTGCTGGTGGCCCTGTGCTGGGGGCTGCTGCTCGGGCTGATCAGCCTCGTGATCCCGCCGATGCGTGACGCGTGGTGGGTGACCGCCGCGTTGTTCGCGCCTCCTCCCATCCTCGTCGGATGGATGTGGTCCCGGCCCATCCCCGGCAGTCAACTGCGGCCCGGCTCGGAGCTGGTGGTCCGGCTCGACTATGCCTTCCGGCAACCGCGCCGGGTCCAGGGCCTGGGCCGGTCCGAGGAACCGCACCGCCTGCACTGGCAGGTCATTCTCTGGTCCCCACCTGGCGGACCTTCCACCCGCAGTACACGAAAGGAGGTCTCCTGATGGGGGCGCTCATCATCGGATTCGTGGCGATCGTGGCCGTGTTGGCCCTCGCGTGGTTCCTCGTGCCGTCGAAGAAGGACGACCTCGCCGACGAAGCGAAGAAGGACAAGAAGCCCACCAGCGGCACCAGTACGCATGCGCGTGAGGACGCCCAGCGGCTGCCGTACCGGTACGCCGACGACACGATGTTCATCCACGGGGACTCCGTGTGGACCGCGATCCGGCTGACGACCCACCCGGAGGAGCTGGCGTCACCGGAGGAGCTCACGGCCATGGCCACAGAGCCCGGCCGGGTCTTCGCCGCGCTCGGCCGGTCCGGCCGGCCGGTGGAGTGGCACCTGAAGATCGTGGAGAAGCCGGTCGACGCGGCCGCCGAGACCGCGAAGATCGTCGACGCGGCGTGGCTGCCGACGGCCAACTTCCGTGCCTACGTGGAGCGCATCGCGGAGTACCAGCAGCGGCTGGGTGCCTCCGAGCGTGAGGTCGCGCTGTTCATCAAGCTCGGGTCGCTGGCTCACGGCCCGGCGGTGGACCTGGGGGAGACAGCTGCTGAGGCACCGCGCGCACGCGGTGAGGCCCGGCCGGGGCTGACCGCGCGGGCGGGAGAGTTCGTCACCGGCGTGGCGGAGGAGGACCTGGCCCCGTCCACGATCGAGCGGTGGCAGGCGGTCGCGGCCTCCGTCCACCAGGCGTTCGGCAGGCTCGGTGAGCCGCTTTCGCGCGCCGATCTCGTCTACCACATCCGTAAGCCGCTCTACGGGCACCTGCCGGTCCCCAAGGAACCGCTGATCCACTCCAGGGCCTGGGGCCGCAGCCAGTTCGACCTGGTCGTCGACTTCCGCGGTGACAACTCGAGGCCGACGCACATCGAGATCGAGCAGGTCGACGAGGAGACCGGGCAGCAGCTCACTTCGTACACGACCACGCTCGTCGTCGCGTCGTGGCCGGAGAACGTGCGCTTCCAGCAGTACCAGGCGTGGGCGCGGCGGGTGGGGGAGCTGGACTTCCCGGTGGACGTTTCCTGGCGCGGCACGCTGCTGCCCGCCGAGCGGTTCACCAAGGAGATCAGCAAGATCCACAACAACCTCAAGGACGAGTACGAGGACATGGTCGCCGGTGGCCGGACACCGGACCAGCAGCTGACCGACCAGGTCGCCGTGTCCAAGGACGCGGTCGACATCGCCGTGGACAACCCGCGTCCCGGGTTCGAGGGCCGGATGCGCTTCACGGTCTCCGCGCCGACGGTGGAGGAACTGAACCGGCGGGCCAGCGAGCTGAAGAAGCACCTGGAGCGGCAGGCCGGTGTGGAGGTGCTGCGTGCCAAGCGGCTGCAGTGGCGCCTGATGCAGGAGTCCCTGCCGGGCGACGACCCGAAGCTGCCGATCGCTCCGTACCAGCGCATCCAGTCCCTGGAGACGTTCGGGATCGGCCTGCCCACGGCCGGGGTCAACATCGGCGACCGCACGAGCCGGGACCGCAGCGGTCACGTCCTCGGCTGGAAGGGCCCGTTCATCGGCTGGTCCGGCCGCTTCCCGGTCCACTACGGCCTGCACGTCGGCCCGGCCCGCAACATGGGCGCCGGCGTCGCCTGCGCCGGTGCGTCCGGCGGCGGCAAGTCCTCGCTGGGCCTGCTGAAGTTCTTCCAGGAGTCCGAGTCGGGCACCGAGTGCGTGGCGATCGACCCCAAGGTCGACTTCGCGCAGATGTGCTACTACCTCGCCTTCGGGGCGCAGGTGAACGACCCCGACTTCGAGCGGGAGGCGGCCGAGGGCACCATCGGCACGGCGTACTCGAAGTTCCAGCCGGTCAATGCGGAATTCTGGGCCGAGACCCGGGTCATCGACCTGTTGAAGTCCCACGACGGTGTGCTGGACCCGTGGTCGATCACCCCGGACGTCCACGCCGGCCGGTTGGTGGCGGAGACGATGTTCGCCGGGTTCATCGGCCAGCAGATGTGGCAGCGGATCCAGGTGCCGGTCACCGTCGCTATGGAAGCGGTGCTCGACCGGTACGACCAGCGGCTGCAGGCCGCCATGTCGCAGGGCGCGAGTGCCGCGCATGCATCGGACACCACACCGCGGCCGACCGCGTGGGAGGTCGTGCAGAACATCGAGGAGCAGCTCGCGGCCGCGCAGGAGGACGCCGCGAGCCGGGCCGACAAGCTCGCCGAGCTCGAGCTGGCGGTCACCGTGCTGCGGTCGCTGCGGAAGATGCCGTACGCACGGTTGGCGTTCGCCAAGGAACCCCGGCCGTTCGAGACCGTACGCCGGCGCCGGACGGTGATCACGCTGCGCGGTCTGGAACTCCCGCAGGACGACAACCCGGACAACTGGCAGGCACCGGACCGGCTCGCGTCGACGATCCTGCAGATGGTCATGCGGATGGCCAGCCAGATGCTGGACGTCAAGCTGGAGCAGCACCCCGTGACGGGGAAGATGGCCACCCGTCCCAAGGCCCTGTTCGTCGACGAGAGCTACGTGGTGACCGCGACCCCGGCGGGCCGGTCGCTGCTGCAGCGCGCCCTGAAGCAGGGCCGTTCGTACGCGATGGTCGTCTACCTGATCACCCAGCAGGTGACCGACCTCATCCGGATCGAGGACGCGGAGTCCCGCGAGGGTGGCACGAACCAGATCCACAGCGCCTTCATGTTCCTGCAGAAGTCGGTGGAGGAGGCCCGACGGGTCGCGCCGATGCTCAAGCGGGACCCGGACGACCCGCGGGTCATCGCCTCGCTGATGGAGCCGCACCTGGAGACCGGCGTGTGCATGTACCGCGACGCCGACAACCGGGTGGGCACGACCGAGATCGACTTGGTCTTCGCGGAGCTGCTGCGGGCCACCGACACCAACCCGAAGACCAGGCCTGCCCGGCAGGCGGTCGATCCGCCCGCCGACGTGGCGGACTGGTCGTTCCAGAGCGAGATGAACGACCTGGAGGTGGCGGCCTGATGAGCGTCGCACTCACCACTCGGCTGATACCGCCGAAGCCCCGCCGTGGTTCCGCACGGGCGGGCAAGACACCTCTCGCCGTCCCCGCGGGCAGTCTCCCCGCGCCCCGCCGCCGCGGTCTGCTGGCTCGCGGTGTCCGCCGGACAGGCGCGGCGGCCCGGGCAGGCGTCTTCACCGTGCTGACCGTGCTGGCCGTGGTCCTCGGAACGCCTATGTCCACGGCGCAGGCGGCCCCGTTCGGGCTGGACTGCATCGGTGTGCCGGGCAAGGGCAACTGGGGGCCCGAGTTCTACGCCTCGGCGTCCACCGTGCTGCTGCCGTCGGCTCAGCCGGAGTACGGGCCCGAGCCGACGGCGGACATGAGCAAGAAGACCGTCGCCCGGAACTACACCCTCTACGAGCTGACCAACGGCCGGGGGCTGCTGTGGTCGACGTACAAGAAGAACGTCGACGGTGACGACTCCTGCTCGATCATGGACGTCGCCGGCAACTGGATGGCCCAGACGGTCTTCGAGTTCAGCAAGTCGCTGGGCAGCTTCAGCCTGGCCATCCAGGACCTGGCCATGAACACGGCACCGTTCCAGGACCTGTACCAGGGCAAGGACGGCACCGCCAACAGCCTGGTGGCGAAGCTGTACGCAACGGTGTGGGCCCCGCTGGGCACCGTCATGATCATTCTCTGTGGCGCGTGGGTGGTGGTGCACAGCCGGACCAAGAGCCGCTCCAAGGTGTGGCAGGGCCTGGGCGGCATGGTCGCCTCCCTGTTCATCAGCGCACTGCTGCTTCAGGGGTCCTGGTACACGACCGTCACGTCTGAGGCGGACAAGGCCATCAACGGGTTCTCCTCGGCGATGACCGAGGTCATGCTCCCGGAGAACGCCGGCACGAAGACGGCCGACCCCTGCTGGCTCGCCGAGGGCGTCCCGAACCGGGCCAAGCGCATCAGCTCCTGCACCATGTACAAGGCGATGATGTTCACGCCGTGGGCCGCGGGACAGTTCGGGCAGAACGCCAACACCGTCATCGACAGCGGCTGGAAGGGCGACGCGAGCGGCGGGTGGGACACCGACGACTGCTCTCTGGGTTACCGGTGCACCGACATCCGCACTGCCCAGGTGATGGCGCAGACGTACACGCGCGCCGACAACCTCGACTCCCTGGGCAAGAAGAGCGACTACTTCGAGAAGGTCGCCAAGCAGATGGCCAAGGACGACAGGAAGAGCCGGTTCAACGACTGGCGGGGAGCCAACCCGTCCTCCCGGATGCAGGTCGCGCTCGCCTCCGGTGTCTCCAACGTGATCCTCGCGCCGTCAATCGACATCGTTGCCCTGTTCAAGCTGTTCTGGGAGGGGTTCATCCTCATCCTGATCATCGTGCTGCCGATCGTCGGTGCGGTGGCAGCGTTCCCGCCGGCGACGTTCGCGGCACGGGAATGGGCGAACGCCTTCACCATCTCCTTCGTCCTCAAGGCCATCGCCTGGATCGCACTCACCCTGCTGATGGCGATCTACAGCCTGATCCTGGGCAGCAACGCCTCCTTGGGCGTCCAAGTGCTGATGATCATCTTGACGGCGGCCGGACTGTGGCACTTCGCGATCAAGATGGGGAAGGGCGCCAAGCGGAGCGCTGACCAGGCCTTCGAGGCGAAGGCCGCGTACGACGACGTCACCAGCCGTGCCGGGGGCTTCGCGAAGACCCGGGCGCGGTCCGCGGCCCGGCGGGTCATCGGCGACCGCCGGCCCAGTCCGCGAGGGACACGACGGCCTCAGGGACCGAAGGGACCGAGCGAGTCAACATCTGGACGCGGCGGTACGGGTCCGTCCCGGCCCGGCACCTCCGGTGGCAGGCGCCCCTCGCCGAGCACCACGGACTCCCCGACGGGTACAAGGCGTCCGGAGCCTGTGTCCGGGCGGCGCCCGGATGCAGCGAGCGGTGGCAGGTCCCGGGCGGACACACGCGGCGCCGATCCGGATGCCACGGCGAAGACCAGCAAGCGGGCGGAAGGAAGCGACAGCAGGGCAGGGGCGGGTGACGACGTCTCCCGTCCAGCTGGAGGGCGGGGCCGGACGCCCGCGCCGACGTCCAGGCCGGATGGGAGCGGAGGTCCCGGCGGGGAGGCAGCGACTGCGGCTCCGCCGACCCGGGCGCCGTCCCCCCGGGCGCGTGCGAGCCGTCCGGGGCCGGAGCCGGTGTCCATCTCAGGGCCGGACCGCTCCGATCCCGTTCCTCGTCGGCGTTCACCGCGGCCTGCTCCGGCCCCGGCCCCGGAGTCGGGTGAGCTTCCCCGCCGGCCGACGAGCCCCAGGCCGCCGGTCGACGAGACGCCGCCGAGGCCTCCGGCCCCGCGTGAGGACTGAGCGGGGCACGTAGGCAGACAGGAAAGGGGTTCGGCCACGGGATCATCCCGTGGCCGAACCCCTTCTCCTTGTCCCGGATCCGGTGGTTCAGCGGATCGCCATGGCTGTCGCTGCGACGCCGCGCTGTCGCCGGTCTCCGTGCCGGAGGGCAGCCGCTCGTTGTCCTGTGGTCGCCAGTCGGCGCCGCCTCACCGTGAGGTGCTGGAGGTGGCCTGTCGCTTCCGCGGCGGCCAGCAGGGTTACCCGGCGGTCGACGTACTGGTGAGCGGCCTTGTCCCACAGGCCGGCGAGGTCGATGGACAGGGACTCGTCAGCAAGGCCGACGTGCGGCGCCGTGACCAGGGTGACGACGTCGGCCGTGTCGATGCTCAGCGCCCGGGCCAGATCCTGGTCCTCGGCGACGAACCGCCCCAGCACCTCGACGAGTTCGTCTGCGGAGCCGTTGAGCGCGTAGGCCTGCACTCTGGCTCCGGGCTCATCCTCGACGCGCATGAGGGTGACACGACCGGGCGGCAGCTGGTGCACGACTGCCACCACACCTCCGTGGCCGACGAACACCTGACGCTCCTTGGGGCCGGACTGCGCCGCCGAGAGCCACAGGCGCCCATCACCGTCGCGCACCCGCTCCAAGGTCCCGACGTCTGCGGACCGGACGCGGTGCAGCCGTGCCCGTACAGCCGCTGGGACGCCGGAACGGATCACGACGACCAGGAGGGTCAGCGCGGCTGCGGTCGACAGTGAGGAGGCGGGAAACACCGCGGCGGTCAGCGCGGTGACGCTGATCGCCATGTGGCACAGCAGCACGGTCACGGCGCGGGAGCCGCGATGCCGGGTCGGCAGCCAAGCGCCGGCCGGTACCGCGAGGGTGAGGGCCCACATCGGTACGACTTCCCAGGAGGCGATCGCTTCGGGGACGCCAGCGGCCTCGCCGACCCGGCTGATGACAGCGGGGATCCACATCATCGTCAGGCAGGTCGACATCATGGCCGTCGCGACGGTGCGGTTCGCCCTGAGCCACAGGAGGAAACCGCCCAGGGCGCCCACCGCACAGACGACGAGTCCTGCCGTGGGGCTCGCTGCTGCCAGCTGCAGCGCGACGAGGGCGGCACCGAGCGCGCCGACGGTGACGAGTAGACGACGCGAACGCGGTGAGATTCGTGCGGTCTGCGGGATGGTCATGCCGGGGCCGTCCTTCTGCTGCGGGGGTGAAGCCGCTTGGGACGCTAAGGACGGAACCGGACAGGGTCCCCGAAGACGCGTCTTCGGGGACCCTGTGGCCGATCGGTTCAAGAGGTCGTGAGGACCTCGGCGTCCAGCAGCTCGTCCGCCCACGGCCCGATCTTCTTCCACTGCTGGTCGGCAGTGAGGATCCAGCCGGTGGCGGTGTCACCGTTCTCGACCTTGGCCACGGCCCGGCCGTCGGGGAAGACCCACAGCTCGGTCTCGTCGTCGCTGCTCGCCGCCGCCGGGAGCGCCTTGGGCAGTTCCTCCAGCTTCAGCTGGGACCCCGCGGTGGTGAACCGCCACATCTTCCGCTCGTTCTTGGCCGCGGAGCCGCTGTCGACCAGGCCGGACATGCCGTCCGGGGTCGAGGCGCCGTTGCCGCCGGCGCTGACGCTCAGAGGGAGGGCCGGCTTGCCGTTGCTTCCCTTGACGTAGCTGAAGGTGACCTTCTCGCTGCCGGTGCCTGAGGCCGAGTTCGTCCAGCCGGTGTCCACCGTGCCGTTGACGGTGCGGGCGCTGGCCGGACCGCTGGCGACGGGGACGCCCGCACCGTCGACGGCCCAGCAGCTCCACGGGGTGTAGCCCTCCTGGCCGGGGTTGCGGGAGAACGCCGTCTGGCACTCCTGGCTCTTCCAGTACGCCTGCACTTCGGCGGGGACCTCGTGCTTGCGCGCCGTGTGCTTGCCCGCCTGCCAGTCCTTGATGTTGACGGACCACAGGGACGTGATCTTGTACTGGTCGGCGGTCGAGCTCGACCAGGTCTCGCCGGCGGGGCTGTCGGCCGGGGTGGTCTGGAACCACAGCTGCGGGGACTTCGGCGCCCCGGTGAACTGGGCCCCGGACACCGCCCCGGTCACGCCGGCGGCGGTCAGCTGCTCGCGGGTCAGGGTCACGACGGCCTTGTCGGTGCCGGCCGCGGCGAGGTCGGCGACCTTGAGCTCCCCGTCGGAACCCTCGGCGCTCATGCCGCTCTCGCCCAGCAGGGCGTACTGGAAGGAACTGTCGAAGACGCGGCTGCGGCTGCCGGTCCCGGCGAGCTGACCCTGGGCGACCGGCTCGGGAACGGTGACCTGCTTGCGGATCTGCAGTGTCTCTCGGTCCAGCGCGGCGACGGCGACGCCCTGGTGGGCGACGAGGTCCTTCCCGGGACGTATCTCAAGGCCCAGGCCCGGCGTCTGTGACGGTTTCGCGCTGCTGTCCTTGCCAGGCGTGCTCTTACCGTCGTCCCCCGAGCTGGAGCAACCGGCCGCGAGCAGGACGGCGGCCGCGGCCGCCACGGCGCGGGTGGGGAAGCGGTTCATGTACCTCTCCTCGAGCTGGTCCGCCGGCACTTCGGGCGACGGAGTGGTGATCACAAAGTCGCGGCCATTTGACCACTGACTGTCCACCCGGGCGAAACCGGCTGTGCCGGTGACCGGTGGATTTCCGCAACAACCGGCGAGAGGGCACTGGCCAGTCGGGCCCACGGGCCAGTCGCCGCGGCGGGGTCATCCGGACAGGATCAGAGCCTGCACCTCCGGGATCGCGAACGCGGTGCTTGCCGCGGTCGAGAGGGCCAGTACGGGAACGAGGACGGTCTTCTCGAAGCTGCCTCCGGCGCGTATCCGCAGCGCCGCCGGCGGGGCGAACTCCCACCACCTCTTCCCTCGATGCACCAGCGGCCAGGCCAGCGGGCATCCCTGCTTGGTGATCATGTCGCCGAGGCAGTGGGTGAGGGATCCGACCGCGACCGCCAGGCCCAGAACCGGATAGCCCCGCCCGGGCGGCAGCCACCAGACGGCACCTGCCGCCGCTGCCGCAGTCACCAGGGTCGTGACCATCCACCCCTGTCGCCTTGCCCAGCGGCCCATCAGGCCCCGGATCGCCAACCCGAGCATGAGGAACAGCACGGTCACCGCCGCCGGCTTGCCGAGCAGTCCGCACGCCGTACTGACCAGGCCGCCGACGGCCGCGGCGAACACAGCGGTGTGCGTCAGGGTGCGGTGCCCGCCCGTCCGCGGTGCTTCCCGGGCCGTACGGGTCAGGTTGTAGACCGTCGTCGCGGCTCGGTCGACCCCGTGTGACAACGCCGTGGAGACCGGCCCGAAGGTCCTGGCGACGGTCGACGACGGGTGGTCGATATCTGGCAGCAGGGCCGCCCCGGCGGATACGGCCGCGCCCACCGCGACCTCAGCTCCAGGAAGGGTGACTCCGCACATCTGCAGGCCTGCGGCACCGGCCATCCACACGGCCACCCCCGACAGGGCGTGGGTAGGTCCCATCACCATCGTCAGGCCGCCTGTCCGAAGAGGTCCGACACGAGGCTGGCGAGGAACTCGACGGTGGGGGGCACCCACCGGTAGGTGACATCGGCGATGCCCCCCACGAACGCTGTGACGAGGTCGCGGATGCCGCCCGCTCCGTCATCACGCACGTACCTGAGGACGCCGCATACGAGGCCGATGGTCAGCATGGCGGTCAGCAGCCACCGTGCAACACGTATCACTGGAGGATCCCTTCGAAGGTCCGTTGACGCGTCATCACCCGAGCTGGTCGCCGAGCTGACTGATCAGGTCCTTCATCGACTCCCCGAAGTCCGTGACCGTCTCGGTGGTGCGGTCCAGCCAGCCCGGATCAGTGACGTCGCTGCCTTGGCCTGTCCACCGCCAGAAGCCGATGACGACGCCTGCGGCTACGAGAGCAACCAGGAGGCGCTTCAGGACCCCGACCGGACCACGAGATGGTGATGACATGGGCGGATCGTGCCTTCGAAAGCGGACACCCCCGGGGACATCAGTTTGAGGCGCTGGAGGGCTTTGTCTGTTGGCGCTGTCCTCGCGCGCGCACGCGCGCGCGGCCTGTGGTTTCTGTTACTACATCAGGTAGGACGTCAACCACGATGGTGAGCAACTTCAGGTATCAGGGGGCATGGTTCAACGGAAGGCCCCCTAGGGCCTGGAGTGGTGCGCGAAGCGCAGAACCATGACCGGTGGATGGTCCAGCGCATCCAGGGCGCTGGCGCGGGGTGGCCGGGGGCGGCGTTAGCCCCCGGCAGTTGATGAGCCCGCGTAGCGGACGAAAGTTCCTCAGGTTGAGGCTACGTGTGGTTGAGCTTCGTATGGGTTGAGAGTTCGTCTGGTTAAGGCTTCGTATGGTTAGGCGCCAAATTTTGGCATCTGCGGAGGTCAGATTCTGGTCCTTCGGAGTGTCAGTAGTTGACCCCCCGGAGGACCAGAATCTGACCTCTCGGAGGGTCAGAAAATGACCCTCGGGGCCCAGTGCTCAAGCCCGAGGGTCAAAAAATGACCCCTGGGGCTGAGCTGCGCTGATGCCGAGCACGCTGGAGTGGGAAACGCGAGGGCCTCCCGTCGTCGATGACGACGGGAGGCCCTCATGGCAGTGCTGTTCAGTCCTCGTCTGCGGCGTTGTAGGCCTCGTAGAGCTCTGCGAGCGAGGCGGCACCCGTGTAGCCGGCTTCCGGTTCTTCGTGGACTACGTACACCGTCTGTGTGCGCAGTGGGTTCCTTGGGTTGCGTCCGGTGCGCCAATCAGCGGCACCGATGCCGCGGAGCTGCTTGAGGTACTTGCGCAGTGTGGTCTTGGACTTGATGCCGGAGATGTACAGGAGCTTGGCTTGCCCGGGCCAGACCCGTGTGTCGCCGAAGTTGTCCTTGCGCTCCTGGTTCACGTGCACGAAGAGAGCCCAGTAGAGCGTCTTCGCGCCAGGGAGGATGTCGGCGAAGAGGACCCAGTCGGGCAGCTGGCTGAACGGGTACCGACGCCGGCGGCCGCGTTCGAAGCTGGCATCCCCTGCAAGATCCTTCGGGAGGCCATCTTCCGCGATCTCCTCCGCAGGGTCACCCCCTGCAGGATCTGGCGTGTCCTTCGACGGGTCCGCTTTCTTAGCCATCGAGCTTCACCCCCGTAGGGGGAGTGCAGTTGAGGACGTACCGGTTCGGCAGTCGGTTGCCGTTGTCATCGTGGCGCGGTTCGACTGAGATGGCCCCTGCTTCGCGCAGGGTGCCGATGTTCTTCTGCAGGGTTCGGGTGGAGACCCCAGTGAGGGCTGCGAGCTGAGTCAGAGGGATGTTCACCTCGTCGTCCTTTGCCAGCAGCGACATGTGTCCGTAGAGCCATGCTTCGCTGCGGCACTTCTGGAGCACCCACTCGGGGATGGTGGCGAGCCTGACTCCTGAGCGGTCAGTCGTCCTGCCCAGTTCGACCACCATTTCTTCCGTTTGGTCTTGTTCTGTCACTGCTCGACGCGCTCCTGTCCTTTCGAGAGTGACCCGCTTCATGGGGTGGAGCCCCGCATCCCGCGTTACTCTCGAAGTCGTAACGAGAAACGAACGGTCCCCTGCCGGCCAGCATCGGGGGCCGTTCGTGTTTTTTGATCACCTTACACCCCTGAACGATGCTGCACGTGGTGAACAACGATGCAGGAGACGAAGCGTGTCGCCTCGTCTGGCGTAAAGGGAGCAAACTGCGCCGCAGATCCGGGTGATGAACCGGCGCGGCGTCAAGAAGACACGGCCGTGACTCACCGGTCAGAGATGTATGTGCGGGCTGCTGGACGGGGATAGGGTGACCCGCAGCGGCGGTAGATGAGCCGTCCGCTACTTCAACAACCCCACGGAACCAGAAGAGCCCCGCGGCTCAGCTGCAAGTCAAGGCCTGGAAACCTATGCAGCGAGCACCATGCGGGGCGTCCTGGGAGACCTAACTCGAGGATCGGTCTCGTGAGCACCAATGTACCCGCATGCCTGCGGGAGGACGCAACAACAGATAGGCCCACCGGGCGGCGAGTCTCTCGCCGGCTTCCGGTGGGCCTTCGTGCGTCTGGTGTCAATGCTCTCCGTGGTTCTCACCCGATGGAGGCGGGTTTCAGGGACTCAGCGATCAGTGCTCCCCCTGCTCTGTCCGTCGCTGACCTCTCGGAGGTCCTCATGACCTAGTTCCTGCTGCGGACTGGTGAGGCGTGACCCGTGTGGCGCGGGTCCTCGTACTGCTCCAGTCCAGGCCGTTCGCTCGATGTGGCGTCGAGTTGGCAGCCGCTTCGTTACTCGGGCCCCGGTACGGGCCCGTTGGTCCCCCGCACATTCGTGCGGTTTCAACCGGTTCGCGCCGGACCCGCCAGGAGCGGGCCCTTTTGCGCTCGCTTTTGGCATCACGAGCACGGAGACATGATGCCGTACACCCGCGCGCGCTGCCAGCCCTCCTCAGCGGCGCGCCGTCAAGTAGCTGAACCGAGCACATCCAAAAGCACCCCGCGGTTGCACTTCACCCTGATCACGGCGAAGTCCGACCAGTGGGTGAGTGGCACGGCCTCCCGGCGCATGCGCACGCGCCGGGACTGGATGAAGGCGGTCCGCTGGATGGTCGCTGCCGGTGTGCGGAAGGGGGCGAACGCGACGACCGTCCGGGTAGCTGAGGACATCGCGGCCCGGATGTACCGCAGCAAGGACGGCACCGTGGCGTACTGCCAAGCCGCCATGCAGAGGCGCCTGGGACTGTCGGAGCGGTGCGTCGCCGTCCACGTTGCGATCCTGCGTGAACTCGGCCTCCTGGCGTGGGTTGAGAGGGGCAGCTCGCTTCGCAACTCTCTACGGAGCCGGCGCGGAGACGCCTTCGGGCCGCACATGGGATTTCGACGGTCGGCGACGATCTACGCCCCCGTAGCTCCTCGCGCGTGGGATGACGCGATGGGGCACCGGATCGACGGCAAGGGCTACTGGGCGCGGCAGTGCGGGGTCACCGAAGAGGGCCGCACCCAGGCCGTTGCGCAGGTTCAGAATGACCAGCAGAGGCGACAGCTGAAGCCTGTGGATAACTCTCACTCGTGCACCCCTTCTGTGTGGGTACCTAAGCCCCGTACTACCTCTACTTCTAGTGGGAGCTCTCAAGACACTGCGCGTACGCGCGCGCAGTGGTCTGGAAGCCAGCAGTCAAAGGGCGGTCATCGGGCCAAGGGGGCGACAGCCTTCACGCCGCAACAGGCGGCGTACTTCATCCTGGAGACGCAGTTCGTCAAGCTCCACACGTGGTGGACACAGGGCTCGTGCGTCCGGCAGCTCGCGTACGCTCTGCGCCCGCTGTACTCGGCCGGCTGGTCCGCGCAGGACTGTGCGAGGGAGCTTGCCCGCTGGACGGTCCCGCTTCGGCCCCATCGTGTCGCCGCCTATGTGGCGTCAGAGATCCGGCGCCGTGCCAACACCGGTCTGCTCTACCTGCCTGACGGATCGGTAAAGCCTTATCGGCAGGCCCCCGTGCGGGAGACGACGGAGCCCGAACGGCTTGGGGCGATGGCCGAGAAGTGGCGGGCCGAGTACGGGCCTGCCTGGGACGCCTCGGCTGAGATCCGTCGGATGTGCCGCGAGAGGCTGCGGGCGCAGCACACTCCCGGTCGCCGGCAAGGTCGACAGCCCACGGCACTTGCCGAGGCCCGGCCGGAGAGGGTGCTGCTGACGTCGGCCGAGATCGAGGAGTTGCATGCCCACTTCGCTCCGATCAGATCTTGTGAGGATCTGTGGGCAGAGGCGGAGGAGCGGGCTGCTGCTCGAGTTCAAAGCGGTACCTGGGAGTCCGCCCCGGTGATCGTCGAGCCGCGATGAGGTGGGGAGACGGGAAGGTCCGTGGCGGTGCTCGCAGCGGAATCCCGCAGGCTGCTTGCCGGAGCGTGGCCGCCGCAAGCTGTTCGGCAGCGGTGGTGATGTTCAGAAAGAGTCCGGCGCGAGCGGCCCTTGGGCTGGCAGGCTGAGGCCCAGCTCTTACGCACAGAAGGACGATCGATGCCCCACGAGGAAGTCCAGCTCCTGGACCGGGTACTGGGGGAGTACTCCCGTGACTCGGTGCTGACGATGCTGCGTGCGGCGTTGGACTCGCCGGGATGCGCCCGACTACATGATCATCTGCTGTTCGCTTGGACTCGCGCCCTGGCCAGCCCTGCTGCGGAAGGGCAGCAGGCGGGCGCCGGAGACCTCCCCGGCGTTCTGCATGCCGCCCTGCGAGCGGCCCCCACGCGCGGCATCACCACCGGCCGGATGCCCAACGACGCGGCGGATGCAGTGCGGTTCACGCTCGGGGAGAGGTCCTACCTGATTCACCCTGGCGAGCTCGACCATCCGCTCATGGTTCTGCGGGCACTCCGTGACACCGCCGATGCCGCGGATGGGCACCTGGTCGCGGTGCGCGGATTCGGCATCCGGGACGTCCTGGAACTCGCGCTGCGACACACCGACCACATCGTCAGATACCTGTCGCCGACGTGGCCTCCAACCACCGCCGTGGAACCGGCACCCGAGCAGATCACGTGCGAGGTCACTGCCGCAGAGGTGACCGCTGCGGGCGAGATCGGGACCGACCATGTGACCGACAACTTCTCGGGGGAGCCGGACCGGAGAGCGGCCGCGCTCGCCTACCTGACCCGCGACATCACCGAGCTGCCTCTCACATATGCACCCGGTCTTCCCCTGCTCGGCCCGACGCTGCTTGTGCGGAGCGTCGACGGCCGCACTGAACCTGTCCCTGCATCGACTGCCTTGGAGGCCGCGGCCGCAGCAGCAGGTGATCTGTTGCAGAGACACCCGATACCGGACGATGCCCAGTCGAACCTGCGCCTTCGCACCGTCACACGCGTCGCACGACTCCTCGGCCTTCGGGAGGCACCCACCCAGCCCGACGAGGTGTGCCGGATCAGCTCGCCGTCGCACCGACTGGAGATCGCCGTCGTCGCCAGCCTCGGCGACGATCTCGCCGCTCTCGTGGAGAAGGCGCGCGCCGAGCTCTTGAGGACCCCATCCGGGACCGGCCGGCTTGTCGTCTACGCAGGGCCACGTTTCCTGGGTCGGGAGGTGGTCACCGACACGGTCTACGTCCACGTGGAGGAGCTCAGCGAGATCTTCGCCGCGGCCGGCGGCGACCTGGCCATGGTCGCGTTGTGGGTCCTGGAGCTCACCCAGCACCCCGGGGCGGACGCCGTCGCCTACTACGACGTGCTGGACGCCTGGAGCGCCTGGCACGCCCAGGCGACCCTCCTGCCTCCCGGCCCACCGCAAGAGGGTGTGGCCCTGGTGGAGCCGTACGGCCTGGACGTGTCGTGGGAGCGCGCTGCGCTGTGGGCATCGACGGACACCCTGCTGGACTCGGCCGGGTTGCCACCGGCGGTCGACTGGGACCACTGCCGTCTCACGGCGGCGCAACAGGGTGAGGGGCGATGGGCCGACCTGGCACAGAACCTTCCGGAGCGAACGGTGCGAGTCTGCGTCAGCAGTCACCCGCCGCTGGTCATCGTCACCACCATCAGTCCCGAGCCAGGTGCGCTGCTTGACGAAGCCGCGTTCACCGGCCTCGCCGACGGAATCCGCGGCACCCTCGCTGGCCATCTCGACCTCACGCGCCACTTCACCTTGCCGGGACGCCGACCCGTCATCCTGCACCTCACCGAGACCGTCACCCATCACGATCCGCCTGCGAGCCGCCCCATGGACGTCCCCGCTGACGCGCTCGCCGTGAAAGTGGGTGTGGACGAACAGGCCGCCCGGATCGACTTGGTGCTCGACCCTGCTCTTCTGGCGCGGTTCACCGAGGACGGTCATCACATCCTCGGCCGGATCCTGCACCAGACCATCAGCCGGATCCGCACCTCCCACGGCGCCGGCAGTGGTCTGGCAGCCGACACGTTCAGCACCGCCTGGGACACAGCCGTCCCAGTGATCACCTGGTACGGCAATGGCCCGTTCGCTCCAGCTGCCGCGCCGGCCCACTACCTGCCGAGCACACCGCATGTCCGAGCTCGGGCACTGCGCCTGGCCGCTGAAGCCGTGCGGGACGCAGGTGTACCGGCAGGCACGTTCACCGGGGCCGAAGCGTTGCGCAGGGGAGGCCCGGCCGAGCAGCTGTTGCATGCCCTGGAGGGCGCACTCGACGGACATCTCCGTGCCTACCGTCCGGCCTTGGTCCCGGCCCTGACCCGACACCTCAACGCTGCCCTCTCCGCACGGAGCCGCGGCCAGCAGGAGGCCATTCCCGGAATCGTCCGCGCTGAGGGGAGCACCTGGGAAGAGGAGGCCCGCCGCCGGGAGACCGATGGCGCCGCCGTCACCACCGCCCTCCAGACCCTCCTTCAACAGGCCCTCGCCACACCGCCCGCAGGCGATCAGGCTGCCGACCTCATCGCCGTCGCTGATCTCGTCGCCTTCACCGAGCTTCTCCTGCGCACCGCGCTGGTGGCCGTCCCAGCAAGCCGGAAACTGCACTCCGCGACGCTCACCGTCGACACCACAGGCGTCTTCACCTTCGAGACCCCCACCACCGCTGCCACGAGGAACTCGGCTGAGGCCACCGAGGCTGGACACCTCGGCTTCGACACGCTCGCCTTCCGCCAGGCACAGGAACAGGCGTGGCTCGCCCGCGCCCGGTCCTCTGATCCGCAACCCATCACCGCGCAGGAGCTGTTCGCGGCCCGGCGCGCCCTTCGCACTCCGACCGAGTTCACGAGTCTCAATCCGCCGGCCGGCAGCACCCTCGCCCGCGCCGACCGGGAGCTGACCGCGCAGTGGGGCTGCGGGCTCGACGCCCTGGCCGCCGTTCTCGCCACCACCTCTGACTGGCCCGTCGAGGCTGACGGCATTGCCGCGACCAGCAGGAAGGACATCGCCCGCGAGGCCGCCGCCTGGTCCCAGCTGCCAGAAGGCCAAATCCTGGCCGCCGTCGACCAGCTCCTCCTCCACAGCGGCAACGCCACCGCGACGCACGCACATGCCTACGCCGAGGTCGAACGGCGGATCCGGCCCACGACCCACCCTCTGATCGCTCATGCCGACGGCATCCTGATCGCGCCCTGGCTCGTCCACACCGCTCAGCAGCTCTACGCCGCTTCCCTCAGCGACAGCCGACTGCCCCGGCCCGACACACCGCCGAAGGTGGCCGACCTCCTGGACCGTTACCGCCAGCAGCAGAACAACCAGCTCGAGACGGACCTGGCCGATGCGGCAGCGCGTGCCGGCCTGCCGCATCGGCCCCGCTTCGATGTCGGACCGGCAGCGCGCGCCGGCATCCCCGGACTGCCGGGTGAGATCGACCTGCTTGTCGCCGATCCGGCCCGGGGACGGCTCTGGGTGGTCGAGGCCAAGAACCCTCACAGGGCGATCAGCAGCCACAGCGTCGCTCAGCATCTCGACCGCTTCGTCCGCTACCGCAAGAAGCTCCTGGCGAAGGCCCAGGTCCTCTCCGCCCATACAGAGGCGGCAGCGCGGGTTTGCGGAGTGGACACTCCGCAGGAGTGGAAGGTCGTCCCGATCTTCGTCACCCGCAACATCGACCCGGCCGCCTTCACCGCCGACCCGGGTGTCGCGTTCACCAGTATCGGCCACCTCGCCGCGGTACTGGGCAGCGCCACGGAGCCGGACATCGGGTGGAACCCCGGCCCCAGCAGGTGAGAACCGCCGACGTGCCCGGCGTGGGGTCCAGGAGCCCCGAAACCCCTCGTGTCCGCCCGCCGCGCGGCCGCGGGCGGCCGCGCGGCAAGTGCGCGATCCGGCGAGCCCTCAGGAAGTTGCGGCGCCAGGCGCCTGGGCGAACGTCGAGAACAGGGCCCCAGCGGTCAGCTTGTGGTGGGCCAACTGCTCCGCGACAGCGTGCGAGTTGCCCCAGCGGTGCTGGCCGTGCGTGAGCGCCTCTGCCCAGCTGCGCACCGCGGTGGCCAACGCTTCCCACCGCTCCAGGGTGACGACCCGCATCCCTTCGACAGTGATCGCCTGGAAATGCGGCGTGCGACTGGGATGGACGATCACGGGGAGCTGCTGGGTGACCTCGGGGTACGCCTGCTTGTCCCAGCGGACGCTGCCACCAAGCTGGTCCAGGTCGTGCTTGTCGATCGTCTCGGCGACACAGCCCGTCTTCAGCTCGATCACCGCGTGCCGGCCGCCGCCGAGTACCCACAGGTTGTCCGGCCCGGTGTCGTACATCTTCTCCGGGCGGGAGCTGGCGAACCCCAGATGGCGCCCCAGGGCTTCCCACGCGCGCTCGGCATCGTCAGAACGCTCCGGGTCTCCCCACACCACTTCCTCAAGCAGCGCCTGCACGCCCAGGAGCAGCGCGGTGCCGTCTGCGTACGTCTCGGACAGGAACGCTGCCGCTGCCTCTGCCTGAACAGCCGCGGGGCGGAGCTGGGCGGGGGTGACTCCGCCGGCAGGCCGGAGGACGAACGGGTTGTCGTCCAGTGCCTTGGAGAGCAGCTTCTGCGCGGCCGCGGGTTCAACGTGGTGGAGGTACGCGGCACGCTGTTCGATCAGCCAGCCTCGCACCGCGCGGTCGCTGACCATGCCGATGGCCTTCTGCAGCCGGTCGCTCGCATCGATGTAGCGGCCGGTCGCCGCGAGGTTGAACGCCTCGCGTACGCCGATGGCTTCGTCCCGGACGGTTCCGGTGGGGGCGTAGTGCACAGCAGCGAGGCCTTCACGGCTCAGTGCCCGCCACTGCGGGTCCCGGCTCAGGCACAGGCCGATCGCTTCCCGGATTCCGTCCAGCCCCTTGCCGGTGAGCTGCTCGGCGAGGCTGCTGCTCAGGTCGATCTGGGCGCGGGTCGCCGGTGAGAACAGGGCCCGCTGCTTCGGGTCGTGCAGAGCGACGGCGAGTTGGCTGCCCAGGAGCAGTACAGCGCAGTGGTCCTCGCTGTCGCGTACGCCTCGTCCCATGCCCTGCTCGATGCGCTGGATCTGCCGGGCCAGCAGGGTCGGGCTGCCCGACAGGAGCGCGGCCTCACGGCGTTCGGTCGGGTCCATCGGGCGCGGTACGCCGTCCAGGATCAGCAGTTCGCAGGCCTCCCGTGGGAGGTCGACGCCGTCGTACTTGTTCACCATGACGACGAGTCCGACCCGCCCGTCCTTGAGAGCGCGCACGGTGCTCGGCAGCTCTCCTGCGTGCACGACCACGTCCGCGTACGACCGCCACGGCGCAGCCGCCCGGGTACTGGGGACCAGGACCACCACGTTGACCGGCTGCGCTTCGGCCGTGCCGTCGCCGTCCCGGTCACCGTCGGCGAACTGCCGGGCCAGCCGGCGGACAGCTTCCTCGTCGAGCTGAGGGTTGAGGGCGATGGGCGCGAGGATCATCCGGTCGCCGAGGTCCGCCGCGCTGCCCGGCGTCACCGGCTGCTGCACGTCCTTCGGTCCGGCGTCGAGGTCGGTGACGAGCACGCTGTCGTCCGCGAGCGTGGCCGTGAGGTAGACGCGCCGGCGCGCTCCTGCGAACGCGGGGATCATCGCGATCGGCGGACACGGGGGACTGACCTGGATCTCCTGGCTGGTCACGGTTGCCGAGCACAGGTGCAGCATGTTCGCGATCAGCGGCCAGGTGAACTTGAAGCCCTCCTCCCCGGCGTGCGGGTGGAGGATGTCCATGATCCGTTGCTGCTGGCTGATCCACGACCAGAACGGCACGGGCACCGAGGCGGTGTGGTCGTGCGCCCGGATGTCCGCCCAGCCCTTGGGTGACTGCGCCTGGAGCTCGGAGGCGAACAGAGCACTCAGCGCCTCGTACGCGGCATGGCCGGCGGGCACGGTGAGCCGGAACTGCGCCTCCGTCGTGGTGAGGGCGGCGTGCGCGTCGTCCACGATGACGATGCCGACGTCCAGCTTCTCCCGGCTGTCACCGACCACGCCGAACACGGACTGCCCGTTGACCAGCTTCTGGAAGGTGGTCACCAAGATGGACTGCCCGGCCCGGAAGGCCAGGTCGTCGACGCGGTCGGTGACGGCCAGCCCCATCGACTCGGCCTCTGCCCGGACCTGCGCGGCGAGATAGCGGTCCGGCGCGAGGTAGGCCGCGGCTCCCACTCCCTCGTTGAGGGTGCTGCGCGCGATCAGCAGCCCGACCGCCGTCTTCCCGCCGCCGGTGTTCTGCTTGATCACCACATCGCGGCGTTCGCGTCGCCCGAACCACTTCTCCAGTACCTCGCCCTGCTCATGCCGCAGGTAAGGCCACGGCCGGCGAGGCAGTGCGGCGTAGATGTCCCGGGGCCGCAGCAGCGGTTCGCTGCGTCCGGTTCCTACGCGGCTCAGGTCCAGTGGCATGGTCCGTTCCCCCTCCACGCGGCGCAGCCTGGGAAGTGGCTGCTGCCACCGGACATCTTCTACCGCGCCGCCGGCCGGTCGTGGCGTTTTCGAGGAGGCGGAACCGGACTGGCGAGGGCCGCCCCCGGAAGCTGCTGTCCGCTGGCGCTTTCCGCCTGGGGGGCGGGACCAGGTGGCAGCCGGTGTATCAGTCCTCGGAGGCGTTGCTCGTGTTGGCGAGCGCTTGTACGGCGAGCTGGTGCCAGGAGACGGGCACGAAAGCAACGACCTCGTACCGGTCCACCTTGATCACGATGTGATGGCCGTGTTCTGCGACGTCCGTGAGGATGCGCGTCAGCTCGGTCCGCGCGTTGTCCGAGCTGAAGAGCTGGACCTCTGGCGCGGTGCCCAGAACGTTGCGCGCTTGTCCGTACCAGCCGGTCGAAACGATCACCGCGGCGGGCCTGTTGTGGCGGGAGACGAGTTGAGGTCTGGGGCCGGTGAGGGTGTCGTTGCAGGACAGCGCCAGAACGTCTCCCCACTCTCCGCGTAGGCGGCCGACGGCGAGCTCCCGCTCGTAGGTGGGCATCGTCGGCGGCTCCATTGTCATGGCGCGCATCGTCGCAGCGTATCGCGTCACCCTGCAAATCTCACGACAGCGTTAGAAACTAACGACGTCGTGTTGCGACGTCGTTAGTTTCTGCGCTACGTTCCATGACGGCAGAGATCAACTGCCGGGCCGCAGAGCCACGTTGCTTCAGAACTGCACAGAGCGCATACGAACGGCCCGCTCATCGGCGGGCCGCTGAACTGAACGGATTCAGTCCCGCGCATGCCACCACGGATGTGCGGGAGCTGCGCCCGCTCAGGGCACACAAAAGGGCCCTCCGCACCCAGCGATTCCAGCGCTGGACGAAGGGCCCTCCAATCCCGGGAGCAGACCCCGGGGACCGTCCGCACACCTCAGTCAGCGAGGAGCACGGAACATGCAGCACTCTACGGCCACCGAAGGCGACCGGTACGCCGCCTTCGAACACCCGGCCCACCCCGACGACGAGAAGCCCAGGCTCCTCACCCCTGACCAGCGCCGCCGCGCCGCCGCGATCCGCCGGGCCGAGGCCGACCGCCGGATGGACCGAGCCGGTCTCGGCCTGGGCCTCAGGGGAGTCTGATGGCTACCAACCAGGTCGCGGTTCTGAACCGTCGGCCCCTTCGCAACGCCCGCGCGGTTCTGCGTTCCGACGCAGGCCGCGCGGCCTGCGCCAGCAGCGTCGACTTGTTCGAGCGGCTCGGCGGGAACGGCTCTCCGAACCCCGCCGACAAGACGGCGGCCGCCAAGGTCTGCGCAACCTGCGTCCTTGGCGAGACCTGCGCCTTCCGCGTGAAGGGCGGTGGCCGCCGGTGACGTACGCCGAGCAGAAGCAGCGCGCTGACGAGGCGCGCCAGGCCGCCGAAGCAGCGGAACGGCAGACCGCCCGCCTCACCGGAAGGGGGGCGTGATGGCGCCGCTGAACTTCAGCTTCTCCGACCCCGGCCGACACGGATCCTCCGGCGGCAGCACCTTCCGCGGCCGGGCACCGAAGAACGCAAAGGCAGCCTCCGACGCGGCAGCCCGCTGGGAAGCCTCCGAGCGCGGCCGGGAGACCGGGCGTCGCGAGCCGGACCCCGGCCGCCGCGGGCTCCGTGGATGGAGGCGCGGCTGATGGATTGGGACCGGTACTTCAACCCGGGCCCCCGACGGTCCTCCGCCAACATCACCCCCACCCGAACCGCTGCCGTCCGCAGCGAAGCCTCCAAGGCCGCCAGCCGCATCGGCATCCTGCGCAAGCTCGACGAGCCCAGCAGGCGAGGCAAGCGCACCTGAACACCCGACAAGGGGCGGGGCCATCAAGGCCCCGCCCCAAGGAGATGAACACCGATGACCACCCATGGCGGCGAACACACTCCAGACCGCCTGCTCGACCTCGCTCGCCGAGCACACTCCCTCGCCCTCGACTCCATCACGAACGGCCACTTCCCGGAGGCGACGGCATGGGCCTCCGTCGGCCGGCTGCGCATGGAGATGTACCGCGCCGCCCTCGCCACCAACTGCCCTGACTGTGAAGGGCGCGGAGTGGTCGCCGTGCCGTGTACGAACTCCCACTGCACCGAAGACCACGGCGACCTCGACAACCACCGCCAGCACTGGGGCCCCTGCCCGAACCGGGTGACCCACCCCTGGATCCCCGACCCGGCGGCGGACACCGCTCCGGCCCCATGAGCACATCCCACGCACACCAGTAAAGGAGCACGCCGGTGTCCGGCATCAACCTGGCCAGCCTCGCCACGTCCCCCGTGGTTCTCGTGGCGGTCGTCATCCTCGGACTCGGTGCGGTCATCGGCATCTCCAAAGTCCTCACCCGCGACAAGACCAGCACCCCTGGCCCTCTCGACGAAAGCGAGGACCAGCGCAGAAAACGCGAAGAGCGCGAAAGGACCCTTCGCGTTCACCGGGCGAGGCGAGTAGCCGATATCGGCACCTATATCTTCGCCAGCATCGCCACTTTCGCCGCGCTCCTCGGAATGTGGCCGATCGCCCAGAACAGCGTGAAACTCGCCGGAGTTCCGACCGACTGGGTCAACCTCGGCGCACTCATCGCTGTCGGAATGGTCGAGGGCACCATCATCATCTCCGGGATCCGGGCCCGGGCGAACATCCTGGCCGGCGAACCCTCCGGAGCCGACGGGATCGCCATGTGGGTCGCGGTCACCGTCTCCGCGATCCTCGCCTCGATCGAAGTGGCCGTCGCCGACCACAACGGCCTGAGCGCGGGCGAAGTCTTCGTGGCAGTGCTGGCACGTCTGGCAGCACCCGTCATCGCGGGCTTCCTCTGGGAACGAGGCCTCGCCCCGGAACGGCGTGCGACCGGCGTCGAGAAGGTTCACTCGCTCATCACCCTGCGGCGGCTCCTCGTGCGCCTCGGACTGGCCGCTCCGCACACCGCCGACCTCGGCGCCCTGGACCGCGACTTCCGCCTCGCCAAGGTCGCCCGTCACATCGCCAACGCCAAGCGCCGGCGGCACGGCAGTGTCACCGGAAGCCGGACCAACCGCCGCAACCCGCGCCGGCGCCGTGGCCCTTCCACCCGCTGGTCCGAGTGGCGTGCCCGCACCACCCTCATCACTGCCGTCCGGTACGGGGCGATCCAGCCGCCGGACGGAATGAGCCTCGGGGATCACGTCGGACTGCACGCGCTCACGGAGGCGCTCATCGAGGGCGAAGCCGCGGTGCCTCTCCACCTCGCGACCGCACGCCCCCGATCGGGCACCCCGACGGGCCTCCGCCCCGACGACGATTCCCTGACCCCGACTCGGAACCCCGACTCGGAACCCCGACCGGCCGCCCCGATCATCGGGGCCGACGCCCGAACCCGATCATCGGGCCGACCCGATCCCACCCCGATGATCGGGCCGACGCCCGAACCCGACCCTGCCCCGACGATCGGGGCGACGCTGCCGCCCGACTTCGCTGGGTCGGCCCCGACGCCCGAACCCGACCCCGATCTCACCCCGATGATCGGGCCGACGCCGGACCTCGACGCTGCCCCGATGATCGGGCCGACGCTGCCGCCCAGCTTCGCTGGGTCGGCCCCGACGCCCGAACCCGACCACACCCGCCCCGACCCGAACGCCACCCCCGACGAGGTACCGATCGGGCACCCCGATCAGACCCCGATCAGCGGTCTCACCAGTGGAAACGAAACCGATCGGGTAGAGGAGCCGTCGCCCCCGACGCAGCCCGCTGGCAACCCCGATCCGCTGGAACCGCGTCGGCCGACCAGCTCGGTCCGCCACCCGATCAACGCCGCAAGTGACGGCACCCGATCGGCTCGCATCGACGTGCCGGTCACCCCCGACGCCACGTTGGGCAACCCGGCCGGTACCCCGACTGCACCCGCGTCGGCCTCGGCGGAAGACGCCGAGCAGGCTTCCCGATCGGGTCCGACCCCCGACGCCGTCAAAGGCAAGTCGGGGGGCCGACGCACCCGCGAGGAGCTGATCGCTGCGGTGGAGGCGCTCGACCCCGACCAGCCCACCCTCAGCCCGAACTACGTAGCCAACGCCGTCAACTGCTCCTGGAAGCGGGCCAAGGAACTGCTCCAGGAGACCGGCCGGCTCCCCGACCCTGAACCGGCCGAAGGGGAGTAGCCCGCGCCCGGCTTGCCGAACGTATGTACGATTCGCGGATGAGGTGAGCCGCCCCGGCCGCCACCTCATCCAGCGCCCCGCGTCGCTTCCCGCAGCACGCCCTGGCGCTCGCCCGTGCCCCGGGCACCCCGCTACCCGCCGCCGCCAGCAGGCCCAGTTGTGCCAACAGGCATCCCGGGCCCGCTCCCTCCTTACCGCTTGGAGGCACGCGCCCATGTCCATCCGTATCCCACTGCCTCGAGCGCCTCGCCGTTCGGAACCCACCCCCTCCCGTCCCTCCCCGCTCAGCGCTCTTCCCCAGCAGCGCCACCTGACGGTCGTTCCCGACCTCAGCGTCTGGGACCCCAACGAAGAGCGCATCCGCCAGCAGCTGATCGCCTGCGGGGTGCGCCTGTGAGCAGCAAGAACGCGCCGGAGGACGAGCGGGGGATCGACTGGCGCTCCGTCGGCGACGGAGTGATGCGCGCCTACGACGAGACGCGCGACGAGCTGGCCGACGTCTACACCGAAGCTCGCACCGCCACCGAAATCGCCGTCCGGCAGCGAGCCACCGCATGGGGCTGGAAGACCCACATCCCGTTGAACTTCCAGTGGATGCGGCTACCACTCAACGTCCCCGCTTTGCTCATCGCCGGCGTCACCACCGCGATGGCCGACGACCCCTGGTACCTCCTCGGCCGGGCCCTTCCCGCCCTGGTCATCGGCCTGATCCTCGCGAAGACCCCCCTGGGCGGGCTCGTCCGGCTCGCATGGAGGACACCGGGTCTCGGCTACCTGCTACGCGTAGCCGTCACCAGCACCCTCTGGTTCCTCCTCATCGCCCTCGTCATCGGCTACCACCGTCCCGCCCTTCATTACCTATTCGGAGTCTGACCAGCATGAACACCACCGGAGCAGCACTCGGCGGGACCGGCACCGTCATCATCGGCATCGCCCTGCTGGCGTACCAGGTGGGCCGGTGGAAGGGCGGCGACCCCACCCCCAAGATTCACTACTTCCTCGGCCTGACCATCGGCGTCCTGCTGTTCCTCGGCGGCGGAATCCTCGGCGCCATGGGCGGAGCCGCAGCTGCCCTCGGTGACGGGGTCGGAGCGTACGTCCTGGCGGGAGCAGCCGAGATCGACGTCACCGGCCAGAAACCGGCCGCCACCGGCGCTGAGAAGGTCGGCCTCGGCGGTGTGGTCACGGGCTTGGTCCTCGTCTGCTTCTACGCCGGACTGATCAAGTCAGGCCGTGCAGACGTCACCGGCTCCCTCGTCCGAGGTGCACTCACCGGCGTGTTCCTCGGACTCGGAGGCGGTCTGATCGGCAGTGCCATCGGCCTGATCACCACCAGCGGCAACACGGTCGGAGACCTCCTCCTCAACTCGGCCTGAGCCGTCCAAGGACCTGTCTGCGGCCTGGAATCGGCCTGTCTGGCACCTGCACCCGGCCAGGTGCCAGACAGGCCTCAGAACAGGCTCTGACCTGCTGAAACGGGTCAGACAGGCCGCAGGCACACCCCCACCTGAACCACCGAGAACGGCAGAAACCCACGATGACCCGCCCCGCTGACGAAAACGAGATCGTCGACGCCGAACTCCTCGAAGACAACCACCGCGGCCCGGGCGCCTCCCAGGACGACGAGGACCCGGACACCACTCCGTACGTCCGCATGCTGCTGCACCTGGCTCGGCGGCTGGCCGCCCGCGAGGCCAAGGTGCTCGCCACGGGCGCCCGCCACACGACCGGTGAGCTCAGGCGCTGGCGAACCACCGAGGACCTCACCGACGCGCACGTCGCCCGTGACCTCCTCAACACCCAGTACCGCCTGTGGCAGACGGCCCAACGCAAGAAGACCGGCCTCGCCAGGGCCCAGATCAGCCGCCTGGAAGCGCACAACAAGCGCCAGATGCAGCTGATGCTGCAAGGCCGCGGCCCTGGGCCCACACCGACCACCGCGAACGCGATCGAGAAGTGGGCCAAGTTCCAAGCGAAAGTCGAGATGGTGGAGTTCGAGCCCGCCATGCCGACGCCCGTAGCCGTCACCGTGGGACGCGGGCAGATACGCCGACGGCGCGCCCGCCGCTTCCACGCCACGGCTGTGGGCCTCACCATGGTGGACGGTCTCGGGCTCACGCTGTTCACCGGCCCGGTCGTGGTCACGGATCTCGTCCTGGCGGCGGCCACCGCCACCGTCCTGTGGGTACAGGGGCGCGTCCGCACGACGCTGGCCCCCGCGCTTCCGCACCTGACATTTCCCTACGCCGAACTGCCCGAGGAAATCGAACCCGCGGAAGAACCTGTTGCAGGGGACGACGGGAAGCCGTTCCCGATCCGGCAGGCCGAGAATGCGGAACAGGTCGAGGAATGCCTTTTCCGTGCTCTTTCCGTCGATGCCGATATCGCACAGGTCACGGATGCCTCACGCCTTGCCTACGGCTGGCAGGCCATCGCCGTTCTCAACTCCGGTACTCCGGCGGACATTGTCCGCCTGCTGCCGAAACTCGATGTCGCGTTGCGCGTCGGGCAGGGCCGCACCATGGCCCAGGGGGGATACAACCCCAACGACAGCGCAGAGGTGATGGTCCGGGTCCTCACCAAAGACCCGTTCGCCAACCCGCCGGCCTTCCCGATGCGGAACCCGTTGTCGTGCTCGATCCTCAAGCCCGTCTCCATCGGCATCAGCATCGACGGCGAGCCCACGGACGTCATCCTCGCCGGCCAGCACATCCTCATCGTGGCCAAGTCCGGCGGCGGCAAGTCGGCGATGGTCCGCACCCTCGCCGAATACGCCACAGCCTGCTCCGACGCCGTGGTCTGGGACCTCGACCCGACCGGCCGCGGACTCGGACCTCTACGGGGCCTGGCCGACCGGACCGCCTACACAGAGGAGGAGATCGAGGCCGCGCTGGCCGACCTGGTCCGCTACGCCGAGAACCGCATCGCCGCCCTCGACGAAGGCGAGGACAACTGGGTCGTCACCGACGAAGAGCCCGCCTTGATCGCGTTCCTCGACGAGTACTCCAAGCTGTCGAAGAAGGCCAAGGAGCACGCCCTCGCCCTCGTCAGGATCGGCCGGAAGGCCAGGATCACCCTGGTGATCTGCACCCAGGACGCGACCAGCGACATCATGGGTGACGCCGTCGCCGACTCCTTCGGGATCCGCGTGATGCTGCCCTGCCGCATGGACGACGTGCCGATCGTCGTCGGAGACAGGAGCGCGATCTCCGCAGGCTGGCTGCCGCACCTCCTGGTGCCCAGCCCGGGGGAGTGGGACATCGCCGACGCGGGACGCTTCTACTGCCTGACCCCCAGGCACCGGGCGCCGATCCTCCGCTACTGCCCCCACCTCGACGCCGGCACGGCACTCCTGCGGGCCAAGGAGCGCCTCAACGTCGGGCTGCCCTCTCTGGACGCCGTCACCACAGGCGACGCGACCCGCAGGCCCGTCCCCCGCATCGCCCAGCTCCTGCTGGACGCCTTCGAAAGCGAGGGATGGCCTGCGCAGATGACCGTCGACGAACTCCACGGCCACCTGCGGGCCGCCGACGTCGCCACGTGGGGACGCTGGGACGACCGAACGGACCGGCTGGCCATGGTGGGACGCACCCTGCAGGCCGAGCTGAAGAAGGCAGCGCTCACGATCCCGACCGTGCGAATCACCGACCGCCCCAACAAGCCCACCGCATACCGACTCCAAGACATCCAGGAGGAGATCAACAGATCCAGCCAGTGACCACCACGCAAGCACCGGGATCGGCAGGATGCCGGTATGACAACCCACAACCCCACCATCCACCTCCGCCAGTCCGCGGACACACTCGAGCGCCTGGTCCGCGAGTTGAACAGCGGAACGGCCGGATGGCAGCACACCCGCCTCGCGGTGACCAGCGCACATGAGCTCGGGCGGATCGCCGCTGCTCTGCCTGCCGTCACCGAGCTTCTCGGCGCGGCCCTGCACACCCACGCAGGGCCGCGCGCGGACACCGCCACGGGAGCTCTCTCACAGGCGACCACCACCGCTCGGGAACTCACCGGGCACCTACAACGCGCACGAACGCACGCGCAAGCACTGCGCTGAACCGTCCACTTGGGGGACCCCTTGGAATCGATGCACGACGCCGGGCAAGCCGCCATCGCTCTGACAGCCCTTGTCGGCTTAGCGCTGCTGAGGCTGGCCGGCTGGCGACAACGGCGGATCTCCGCACTACGCCATGAGATCGAACGCCGATCCGAGATGGTCCGTTCTTACGACAAGGACAGCGAGGCCTACCGGCTGTACCGCGACGAGACCGACGGGATGGCAACCGAGATCCGGCGCCTGAAAGCCGGCACCGGCCCCCTCACCGTCACCATCGCCGTGATCGCCACACTGTGCGGCCTCGGCGCAGCGGGGTACGGCGCCGTGACCGCATCGCCCCTGGCCCTCCTTCTCGGCGGAGTGTCAGTGATCACCGGGTTCCTCCTGCTCCTCAGCTGACCGGACCGCACAGACCGCCCACGACGGCGATCCCCCGCGCTTCCGACGGCGTACCCCGCGTCAAGGGCGCCCTCTTGCAGAGGGCGCCCTTTCGTCGTTCTGGCCGCTCTCCGTCGCCAGCAGTGCGGTAGCCTCCCGGAGCGGCGTGCACGTACGCCGGAGCTCCCAGGAGACGCGGCCCACGCCCGGTCTCCGAAGGCGGAGCAAGGTTCGAGGAATCGCGTGCTCCTGGTCGAAGCCGTCCTGCACAGAACTCCAGTGCGGCGTATGCGTGGGAAGCGCCGCGGCACGGAGCTGAGCATGACGAAGGACCGCACCCGCAAACTGAAAGTCCGCGCGGTGATGGCGGCATCGGGGCGTACGTACGGCGACGCCGCGGCCGCGCTGGAGCAGTGGACCGTGCCCGACGCCGGCCGGCGGCCCCCCGCCGGTGTTCTGATGGCACCCGACCCGCTGGGGCAGGCGGACAGCGGGGAGCTGTTTACGGCTCCGCTGATGGTGGTGGCCATGTTGCCGCGCGGCCAGGGCGGCCTCGATGCGGCGCAACTGATCGCCGACGCCTGCGACTACCTGATCTCCCACGAAGGCTGGTACCGAGCCAGGGCCGAGGTGTACGGCCCGCGGCCGACGCGCGAAACGGGCATGCCTCCGCTGACCGGCCACAAGCCGGCGATGCTCCTGGTGCGGGTCTCCGCCCGCCGACGCTGGAGCGCCCAGACTCTGCAAGCCTTCCTCCGAGACGCCAGCACCGCGATCCTGACCGCCCTCGTGAACGAGCACCCACGGATCACCGAGCGGCACGTCTCCGTCCAGGCCCTGCCCCAGAAGACGGGTCAGCAGATCGTGGCCGTACAGCAGGGGAAGCCCGACGCGCTGACCACTGAAGCCCATCCCAGCCTGACCGACCTTCATCCTCTCGACAGTGAAGTGGACGAGGCCGAGGAGTACCCGTTCCGGGTCGTCGACAGCCAGGACGTCGGCTGGTTCGCGGTCGGACCCGCCCGGTACACCAACACCGTCCTGCAGAGCGGCGGAGGAGAACCGAAGAGCCTTGCCGCTCTGGATGCCGAACGGGGACCGCTGCGCACCGTTGTGCCCGTCCCGCAGGAGGACCTCGAGCGACTGCGCGACGCGCTCGCCGCAGCAGGTCCCAGGGCAACGGCTTCTCTGTTGGTTGCGCTCTACCGCCTCGCCCGACGGCACGCTGACCAGGAGTACGAACGGTCCGAGCGGCGCCAGAGCAGCCGTCTGTACGCCGGAGGCGATGACACCTGGGAGACCCAGGCCATGCGCAGCCTCATCTGGGGCCTGGGCGTGGACCTGGCGGACAAGGACCGGCGCCTGGACAAGCAGGCGATGCAGGAGGTGATGACCATCGTCGACCAGTGGGTCACGCCTGAGGCCGACGTGTACGTCGAAGTCGCCGGCAGTGTCGCCCGCGCCTTCCAGGCCGCGGCCGAGCACGCCGGAGGCTGGGAGGCGCTGGCCGACCGTCACTTCCAGTCCGGCGACCGGTTCGCGCGCTCCGCGAACGCGGTAGAAGCTGCCTACGCATGGCTGATGGGCGAGCCCATGCCCTCCACCGGGCCCGGGCCGGGAGATGCTCAGCGACTGTAGCGACTCACGGCCCCAGGATGGTGCGGGACTTAGGCGCCCACGTCCCGCACTCGAAGCGAGCGGCGTCCTAGCCGCGGCCGCGCAGCGCGACGACGGAGACGGCCGCCCAGGCCAGCGTGGCCACACCGACGGCCACCGAGCGGGCATCCTGCGGGGTCCCGGACGAGACCATCGCTATCGACCAGACACCCCAGCAGCACCAGAGCAGACGCGCGGGCCATGACCGCAGGACAGCGCTCGTGAGAAAGGCCCCGGCGCCCAAGCCCACCCACCAGTCGACGAGGTCACCGGGGGCCATTGGCAGCCCCGCGCTGTTCGACCGCAGGTACGCGACCACAGGCTGGTGAATCGTCTCGGCGAGCCCACTGCGCCGGGCGTACTCCCACGCCCAACAGGCCGCCCCGTAGACGAGCCCCACCTTGATCACGAAGAGGAAGATCCGGGTCGGCGACAGGTCGATGGGCACGTGCGGTTCCAGCCCCCATCGGCTTACCCGCTCCTCCTGGTCAAGCGGCTCGGTGACATGCGTAGCCATACGGGTCCCTCTCTACGTCCGGAGCAAGGTGCTGCGGCAGACGGCACGTCGGCATCCGACCGGGTGCCGTCAACGCGTGTCCGCGGCAGTGCACTCTGACTTGAAGACCGGACACCGCTCAGGACAGGCACGGCTCGGGAGCTCCAGCGTCGACGTACGGTCGGTGGCTCCCCGGACCTCTACCGTTCGCTCATGACCACAGCGATCACCCGGTATGCCGCTCGCGACCAACCAGAGGTCGTTCGACACGCAGCCTGGCTGCTGTGCCGCTGGCTGACCGAACACCCCGACGGCGCGGCACTGGCCGAGATCCAGGCCGACCCGTACTTCCGTGAACGCGTCGATCACGCAACGGGCGAGGAAGTCACAGCAGATGTCATCGAAACCGCAGCCCGGGTTCTCGTCGAGGAGCGCCGAGTCGTCACGGAGGGCGATGTCTACCGGCTGCAGCCCGCGCTCCGCACCCCGCTGGATGTGACCACCTTGGAGTGGAAGGGGGCTGTCGTCCCCGGATTCAAGCGGAAGCGGTACACGATGAGGCTGTCGCTGTGCCCCTCGGGCTGGCCGCTGCCTCCGGAGCGGGCCGGCTACCCCGGTCACGAGATCTGCGGGTCGGTCTTCGACCGTGTCCGTGACCCGAGCGGATTCTGTGACGCCCTGCCGATCTGGCGCATCACCCGGAGCAACGGACGGATGACCGGCACGCAGTACTGGTGCGACGAGGAGCTACCAGCCGACCTCCGGGCCGCCGCTGTGACACTGGAGCACCAGCCTGAAACGGCAACCCGCTCCGTATAGCCCTAGCCCGACGTCGGGGCGCCGGGCCCCAGTCCTCCGCGACACGGCTCAGGTCGCGGCCGTCCGCCCGCTACCCTTCGGTGCCCCACGAGACGCGCACGAGGTACGGGCGCTGCTCCGGAAGCACCTCGAAGGTCCACTCCAGCCCCGCCGAGTCGGTGACGCGGGACTCGCCTTCCTGGGTGGGCAGCGAGATACCCGCTCGCGCCATGTAGTCCCGCATCTGCTCGATCACCTCGGCGGCATTGTCCTCGGTCATCTCGAACCCGAGTTCCAGGCGGGCGAAGAGCCGCGCGGTCATCACGCCCATGCCGAAGGGCAGCTCGGTCTGCAAGGCCAGGAACCACTTCTTCCTCTCGCGATGGCGAGGAGACGCCACCCGGCTGGGGACGCCAGCCTTGACCTGGGCGTAGGTCCGATCCACGTGACGGGCCTTGTAACCGGTGACGACGGAGGCGTCCCTGCTGAGGGTGACCGAGAACTTGTCCCGCTGGGTACGGAGCCGCCACCGGCCGGTCTCGGGATGCCGCAGCGCCGGGCGGGCGTCGACGGCGAGCAGATCTTCGAGCAGCGAGCGTATCTGCGCCTCTGCCGCCCGGCGATCCCCTCCGTGCGCGTCGATGAAGTGGTTGAGGGCCGCGTTGGAGATCGACACCTCGTACGCCTCGTCGGACTCGAGCGGACGCACACTGGCCTCCCGCCAGCGTGTCTCCTGCCTCAGGTCAGGCTTTGCCTCCGGCTGGGCCGCTCGCGGGCGGCCGAACCCGTCGCAGGACCGGCACCAGCCGTCAGCCATCGAGGTCTTCCGGGCACAGCGTGAGCCGTCCTTGTTGTATCGGGTGCACTGCCTAGTGGGCGGCTGGGGGATCGCGGCCATCGTGAAGTCCCTGGGCGTAGTGGGGAGGGAGCAGGCGGAAGAGCCCCTGACCTGCGTGTTGACGCCCTGACTGTGTGACGGACCCCGCCCGATCGCCGCATGCGCGCGAATCCTCGCTCCCCTCGTGCCCTGCCGGCCCGCTTCTTTCGCTCCACCCACCGGTGGACAGCCCGCATCTGCCTGAAGCCTCGGCGCCCCTGCGGCCGCTGGGCCTCAACAGGAGAATGGGGTGCTCCGTCCCAGGGCCCGTCGGATCGTCAGGTGGTGCCGCGTACGCAGGCGCTGGAGCTCCCACACCGACAGCAACGTGACGGACACCGGCGGGCCGACCACGAACAGCGCGTGCACCGCCGGAGGGGCAGCCACCGGCGGGCCGTCCAAGGCCTGGACGACGAACAGCGACCAGACCAGCACGGGTGACAGCAAAGGCGGCAGGACCTCGGAGACGTCACCGACGCGGAAGGTGTAGTGCACGCTCAGCACCACGGCTGCAGCACCGAAAGGAACGCCGAACAGTACGCCCGCCGTGGAGACGAGCGCGCCGACGATCGGCAGACCGCCAAGCGCCTGGGTCACCTGCACCGCGCCGCCCAGAAGCAGGAACCACAGTCCCACCGCCGATCCGAGCAGCGCAGCGAACCCCGCGGCCGGCCCGGCAAGACGCCGGCAGTAGACGGCGCGCACGGAAGACCGCGCGGACAGCACGAAGCAGGCCAGAGCGATGGGGCCCGCGACGAGCAGAACGCCAGCGCTGAGGAACAACTCGAGCACCTGGTCCGCCGCGACATCGGCCGCCGACTCCTGGAGGGGGTAGGACCGGATCAGCCACAGTGTGGCCGCTCCGCCGACAGTCGTCCGCGCGACCTGCGCGGCCGTGATGGCCGGGTCCGATATCCGGTCCTGGCGGCTCGGGCGGAACAGCCGGTAGGCCGTCCGGAACGGAAGAGTGAGCAGCCGGAGGCACCCAGCGGTCCGGGTACCCCCGGTGTACCGGGTGCGTGCAGCGATGCTCATCGTGTGATTCCTCGTGGAAGCGGTTGGTCGGGTCTGGACGTGCTCGTGCGCCTTGGGCAACTGGCAGCGAGTGGCTGCTCGAGAGAGAAGTGCTGAACTTATGAGCTGATGCGACGAATAGCGACGGTTAGCGAGGATTGCCCGGTGAGGTGGCATCGGGAGGCATCAAGAGCTGGGGAGATCGGCGTAACAGCCGGACAGCGTGCAGGTGAGAACGCCGCTTCTGATCGAAGGTGCCTGCTGCCCCCTCTCGGTCCACTGAGGGGGCAGCAGTAGCGAGGGCTGTTCAGGGGCAGAGCGCTTCGCCGGTCGTAGGCCGGGCGGGCAGTGCGGCGACAGCCGGTCACATCCAGAACGGGATGAGCCGCTGGTGCTCATGGGCCTGAAGGAACCGGGTGATGACCGCGGCGGGATCTCGCCCGGGCACTTCGACATCCGGCAGCCCGAGCGCGGTGACCACCACGGCGCGCAGTGACGGGTCCAGGAGCGGCGCGTCCCAGAGAAGGCAGGTCACCGTCCGGGTGGAGGCGTGGACGTCTTCTTCGATGTCAGTGATCTGCGGGTCGATGGACCCAGGAATGGCGTACCGCTGCCCCAGGCAGACGCGGTCGGCGTCCTCGATCAGCCGCGCAACGGTCTCACGTGCTTCCCCCAGCTGCTCGTCCAGCGCGACCAGCCTCGTCCACATGTCGGGGCTGTCCGCTGGGACGCCGAAGAGGTCGGTGGCGCTCTGGCGGCCAGCCCTCCACAGGAAGAGCGCATCGTCCGGCAGGGGGTACAGATACGTGTGCTTCATGATCGTCTTTCTTGGTCGGAGTGTCTGGTCTCATCGGCGGTCGCGGACGCCCAGAGCCTCTTGTGCGCGCGGGCCTGCCGACGGGCACAGGAGCGGCCGTCGGGGGCTGCGGCGGCCGGCACGTCAGGCCCCGCCCGGTGCAGAGGGCCGGAACGGTAAGAAGACGCGGAGCCCGCCCTCAGTGAGAGCGGGCTCCGCTGGATGTACGACCGATCGGGTCAGCTGGTGAACTGAGCGACCAGGATCGCGAACGCCTCCTCGTTCATCACCTCGATCTTGTGCTTCTCGGCCTTGGCGAGCTTGCCTCCGGCCCGCTCCCCGACGACCAGCAGGTGGGTCTTGGAGGTCACGTCGCGGCCGGGCTTGCCGCCCGCGTCCTTGATCAGCTGGTTCATCGCGGCGCGGTCGTAGGCAGCGAGCGGCCCCGTCATCGTGCCGGTGACGACGACCGTCTTGCCCGTGAGCGGCCCGCTCACGGGGGCGGACTGAAGATCGGCCGCCAGCTTCACGCCTGCCGTGGCGAGCTTCTTGACCACCGCAGCGACCCGGGGGAGCTGCCGGGCGATCAGCTCGGCCTTCTTGACCCCGATGCCGTCCACCTCCATGAGCACCTGGGTGTCGGCCGTGACGAATGCGTCCATCGACCGGAAGTGAGCGGCGAGCCGCTCGGAGAGTTCCACTCCGGTACCCGCGATGCCCAGCGCTGCCAGCACCTTCTCCAGCGGGCGGTCCTTCGCCGCCGTGATCTGCTCCAGCAGGTTCGATGCCTCACCGCTGCCCCGGGTCGCCTCGGTGAGCTGATCCAGGGTGAGGTGGAACAGGTCGCCGACATCGCGCACCAGACCAGCCTCGACGAGGTTGCCGATCACCGCCGGGCCGAGACCGTCGATGTCGAACTGCTCGCGGCCTGCGGCGTACAGCAGGGCGGCGGGGAGTCCGCAGGAGCCGCCATTGTTCGCCGTCTCATCGCAGGTCCAGCGGCCCTTGTCGGTGTTGATCTTCCCGCCGCACACCGGGCAGGACGCGGGGAAGGTGATCGTCTCCTCGGTCCCGGTGCGCAGGTGGGTCACCGGCCCCACCACCTGCGGGATGATGTCGTTGGCCTTCCGGACGTAGACCGTATCTCCCTTCATGAGCCCAATTCGGGTGATTTCCGAGGGGTTGTGCAGGGTTGCGGATGTGACCATGCTGCCGTCGATCTCGATCTCCTCCAGCACGGCCCGGGGTGCGAGGATGCCGGTCTTGCCCACGGCCCAGACCACGTCGAGGAGCTTGGTCATTCGCTCCAGACTGGGCAGCTTGTAGGCGACGCTGTAGTGGGGGTGCCGCGAGCCGGTACCTGCGGTGGTCTGCTCGGTGCGGCTGTTCGCGCGGATGACCACGCCGTCGATGTCGAAGGGCAGGTTGGGGCGCATCACAGCGATCGCCGCGACCTGCTTCTGTACCTCGGCCATCGTCGCGACGACGTGGGCCTTCGGCGGGGTGGCCTCCGTGGTCTGTATGCCGGTGTCGGCGACCCACTTCATCAGGTCGGCGTGTGAGGTATGGGCGAACACCTCGCTGCCCGGCAGCTCGACGGCCTGGAAGGCGAAGAACGTCATCTCCAGGGTGTAGGCCCTGTTCCTCGCCCGGATGGTGCCAGCGGCGGCGTTGCGGGCGTTGGCGAACGCGTCCCCGCCGTGCTGGGCGCGCACCTCCTTGGCCCGTTCGAACTGCTTGTGGGTGAAGAGGACCTCTCCCCTGACCTCGAAGGTCAGCGGCCGGTTCAGCTGCTGGGGGAGACCGGCGATCGTGCCGATGGCATGGCTCCAGTCCTCGCCCTGACGGCCGTCGCCACGACCGACGAGCTTGACCAGGCGACCGCTCTGGTACCGCGCGGCGACCGCGAAGCCGTCCAGCTTCACGTCCACGACATAGCCGCCGGTGACCGGGCCGCCCAGACGCCGCTGGAGCGACGCCTCCCAGGCCAGCAGCTTGGCGGGCGTGTTCACCTTGTCCAGGGACTGCATGGGCACCGTGTGCGGGACCTCGCCCGCAGGGACCGCCCCGTCAGCGACCTTGCCGGAGGGGGAGTTCGCCGCCACGTCCTCCGGGTGGTTCTCCTCCCATGCGACCAGCTGGTCCCGCAGCCGGTCGAAGGTGGCGTCGTCCAGCGGGCTCTCGCCGGTCGCGTAGGCACGAGATGCCTTCTGGATGGTGGCCAGGGCCTGGCGGTAGGCGGCGGTGCTGCTGATCGTGGTCTCGATGACCGACATGGGCACGGACCTTTCTGGACGCGGTTCAGGACCCGTCCGGCAGTGCGGAGCCAGCGCCGCACAGACGATCCGTGCGGCGCTGGTGGGTGGGGTTGACGGGCTGAGCCTGCGCCCCGGAACCGCGATGGTCCTCACGCTCGCGAATTTCGGCTCGAAGGCCCGCACCGCCACGGTCCACACGCGGGTGCCGGCGTTCTCGCCGGCTTCAGACGGGACAGCGGGTCAACGGCCGGCCCGGCGCCGCGCGTCGCGGAGGATCTCGTCCCGCGCTGGATGCGCGTCCACCGCCGCCCGCAGCGCGGCCCACCAGGTGCTCGCATACCTTTCCCGCTCTGCGGCTTCCGCCAGGCGTTCTTCGGCCCTGGTCAGGCGGGAGGCGAGGGTTCTGCAGGTGCAGGCGGCGTCGGGGTCGTTGATCCGGGCTAGACACCCTGGCAGCAGGCACAGTGCCCCGTCCGGGTCGGTCCACCAGTAACAGCCCGGCGGAATCTGCTCAGCAGGAACAGCGATGGGCGCCTCTCGATCTCCGGGTCTTCTCATCGCAGTGGGGTGGCGGGGCTCAGGGCGGCAGCCAGTGTCGGTGGGAGCATGCTTGACCTTCCGTGTAGCAGAGGCTTTCGCCGGCCGACGGAGACCCATCGTGGACTCGGTAGCGGACAGTCCCGCTGCAGAGCCGATTCGTGGCGTCGAGGTTGTGGTCTGGGAGCGGTGTTCCCGCCCTACGCAAGGAACCGCAGCGCCGGGGTGGGGCCGGCCAGGAGCCCGTCACGTCCCAGGGTCGATCGACAAGAGCGTCATCCTCCGCCGCGCGGGCGCCGGGCCCTTGGCTGCTCCGACAGTCCGGGGCCCGGCACGGAGGGTGTGTTCTACATGGGCGTGCTGATCTCGTCGAAGAACGTGGCGGCGCGCTCCAGTACGTCCTTCTGGGTTTCGCTCAGCTCGTCGTTGACGTCGCCGTGCGTGCCGAACAGCTCCACGGCGGTGTGTGCGAGAGCGGCCAGGTCCCAGCCGTTGAACGTCTCCAGAAGCGACGCCAGAACGTCCTCTCCGCCCTGAGGACGGGAGGCCCGTGCGCGCGTGGCTTGGCGGGTGCAGGGTTGCCCGGTGCGGGCCTGGGCGCACTCCTCGGCATCCGTGTGCGGCAGGCAGTCGGTGCAGGCCAGGGTGAAGGAGTCACAGACCACGTGTTCACCGCTGCGGCGCGCGGAGTGCCGCCACTGCGGCAGATGGCAACGGGTGCACCGGCGCTGACAGAGGCGGCCAAGGCCATCTCGGAGCGCGGCGAGAACCTGGGCCATCTCGTCGATGCTCAGCTCGAAGAACCTCACGTCAGCTGTGCCGTCGTCCCGTATGACCAGCGAGTCCTCGTCTGAGGTGTCGGTGTACGAGCCCGGCGCGGCAGCTCGGGGCTCTTCGACATCACTGCCGTCGGCGTCGACCAGGACGAAGTGCTCACCGCCGTGCAGGGCGGAAACGGCCGCGCTCCACAGTTCCCAGTGCAGGCCGTGGGCGCGCAGGGTGGCCCGCTCGGAGTCGGTCGTCACGAACACGCTCCCGCAGCCGGCACGCTCGAACGACAGGCCGGGCTGCTCAGCCGGGCCGCCAGAGCGACTGACTTCAAGATCAGAAAAGGTGGCGGTCAGGTAGCGGGCGGCGTACTCCTCGGCCCGTGAGAGTGAAGCTGCCCATACCTGCCGTGCTGCGGTCTCCGGGCAGTGGGAAGCGAAGGGGATGGTGTGCGGCATTGTGGCTCCGGCTTGGTCGGGAAGTGGGACGCCGGAAGACTGCTGCCGGACCACGACGGACCCTCATCCGTCGCGAATCTCCGTGCCGGTTGCGCCAGGTACAGGAGGCTGATGGCCAGCCAACTGAACTACCTCGTGACCTGCCACTGATGGAGGAAGAACGGGTCCGAAGGAGTAGCGTCCCTCAGCGGATGACCATCGGCCGAGAGCTCGTCCCGGGAGACCAGCATCGGGACGGCGCGGGTGTCGCCACTGGACAAGTGAGGGCAGAACTCCAGCGCCAAGTCCTTGCACTTGGCGTGCAGCGCGGCTTGGAGCACCTGGCCCTCAGGGGTGGCCAGTACCCACGCCTCCTCGGGCAGCTCATCGCCGCACACCTGGCAGAGCCACCGGTTGTGCGCGAGGGCGCAGCGTGCCCCATCGAGGGCGAGCCAGAAGACGAAGTCCGCGGTCCGGGGAGCGACCCAGGGCACCGGCAGGCCCTTGTGGACCGGGCGTGGCAGCCCGGGCGGGTCCGAAGCAGCGAGCCCGGACTGTTGCAAAGCGCGCCAAATAGGGACTTCCATGCCCAGCGCTGAGCACTGGACGTTGCCGCAGACGAAGCGGCGGATCTCCACGTCGTACTGAAGCGGCTCGGCGCACTCTGCGCAGGGTGGTGCAGGGAAGCTCACAACCCCATCCTCTCCGAAGGAACCTACGGGCGTCCTCATGGGACCCGAGCGGGTCCATGGCTGACGATCACGGATTCTCGGATGGGACGTAGCAGACCCGTGAGTGCCTGCGAGTCCTGCGACGCCCGGCGAAGGCGGAGGGCGAAACCGCAGGGACACAGGCCCCTGGCCGTTGGACAGGCCGACGGCAGGGGTACACCGCCGCCCGCCTGGCGGTGACGGGCGGCAGAAGATCTCAGTCCAGGGTCTCCAGCCAGGCAATCAGCCCACGCTCGTACCGGCCATGGGCTGCGTCGGCGACGGCCCGTAGTGCGGCCAGACCCGGTACGTGGGCGTCCACGGCGTCGCGCATGAAGCCCGGCATTACGGCGGCAAGCTGCTCCTTGGTCCGGCCGGCTGCCAGCCCGGGGCCCCGCCGCTGGGCGCTGACGGCGAGCTCAGCGAGCTGCTCCGCAGTCATCGAGGTCTGCACCGTGCTGACCGTGCTGACCGTGTCGCCCGGGTCCTTGTTCAGAACCTCGAGTGCGTGCGCCTGCCACAGCGTGACGCCGTGGCCCCGGAACTGCACCTTGCCGGATTCCCACCCGCAGGCACAGAGCAGACGAGTGTCGTCGTCGCTGTGGTGGTGCCAGTCCGGGATGTGCCTGCCCGATGTCCAAAGGGCCTGCGCATGCTCGGGGCACGCGTGACCGCTCAGCGGCCGGTGCTGGAGCCAGCCATCACTTGACCGGTCCTCGCGTTCTGGAGGCGCACCGGAGAGGGAGGCGATCATGTCGAACTGGCGGAGGCAGCCAGGTACCAAACACGAGCGTAGGGACACTCCACTGCCCTCCCACTCCTGGTGAGCGAGCAGCATCTCCTGTGCGAGTACGTCAACGACTGCTGAAGCCACCATGTCGGCCTCCCCTCCCGATAGGCGGATCGGCTGCTGTGCCGAGGCCATCGCAAGAGCGTTGGGGCCGAGTCTGATGGTGATCGTACGGGCGGCTGCTGCGATGCGGGAGCGTAGCTCGTCGACGCGTTCCGGTTCGGTGGGAGGCATCTGGTCTCCATTCTGGGGCGGGGTGCATGGTGGCCGCTGAACCGGCCATGTCCTGCGGCGCTCGGTGGGGCGTCGGGTTCACGACTTGCCCGGGCCCTACAGCGGCCGGGGGCCGGTGGGAGTGGCGCGAGGTGGTCACCAGCCAGGTGGGGGCGGCGGCTCCCACATTGATGGGGGCTCCTCCTCGCGGGTGTAACTGGGATCGATGACGCCCAACGGGCAGTCAGGGTCGCAGTACTGACCGGCTGCGGCGCGGCAGTAGCTGCATTCCTCATCGAGGTGTAGGGCCGTCTCGGCATTGTCGAAGCGGCGTTCGGCGTAAGGCATGGGGTTGAGGCCTCCTGACCTCTCAGTGGCCCGGGCAGACAAGGCCGGTGCGGCGTCGCCGCTGTGTACTACGTCCGCAGGCACGACCCGGGCCGATACCGGTCAGGGCGGGGTGACGTCTGGCTGCGGATGGTCGGCGTCGGGATCCGAGCAGGCATGGACGGTGCACCAGTGGGCGCCGGCGAAGGTGACACCGCCGTGTGTGACGATCGCGGCGGCCGCCAGTCCCCTCGCGAGCGCGTTGAACGCTTCGGCTGCCGCCCCTCGCTTCGGAGAGTGGAACTGGAGAACGTCGCCCTTGGAGCCGACGACGCTGGCCGACTCGCTGGCGATGGCTACGAGCACGTCAGTGGGACGGTCGCGGAGCTCGGCGATATGGAGGGGCACTGCAAGCCGCAGCGTTTCGACGAGGGCGACGTTTCCCGCGGCGGCGTTCTGGGTCGACTCGGAGCGGCGGACGGGACGAATGGGCATCGGCTTCCTCGGGCTGGGGGCGTTGAGGAGGCCGATGCTGTGTTCAGGAGGCTGAATCCATCACACCGTCGCGAATTTTCTGACCGTCGGGTCGGCAGGCATCAACTGGTGCTGCAAGGGGCGAAGTTGGAAAACGTGGTTGTCAGTGGGGACCCATAGGGTCGAGGTACCGCGACTCTCTCCTGTCTTCCTCTCTTTGAGGGACAGCGATGAGCCTCATGCCGCGTCTGCGGTTTGACCCTCGGCCTGCCATTCGGAGCCCGGCCGCGGTCATTCGCCACGGCGAGGACACATCCGCTCTCTGAGCACCCAGGAAGGACCATGACTTTCCCCTTCGGACCGCCCATCGACCTCAGCGACCTGGCCAACTTCGTACAGGTGGATGCGCGCCCCCGCCGGTCGGCCTTCGTCGGCCGGGTCTCCACCAAGGACAACCAGAACCCCAGCAGCTCCATCCCCCGGCAGGTGGCCCTCGCCGCCCAATGCCTGGAAGAGGGAGAGGAGTTCGCGGCGTACTTCTGGGACGTCGAGTCCGGAATGCTCCCTACCGAGGCCCGGGGCCTCGCCCCCCAGGAGATGTACGACGCGTTGCGCGTCCCGACCCGCCGGGACGGTGGCCTCCAGGACCTTCTCGCCCACGCCGAGCCGATGGGCATCACCCACGTGCTGGCGGAGCGCGCCGACCGCGTCGCGCGGGCCATGCTGGCCAGTCTGACCGTGGAGCACGAGCTCCAGAAGTCCGGGATAGAGGTGGTGTACGCCAACGAACCGCAAGGCGGGACCGAGTCCGGTCGGCTGCGCACCCGCCGCTACGGACAGGTCGAGGCGGAGGTGTACCGGACGGTCATGCTGGAGATGTCCATGGGTGGGCAGTTCCAGCACGCCATCGGCGGGTGGAACCACGGGATACCGCCGTACCCCTACGTTGCGGTCGTCGACGAGAACGCACCGCCGCCGCCTCGGGGCCGGTTCGGCGAGGCGCGGCCGAAGAAGAAGCTCGCCCCGCACCCGGACGCGCGACGCTTCGACGCCTCTCGGGAGCTCTGCCGCCTTCGGCGGGAGGAGCACCTGAAGTCGGGGGACATCATCTCGATCCTGTCGGCCGATCCGGAGCGGTACCCGATCGAGGGCCGATGGACGCACAACCTTGTCGAGGGCCTGATCGCAAATCCGAAGCTCACCGGCTATCAGGTCTACAACAGGAAGGCGTCCCGGACCGGGCAGCCAGGCTTCTCCCGGTGGAATCCGATCTCGAAGTGGGTGTGGTCGCCGGGCCCTGTGCATGAGCCCGTGGTGAGTCTCGCGGAGTGGAAGCAGGCCCAGGAGGTGACCGCCGGGCTCCGGGCGGGTACGGAGGGCGGCCCGCTGCTGCGCATTCAGGCCGCCGCTCGTCGACAGGGCCTGACGGTCACGAAGGTCGACAGCACCAGCAGTCACACGCGGTACCGGATCGGCACCCGGCAGGTCGTCCTGCCCACCCCCATCCCGGATGCCGTCGCTCAGCAGATCATCGAGGACCTGGAGCGTGCGGCGTGAGCGAGGCCATCGAGTGCCAGGCCAGCCGGCGCGGCCGTCTATGGGTGGCGCACGAGCCCAAACACGGCGTCTACGGGAGCGGGCGGACGCTGCGGCTGGTCCGCGCGAGCGTTGAGGATGGTCTCGCGCTCGTAGGCGTGACCGCCGAGGTGAAAATCATCCCAGTGACGCCGGAACTCGAGGAACTGCGTGACGCTGAGGACGCCCGTATGACGGCCCTGGCCAAGGCCGTGGAGGCTCTGGCTCTGCGGCGGACATCCTTGAGCGACATCGCCCTGGCGACCGGAGCGTCCGTCAAACAGGTGAAGCTGGTCCTCGCCAGACCAGCCGAGGATCCGAGGACTCACGCGGATCCCACCTCCGTTCCGACGGGAATCCGCTCGCCGGCCGTCCTGCCGTGATGTGAGGAGAGCACGCCGTGGGCGATCGGTCCTTCCTTGAGTGCATGTTCGTCTCAGCGCTTCTACCGTTGGCCTCATGAATGGGAACGCCGAGCCGCTCGGGGATTCCGGGCCCTCGCTGAACGCCGTGGAAGTTGAGACCGCCGACGGAATATGGATGCTGATCTACGGCGACGGCCCCGACTTCCCCACCATGGACACCGCGTTCGTTCCAGCCCCGCTGGTTGAGCGACGCGGGGACATGACCTAGCGGCTGGCATCAGCAGCCGGCCAGCCGCACCGGACAGCGGAAACTGCACTCGCCTTCCATGACCGGCCGACCCGTCCTGGCCACAGCCCGCAGGGCCCAGGAGCACATCCTGGGCCCTGCCGGTGAATGACGGATCAGCACCCAGCTCGCAGCGGCGTGAAAGCGAGCTTGTCGCCCTCCGCAGCGGCGGCCGCCTTGGTGTACGTCGCGGAGTCCACCTCGTACCAGACGTCATCCCTGCCTGTGTTGCCGTCGACGTCGTCGAGTTCGACGCACCACCGCGCGTGCCGGACGACCCGGTCATAGGTCTCCGTGCCCTGCTGCACCTTCCGGCAGGTCCGGGTCGGTTCGGTCGTGTACCAGGTGCGCGTCTTCCCCTTGGTCGTAGAGGTGTGCTTGACCCGCTTGGTACCGGTAGTGCACTGCTCGACCATCCGGGGGCGAGTGTCGGTCACGGTCTTCTTCGTGACGATCCGAAGGTCATCGCGCGCACCGGAGACAGAGCCGTCCCCGGAGCCACCGCAGGCGCTGAGCGCGCAGGCGAGAAGGGCGACGCCGGCTGCCATGCGGACGGAATGAGACATCAGCTTCGACTTCCCGGTGGTAGCGGTAGAGGAACGGATTGATATGGGCACGAACAACTGCTCCTGTCTCCACAAGTGGTTGGGGGTGCGTTGCACTTGGCTGACGCTTACGGAGCAGAGAGTCCTCGACGAATACGTTGGGGCCGAGTTCTGGCGAATCTCCCTCGGTGCCTTGAGCTCGGAGCCCCGCCCCGGGCGGACAGGAACGCCTCGGAGCCCAGAACAAGCGTGGACCTTGCTCATGTGCACTGCCGAGCCGAGTTGCCCGGCACCCGGTTCTCGTCGGATGGAACGCTGGAGCTGCACCTTCCGCGGCTGGGGCTCACGGCGCCGCATCCGCAGGAGGGTGAGACCTCGTCCAGCGAGGGTGGGAAGAAGTTGGCCCAGGCCAGCATCGAGGCAGTCCACCGGCGCTCAAGTAGCGCTAAGGCTTCGCCCTTGGTAGCCGGGCGTCCTTCGTGCCTTCCGGCGACGACATACGCCAGCCCCTGGCGGGCGACATCCACGAGCATCTCGCGCTGTCGGCAGGACCGGCCAGGGGGAATGTCTGCGGCCAAGCTCAGACTTCGGTACCCCTCCATGAGGTAGGGGCGCTCTGCAACCTCACACGCGTCCAGCGCAGCCAGCAGGTCGTCGGCGAGCTGGTTGATGTGCATCGTGGTGAACGAGCCGGCGGCGCCCCCGGTGTGTGCCGCGCGAGAGTCGAAGACCAGGCAGGTCCGCTTCAGGAGATCGTTGAGTGCCTCAGCATCTGTCACGCCGGGGAACGTAGGCATGGAAGCGGACAGATGCGTCGCAGGGCTCTACCGGCTCTACCGCAGGCCTGCTGCTTGAACGTGCGCACCTCAGGCCTGCTTGTTCAACAGCAGTGTGCCGTCCGACGGGGAGGCACAAGCACGTCCCCCTCCAGAGCAGGCGACGGTGATGAAGCGGCCAGACCTGCGCCGATTTCCCTGGCCCGTGACCACCGCGGCTGGTTCCAGACACTCTGAGCTCCTTGACGGCCATGCTCGGGTGGACGCCCGAGCGCCGCGGGCCGCTGCACTCAAGGTGCTCCCGGGCTATCGACGCCTCCTATGACCTGAGTTCGGCGCGTCGTCGCTGGATTTCCTCGCGGTCCTCGGGCGTCTGGTAGGGGAAGCCGTTGGTGTACCAGTCGGGATCTGCCGCCATGCACGCCTTACAGATTCCGCCCAGCCCCGGATGGGCGTGGTCGACTCCCTGGGCGTCAGCCAGCGTCAGGAACTCCTCCCACCAAACGGGTTCGAGCAGGTTCGAGACCTCGTGGACGAACCGCGAGAGCTCAAGCCCCAGGTACATGCCGCTCCAGTCGACCTTGGTTCGCCCGTGGATTCTGCCGTGTGCCGGGTGCCGAACCCTGCGGGCCGCGGCGGGGTCGCTTTCAGGGATGGGGTGTCCCAAGAAGAGCTGTCCAGCGGTCCGGGCGGGGCTGCCTGCCGCGAGGGCGTCGACGAACGCCTGGACGTTGTCGAAGAGCGCCAGGCGGGCCAGCGCCCAGTAGGTGTCGGGGTAGCCCTCGGTCAGGAGCAGGCGTCCCAGCTCTTCTTCGCTGTGCGACGGGCCGTTACGCACGCTGGTGACCAGCAGCCGGAACGCGTCGTCGCAGAAGAACCAGCGGTCCAGGACACCCTCGTCGGAGTCAGTGGTGGTTCCGCAGATCAACTCGCCGGGCACCGGCAACCGTGGGCAGTACGGGGCGTTGCGGCGAGATTCGAAATCGAGCGTCGCATCATGGATGAAATCGAGCTCGCGAAATGCGTCGTAGGTGAAGCTGACACCCTCCTTGGTGGTCGCGGTGAACTGCTTCCAAACGATGCGGGCGTCTTCCCGCAGGTGCGCGGGGACGTCGTGCAAAGTCCGAAAGTCCGCGCTGCCTGGGACCTCATCACGCCGGTAGACGCCGTTGTACAGCTTCTCACCGTTGGCGTAGGTGCCAATCGGGGGTTTGCGCAGTTCGATGTAGAGGACGTCTTCAGGTTGCCGGGCCACCACCTCGCTGACCGTGAAGAACGAGAGGTGCTTCCACAGCTCGCGGAGGCGTTCGGTGGCACAGGCGCTCATCAGATACTCCCTGAGTCTTCAGCGGGGTGGGTGAGAGGTGTGGTGGTTGGGCTCTGCGTCGGTCCTTCAATGGCTGCTGTGCCTTCGTGTAGATCTGTGCGCGCTCCCTGTCGTAGTTCGACAGCCTGAATCTGGTCTGCGGGGTATCCACTGACGCGCTTGATCCCCCTATTGGCGAGGATGGCTCGCGCACGCGATTCGGTGACACTCCAGTGCGCGGCGGCCTGGGCGACCGTCCACAAAACGCTCTCGCCGGGCCCGTCACTCATTCGGTCCTCCCTGATCCTGAAGCGAAACCTACGAGCAAAGTGCTCGCAGGTCAATCTTCGGTGTGGAGTTCCCCGCCGCAGCCCGGCATCTCTCATCGGCCTGTCGGCTTACGCAGCGGTCCTCGTCCATCCCGTCCGCGTGGGCCGCCGGGAGGCATGACACGGACGGGTGCAGGCGAGCAGCGTGCTCTGGGCCTTCAGGGGCCGCCGAGGGGACGCTACTTGTACGCGTTGCGCGGCCCCGCGTCCATGTCGATGGCCACCACCTCGGCCTTCTTCATCAGACCCTGGCGCACGAGGCTGACGAGCGGCCGGTTCTCGGACCTCGGCTTGGAGTAGTGCTCCAGGGCGTGGACGTTCACCCCGTCCGGGGTGTTCTCCAGCATGCCCGGCACGCACGTGTAGATGCGGCTGTTGTTGTTGGCGTTCTCCGCCGTGATGACGACCCGGTCGCCGAGGCCGTTGTCGAGTTCCATGGAGACGCGGTACTCGAAGAAGGACCCGGTGCCGTTCGACTGAGCGGAGTAGGCGACTGGGATCACGGCGCGTATCGAGTCGTCCAGGGCGATCTCGATGATCTCCTCGGCAACTCCGACCGTCTGGCGGCCGACGTCGCCGAGATGCTTCACCGCCCCGTCGGCTGTGGCGAGCTGGGCGGGCACTCCCTCCGCGGGGAAGGTAGCGACCGTCTCGACTCGGCCGTCGGCGTAGACGACGAGGGCGTACAGGTCGTAGTCGGTTCGGCTGTCCCACCAGCACCGCACCCGGATGCTGGAGGACTTGGTCATGCGGGCGGGCGCTGAGCCCTTGGTCATGTTGATGGTGCTCACTGCTGGTGGCGCTCCTTATCGCGTCGTCTTTGGACGTCGCCAAGGTGAGGCCGTTGATCGCCAAAGCCCTTCTCCACGCGAATTCGCGTTGGCGCGGTCCACCACCGGCAGGGCGCGCACGTGGTGCTGCGGACCCTGCCGGCGGACAGGCGGTCAGCGGTGGAGGCGGTCGAAGGCCCTCGGCGTCCGCAGGGGCGGGTGCCCGGACGTGCCACCGATTGGTGGCTGGTCTGTGCGGCGTCAGTCGGCCGACACCCGCGGAGCCGTAGGACCGTCAGCTGGTCAGACCGTCGGCGAGGCGCTGTAGTCGTAGTTCAGGTAGCCCTTGCCGTCGTTGCGCCATTCGAGCTTCAGCTGCCCGTCGACGTACGCCTTCGCGCTCCCGACCGGGTAGCTGATCGTCGGGGTGGTGTAGCTGTTGTTGTAGTTGCCCCAGTAGTCGGAGTTCTCCAGCTTGGCTTCGATCCCGTAGTAGTTGCCGCTGCGGACAACCGGATCGGTGCCGGCGACGGACTTGGCTATCCAGATCCGCAGGTATGCGCCGTTGAAGATCGACGTGTCGTCGACCTCTCCGACGGGGCCGTCCCAGGAGGCCTTCGCGTAGCTGTACACCGTCGAGCCGGAGCGGGCGGAGCAGAGACTGATCTTGATGTCCCAGTTGTCCGCCCACGGGCCGGAGTAGGCCGGGTTGTCGATGGACTTCGTGCTGGTGGTGCACTTGTAGGAGAGCGCCGACGCCGGAGAAGCGGCGAGAAGCGAGGTGCCGGCGAGTGCGGCGAACGTGAGCGCGGCGGCGGTCCCACGGCGGGCGTTCGAGGAGAGGTTGCGCAACTGAAGTCAGCTCCAGAGTGATGTAAGCCGCATACCGGGCGGCGGTGGGTGTGACGAGTCATGCCGACCTGCGCACGGCAGTCAGCGGGGTGGGGGAGAAGGGGTGTCTGGCCTGCTGGTCGGAGTCCTGGCATCGGCAGGCACGCTGGTCTGGCGACGGATGGGCGCCGCCGCTACAGCGCTGTGGCTGACGTGTCAGCCGTTCCGGACAGAGCTGTCAGACGGCACTGGTGGGCTGGGGCCACCGGTACAGGTGCATGAGCTGCTCCAGGACCGGGGACGAACCGATCCCCAGAAGGACGCAGGCTTCCAGTCCATCCGTGAAGGATGCTCCCGGATGGTTCGTTGCCTTTTCCAGGCGCTGCTGCGTGGTAACTCCGATCAGGCCGCCGCCGACGATGTACTGCCAGAGCTCGGCGTACTGGTCCGCGAGCAGCACCAGGTCCGCCGATCCCCTGGCCGGGTGGGGCCCGGGGAACCCGAGCTTCAGCTTGACCAGCGGACTGGTGCCGCTCATCCCCGACCAGGAGGTGGCCACCGGCATACGCTCGTGCAGAGCGACCGACCCCATCTCGTCCAGTAGCTCGAAAGCGGTCCGAAGCTGCGGTGCCGGCCCGAACGTGCGCTCGTCGTCATGGACGTAGACAACGAACACCGGGCTCAGACCGGGCCCATCGCCCTCGGGGAACATCACCCCGGCGCCGTCCGCGAACACGCCGCCGGCCAGGAAATCCTGGCGCTGCCGCTCCTCGTCGGCGGGCGAGAACACGGCCGCCCGGGCGATCCGACCCGCTGGAGCCTGAAAGGACGGCCCCGGTTCCTGACCCCTGCGGTTCCTGCGCGCCGCACGCTCGGCACGGCGTCGCTCCTCACGGTTCACTGACTTCTCCGTTCGTCGTCTGTCAGCACGCAAGGTCTCAGCCGATGCGGACACGGCATCAGACGTCGTTCACGCAGCGGTCAGGACAGCTCGGTCGCGGGCGCGCCACGTTTGATGGCTGGCGCCCGGTGCCCGGGAGGCACCGATGGCGGACGGCAAGCCGATCCGTCTGCTCGGGAGGGTTACCGGCACGGGCCCGTCGCGTCGGTCCTGCGGCGGCCAGTCCGCGGCGACCTGAATCGACAGCGGCTGCTGCCCGGCGCTTTCGTCATGAGACGGCAGGAGCCGGCGTGCCACGGACTCGTGGTGCTTGGGGTTCAGCAGAAGACGGCGGGGACGTCCTCTTCGGCGCAGAGCGTGAGGAGGTCGACGAACTCTCGCCCGACGCGCCCGTTGTAGCCGTCCGGCCCCCACAGGAGGCCATCGGGGTCACTGCGGCCGAGTTCGGCGAGTGCTTCGCCCAGTGCCGGGGCAAGCTCGCGCGCCTGCTCGGGCGTCAGCTCACCGCGGTCGTCGTCGTGGTCCAGGAGGTGACGCAGGGGACTGGTCACGCTGCTCCATCGACGGCCGCCGCCGTAGCCGTGCATCTGAGAGAGGTTGATGCCGATGTGGCTGGCGATCCCGCGGCGGAAGAGACTGAAGCCCGTGTACGACCACTGCGGCAACGGATCACTGGGCAGCGGGCCGTTCGGTCGACCTGCTCGGATGGAAAGCCCCACGTCGTTCTCCTAGTCGTCCGGTGTGAGAGGAAGCAGGGGCGATGGTGCGGGTGTGGGGGGGACGGCACGGCAGCGACAGCGAATCTGAAGGCGTGGCCCTCTCGTGGTCCCGTGTCGTCGACCATGACGCGCAGGACAGCCGCCCCGCAGATCAGGGACGGACGCCGCGTGCGGAGAGGCCGGTACTCCCGGGCGCCCGACGTCGGGCGCCCGGGAGTAACACCGGGTCAGGGAAGGCACAGCCCCGTGTGGTCGACAGGCTGCGCGCACCCGTCCGCGCACTGGTGCCCAGCGGCTGCCTGAGCGGTTCTCATCGCCTCGTGACAGTCGGGGCACAGGGCCGGGGCCCCAGGCCAGTCGGTGGCCGGGGCGAGGAACGCCACCGCGCGGCAACGCTGGCAGACGTCGCCACTGGCGCGTAGCCACGAGGTGTGCAGATACGTGTAGACGGTGTCCGGCGGCGGAGTGCCGAGGGTACGAATGTGTGCGCTCTGGTTGAGGACGCTCAGTTTGTCGGCGGGGACGATGGCGTGGCGCAGGCGGCGGTCACCGAGGACGCCCACCCAGGTCAGGTCTGAGGCGCCGAGCGCGGCGAGCGCGTCCTCGGTGCCGTGCATACTGCCGGGGTAGATGACGGCGGCCTCGGTCAGCCGGGGCGCGTACAGCGCCCCGTTGAGGGTCCGCCAGATTCCGCGTTCGTCACGCCAGAAGGTCGGCTCCTGTCCGCTGGTCAGGCAGTCGTCTACCCAGCCGGCCACAATGAACTGCATAACGCTGGCTGGTAGCCCACGGCTGCCGCTGCGCCTGGTGCCGTCGGTGATCAGGTCGTGGGTGACTCCCCACACGCGGCGGCGTGCTTGATGCTCGGCTGTGATGCTGAAGTCACCGTCCTCGAGGCCGTAGGCGGCGGCATACGCAGCCTCCCAGTTGATCGCCGCAGCACCGTCGGAGAGCTGATCGAGCGCCGCCAGCAACTGCTCCGGTAGCAGACCTGCATCGAGTAGGGCGGCCGCGTCCTCTTCGCTGATGCCTAGGGCTTCGCGGGCGGCATCGAGGGGGCGGCCCGTGTGGCCGGTGTTGGGCAGGTAGGCAGTGATCCAGGCTTGAGGATCTTGCGGGGCGGGGTGGGCGGTGAGCTGGTCGCGGAGGCGACGAGCGAGGTCGTTGTCTGGCATGACCGTAAGAAACCGCGCTCCACGGCGGTGCTTCGAGCCGTCGCGAATCCTGGAACGGTGGTCACCCAAGCCGGGCAGACCAGCCACCGGGGCGGGCGCGGATAGCCGCGCACCGCGACCGAACAGGAGCGTGGCAGGCAACCCGTGTACACGCGTTCTGCCGTGCTTCCCGGCACGGGGCCCGGCCCGCGCCGTCCTGAGTGCGGCGTATGAAGGTGTCGCTGCAGTCCGTCTGGCCGCTGCTCCGCAAGCCTCACCGCCCCGACGAAGTCGGCGCTCGTGTCCGAGGCCGGAATGGTGCTGCCCACCGGGAGAGTGAGCACGCTCCTGGGCGCAGCTGGCGCCCGGGAGGTTGTTCGCGCAGAGAGAGGAAGAGGACGTGTTGGGCAGCCGTGGGTGGATTACTGGAATGGCGCGGAAGAGGCTGGGTGCCGACTTGAGGCGGGCGTACGACAAGGGAGCTTCGATCCGGACCCTGGCCGAGGGCTGCGGGCGCTCCTACGGCTTCGTTCACCTTCTGCTTACTGAGGCCGGGACGACCCTGCGCTCACGGGGCGGAGACACCCGAGGCCGTCCCGTCGCCTGATGGGGAGGCCGGTGCGGTGGAGTGCGCAGGTGGAGCAGCCCGTCCGTGTTACGCGCCGTTCTCGGGAATCAAGCCTGGAGGAGCGTCTGTGGTCCTGGCGAGCGCGGTGCAGCCCGATGCGCCTCGGAGCCATGCGTCCGCATCAGGTGCGGGCAAGCACACCACGTCGGTAAGCCCGGACAGTTCGACATCGCGAAGATGGGTCTCCCACACCTGACGGCATGCGATGGCGACTGCGACAGCGTCGGCCGGCAGGTCTGGGCTGGGGCGGAACCACAGGCGCGCGAAGTACATCACCAGATCGGCGGCTGCACCGGCCATGCCTTGGCGCTCTCCCAACTCGGCGGCCCATGAGGCGATGTCCTTCGGAACGGTGCTTCTCCCGACGACGGCGGCTGCGGGGCCGGGCAGGTGGACCACGGTGTCGGCGAGGCGCTGGCCGAGACTGCCCACGTCGGTTCCCGGCACTGTGCTGGCGGTGACGAGCAGCAGGGCCTCGGCCGGGGCGGTCGCTTCCATGGCCGCAAGCCTAGGGCCCTGCTGCGGGCCACATGGTCTCAATGTGCTGTTCTGGCCGGAGGACCTACGGCTTCTTCTCGGCGATTTTTCGGGCCTGCTGCATCTCCTGGTCGGTGTGAGGCGTGCCGCCGCCGTTGACGAGCAGGTACATGGCGGCCTCGTCATGGATCGTTCCGGCCGTCCGGAACTCGGCGACCTGGAACTGAGCGCGGCGGTCGAACTTGAGCCGTCCGGGCTGGCTCAGCCCGCCATAGCGGACGTAGGGGCCATCCTGGGTGAGCTCGGTCTGTTCCACGACGGCCGGGTCGAACCAGGAGGCGGGAACAGCGAACTGATCGGTGAACCACAACTTCGCTGTCAGGATCCGCTGCTTCCCGTCGATGGCCGCCCATATCGCCGCCCCGGCCTTGTACACGTCTTCCGTGGCTGCGGCCCAGTTCGGGTTGTCGCGATCGCTGATGATGATCACGCCAGCGGGCAGGCCGATCATCCAGGAGCGGACGAGTGCCACCCGCTGGTCCTCCGTCCAGACACTGCCCCGCTGGTAGGGAGGATCCACGTCGAGCTGCTTTTGCTCGACCTGGCGAACGAGATCGTGAGCCCCGCGGGCCCTCGGGTTCAAGGTGGTGTGCTCAAGGTGGGTGGGTGTCTGCCGAGTCATGGGATGGGATGCCTTCGCTCCGAGGGACGGGGTGCTCGGAGGAGTGAAGCCATTCTTTCCGGCCGGGCAGGAGCAGCGGCGAATCCAGCCTCCCGCTATCCCTTGATCCGGTAGTCACCGTCCTCGATCAGGCCCTCGTGGGCGAGTCCGTTCAGCAGCACTTGAGGGTGAGGAGCGGAGCCCCCTCGGGCCATCCACAGGCGGGTGGTCTTGGCGTCGTGCAGGTTGCCGTGGACCTGGAACTCGCTGCCGGCGGCCGTGTGGGCTTCGTACTCGCGGCCGGACAGTGCCGCAACAGTCCGGTCCAGGTCATCCGGGAGGAGGACCCGCAGGGTGATCGTCTCGTAGGGAAGCTGGGGCATGGCCGCTCTCCGATCGGTCCGCTCGGGACAGAAAGGTGCAGGCTCGGGGGAGCCGGGCACGTACGAAGCGCTGCTGCGGCTGGTCCGCGGCGGACGCTGTCCTGGTGGTCAAGACGAGCGCAGCCTGCCCCCTGAAGCGGACAGCCTCCGGAAGCGTGAACGCCGCTCTGCGGAACTCCGCGGGTTGACGGTCGAGGGCCAGAAGCGGGAAGCCACGCATCGCAGGAGCGACGACGGTCAGGCGGCGCGCTCGGTGAGGCTTACGGCATACGAGGGCAGTCCCTGGCGCAGGATGGTCGCGTTCGCCCCTTCCCAGAACTTGACCGGATCGAAGGTCAGAACCGCATCCGTCCCGCGCAGCGCCCGCTGCTCCCGGCAGAAGCGGTCAGAGAGCGGAACTCCGAAGTAGGCCGTGGCCCACCCGTCTGGCAGCGCCGGATCAGCCACCTTGCCTTCGGCCGTCAGACACCAGGCGTGCTCGAAGCCGCTGAACGGGATCTCCGACGGAACGAGCACGAAGCCCTCCACGTACGTCCACCCGACCTCTTCGGCCCACCGGCGGGCGACGTGAAGGCAGCGCCCGGGATGCTGGGCATCGGGCATGGGCCAGGCAGCCGGCTCGTACGCCTGCCCGTGGCGGGCGACGAGCTCCGCGAAGCTGGTGTAGACCCATGAATCGTCCCCGAGCGGCACCTGCCGGTAGCGGGCGATCCACTCCTGAAGCACGTCAGAAGCCGCGGTGCCCGACTGGTTGGCATCGGCGGTCACCCGGCACCGCCCGAACGCCGGTCCTGCTTGCCCTCGGCAGCCACGTCTCCTGCTGGCAGCGTCTCGTTGTCTGCGCACATCTCTTGCGACCGGCCCCGAAGAATCGGGGCGAGCGTCGGGTCGTCCTCCGCGACACCGTTGGCCACAGCCATCTCCACGTAGTCGGCGTACAACTCGACCCCGGCAGGCAACGTCGGTACCTGAATGAGCCCGGCCTCCAGCAGTTTCAGCACCTGCTGGTTCCCCGAGGCGCCGCGCAGTAGCCACCCAGCACAAACCCGCGGCGCTTCAGCAGACGAGGAGTGGCAGCCGAATCGGCGGTCACTATCCGGGTAGGACGTCGGAGCGGAGAGACGGAAGGCCTCCGCGGGAAAAGCGCCCGGAACCGCGTCCTGCCGCCAGGGGCACCGCTCCGTACCCGCGCAGGGGCTGCGCTGAGCGACCGGCGGCCCTTGGTAGTCCACTGACGTCACGCCCCAGACCGGGCCCGCCGGCCGCTGCTGGGTGACCGTGCCCCCCTTTCGGCTGCTCGGAAGCCCGGGGGAAGCCTCGCCGTCGTGCTCAGGATCTGTGATCAGCGGTCGTCCGGACGCCAGGGTCGCATTCAACGCCCCCAGGACCTCGTCGACCGACAGGCCGCGAGCGTTGGCCAGCCTGGCCAGGTGCGCGCGGACTCGTTGATCGTGCTCGGCCTCGTCGTCGAGCGGCTGCTCGGGACCGAGGAGGGGGTGGTTTGCCTCAAGGGCCATGGCTAACGACTCCTGGAGTGGTCGAAGAGGTGAGGATCGCACAGGAGTGTGGATCGTGGGCTCAGTCTGATCTCGAGCGCTCTCGACGGCCGAGGCCCAGCGAAATCCTCTCGGCCGTCGAGTCGACGGGGTTGTCGGTACATCGCAGATCGGTGCGCGGGGCAGTCCGCACACCACTCCGGAAGCGGCTGGTCATCCGTCGTAGGTGAGATGGAACCGCCAGGCCAATCCCGAGCCCTCCAAGCCGGGCGCTGGCGCGAGCACAGGCTGGCCTCGGACGAGTAGATGCCGGGCGACCACACTGAGTTCGAAGGACACGATGCTCTGATGCACAGCGTGCAGGGTTCTCGACCGGTCATCCTTGGCTCCGAGGGAGGAGGCTGTGGTCGCATCGGTCCAGGAGAACCGAGTAGCTGGGACGTCACCTGGGCCTTCCACCGTGATGCCGGAATCGTCGGCGTTCAGCCTCTGGCCGGGCAGGGTCCCGATGCCGGTCAGGTACGGCTCCCGGCCGTCGGCCGGTGCTGCTGCAACGACTCCTGACGTACGAGCAGTGCCGTTCTGGTGGTCGTACGCGAGCCACAGCACCACTGCTCCGTTGCCGTCCGGGCCGTTCTCTTCGTCAGCGGGAAAGCCAGGATCGGAACGGTGCGGCGGAAAGACCTGCTTCCCGCGGTAGGTGAACCATTCGCCCACCTCGTGGACGGCGAGCGTGGCGATGGCGTAGTGAGCCTGAGCGACCGCGAGCGCCAGGACCTCGTCGTCGCTGGCCCCGGCGGCGCAGGCGGCCACCAGCATGTCGTCCGCCCAGTAGTGGAACCAGCGCAACTGGATCTTGCCCCGGTCGGGGTCTGTGACGTCGGGAGCCATGAACAGAACCCGCGGGTTGAACGATTCCGGGCTCTCCCCGGCAGCCGACCACGTCAGGTGAATGTCGCGGTAGTCGTACGAGATGTCCGCCAGCAGCCGGGTGAGGCGCTCGCCATGCTCCTCCACTGCTGTGCTCCGGCAGGACTGGCACAGGACCTCTTCGAAGACCCAGCGCGACACACCGCACACACAGGTCGCCGCGTCACGAGCGATCGGCGGCACGTACGGCACCAGCGACAGCATGAAGAATCTCCCGAACAAGTCTCGGTCCATGCCACATCCGATGGCCGGAGCAGCGCAGCCAGTCTGAACGGTTCTCCCACTGGTGTCCCAACCACCGCGAGACCGGCCAGCACCCACGGGTAGAGGCCCGGCGGTGAAGACTGCGTGGCCAGCGAAGGAAGTGCTCGACGAGAGTGTCCGGTTCACGGCCCACCATCCCGTCATGCGACAGCCACTCCATCCCGCACCAAGCTATCCAGCCCCCAACCCGCGTGCCGACGGTTCCGCTCGCGGACACTGCCGACACGCCCAGCAGCCGGCTCGAGCAGCCGCATCCGCACTACACCAGGAGCCGCCGCGCGCCGTCACCGGAACGCGGCCGCACGGCCGCGCGCATGGAGGCCGCAGGTGACGACCATCGCGACCTCCACGGCCCGCGTGGCCCCTTCGATGAAGCGTTCTCGGCTGCTCCTGACCGGATACTTCGCCACTCTGGGCGTGGTCATGGCCGTATGGGGCGCCCGAATGCCCGCCGTTCGCGCCGCTGCTGATCTCCAGTCCGGCGGCCTAGCCGTAGTTCTTCTCTCGGCCGCTGCCGGGATGGTGGGAGGCCTCCTGGTCGGCGGCCGCATCGCTGACCGGCTCGGATCATCCCGCCTGCTGATCCTTCCCGCCGTGGGCTTCGGCTTCTCCCTGGTCCTCTTGGGACAGGGGCGCTCGCTCCTCACGCTGTCGCTCGCCGCCGCGGTGTTCGGGGCCTTCCACGGACTGCTCGATGTCGGAGCCAACTCCTCCGCAGTCACGTGCGAACGGGCTTACGAGCGTCCGATCATGTCCGGGTTCCACTGTGCCTACAGCGCCGGCGCGCTCCTCGGAGCCGCGCTGACAGCGGTGACCGCATGGCTGCCGCACGACCTGCTGTTCGCTGCTGTCGGCGTCCTGGTCTCCCTGGCGGCCGTCATCTCCGGCCGCACGGTCCGGGCTGCAGGCCACCTCGACGCCCCCGCCAGCGCGTCCCTCGACGATGAAAACGAAGCCGCGCTTCCCCGGCGCAGCCTCTGGCTTCTGGGTGCCCTCGCGGCGGCCTGCCTGCTCTGTGAAGGCGCCGCCGTCGACTGGTCCGCCGTACACATCAAGGACCTGGGCGGATCGGAAACCCTCGCCGCCGCCGCATTCGCGGTCTACAGCGCTGCGATGGCGGTTGGGCGGCTGTGCGGGGACAGAATGCTGGCCCGCTACGGGCACGTCACCGTGGTCAGAATCGGTGCCGGACTCGGAGCCGTAGGCCTGGCGATCGGGGTGGCCTCCAACTCAATTCCGATCGCCATGGCCGGATGGGCCGCAGTGGGGCTGGGGCTGTCTACCGCCGTCCCCTCCTTGATTTCCGCCGCCGGCCGCGGAGGGCCACGTGCTGTCGGCACGGTCGCGGCCACCGGGTATCTCGGTCTCCTCGCGGGGCCGGCCTTGATCGGCGCGCTCGCCTCCTGGACCTCTCTGCCGACTGCCCTCTACCTCCCCGTGCTCATGGCCGTCGTCATGGCGGCCACAACCCGCCGTGCACTGAGACCCTGAAGGCGAGCACCGTTCCCTTCGTGCCGGACAGGCCGGAGTCGGCGCCCAAGACGCACTCCACGACGAAGCGGCCGCCTCCGTGTCGGGGCGGCCGCGTCTCGCGGGGTGATCGGCTTATCCGTTGCAGCGGTTCTGGCCGATCTGTTCTGTCGCGCTCGGCGTGAGGCGCCGGATGGGCGTTACTGGGAAACCTCGTAGGTGTAGGTTGTCCCGCCCTCGGTCCGAAGAGGCTTGCCCTCCGGTCCTTTCGTCACCTCCGGAAACAGGTCCTCTCGGTGTTCGTGGTACTTGAGCTCGGTGTCCTGCATGTCATGGTGCAGACGCGGATTCATGCACGTCATGCGCCGGTGCGGCGGCACCTTCCAGCGGAACTTCCACTCCACCTTCCGTCGACCGTCGGAGGCCGCCGCGTCCCGGTCAGCTTCGGCTTTCGCCGGCCGACGGGCGCGGGTGAGGTCGACGACGTGTACGACGCCGTCACCGACGGCCGGTCCCAGACCTGAATGCCGCGCCTTCGCCTTCGCCTTCTTCCGCGCCGAGGGCGGCAGCACGTTGTGACGCTTGATGTCGACGAGCTGGGTCACCCCTGTGCGCTGCTGCATCATCTGCCATGCGGTGTAGAGCACACTGGCCCAGTCGTGAGCGCCTGGCTGGGGCTGTTCCTCGAAGCGCTCCCCGATCGGCAGCAGAGCCTCGTCATGCCATCGCAGAGGCCCCCACAGGTCGGTGTAATGGCGGGAGAACACTGCGTCGCGGGCGCGGGCCATCGCGGCCGTCACCGGCACCCCGTTCATCAGGGCGACCGGAGCCTCGTCGGGAAGGTCCGGGATGTCGCCCGGCCGCGCGGAGTAGAAGGTGACCCATATCGCCCGCATCGTCTGAGGAAGGCGGGCGGGTTCCCCGGTTTCTTCCCGGCAAAGCCACGCGATGGGATGCTCGGGGCCGAGGTGTTCCATCTGCTCGCGACCCCACAGGGACCAGGAAGCGGCGACGATCGGGGTGTGCAGCTCCACCACGTGGCCGTCAGCCGCCATCACGGGCTCGGAGTGGTGGCCGATCGGATCAGCGAACACGATCAAGCCTGAAGGGCTGGGGAGCCGAGTCGCGGTGATCTTCTCCTTCGGAGGTGACCCGGCCGCCGCTGCTACGGCCATGCCGGTGGCGTTCGACCCGAAGGAGTAGGTGCGAGCCTGCTCCAGCCGCAGGGACTCCTGACTGGCCAGCACCTTCGCCGCCCAATCGGCGGTATCGCAGGCGCCCAGGTTCGGCACATCCGGGACGGGAAGGACGGACCAGCCACCCTGGCGGATGGCCATGGCCAATTCCTCAAGGCAGATGTTCGAGCGGGTGAAGCGTTCCTGGCGCTGCTGCCAAATGGGAAGCAGGGCAGGCTGAGGCGGCGTCCAGCGTGCTCCGTAAGCCTGCCTGACCGTGCCCGTGTTCATGTCGCTCCCCGTGGTTCCCGGCCGCGCTCTCCACCGGCGCGGTCTCGTTGGAGCGCACTGAACAGGTAAGGAGCGGACCGGGGCATACTTCGGCGAATCGGCGTCGCGGGTGGGGGCGGCTGTCCTCTGTGACGCCGCGGCTGGACTGGACAGGGGCGCGAGCCGGTACGAGTGACGAGCCGACCGGTCAGGCCGCAGCCTTGGCGGCGCGGTGCGCACGGACCCGACACGTCGTCGAGCAGAAGCGGGCAGGGCGTCCAGGACCAAGGCGCAGCGGGAACGGTTGCCCGCACCCGGGGCCCTCACAGAGGATTTCGTTCCGGATTTCGTTACGCAGCTCTGCCAGCGCTGGCAAAGCCGCAGCCCCTGATCGCGACTGCTCCCACAAGATCCGTGCGACCTGGTCTGTGCCTCGATCCCTACGCGGACGTGAGGGGGTGTCCCATCCTGCACGGGGCCGAAGCGCCGCAACCTGCTTCCAGCCGACGCCACGCAGACTGGCGCCCGACTCGCCGTCCTGGGTGTAGGTGATGAGTCGTAGGTAGCCGGCAGCCGACGCGGTACGCCATGCGGCCCCGTACAGGGTGCTGCAGGCGTTGGGAGTGCCATCGGTAGCCACTCGGGTCACTTCAAGCTGCCACCCGTCATCGAAACAACGGGCCACGGGCCGGCCCACGATCGCAGCGCCACGAAGCGTTCCAGCGTCGTCGAGTACACCGAGGCTGAACTTGTGGCCGGTCGGCCGTTTGTGATGCCGGTGAAGCCTGTCAACGGCCTCGGCTGCATCACGGAAGGCGAGCGGGATGACCGTGAGCTTCGACTGACGGCCGGATGCCGGCGGTTCGGCACGTCCGGGGCTGACCGTGCGTGACACGCCCTGGAGCGTTTGCAGGGGACTGTTGAGTTCGACCAGTGACATGGCCTGCACGGAACAACGACAAGGCCGTCGGAGCCCCGCCGCGGCGAATCTCGTGTGAACCGAGTGGCCCAGAGCCAGAGGGCGCCTCCTCCTTGGCCGGACAGGGGGACGCCGCTCGGGCACGGCCCCTCCCCTGGACTGGCTTGGCGTACCGGTGGCCACCCGCTGGCCCTGCCTGCCCCTTTGAGCCCCCGTCGACGTCGGCAGGGGCTTCATCTGCATCTGCGCACATCTCAGGCGATACCCGACGACGAAATGAGGACAGCATGATCACGATCCACGGAGCCATGCTCGCCACCGAGACCGATTTCCATGGACCAGCGGCCTACCTGGCACTATGCGCGGTGGCCGGACTGCAGCCGACCGCCGAGGGATACGGCTTCCTCCTGGCGCTCGACGCCGACGGCAAGCCGTACACGGCGGTCCTGTGGGACGTGGAGTACGTCCGGCTGCTTCGGACGGCCTGGGAGGCCGGAGAGGCGCGGGATGTGGTAGTGCCGGCGGAGAAGGTGGTCGGGCACATCCGGGAGTGGCCCTGGATGTGGGTAGGGGTCGCTACCTGGCCTGCCGAGATCTGATCCCTGGCTGGGGTCGGTGGCAGGACGCGACATCGCCTCGTCGGCGAAGGCGGGGCCGGTGACGCTTCGGCACCTCGATGCGCGCGCCTCGGATCAGGGGAGCAGCCGGGTCAGGCCTCCAGCATGGCCTCGGGCGCCGCGGCGAGTGCGCGGCAGCGGGCGGCCACGGCCTGCGGACCGAGCGCCGCCAGCGCCCACAGGGCGCTGACCCCGGTGGACCAGATACCGGTCGTCGGCGGCCGGAACGGGAGGACGGCGATGTCCTGTGCCTTGAACGGCGCGGGGTCGAGGTAGGTCATGCCGCCCGTCCCGCACAGGTACGTGCGGGCACCGGTCGCGGCGGCCAGGTCGGCGAGCCGCTGGGAGCGGCCCGGCCGGGCGGGCAGATCGCTGCTGGTCAGGATCTGCCCGCGCCAGCCGAGCAGGTCCAGCAGGAGACGGGTGGACATCTCGGCGACGGCCGCGGTCCGTTCGGTGGCGAAGGTGTCCAGCACCGGAGCCAGGGCCTGGGCGAGGGCCGGCCAGTGGGGGCTGTTCCCGTAGTGCTGGCGCAGTAGGCCTTCGGTCCTGCGGCGCGCGAGAACGGGATCGTCGATCAGCGCGTCCCGGATGAGGGTGGAGCGGCCGCTGGGCAGGCGGGTGGGGATGGTCAGCCAGCGCTGGCGGGCCGGGTCGTCGAGGTCGGCGAGACGGGCCCGGTGTTGGTAGTCGCGGCGGGTGAACTGGACGTCGTCCAGGACGATCCAGGTATCCGCCGCGAACAGCTTGGCCAGCGTGCTCAGCCGGGGAAAGATGTTCGGCTGATGGATCGCGCACAGCCCGCCCAGCGCGGGCAGCTCACGCGATGAGGCGGCTGGTGAAGCCGTCGCGGATGAGGGACTCGTACGCGGCATGCACGTCCTCCGGGACCTCCTGGGCGATGGCGAAACCGAGCTTCGGATACTCGATGACCCGCTGGAGGTCGCCGACGAGCATGTCCAGCACGAGCTTCTCGTCGCCGATGGACTTCAGGTAGTCGTCGAACTCCAGCGGCTCCGACGCGCACCGGATGTCGACGTCGGGCCACAGCTTGCGGGCGGTCGCGAACGACCGTCGTTCCATGTAGGGCTTGGAGACCAGCAGCACCGTTGCGGGGCGGATGCCGGCGGCGGCGAGGACCTCGCGGGAGAGGGTGATGTTCTGCCCGGTGTTCGCCGCGTTCGGCTCGAGCAGGATCGCCTCGGCGGGGATACCGAGCTCGATGGCGTGCTCGCGGAAGTGGACCGCTTCACCCCGGGGGAAGACCTTGGCGGTGGTGGGGCTGTTGCCGCCGGTGAACACCAGGGTGGGGAAGAGACCGGCGCGGTACAGCTCGGCGGAGTGCGTGGCGACGCCGAGGTCGTGGCTGCCCAGTCCGATCGCCGCGTCGGCGGGCCGCAGCTCGTGGTGCATCTGGTGGTAGTCCCAGATCAGCTTGGCCCGGCGCCACTGGTCCTCGGTGATGGCCTGCTGGTCGTTGCTCACGCGTGTGTTCTCCCTGGTCACCGTTGCCGGGGGCCGGTCGGCCCCTCGCTCATGGCCCTGATGCCCTCGATGCTGCGCAGCTGGTGCACGAGTCCGTACTGCGCGGCCTGCCTGGCGGCCTGGTCGAGGACGAGGTGTCCATCATCCCGGGTCGCCGGATCGGAGAGCAGGATGTGGCCCTGGGCGGTGTCCAGTCGCACGCGTTGCATCGGTGACTCGGTGGTGCCGCTGCTGCGGGCGATGTCGATGAAGTGCAGGGCCTGGGTGAGGTCGCCGGCGCCGCGTCGGGCCAGGGCGAGTTTCTGGTGGGCCACCGACCAGTCGTCCGGTTCGGTCAGGTCTTCGAAGTCGCGGGTGGCGGCCTGCATGACGCGGGTCGCGTAGTCGTGCTGGCCGTCCTTGCTCAGTGAGGTGCCCACCCACAGCCTCGCGCGGGCGCGGTCGCGGCGGGAGAGCCGGTCGTCGACGGCGAGGGTTTCGTAGTGGCGGGCGGCGAGCTCCAGCTTGCCGGACATCTCGGTGACGACCGCGAGGGACAGGTCGAGCTGGGCGACGCGGCGGGGGATGTCGAGCTGGGTGAAGATGGCGCGGGCGTCGGCGTAGGAGCGGCGGGCGGAGAGCGGCCCGAGGACGGCGCCCTGGTCGCGTTTGAGGTCGCCGAGCAGAGCGGTGGACCGGGCGAAGAGATACAGCCCCTTCTCGTCCAGCTCCGAGGACTTGAACCGGGTGAGCCACCGGTTCAGGAGGCTGTCGGCGAAGGTGAAGTTCTGCCGGGACAGGGCGACCACGACGCGGTCGAGGTCGTCGGCCCAGCTCTCGTACTCCCAGGCTCTGGGACCAGAAGCGGTGACGCGAGGCCGGCCGGCGCTCGGCCCGGTGCTGGTCATCTCGGACAGGATCGTCTCGAAGCGCAGGTGGACGGCGGCGTCCGCGCGGCTGAGGGCGGTGTCCAGGATGGCCTGGGTGTCGGGGCGGGGCGCAGTGTCGGCGAGCTTGCTCTCCCACTTGGACACGGTCGCGACGGCCAGGCCGAGCTGCATGGCGAAGGCCCGCACGCTCAGGCGCAGAGCGCCCCGCAGGGCCTTGGCCTCCAGGCCGGTCCAGTGGTGCACCGTCGCCACGCGTCGTCACTCCCTTCCACCCGTCATCGAAGCACGGTCCGTGCAGCCGGCGGGACGGAAGTGGAACGGAAGTAGAACGACGGGTGGTTGGCGACGAGCTGGGCAGCGGCCACGCTCAGAGCGTCACTTCTCTGTCGAGCCTTCTGGATGGTCCCCAGCATGGAACCCCTCACCGAGCAGCGCCAGGTCAACGGCCCGGTCGTGTACGGCCTTCTGCGGCTGGTGCGGGTCTCCCCGGCACGGCAGGAGGCGCTGGTCGGCTCGCTCGCCGAGTACTGCCGCAGCCACGAACTGCAGCTGTCGGGCGTCTTCACCGACCGGGACACGGCGGCGGGCGCCGCGTCGGCGGCGTTCACCGGGCTGCTGGACGTGCTCGCGCTGCCGGACGTCTACGGCGTGATCGCCCCGGCCATGTCGCACCTGGGACCGAAGGCCATAGCCGCCGAACGCAGGCGCCGGATCGAGGCGGCCGGCTCACGGCTGCTGCTGGTCCGCAAGCCCCGGACCACCCACCACGCCGCCGCCCGCACCGGTCCCGTCCGCCACCGCCAACCCGGCACCACCCGCGTCCTGGACGCCGAGTCACGAGGACCACGATGGCCCTGACGACCCAACAATTCTTCGAAGCTCGCCCCGAGTCGATCAGCCTGGCAAGATCCTTCACCTCCGAGGCCCTGACCGACTGGGGCCTGCCGGACCGTGTCGAAGACATCCGGCTCTGCGTCTCCGAGCTCGCCACCAACGCCATGGTCCACGGCACCGTTCCCGGACACGGCTTCCTGGTCAAGCTCGACGCCCAGGAGGAAACCGTGCGCATGGAAGTACACGACAGCCGCCGCCGGCACCCCAAGGCCCGGCAGGCCGCCGACACCGACACCTCCGGACGCGGCCTGATCCTCGTGGCCGCGCTCGCCGACGGCTGGGGAGTTCAGGACCGCACCCCGACCGGAAAGATCGTCTGGTGCTGCTTCAAGGCCGCGGGAGGCACGACAGCATGACAGTCCTGCTCACGCCGCCCGCCCCTGATCTGCGGCTGCTGGTGTCCCTTGCCACCTGGACCTGGGCCGACACCCGCCCGGACGGGCATGAGACCGCGCACATCCTGATCACCCGCGCTCCCGCCCTGACCGGCTCGGGCACCGCCGAGACGGCCGAGGCCGGGATGCGGCGGCTGTCCGCCAGCCTGGGAGGCCTGACCGGCGCCCGGGAGGTCGTTCCGGAACTGGAGCGCTGCCTGCAGATCGTCGGCGACCAGGTGCTGCTGCACGTGCCCGGGGTCTCCCGCCGGCTCCGGCTGTCCACCCGCCGGCCCTGGACCGAACTGGTCGCACGCAACGCAGAGGCGGTCCTGCTTCTGGGACTGGATCCGCTGCCGCAGACCGCCGACGCCGCGCGGATCGACGCCTACCTGGACGCCACCCTCGCCACCGACCGGCTGCTCTTCGGCCGAGCCCGAACCCGCTGAACCCGCCAGCTCGACAGCCCGGACGCAAGCACCCCGGCCGAGGCGACGCAGCGGACGAATGCTCCAGGTCAGGCCAGACGTCTCACGCGGATCAGCGCCGGCAACCCCGCGGCACCGACAGCGGCGCCGCCCCGGCAGTCCTCGTCGCCTCACGACCGGAACCCGTCCGGCGGGCTCACCCGCTCACGGGCCAGCCGGCGCACCTGCGCACGAGCGCCCGCGGGAGGAGTGCGGCCCTCCCAGTACGGATGCGCGCCCACGCGCGCGGACAGCGTGACCAGCCGGCGCCGCAGCGCGTCATGCCTTCTGGCGCACGGAATGGGCAGCGATGACACCGTGGATCGCCTTCACCGACGGGGTGTCGTACAGCCCCCTGCGATCCGGCGACCGGCTCAGCCCGAACCGAGTCCGCCGCGCGACTCCGGGTGCGCAGAACCACGACAGGTCGAACTGCCACCCCAGCCCGTCGTCCACCGCACGGCTCACGCGGACGCTCAGGGTGAACCCGTCCTCGTACGGGGCCCAGGCCTGTGCGGCAATCCAGCCGTGATCCTCGGCATGGGAGAGCAGGTTGGCCGCAGCCTTCGGCAGGGCGTATCCGCGGGGAGGGGCGAATACGACCCCGGCTTCGAGGAGCCGCTGAGTCCTGTCACGCACCCCGCGCTCGGCCGGGGTCAGTACGTTGTCACGCGCCAGGGCGGAGGCCAGGGTGACGGCCCGCCCGCTGTAACGGCAGGTGGAGCCGATGCCGTACGCATCCCGGATGACAGCACGACGCTTACCGTCCAAGGTCCACTCGGCCTTCGGCTCGTGTGCGCCCAGGACGCCATCACGGACGTCCACTCTGGCTGCGCTGCCGCACGGGCACAGCGCAAGGACGCAATGCTGGAGATCGGACCACACGTTGGGCAGGAGGATGGCCGTCTCGTGCTTCGGCTCAGTGGCCAGGCGCTCCAGTGTGGTCGTCATGCTGCTCTCCTAGAACTGCGGATTCCGGCTGGGAGGCAGACTGAACAGGATCCGGGGGCCAGAGGCTCGTACGGGCGAGAACCGGCGGCCGTGATGCCCGAGACCGGCAGGTGCCCAGTCGGACAGCAATAGGCGGCATACGCCAAGCGTCATGCCCGAGCGGATCAGACTGGGCGGCGCGCCACCGGTGAGGTATCCGCCGACAGAACACACGGCCCCTCGAGGGCGTACGACTCAGGCCCATCCCTCCGAGCCGTACGCGCGACGACGCCGGCCACCCTGCGTCGGGTAGAGGGCGGGCCGAGGAGATGTCCGGATCGGGGCCTAGCTTTCCGGCGTCCCAACCACCGACGGTCCAGGAAGCCTTCATGACGACACAGCCCTACGGCCCTTCCGGCCCCACCCCCGCCGCTGACAGCGCGTACGGCTCACCCAGCCACGCCCCGGCCGCGTACGCGTCCTACGCGCCGGGCCACCCACATGTCGGGCCGGTGCATAGCGGGCCGCCAGCAGGCCCGTTGCTCGCCAACATCGGCGCCCGGCTCGGCGCCCGGCTTCTGGACCTCGTGATCTGGTACGTCGCCTACTTCGTGACGGCGATCCCGCTGATGATCTGGATCGATTCCGGCGCCGGTGCCGCCGGACAGACAGTGCTGGTGGCCTGGCTGCTCACCACCTACGTCCTGTACTTCCCCTTCAGCGTCTGGCGGTTCGGTTCCACCATCGGGAAGAGGATCTGCAAGATCCGCATCGTGCGGAGCCAGTCAGCCCTGCCGACCGGGTTCTGGCGGGCGATGGGACGGGAGACCTTCTTCTTCATCGCCGCGGTGATTCCGGTCCTCGGCCTTCTCAACCCGCTCTGGTGCTGCTGGGATAAGCCGTACCAGCAGTGCCTGCACGACAAGGTCGCCGACACGATGGTGATCACCCGGTAGGGCGCCTCCAGGCGTAAGCGCTGGCCTGCCGACGCAAGACGGCGTTCTCACCAACTCGACAGCGACGCCCCCACCGTAGATCTTCACGGTGGGGGCGTCGCTGCTATGGATGGGCTTCCAGGACTTCGCCGGCCGCCGCTACTCCGCTCTCACGGGATCGACGGCGGCTTCCGGAGGAAGGTGCGCCCACCAGATCTTGGCCGAGAGCCTGATGGTCGCATGCGTCGTGTCCGAGGCGGGGTCCCACAGAGCGTAGATGCCGTCATCGGTGTACGTGACGGTGACCGGCGTGGCCTGGGTCGGCCCGGTCGAGCGGGCGCCGCCCTTGCCACCGAACAGGATGCGAGTTGTGTGGCTGCTGGCCTTCACGCCCGGAACGAAGCGGAGCTCGGTCATGGACCACTTGCCGGCCTCCGGCTCCGGGGTGTGCTCGATGACGCCTGCGTCGGAGAAGAGCGTGGTCCAGGTGGTGCGGTCGCTCGCGTCGGTGTCCTTCGCTCCGATGAACAGGCGAAGGCCCTTGGCCGGGCAGCCGTTGCGCCGGGCGTCAACGAGCTGCGGCTCGGTGAGGAGGTAGCCCGTGCGAGTGACCTGATGACCGCGAGTGTCAGCACCCGTGGCCGTCACGTGGTCGCCGACCGAGAAACCGTCGAGCATCCTTTTGAGTTCTTCTGTCATACGCGCGTTCCTTCGTCTGGGAGTCCAGGTGAGTTTCAACGGGGCGAGGCCGCCGATGTCGCGCCGCTCGGTGGTAGGGCGGCGAAGTGGAGCCGATGCTTGTCGAGTCCGCGCCCAGCTCGCAGTCGTGGCGAATCTCCCTCCGCTGCACCCGAGGGCAGACCGCGACCGGCCCGAGGTCTTCCGCAAGGAGCCGGCTCTGTACGTCAGTGACCACGGCCGCAGCACCCGACGAGACGGGCAGGAGAGCCGCGGGGCGGTGCTGGCGGACAGCACGTGAGCGGACCGGTGCGCTCGCAGAGGGTGCGAGCCGCCTCCCCGGCCGGGCGAGCGCGGTGGAGGCGTGGGCGGCCCCGGAACTCGCCCCGCCTCTGGCTTCAGACGTGGATGACGGTGGGCGCGGCGGGCAGCTCGGGGCGCTGGGGAGAGATCATTCGGGGCATCACGCGGCCTTCGAGGACCGGTTGCGCGTTGATCAGGGCGAGGATTTCCAGGAGCAGGTCTGCTGGCACGTTCGTCAGCTTCAGGACCTCTGCCGACGAGGCGTCATCAGCCAGCCGTACGGAGCCGGAGCAGTGCGCTCGGGGCGCCGAGGCCCCATCTGGCCGATGCTGCGCCGCTGACCAATGCGACTGCTTGCGGGCGTCGACAGCATGAGGCTGCTCGTACGGGGCGGCTCGCAGCGCTGGCAGTACATCCTGCATGCGTCGGTTGAGCCTCTGCCGGCTCCGTGTTTCCTCCTGGACCCTTTGCTGCATCGCACGGGCAGCCCCGAAGGTGCTCAGGTAGTCGGGCAGCAGGCGCCTGATGATCTGACGGGCCTTGCTTTCGCTGGAGGTGTCGATCCCCACGGTCACGGGCTCGGCTCGCCATCCGCAGTACTCGGATGGGTAGCCGCCGCGCACCGTGAGCCGCCTACCCGCCGCGCCCTTGCGGTAGCTGCCCTCATGCGTGAGCGACAAGCTCATCCCGCTGGGGTGCGTCAGGAGGACGCTCACGAAGTTCACGGGGGCGACCTGGTGACGCCAGCCTCCGCCCTCGACCTGTCGGTCGTTGAACTCGGCAGCGAGCGTCCGGCCGATCCGATGGGCCAACTCCTGCCGTTCTCGGCGTTCGGCGTCGAGCCGTTCGGAGCGAGCCTGCGGCGTCCAGGAACGGGCCATCTCCGGGGGCATTCCCTGCTGTTCACCCATAGCGGTCACAGGGAGCCTCTCTCCACGTCGGCAAGGCCCCGAGTGGCCGAGTCGTAGATCGCCCCGTGGAACGGCTTCTGCGCGAGGCGGTCAAATCGGGCCGGGTCGAACGAGGCGAACTGAAGGTCCACCCCGTGAGACGTCAGAAGCCGGGCGAACTCCAGGTCGGTGCTCTCCGGGTAGACCCGCTTGTCAGGTACCAGGTCGGCGGCCTGCCAGTGGAAATGCCTCTCGTAGCGCACCACGACGCGGGTGACGTGGTTGTACACCAGGACGTGCAGGTAGGCACCACGCACGTACACATGCCAAGTGTCCCGGTCACAGGTGTAGCCGAGCAGGAGGGTGCGCTCCGGACCGGGGATGTCCTGGGTATCCACCGCGCGCAGCTGCTCGGCTTCTCCACGCAGACGGTCGAGTTCGGCAAGGTTCATGACAGCTCCAATAGCGTTGGGGGAGCGCCACTGAACCGCCCGTGCCCCGACGCTGTCGTCTGCCCGCGAATCCGTCAGTCCGATCTGATGTTCCGTCCCACCTTCCGTGAGAGGCAGCCCCCGCCCATCAGTGCCTGGTCATGGACACCTGAGGAACCTCATTCAGGGCACGACCGCAGGGGTCTTCGAGACGAGAAGCCTGGGCCGATTGGTCGTACGGTCAATTACCGTCCAGCCGTTTTCGCGCAGGAGGTCGGCATAGGCGGCGACGAGGACGTACTCCTCAGCTGCGACGCCTTCGAAAGAGAGCCCATTGGCGGAACTCGGGAACGGGGTGCGGTGGCTGACGCGTGCCTGAGCGGAACCTGGCGCACCCGGTGAGCACAGGAATCCGGCCGTGACGACGGCGCCGGTCGCGTCAAACTTCGCCCTGGGGTGGTGTGCCAGGAGAAGCGTGGTCACGGCTGTGGTTACAGGGTCGGCCGGTTGCAGGGTGTCCATCTGGTGCCTTCCATCGTCTTCGGTCGGGGCGACAGCTTCTTTCCGAGATATGGCCTCTCATGGCCTCGAGGACGTGCTCGTCACGAAGACGCTGCGGATGCCTTGAATCGCCTCGTACAACCGGTCTGCAGCCGCGCTGCCGGGAGCGCCGAGGTCCTCACGGGCGGCGTCGAGCAGGACAGCCAGGTGCTGGCCGCGGATCCGGCCGCTGGCACTGCGCCTGGACTGGCCGAGCGCGGTGTGGAGCTGCTGGCGGTAGGCGCCCGGCTGGATCTGGGCGAGCCGGCCGCGCCGCATGTCGACCCGTCCGGCCGCGCCGTAGAGGTCGCTGCGGAGCCCCGCCGGGATGCGCAGGTAGGCCTCGTCGTCCAGCTCGGGCAGCGGAACCCAAGCGTCCTCCGCCGTGATCACAGCCTGGGCGGCCGCATCCCGTCCGGCATGGGCCGGGCCGCGTCCGAGAGCGCGCCGCCGGTGCTCGGCCGTCCACCGGACGGTGTCGGTCTTGCGGCGGCGGACGGGGGCGACGGCGCCGACCTCGGTGTCGTCGGCCAGAACCCGGTAGCCGCCCTGATAGGTGGGGTCGGGCTCCAGCCGCCAGGCGCGGCCACCGATCGTGCCCAGGTCCACTGGTCCGGTCTCCTGCTGCGCCGCAGAGGGGGCCAGGTCCTGAAGTGCGCGGAGCAGTTGCCGGGCTTCCTTGCTGCGGCCGAGTTCTGTGGCGTCGAGGGCAGTGAGCTGCCGGAGGTCGTCTTCGCCGGGCACCCGCAGCGCGGTGCGCAGGGCGGCCTCCCGGACAGCCTGCGGGAGCCGGCCCAGCTTGCCGCCGCGCTCCGGCGTGGCGATGGCCAGTGGGATCACGGCGGCGACCAGAGCGTTCTGGTCCGGCTCGGTCAGTACGGCGAAGGTGGCAGTCACCGCGGCCGCCGAACCGGGGGCCGGGGCCCGGCGCAGCCCGTCTCGGACGACCGCGCCCGCGGCCTGCTCGCGGTTGGCGAAGTGCTTCTGGCCGTGGGGCGGCCGCAGCGGCATCGCGTGGCTGGTCCGAGCGGACCAGCCCAGGAGCGAGGTCCCGTGCAGGGAATGTTCGGGCTGGATGCTGCCCGCGATCTCACCGTCGAGCAGCACCCGCCAGCGACTGTGATCGTCTTCGTAGCGCACCAGAGTCCATGCGGCCCCGCCGTGCACGCCCAGGTCCTCGATGGCGACGGGAGCCCTGGGTTCGTCCTGTGCGGCGTCGGTGTCCTCGTCACTGTCGGCCGGGTCCGGACCGGGTGTGTGGTTGTCGTCGTGCCCGGCGGTCGCGTCCGGGGCGGGGGCCTTCCGGGCGGTATTGAGCTCCGCTTGCAGGGCGGCCAGCTCCCGGCGGTGCCGCTCGCGCTCCTCCTCCAGCAGGCCGTTCAGCCAGCCGTTCTCGGTCTTGAGCTCTTCGCGGTGCGCCTGGAGTTCCTCAAGACGGGCGGCCAGGCCGGTGTTCTCACTCTGGGCGGCGGCGAGGTCGGCGGCCGTACACCGCTGCGTCTCCTCAAGACGGGTGTACTGGCCGGACAACTCCTCCAAGCGACGGCGCTGCGTCTCGGCTTCACCCTGGAGCCGGCCATGGGCGGCCAGGAGCTGGCGGTGCTCGCCGGTGAGGGCGGTGTGGGCCTGCTCCAGTTCCTCATGCCGCGTCTTCAGCAGGCCGTGCGCGCCGCTGAGCTGCTGGTGGGTGTCGCGCAGCTCGCGATGCGCGTCGGACAGCTCGTCGAGCGCGGCGCGGTCCGCGGTGGCGCGCCTGTCGGCGTCGGCGGCTTCGCCCAGCGCGCAGGCCGCCTCCAGCAGGGCTGCCTGCCGCTCGGCGCGGGCGTGCTCGGCGGCCTGCTCGCTGCGGGAGGCCTCCGCGCGGGCCGCCTCGGCATCGCCCACGGCCTCCTCGCGCCGCTCTTCGGCCTGGCGGACCTTCTCGGCGGCGTCGCTGGTGACCTGTTCGATGTGAGCGGCGACTGCCGCGGTGTCGGCGCCGGCCTGCTGTCCCTGGTGTACAGCTTCCAGCGCGGTCAGTACCCGGGGCAGCAGGGAGGCGAGGACCTGCTCCTCGCGGGCGCCCCGGGCTACGGCCTGCTGCACCGGTACGGGCTCCGGTGCGGCGGCGCGCTCCTTCTCCAGGGCCTTGCGTACCCGATAGGCCCGCTGACGGTCGCGCGGGTTGTTGTGCTGCACGCAGAACTTGGTCGGCGTGCCTGCCTTGCCCGGAGGGCGCGGGGCCCGGGCGTTCGTGCAGTCGGGGAAGTCGCAGTCGGCGCCGCCGAACCCGGCCTCGATGAGCTTCCTGGCCAGCCATTCGTCCGTGGCGGCCGCCCTGCCGGGCCGGGTGGTCTTCGTGGTCATCGCTGCTCTCGTCTCCCGGCTGTTTCAGTTCTCGTCGCGGTCGACGATCATCGGGTCCGCCACGGGGTGCCCGGACTCGTACGTCGCCTCTCCGCCGTCGTACTCGCCTCCGTGCCGGGTGACGATCGCCTCCACCTCCCGGTGTCGCTCGTCGAGGCCACCGACCTCGACATCGCGCGCGGCCAAGAGCCGCCACTTCGGCGTGACCGGGGGGTCCGGCTCGTGGAGACGGGTGACGTAGTCCGCCAGGTCCTTCGCGCACGCCTCGGCGCTGGTCCGGTCCGGGAAGTACGCCCAGTGCGTGTAGGAGATCGTGCTCAACGTTCCTCGCCGGCTTGCTCGTTCAGCAGGGCGTCCAGTGCCTGAGCCGCTGAAGGGGAAAGCTGCGGGCGGTACAGCGCGAACCATGCCCGGATGCCGTCGAGCGTCTGTGTGGCGTCGTCCTGCCACGCCGCGACGACCTCCCGGGCCCGCTCGCCCGCCAGATCGGCGTAGGCGGCGGGGACCTCGTTGGCGATGACGTCGCTGATGCGCTCGGCGAGGGTCCCGGTGGTACCGGGGACCGTCTCCGCCTCCAGACGGTCGGCCTCGGCGCGCAGCGCGGTGGCCTTCTCCGCGAACATCCGCTCGTTGTCCGTGCGGGGACCGGCGTCGGCCGGAGGGATGCGATCCTCCAACTCGGCCGCCCTCTGGCGCAGTTCAGCAGGACTCTGCATGGCTTTCCCCGTTCGGGTTGAAGGTGGCGGGCGGCTGGCGGGTGGGCGGCGTCAGGCGAGGTACCGGCCGAGGAGGACCGCGGCCAGGAGCACGGGCGCGAAGATGCCCGCCAGGTTGACCAGGTCCATGAGCGGGCCGTCCCCACTGCCGCCGCGCCATCGCCGTCGTCTCAACGGGTTCTCCTCGCTTTCCCGGCGTCCGGGGTCCGCGTTTTCGTGCCCGGCTGGTCACCGGGTCGTTCCGCACCGTAGAGCATGGATCTTGAACTTACAACTCAACTCAAACGCGATGACTACTGAGTCGTAACCGCATGATGCGTAATGGCACCTGACATGCAATGAAGCTCTGTGTGCCGTTCTAAGACGTGATGTGTATTCACGGCCCGGTCATACCGCCAGCGTCATCGTGCGTTCATATCGCCTCCTGCGCCTTCGGTGCTGATCGGAAGGGTTCCCGGCGCCGCATTTAGTTGAATCCCGTACGGGGGGGTGTCGGCCCTGCGCCCCGCTCTGATTCCGGATACTCTCTGCTTAGCCGGAATCAGAAGACGACCGGGACACGACAAACGGCGTCCGCAGGTATCCGGCTTGCGCAACGACTTCTGTGAGAAGGCCGGAGAGGAGCGGGGGAGCAGATGACGGTGGACATGTGGCAGCCCCTGGTACACCCGGCCGGGCCCGGCCGCCCCGCGCTCGTCCTCCGCGACGAGATGGCCGAGGTGCTGGCCAGGGTGGAGGCGGAGACCAGGCTCGTCCGCGTCCACGGCGGCCGCCTCGACCACAGCGCCCGCCAGGAGCGCCCCGGCCGGTGGCGCATGGCCTGCGGCACCCTCCCCGTGAGCCCGCACGACTTCGAGCGCTCCCTGTGCGGCACCCCCTGCCTGGCCTGCGACCGCGCACTGCGCCTCGCCGCCGACCCGGACGCCGCCGCCCTGCGGGCCCACACCACGACCGTGCAGCGCCGCCAGGCCGCCGGCCAGCCGCCGCTCCCCGGCAGCGAACCCCGCCCGAACAACACCCCCGAAGTTCCCGCTGGCGCGCACGAGGAGCAGCCCGCGTCATGACGTCGACCGAACTCGTCCCCGCCATCGGCGCCGCCCCGGCCGTCCGACGCCGACGCCGCGCCGAGCCGGACATCGTCTCCGCCGCCGGCGAGCGGATCTCCGCCTCGGCCGCCCGCAAGCTCACCAATGCCGTCCCCCGCAACTCCCGCAACGCCCGCGCCAGCAGGTGGCGCTCGTACGCCCTGTGGTGCGCCACATACGAGTGGACCGAGGACGAGCCCAACGCCGTCCTGTCCTACCTCTCCGACCTCGGTGACCGCGGCCACCCCGCGAACTCCATCGAGGCCCACTTCAGCACCCTGCGCGCGATGCGCGCCATTCAGGGCGTTCCGCTGTCGGATCCCGAGATCAAGGCCTGCAGGCTCGTCATCCGCCACCGTGCTGGCGAGGAGGCAGACGATCCCCTGGTGGAGCCCGGCCCGCTCCAGGCCGACCCCGTCGACCTGGACGAACTGCGGCTCATGGTGCGCACCCTCGACCGCACCACGGTGCGGGGGAAACGGGACGCCGCTGTCCTGCTCATCGCCTGGTGGATGGCCGCCCGCGCCTCCGAGCCTGCCCGACTCAACCTTCACGACGCCAAGATCACCACTGTGAAGATCGAGGACGAGGACGGACGTAAAACGACCTGCCAGGCCCTGATCATCAAGATCCGCCGGTCCAAGGCGGACCAGTCCGCCCGCGGACAGGAAGTACGCATCCTCGCCCCCGCCGACCAGGAACTGTGCCCTATCCACGCGCTGCGGGAATGGCTCGACGTCCTCGCCGACGACGACCAGCTCACCCCCGGTCCGCTGCTGCGCCGTATCGACCGGCACGGCAACATCGGCGCCAAGGCCGCGGGCCGCCCGCCCAAGGATGATCGCCGCCGCGGCGGCATCACCGCCGACACGGTCAACGACATCGTCAAGGCCGCCGCGCGCGCCGCCGAGCTCACCCCGACACCCACCCCCCACGAGCTCGCGGCCGCGGCCCAGGCCAAGGAAGAGGCGCACGAGGCCGCCGAGGCGGCACCCACCGCCGAGGACGCCGACGCCATCCTCAAGGCATGGCGCACCGCCCGGCGCGCAGCCCGCTCCGCCGTCCGGCGCATCACCGCGCACAGCTTCCGGCGCGGCTGGATCCAGCAGGCCCTGGCAGCCGGCAACCCCCCCGAGACGGTCGCCCTGCACTCGAGGCACTCCCTGCGCAGCACCGCCTTCGACGCCTACCGCCGCAAGAAGGTCCCCTGGAAGGAGAACCCGACCCGCTTCCTCGGCCTGGCAGCCTGACCATCCCAACGAGGCTGCCCTTCCTCCCGGCCTCGCAGAGCCGCTCCGCGCCGGGGCTACGCCGGGCCGGTCAACCACGGCGGCAGGAACCCCGATCCGGGGGAGACCAGGGCGACACCGTCGGGCAGCCGGTTGTTGACGTGCTCAACAAACGCGCCCGGCAGGCAGGGCGACTCGTGGATCTGGAACAGGGCCTTCACCGCCAGCCGGGGCGTGGACAGCAGGCCCTGGACCCACGCCTGGGTGGTGCTGCGGTCGGCGGGCTGCGCCGTCTTGGTGACCACGACGCGGACCAGACCGTCCTGGGCACAGGCCAGCGCGGCGTGGTTGGTCGGCGTGAGCTGCATGGCCTCGGCGTACAGGAGACAGTCGTCCCACGCGATGTGGCTCAGGACGCCGTCCGGGGTGGCGAACACGACGCCCCACTGGGCCACGCCGATGGAGGGATCCGCGCCGTCGGACCAGCCGTGCTCGATCATGTGCCGGTACGGGTCGATACGCGGCTTGCCGGGCTCGGCGGAGCTCGGCCACTGGTGCACCACTCCCGGCGCGACGCCAGCCAAGGACCGGTTCCCCGGAGCCGTCCAGTTCGCGACGACCAGGGTGAGGCAGCCGGGGCCGCCGTTCCCGTACTGCCGCAGCACGACGAGTTCGGACTCGCGCCGGAGGCCGGCGGACGTGTAGGGCTGACCAGTCATGGCGGCACGGGCACGGGCCGCGGACTTGCGAGCGTGGTTCTTCGTCATCGGTACGTCCTTCACAGCCCGCGGCCCATGACCCGCCGGCCGGACAGTACGGACAGGACGAGACACGCGCTGATGCGGAGCACCTTCGGCCGTGTACGTCGCGGTCATGGGGACGGGACGGGAACCTTCGGCCGCACGAGGGCCGCGCCCGACCATAGCCCCGAGCCCTTCAGGCGGCCAAGGACGTGCCACCCGCCCGGGTGAACGCCCATCGAAATGAGCGGTCGGTGAAGTGGCACCGCCAGAGGAATTCGGTCCGGGGCCGACGGTCAGTAGCGTAGGGTGGTCTTACCGACGCGGGGTGGAGCAGCTCGGTAGCTCGCTGGGCTCATAACCCAGAGGTCGCAGGTTCAAATCCTGTCCCCGCTACCAACGCACCGGCCCCCTTCGACTCTATGCCGAAGGGGGCCGGAAGCATGTAGGCGCCCGCCCGCCGCAGGGATCAGGCACCGAAGCCGCAGCCGGGTGCTGCCTCTACTCCGCGCCGCGCTGCGCCTCGAAGGCTGACATCATCACCCTGTACGTCTGCTGCCTGCGGGCCGCGTGTTCAGGGCTTGCCAGGTAGCGCAGGTGCTCCTCGTGGTTCCGCACTCTCTCCTCATGCCGGCGGCGTCGCTGCTCGGCGACCTGCGGTGACGGCGCGGTGCGTATCGCCTCCGCAGCCACCTCCGGGTCCGGGGCGTCCACGGACATATGAACCCGGGCGAGGACGTCCTGGCCGACGGCGCTGGAGTCCAGCCACAGCACCATGCCGGGGTCCTCGTCGAACGCGAGGCGCAGCCGCTCCCGGCCCGGTGCCGTTTCCGCCAACGGGAGCAGTACGGCCGGGTCGTTGCCGGCGTGCACCAGGGCCGAGGCTTCCGGGTCCACCTTGATGAGCCCGGCGATTCGCTCCAGGAACGCGGCCGTGCGCACCAGTGCCGCGGAGTTCGGGTCGTACGGACGCGGCCCCGGGTCCCCGTGCTCCCACGACCGCGAAGCCTCGATCTGCTCGTTGATGTCCACCCGGCCCCTACCTCTCGTGCTCTCCGACCCCGACCCTACGAGGTTGCACAGCGGGCCGGTACAGCGGGCCTGCGCGCGATGTGCATCCGGGCGCCGTCCCACAGCACCGTCTCTGCGGGCAGGATGAGTAGTCCGGCCTCCCCGTCCTGCCAGGCCGCGCCCGTACGTCGCACTTGGACGGCCGCGCCGCCTGCACCGGCCATGTAGACCGTGGGGTCGACTTCCCATCCGTGCTGGGCAAGCCACGCCTCCAGCTGGATCATGTCCGACGGTGTCGCCCCACGCGGCCACTCGTACGTGCTCTCACTGCTCATGTCCGTCCCCCCGACCCCGGATTACGGCCGGACGCCCGGCCACTGGCGATCCTCCCACCCGGCACTGACAGAGGGCTGCGCAATTTCCGGGACACGTCTGGGAACCCCATCGCCGGACCGGGCAGCAGCCTGGGATCCGGAGACGTGAGCTCTGCCGCAGTGCCTTCGAATCCTCGGATACCGACCGACGCAGCGCCCAATCGCTGCCCGCTGCGTCGGCTGAGGAGTATCTCGGTGATCGCGCCGGGCAGCGCGGTCGATCGCCGAGATGTCACCTCGAGGGCCCGGCGGGCCGGACGATCTGCTCGGGGATCTCGACGGCGCGCACGTCGTCGACGGCGGTCACGGCTGTGCAGGCCAGGAAGTCCAGCAGCGAGTCGGATGCGTGCGCGGCGGCCTCCACGATGGGCACGACGCCGCCCTCGGAACCGCGCCCGCCTGAAGACGCCACACCGTCGCTTGGCCCGTGGTAGTTGGCCACTTCCCATCGGTGCTGCACAGCTTTCTGGCCATCACGGATGACCCCAGGCCCCGGAGCGGGCTGTCAGGTCCACCCCGCCGCGCGCATCATGCTGAACGACGCTCGCTCGGCCGCCTCCTCTTCATCCTGGTTCACCTTGACGCTCTCCCAGCCCAGGCTCTCGGCGTACCGCAGCACACCGGACAGCGTCTCGTAGTCGTCGGATCCGTGAGGGCCGTCGAAAGGCGAGACCAGGACCGGCGACAGTGCGTGCCGCACCCAGTCGGCGACGACGGCCTCGCCCCCCCTGGGCATCCACGAGTAGTAGGGCACTCGTCCAAGCTCACCCAGCGCCTCTCTCAGGACCTGGAACTCCGAGCCGGGACGAGGACGGGCTGCGCGGTCAAGGGCATCGGCGAACGTGGTGAGCAGGGCGAGATCCGCCTCGGCTACCTCGATCGACGCCAGGTGCATCACGTTCCCGCCGTCGGGCCCCACCAGCAGCAGAATGTTGGGCGGGTACTCCTCCGTCCCGTCCACCAGCTCCTCCGTCCCCTCGGGCAGAGCATTGCGTACCTGCCAGTACGCCTCGGTGACGTCCTCAATCGGCGCGCCGGGGATCGGCACACCTCCACTGTCCCGATAGCCCACGAGCTCCCCCTCATGATTCAGAACCATGTCCATGCGGAGCCTCAGGAGCAGGCCATCCAGTTCATACAGGCCGGTCAGGGCGTCCGGTACGAGCGGCAACAGCATGGTGCGGGTGGGGGAGGGGCGCAGCGGCAGTGGTTGGTCGCCAGCTCGGGCGCGATCGTTCGCCCGCATCGCCTCGGTGAACCGCAGGCCACCGGCTCGGCTCAGCTCTCGCAGTTCTCGCGTGCGCTTCCGCGACTTTCGGGGCGGATTGGTAGGCATGTCTGACTCCATGCAGCGGCGTGCCCCACGCACACGCCGCTCTGAAGACAGGCATGGTCAGGTGCACGATGCGTCGAAGGACGGCTTGGCCTACCAACGAGGTCTCCGGCGTGGGCGGAAGGCCCCTTCAGCGGTCGGCGGTCGTGGCCGCCTGCCGGGCAGCATACCGGCTCGGCAGGCGGCAGGATGAACGGGCAGACATCTCTACCTGCGCCGCCGCCCGCCGTCCGTCACGGCCTCACCGGCTTCCGCCCACGGCGCGCGATCGTGGGTACCTCACCGAGCCGATTGCCCACGTAGGGGCCGCCGCGCTACCGTCAACGCGGCGTTAGTGATCGCCCGACTCCGATGCTGCGCGTCCCCACGTGACCAGCAGCGCCGGCGGACAAGGTTCTGTCGAATCTCACTCACCGATCACCTGTGCTTGAAATGCCGAAGTGCGGGACGTGGGACCGCACGGGATGACGAGCACGCGTGACGCGCAACCGCAAGAAGAAGTTGGCCATCCGAGCCGAGGCCGATGGCGGCAGCCACGCCCGGGCCGCCCGACTTCACACCCCCGCCCCCAAGGAAATCCTGACGGCCGACCTCCAGGACCGCCTGATCAACGCGTTCCAAGTCGAGGGCTGGCCTGTAGAGACCGATGGGTTCCCCGAAGGCGGCATCTGGACCGGCTGGCTTGGGCCGGTCTGGTCCATGCTCTCCCGGCCGGGCGGAACGGACACCGAGGCAGATCCCGACGACCCGCAGCATTACGACCTCACCACCGTCCCCGAGCTGACCCTCATCGCGCCCAAGATCCCCATCAACTCCGGGGAAGCGATGGTGCTTACCCTGCCCGGCACCACACCACTCACGGACATCGTGCACACGGTAGGAGAGGAGCTCGGACGCGCCCGCGCATCCAAGGTCGACGAACTGGTCAATAACGCGCAATGCTCCCTGTGCAGCGACAGGTACCCAGCCGCGCACCTGCTGCCGGCCACCGAGCACGACCGGCTCCTCTGCCCCTTCTGCGTCTTCGACGGTGACACCCTTGGCGGTCACCCGATGCGCCTGGCCTACCTCATCGACGCGCTGACCGACGAGGATGCCGCCGCGCCAGCAGGCTGGTCAGCCGTGACCGCCCTCTTGGCCTGCGCCGCAGGCCCGGACTTCCGCGAACGGCTTGCAGGCGACGACGGCGTTCTGCGGCTACCGCTGCCGCACTGGTTCGACCCGGGCCAGGTCTGGGTGTGGCTTCCGCCCGGCGACTTGCCGCCAGCCCTGCAGGGACTGGGACCAGGCACAAGCCTGAACACCCTCGTCAGCGCGGTCGAGGCCGCCCACCCCGACCTGCGCGACCGCTTCCACGCCGAAATGGCCGGCATCCTGGAAGAGGACGAGGAGGACAGCCCTCCAGCAGCGCAGGACTACCTGGTCGAACAGCTGTGGCCGGCTGTCATCTGCTACGCCGTCACCACGGCTACCCAGTTCCGGGAACGACCGCACGGCCAATCACCATGGGACCTCCTCACCGACGGCTTCGAAGAGGGCACTCTGGCCGACAACTTCCACCAGATCGGCAGCACCCTGATCCCCCAGTCCTTCCGGTCGATGCTCACCCTGACGATCGGTGTGCCGCTCATCTCCAACGTCCTCGGCCTGAAGCCGGACCACGAGCACTGAAAGCTCGCGCCCACCGACACCGGTACGGCTCTGGCCCCCTCCCCGCGGGGAGGGGGCCAGAGCCAGCTTGCAAGCACACCGCGTGACCGAAGCGGCGCGCGCCTTCCGGCAGGTTGCTCTCCCAGTGGCTCCGGGGAGCTGAAGTCTGAACTTGAGGGCCACCTGCGCACTTCCCGCCCGACGCAGCGCAGCTCAGTCGCGGGATCGGGACAGGGATTCAGAGACGGGGCCAGTCGACCTCGACGTCCCCATTGGTGCCCGAGCCGGACCCGAACCGCCATCCGGTGACAACCTGCTCCCGCGCCTCGCGCACCACGTCCCGTCGGGGGAGTGTCACCCGAAGACGGGGCGCCTTGTCGCCAGTAATCGTCTTGACCGTCGCCCCGGTGAAGTAGTTCAGCAGGACCATGGTGCCGTCTCCGTTGTGTCGCAACACCGGCCGTCCGGCGAACTTCGAGACGAGGACGCCGTCCTGCCCCGGGACCGGCACGGCGGGGGCCGGCTTCCAGGACACAGTCACCTTCTCGTCGCTGTCCAGGACGGCATACGTGGTGCGCTCCCCCTCCAGGTCCTCCGGCCACACGATCATTTCCGCGTTCTTGCCGAAGTGTGGGTCGTACGCGGCGTGCGGGGTGGTGATCTGCTGGGGCAGGGGGATCGGGGCCCCCTCCGGCCACCACAGGGCCAGTCGCTTGCCGAAGATGGCCACCCTCCCCGGCAGCCAGTCTGCATGGGTTCGAGGGGCGGGGACATCGAAGCGTACGAAGACCCGCTGTTCCGGGTGTGCTCGCTGTTCGTCGTCGGCCGGGTAGTAGAGCCGCTGGGTGTCGATCGTCATGTCTGTGGTCCTCTCGGAGTGATGTCGCCAAGTCCTTGGGGCCACACGGGAGCTCAGCCCCTGTGGTCGAGGCGGCCGACGGCCGTGGGTCGGGCGGGGTGAGTCCAGCCCACCCGCTATCCCGCTATCCCCGCTCTAGGGCAGGACACCCAGGTCCGGTCCGCGGCCAGGTGGCTGACGAACTCACGGTGGTGAAGGGAAGGTGCGGGGCACGCCTACGGAATCAAGGCGTGCAGGCAGCGCCCGCGTCGGGGCGGGCTGCATCCCCGCTACGGCGGGAACCACTGGGAGGCCGACTGTTCTCCGGGACCGAGTCTGCCGCCCAACAGCGCCTCAGCTCAAGCCCAACTTCAGTCGTGCCTCAACCAACCGCACGGTGCCTGCTGGCATCGTTGACAGCGGAGCCCGCCCGGAGGCCCTTCGCACGTCGTCCCGGGCGGGCCACCGACGGCCATCCGCGGGTAAGGATGTGCAGCTCACCGCCCCACGGGTCACGCCGGGGGCGTCTCCGCGACCGGCGTTAGGTCCGATACCCGGCGCCCCAGGAGTCGGACCGCACACGGGCCGCACATGTCGCCGGCTCCGGTGACGTACAGCTGGGCGTCGGCTGTGTAGCACTTCGGGCAGTACGGACGTCCGGTGGCTTGGGCGCGCTCCTCTGCGGGGCACAGGCTCGGACCTCCGATCAGACCGGTGATGATGACACGGCCGCAGTGCGCGCACTCCAGGCCGTACAGCGCATCGCGTTCACAGCGGGGGCACCGGGCGCCAGCCGGAGCTGCCGTCACCGGGGCCGGTGAGGACGCCGAGACCGGCGCTGTCAGGCCCGAGGCCTCGGAGCATCCCGGGCTGGGAACGGCGAGCGCGGCGGTGTGAGAGGCGGTCATAGTCGAGAGGCTCCTTCGGAGAGGCCGGGGCGTCGGCCTCATTGAGCCCGAACCGTTCGGGACCGGCACAGCGCTGGCGAATCCCCCCCCGCGTCCATGAGCTCCAGCATCAGACGGCTTCAGGATCGCGGCCGCGCATACGCCTGTCGTACTCCGCAGCGGATTCCAAGCCCATGGCGGCACGTCGAGCGTCGAGCAGTTCGGGTTCGGCCACGGTGTACGGCTGCAGCTTCCCGTCCGGGGCTTTGATGTACTGAGTCCCGTATACCTGCGGTTCGTCGGTCGCGACCCGAACCCGGTCGGTGAGGTAGGCAAGATGGCGAGGCAGGGCCTCACCATCCGCAACAGCGTCCTGAAGGAGACCGAGCACCTGACGTTGAAGATCGAGATCGCGGTCGGCGTGCTGGACCAGGAGCCACGCTTCGTCGGCTCCCTGCTCGCCGACCAGGCTGATTCCTAACCAGCCATGTGCCGCGATGGCCTGTTTGAGCCAAGCGGTGTTGTCGGCGTCGACCCGGACAAGGTCGCGGCCGTCGCCGGTCTCGAGCATCCGCTGGCGGGCCGCCTGGTCCTGCTCAGCGCGGCGGTGAAGGTCGGCAGCAAGATCGTGGTTCATCAGTTCCTCCGCGTGAGGTCTGCCGAGTCCCTGGCGCCCACGAGCGCTTCCTGGACCGGCTGGTCAGATGGGGCTGGCGAACCTTAGTCGGCGGGGCTGCCGTGCTCCTTCGGGCCCGTGCGGCGCACGGGGCCAGCCAGCGCCTCGGTGTCCTTCAGGAGCCGGTCTACGGGGCGCTCGTCGCCTAGTTCGATGGCGAGCGCGGCTCGAACGAAGGTGGTGAGCTCGATGCTGCCGGTCCGTAGTGCGAAGGAGCGCAGCACCGCCCCCGCGGCAGCGACGTGGTGACGGCACCCGGCGTGCAGGCAGTGGCCCTCAGCAGCGAGACCGAGCCGCTCGAAGAGGGCGGTCTTCTCTGCGGTGAGCTGGGCCGGGTAACCAAGGTGGTCCAGTGTGGTTGTCGTACTCGATGTACGGGCCGGCGGCGCCGCGGTCTTCGCTGGTCATCAGGTGCTTGTCTCCTGCGTGGGGTCGATGGTGAGTTTGCGCTCCTGGTCCTCGTCGTCCTGGTGGTCATCGGCGGGCCAGATGCCGAATGGGCCGGACAGGCCAGGGCCAGCAGCGCCGAGCTGGGCGGCCCCGCCCTTGAGTCGATGGTGAGCACGGATCACGGGCGCGGTTCTCCTGAGGCAGACGAGCGTTACATCCTTATGGTGGCCTCTACCGGAAGGCGCGTGCGCGCCTTCCGGCCTTCCTCGCGACAGTCCTCTACCGGCTCGAAAACGGGCTGGCCCAGGGTACGGAACCACGCGATCGGCGTGGGCCGAGGTCAATGAAGCGCGGACGCCTGGTGCAGGCGCTGCGCAAGATCGGTTGACTCGGCAGATGTGCGGTGGACTGCTGACACGCGGTTTCCTCCTGCCATATGCGCGTGCACGTTGGCGAGGCCGAGCCTGCGCTGCCATGGCCCCTGTCGAACGCTGACCGTCTGAATTCGAGCAGCGGGGCAGATCGTGATGCTGTTACGGAAGAAGTAGCCGCGCCAGGTGGCGAAGTACCCATTGCCGAGGCGGTAGCCGAGCGCCCTGTGGAAGAGCGTCGCCCTGCGGGCCTCCCCAGGCGCCGGAATGGGAGCGTGGAGATGGGCCACGGCGTCCGCCCCAAGGAGGTGAAGCACCAACTTCTCGGCGACGGTGCGCGGGCACACAGGCAGCAGCACGCCGGGTTTTCCCGCTCCGGCCACGGCCACCCGCACCTCGACCCAGTTGAACCGTCGCCACAGAACGGGCTGATGAAGTTCGATGGATGCGACGCGGGAGGCCCGGTAGGTGTACTGCTGGGTGTCGAACAGGCCATGGTCGGTGCGATAGCTGCCCTCGGCGATACGGGTGACTGACCACCGGCTGTAGGTGAAGAGCCGCCGCCCCGTCAGCTTCCACACCTTGGGTACACAGGCGACCAGCGTCGAGAGGGTGAACAGCTCGCCGGAGAGAACGTACGGGCCTACGCCGATTCCGACGAGGAGGAGCGACTTGAGGTTCGTTCCGAGATCAAGGAGGAGAGCCACGACCAGGTCCGCAGTCCTGACCTGGTGCAGCCGCTCATCGGCGGTGTCTTCGGCGAGGATACGGGCCTTGAGCGCTCTTGCCTGATTGAGGGTGAGGTAGGAGAGGGTCATCGTCGTGCCCGACATCACGACTCGGAGGGTGCAGACCCCAAGAAGCCTGCCGAAGAAGGGCTGGCCGATGTCGACGCTCTGGACGTGGTGAAGCTCGCAGTGACGCCGGACCTTGAAGAGCAGGCCACTGCGGTACTCGAGTTCGTCACCATCCAGGCTGTAGTGGCTCAGTCTCCACGACGCAATGAACAGGCTCAGGACGACCGCGGCAACCACCGTTACGGCTGTACAGGCGACCCAAAGGGGCACGTCGATCTTGTTCCTCGCGTCTGAAGTGCCCACGCTGAAGAGGTTGTGCTGCTGGTACGCCAGACCTGTAAGCGCGGCGAGCACTGCCCAACTGCGCCGCAGCGGGGTGGCCGGATGAAGGCGGCCCTGCAGGGGAGACAGCGTCATACCGGCAGCCTTTGCTTCCGGGCGAGGTCGGTCAGCCGGTCGCGCAGCTCGTACGCGGTCTGCGGGTCGACATCGGCGATGACGTTACGCCCGGCCGTATCAGCGATGCCGTTACACCCGGCCGCGCTGCTGATGATGACGGTTGCCAGGTCGTAGCGGCGCTGGATGGGGCCGGAGACGACGTTGACCTCCTGTATCCGGGCGTAGGCCAGGACCGTGAACCGCCGGTAGAGAAGGCCGGTGCGTATGTACAGCTCCTCATCGCCCAGGTGGTAGCCGCGGAAGAGCCAACCGGCCTTGATGCGGTCCCAGCGCCAGACGTACAGAGCGACGGGGACCAGGACGAGGAACGCCAGCGCCGGATGCCACCAGCTGACCATCTCGTGCCAGGTCCGTGCCTTGCTCATGAGCGTGTGGATGAGGGTGGTGCCGGTCGCGGCCGTCATTCCGATCAGGGCGCTCATGCCCAGGATCTGCAACGCGGCCGCGATCCGGCGGACGCGGACGGTGCGTGCTGGGTGCTGGGTCATCTCCACGCGGTCGAGCGTGAAGGGGGGTTCGGGTTTGATGTAGCGGGCCATGCCGGAGGTCCTGCTTCCCTTGAGCGAGACGGTGTGCACAGCGGAGCGTCGTCGTGCACGGCTCACTCAGCGAAGTGCCGCGAATTTCGATGGAGGGTTACATCGCGGCTGCCTGCAGCTGCCGGCGCCGTGGCTTCGTGGTGAGAGGCCGTAACGAAGCAGTCGTACAGCCGCGCAGCATCGCTCGTTCAGGACAGGACAGGAAGGGCCGGGCCGCAGCTTGGGACGCGCTCGTCTTCCGGGTTACGAACGGCGGCCGGAACCTTCTTGGGGTGCCCGCGCGTCCCAAGCTCCTCAACCGGTGGGGCGTGTCCAGCCGTGCTCGGCTGACCGCACACCCGTGATCCCTGGCCGATCGCGGTACGGGTACAGAGGAGTGGCAGCTGCCACCTCGGGGAACGACTCGGCAGGGCTGATTGCGCACCGCGGCCCGCGCCACTCTGTCTGCGCCCAGTGGATCGCCGCCCGGCGGCTCCACTCGCGGCGCAGGGTCACGCCGGTCTCGGGCAGCCAGACGATCCAGTCGCCGCGGCCGTGCCGGTGGCGACTCCACAGAACAAGGAGGACGAGGCCGATGATGGCCTCGGCAGCGGCCAGAGGCAGGAGCAGAAGGCGGGCCGCCTCGTCGGCGGCTGTGGCGAGGAGAGCAGCCACGGTCGCGCCGGTCAGCCACGCAGGCCAGTACCAGTACGGGCGAGGCTCAAGCGTCCGGCGATGCGCCATAAGCGCTCCGACCAGCAGACCACTGGCTGTGACAGCCAGGAAGAGTGTGCCGGTGACGAGCGTCAGGAAGGCACACACCGCCGCCCCGCAGGCAAGACTGCCGGCGGTCCTGCGATCTTGTGCCTGCGGCATCGTGCTCTTCCCTTCGGTCTTTCGGAGATCTCTACGTCAGTTGGCGCGGCCCGTGCTCAGGGACTCCTGAGCTGCGGAGTTCCAGCCGTAGACGGTAGGTATCTGGCCAGCTGTTCACTCGATCGGGTCACTCTACGCGGCCGCTATTTCGTCGCAGAAACGGTTGGCGTAGCGTCGCGGCACTTGCCTGCTGAGTTTGGCGGGGGAGGGGATGACGAGGTGAGAGGGCGGGGTCGGTGAACAAGGGGGGCCAGGAAGCCTGGCGTGCACGAGGATCATGTCGGACGGGAGACCCGGAAGAGCTTTTCGTTCAGGGCTCGGCTCAGAGCAGAGCAAAGGCTATTTGCACGGGCTGCACGGTGCGGACCGAATGCCTCGCATACGCCCTCGATCACAGGGAAGAGCATGGCGTTTGGGGTGGAATGACCGAGCGTGAGCGCCGCGCTCTCTTGCGTAGGCGCCCGACCGTCACGTCGTGGCAGGGCCTGCTCACCGCAGCCCGTACGGAGCACGACCGACGCTCCGTCGCCGAGAGCGCTTGGAGCGTTCAGCAGGAGCCCTCGACGAAGAGCGTCGGCTCCTCCGTTGCTTGATCAGCGGAGGAGATCCTCTGGCGACGCTTGCTACTCCGGTCGCCGGCCGCAGTTCGGACATGGGGATTCAAGCTCGGGGCTGTAGACGGCGTCGCAGTCCCGGCAAACCGCCAGATGGACGTAGTTGCAGCTGCAGCCGGCGTCGGTGCATGAGTCAGCGCCAGGGCACACGTACGGGTCCCGCCTGGGTGCCGGGCGCGGCAGACGCTCCGTCGGGGGGAGGGTCTCCAGGTAGGCGCGGTAATCCGGGTTCTCCCGCGTCGGGCAGCCCTCCGGGCACGGACTGGACAGCCATGGGTCATGCCCTGCGATCGGGTCAGTTACTTCGCAGCGGGGAGCGATCCACGGATCCCAAGACGCCCGGTTGTACGCACTGCGCTCGCGTCGTACGGCCCTGGCCGCTTCGGTATACGACTCGCCGGTGTCCTCTCCGCGGCGGCGTACACGGCTTTTACGGGCGTGATCAGCAGGCATGGCAGCTCCGTGGGCATTCAGAAGGTCTGAATGCGCTGGTGCAGAGCACCTTTCCGTAGCGCGTCAGCCGGGCCGACAACGCGGGCCTGCGCTCGGCCCGCCCCACGAGAAACTGGGGCGGGCCGAGCGTAGCAGCCCCTGGGAGCCGGATCAGGCGGCGCCACCCGCATGGGGGCAACGCAAGGTCCGGGGCCCTGGTGCCTCTGCAGGATGGCGAACTGCCGGAGGGGTGTTGCGCCCCCGTCTGATCACCTTGGACGACATGCTGCGCAGGCTGCGCGCCAGGTCGCTGAGGAGGAGCGGTAGCTCCGGCAACTCGTGTCCCAGTCAGGAGGGGGTCACAGGGATCGCATAACGGCAACGACCTTGCCCAGGATCACCCCGTCGTCTCCCAGCCTGATGGGCTGGTAGGCCAGGTTGCACGGCATCAACCACGCGCCGTCGTCCGCGATACGGAGCTTCTTCACGGTCGCCTCACCATCGCTCAGGAGAGCGGCCACGATATCGCCGGGCTCGGCGCTGCTCTGCCGGCGCACAGTCACCACATCGCCATCACGGATGCCGGCATCGATCATGCTCTGGCCGGCCACCAGGAGCGCGAACAGGTCACCGTGACCGACTACCGCACGAGGCATTGGCAGCACGTCTTGGACATCCTGTTCGGCCAGGATCGGCGGTCCGGCGGCGATGCGTCCTACGAGCGGGACATGCGCCACGGCGGCCGCTCGCGCCGCCTGGGCGGCCCGCACAGCCACGTCCTCCTCCTCAAGCGGCGTAGGCAGCCGGTGGGCGTCGACCAGGGCCTGGGCGCGGGGGGCGAGGGCATACGCCCGGGGACGCTGAGGGTCACGGCGCAGAAAGCTCTTGCGCTCGAGTACCTGGAGCTGGTGAGCGACCGAGCTGGTGCTCGAGAGCTTCACGGCTTGCCCGATCTCACGCATCGAGGGCGGGTAACCGCGCTCTCGGACGGAGCTCAGGATGCAGGTCAAGACGGCGCGCTGGCGCGACGTCAGGCCGTCAGCGTCCTCTCGGATACCCGGCGGCCGGCCAGGAAGAGCAGTATCGGCGTGCATGGAACCCCCCTTGCGATCTTGCGTGGAACCGAACGTAACCGCATGTATCCAGAAAGGGAACATTATTTCGATGCGAGCTCTGGCTGTCGCCCCTCCCCGAACCGCGTGGCGCCCCTTGGCGAACACCCCTCCGAGAGGTGTCACGGTTGAGGCAGTCCGGCAACGAGCTGCAGCGGGCTCCTCACCCCGGCCGAAAGCCTGCACCCTCCGGGAGTAGAGGCGGACCCTTATGGCTCCAGGCGAGATTCCGGGTCGGGACGGCGATGGATCCTCTACGGTCGCGCCATGACTGTTCTGATCGTCGGCGGCAGTGGACTCCTCGGGGCTGAGCTGGTCCGCCAATCGACAGCAGCGGGGCACACGACTGCCGCGACCTTCGCGTCCAGGCCCGGCAGCGTCCCGGCCGCAACGTGGCACGAGCTGGACCTTCGGAACCCTGACCGCCTCGAAGCCGTGATGACGGAGGTGAGGCCCAGCGTCGTGATCAACGCCACCAGCAGTGACGCTGACTGGACAGTCACAGCTGAGGGCCCTATCCGCTTGGCCATGGCTGCGGCCCAGCACGACAGCCGCCTCGTCCACGTTTCCAGCGACGCGGTGTTCTCCGGCCTGGGCCGCGTTCACTACAACGAAGCCTGTGATCCTGACCCGCTGACCCCGTACGGCGCCGCAAAGGCCGCGGCGGAGACAGGCGTACGCCTCCTGTACCCGGCTTCCGTCATCGCCCGCACCTCCCTCATCATCGGCGGCACCGGATCCGCACATGTGCGCATCGTCCACGACCTCGCGGCCGGCCGCCGCGACGGAGCGCTGTTCACCGACGACATCCGCTGCCCCGTGCACGTCAGCGACCTCGCCGCCGGCCTACTGGAACTCGCCGCCACCGACGCGCGCGGCGTACATCACCTTGCGGGCGCCCACGCCGTTACCCGATACGAGCTCGGCGTTCTCATCGCCCGCCGCGACCGACTCGACCCCTCCCGACTGCCACAGGGTCTGCGGGCGGACACGACGCTTCCCGGGGCGCTCGATGTCCGCCTCGACAGCCGCCGTACCCAACGAAAGCTCCGTACCACCCTCCGCGGCGCCCGCGACTTCCTTGCCCCCAGCGTCTGAACGTCGACCGTGCGTCTCCGTGGCGTGAAACAGCGCTCGGCGGCCGATGCGACTCCACCCCCAGAACCACCAGCCGCTCGACCTGCATAGGGTGCTCCCTACTTCCCCGAAACGCCGATCCGACCTGACGGAGCCCGTGTGTCTTCCCCTCCCGAGCACGAGCGTGCAGAGATCCTGCTGCCAGCCATGGCCCGCGCTCTGGGCCGCATCCGGTACCTCGCCAAAGACCTCGCGGACATCGCCGACGTGTTCGACGACATGGACCAGGCCATCGCCGCCGGCATCTCCATACCCGTTGAGGAGGTTCCGGAGATGACCGGCACGGCCGAGTCCCTCAGTGAGAGCGAGCGCGCCCTGGACGCGCTCTTGTCCCGAGCGCTGCTGAAACTGCCGGAGGGCCTGACGGCCGGGCTACCCGAGGACCACTTCGACATAGCAGCGGAGCAACAGTTTCAGACCTCTTGGCAGAAGGCTGCCGAGGCCATCGCCGCCGGTGAGCTGAACCAAGCCACCCAGGTACTCCAGCACACCCCTTACTCGGCGCTCGCGCGTATCGAGGAAGGACTCGCACACTGGGCGCACTGCCTGCATGCAGCGGAGTTCCGACGGAACCCGCCTGAGCGCACCTGATGTCCTCCTCGACGGACAGCTATCCGCTAGCCATGACGTGAGGGCAGGTCCGCCGCCACCGAGAAACCTCCCTTGTGTTGACCACGGTCATCCTGCCTTTCGGCGGCGTGGTCTTCGTCTCGCGGTTCTCAGCTGGGCGGCCGGTCCGGCTCGGCACGTCGACTACGTTCCGTTGTCAGTGCCGGATGCGAGGATGGCGACACCCCGGCCGAAGCACCTGCTGGCTGGGGACGCTCAGAGACTCTGGAGTAACCGCATGAACCGCAGTGAGCTGGTGGCAGCGCTCGCAGGCCGGGCCGAGGTGACCCGTAAGGACGCTGACGCTGTTCTGGCAGCCTTCGCCGATGTCGTCGGTGACATCGTCTCCAAGGGCGACGAGAAGGTCACCATCCCCGGGTTCCTGACCTTCGAGCGCACTCACCGTGCCGCTCGCACTGCCCGTAACCCGCAGACCGGCGACCCGATCGACATCCCGGCCGGCTACAGCGTGAAGGTCGCGGCCGGTTCCAAGCTGAAGGAAGCCGCCAAGGGCAAGTAGCGGTCATCCGCAGCGGGGCCCCCACCAGGTGGTGGGGGCCCCGCTGCCTGCGGACTGGCTTCAGTCGACTTCCTTTCCAGCCCGCTAGGCGGTCTTCTTCCGGAGAGCTCCACCTCGGCTGCGCATGGTCGTCTGGGCTTCGCCGAGCAGAGTATGGACGAATCCGTACGACTTTCCCTGCTCGTCCGAGATGGCTCGGACCGAGGCGCCGGCCTCGTACTTCTTCTTGAAGTCGGCGGCGAGCTTGCGTCGCGTATCGCCAGTGATCTGCTTCTTCTTCTGCATGATCGGAGACTCTCTTCGCTCACGGTGTTACGGCGTCTGCCCGACGAGCATCGCCCTGGAGCCCAGGGGAAGCGACGGTCTGCGAATTCTGCGTGGAGAAGGGGACACGGGCGCGTGTTCACCTCAGTCTGAGCGGCCGGTGCGCTCCATTTCCGCGAGGTAGTCTGCGAGCGCCTGGGCGGCGGTGGTGCGCATGACCCGAACGTGGGGAGCAGCCTGCTCGGCCAGGCGCAGCGCAGTCTCAAGATCGAACTGGTGGCTGGCAACCCAGGCGTCACGTCCTGCGTGGTAGTCGTCCCGTTCGGCGTCGGTAACCGGCTCTCGGTCGCCTCCAGGCCACTGGTACCCCCAGGACCACTTCCCGTCGACGCCGAGGGAGCACAGTTCGTTGCGGATGACTCGATAGCGTCCGGATCCGTTGTACTCGACGGTGATGGTGAAGGCGTCCCGGTCGGGCGCTTCTTCGGGCAGCAGGTTCACGGAGAACCGCGTCGGCCGGACGACGGGCCGGCGCTTTTGCGGGGCTGCTGCGGGTGTCTGTTGATCGGGGGCTGTGGACATGCAGTCGATCGTCACGCTCGAGGTGGCCAGACACCCAGCGACCGCGAATCCAAGGTGCGGCCGAGGCACGGCGCCGAGGAAGATGCGAGCAACTTGGCGCGTCCACCCGTATTCGGCGCAGCCTCACGATATCGACAGCATGAGAGGCCGAGCACCAGCGCGGGGGGGTTGCGCAGATGGTCTCGGCCTCTGCTCGCAGACTACGTCTAACCGGCCAATAAGCGACAGTCCTTTTCGGGTGCCAGTCCCGTCCGGGGCCGCGACCGGGCGGAGCGGTAGACGAGAGTGGCAACAGGCAACAAGGACAACTCCCTCCCCGGCCCGTGAAGCGTCGGAACACTGAGCTCATGACTCTGCACGCCTTACGCGGCCACGCCCGTCCCTCCGGGTTCATTCAGTCGGTGATCACCTCGTACGGAGAAGGTCATCATGACGCTCCGAGTGGCAACGCCCTTCGCGTAGACGCCCGTCCGCTCCGTAACCCGCCTGACGACCCTGCCGTCCGTGAGCGCATGCTCCGCTCCACCGGCCTGGACCCTGAGGTACGTCACTACGTTATGTCCACGCGCGGAGCAGACCAGCTCGTCGACCGCAGCGTGCAACGCACACTGGCTCTCCTCCGGCTCCCAGCTCCGCCCCGCGGACAGCTGCACCGCGTCGATGTCCATGTCCTCTGTGAGGGCGGCCGGCACCGATCCGTTGCACTGGCCGAGGAGATATCCACCCAGCTGCAGGCCGTGGGCGTCGGGTGTGAGGTCGAACACCGCCACATCGATCGGCCCGTCCTGAAGCGGTGGGGTCCCCAACTGACGGAGCACGAGGCAGCAGTCCTTCACCTGCTGGCCCGGGGATACTCGTACACCGAGATCGCTACCGCGCTCCGGGTGCGCTCCCAGACGGTCGGCCTCCTCGTCGCCAGGCTCCGAGGAGCACTTCGAGCCCGGAGCGCGGCGCACGCCGTCGCCGTCGGTTACGAGACCGAACTTCTGCCGGCTCGACCTCGCGCGGGGGCCTTGCGGCGGTCATCGAGCGACGGAAGCGATTGTGAATAGGGGCTCCAGTACGGAACACTGGCCGTGTCGGGCGCCGACGACGTGGGTGTTGGATCTCATCGAGGGTCGGCCCGCCAGGCGCCCGACACCACCCTGACACGCGTGCCGTACGTCCCCATCGTCGATGTACGGCACGCCGTTGAGTTCAAGGTCAGTCGGGACGCCGGACCAGTCTCCTCATGGTGCTTCTCGACGGCGGCCAGCATGCCTTCGAACAGGCGCTCGTCGTGAGGCTCGCCGAACACCGGGACAGCACGGGGGGCGATTCTGCTCCCCGGAAGAGGCGTCGAGGGCTGAAGCGGCTCCTGAGAGCCTCGCTGCCGGGCGTTTACTGGGCGTGCGCCTGGCCGGTGGTCGAAACCCCGCCATGTCCCCAGTGGATGGTCACGTCGATGGTGAGGCCTGCGGTGTGCGGATCCAGAACGGGTTGTCCCGGGAAGGACTGGTGCATCTCCAGCGCCTCGTGGACAGCGGATTCGACCACCGCGGTGCCGGCGCACAGCAGCATTGCCGTTTCTGGGCAGTATCCGGCTGCGTGAAACTCGAGGGCTCGGAAGGTTCGCAGGGGGAAGGCGATCACCCCCTGATCGTGGGAGATGGGGCTGAGACTCGCGTTGTATCGCCTGGGCTTTGAGGGGTTCTCCCGGTCGTGGCAGCCGATGTAGAGGTAGGCCCGCTGCTCGGCGAAGGCGAGCTGGTCGATGCAGTAGGAGGTCTCGGGGTGCAGCCACGTGCCCGTCAGATGCCATGTATCGACCAGCTCGTACCACAGCGGGTGCCACATGTTGTAGAAGGCTTCGTCGAGGGGCGGCGCGTCTTCCAGGGGCGGGTCGGCGGGCAAGGCGCGGCAGGGGGCCTTGCTGCGCCACAGGGGTGTGGCTGGCCCGTCCAGAAAGGCCACGTCGACCCCCGTGACGAAGTGGCCCAGGGGTATGTCCTTCCAGAAGAAGTCGTTGAGCCACTGTTCGACCATGGCTGCTCCGTGGACAGCCCACGGCGTGCCGGTGGGATCGAGCCCTGGCCCGTGAGCAGAGACGACAGCGTTGCTCACAGCACTTCGTCCTGGGGCGGGCGGCGGGGGACGAGCAGATTGAAGGGAGTGGGAGGCAAGTCCAGGCGCGGGCCAGCGTCGTCTCCGGCGTACCGGCCTCCGCAGGAGCAGAAGCTCCCCTCGTAGACGAAGCAGTGTCGGAAGTGCCTTCCGTGAGGGTGCCCCGGAATGGTGTTCATTCGGTTCATCCTTTCGAACAGCAATCGGTCAGATGGGCTGGGGGAGCGGAGGGCCGGGCACGTACGTCGGCCGCGGCTGGGGCGCGTGGTGGCCGTTCGGCTCCAGAAGGAGCTGCGCATGTTCGCTGGGTGCAAGTCGTTGATCCGCCAGTTCCCAGACCTGCACCCGCTGCGCATCCCCGACTTCCAAGGTCAAGACTCCCTTGGCGCCTGCGATGAGGGAGGCCCCCAACGCCGCGGTGAAACGCTCCCGGTCCCGATCCTGGACCCCCGGCTTCGGCCCAGCCTCTACCGCGAGCGAGTATGCGCCGAGTTCGAGACCAGCGGCCTTGGCCACCAGGGTGACCAGGCCGTACGCAGCGGTCGACGGTGCACCCCCGTGCACCTCATCGATGAGGGCGTGTAGGACGCGGGCAGAGCAGTCCCTGGCCCAAGCCTCCGCTTGAGGGCCAAAACGGGACTGTGCCGCACCGAACACCTTCCGGCAGCGGATCATCATGGCCCACGCCGACTGCTCCCTGCGCATCTGCCGCAGCATCGCCTCTGGCGACTCCCCAGCGAACGGCCACAGCGCGTCCACCGGGTGCAAGCGGTCCGCGTACGCGTCGAAGCCAGCCTTCGAGCGAGGGTCCAGCCCTACGTCGTTACAGGCGCGGACGTAGGCGAAGTCGACCAAGGGTGCCAGCAGAGGCTGTTCGCCTCTTGTCAGAGCCTTCTCCGCCCGAGCATGCACACTGCGCCAGTACAGGGAGAACGGCTCACCGCTGCCGCGGGCTTCCGGTACGAAGGCGAGATCACGCTCGTCGACGGCAACCAGCATGCTGGCGCGAGACTCTCCCCGCTCTTGAGTCCTCATGACTCGGGCACCCCCTCCTCACGGGCAGAGTCCCTCCCCGCCCGCGAGACCACTCTGCTCTATCCGGCCGGATGCAGGGAACGACGGCGAGAACTAGGCCGAACGCCAGTCGCTGTCGAGGAGGAGCTCGGCCTCGGCCCAGGGGCCGTCGTATGTCGGCGGACCGAAGAGGAGCGGGGAACCGGAGTCCGCGCTGCCCCGCAGCAGCTTCGTCCAGTCGTCCCATGTCTCAAGGTCCGCGCCAGCGGCGCCGAAGCGGCCCCCCACGACCGCGCGTACGAACTTGCTACTGCTCCTGTCGAGCACGGCCAGGGCCGCCCTCGTCTCCAGAGCACTGACAACCCACCCGGTTGACGCGAGCTTGTGAGCGCTGATACCCAGAGGCGCTACGGGATGCCATGAGAGGAAGCGGCGGTGCTCGTCGACGTAGGCACGCAGGGCGTCGTCGAGTGCGAACACGGGCAACCCCAGCTCCGCGGCAACGCACTCATGCTCGCGGCCCTTGATGAACGCCGGCTGCTGGGGGACACCGTTGACGATGTGCATCATGTGCAGATCGATCATGCTCAACGCCAACGCGTTGACCTCGGACTCAGCCAAGGGGAGATGGTTCACGGGTACTCCTTATGGAAGCTGGTGCGGCTGGGTGGCAAGGAAGTTGCACGCGCGGTCGGCGTACTCAGGCGCATCCGCCCGACACTCTTGCCGCCCACCACGAGACCCGAGAAGTCGCGAGGATGTCGTGCCGTCGCGAATTACACCTGCGGGCCTGACCCGGCTGCCTCTGGACCTTCGACCCGGTGGACCGGGGGCCGGCGGGGCGCGGGCCGCCCGCTGGCCATGCTCGGGGGTCCAAGGCACAGGCGTGCCGGACCTAGGGTGATCGCATGCAAGATGACCTGGACATCTGCGAGGGCCAAAGCTCGCTGTTCGACCTGCCAGCTGCTGATGAGATGCCGGACGGCGGATGGTCGTACGAGGCGTACGTCCACTTCCTCGGCGCCCCGGACATCGCAGCGCTCCCCGGCAACCTCGAGCGATCTGGCACGGCCACTTGGGAGTGGCTGACCGGCGCTGCTCGCTGGCCCGGCGCACCGGGCGGCGCCGTACTCGTCTCCATGCAGACCGAGGAAGACATCGCTCAGGCACTGTGGGAAACGGTCGAAGCCCTGGAGGAGACCGGGCTTCGCATCACCGAAGTGCGCGACGTCTTGCGGGTGGCCTCCCCGGCCGCCGAGGCCCAGCCGGAGAACGAAGCCGCCGCCCTGGTGAACAACAAGCTAGGGCGGCGGCCTGGGCGCGAACTCCTTGTCGAGCTGGAAGACGCGCGGAGTGCCTGGCTCGAACGGGCCGGCATCACCCTCGAACGTGGTCTGGAGCAGACAGCGCAGATCCGGATTTGGTGGGAGCAGCACCCTCTTGGTGATGACGGCTCCTCCCAGCTGCGGACGCTCACCGACGTCTATGGCCGGTTCCTGGAAGGCATCTGACACCCTCCCTCGCCTTGTCGCAGGGACGTGGGCGTCAGCTGTCTGAGTCCCACGGACTCAGACAGCTGACGAGGGCCGGCGGCTCAGCGTGGTCGCATCTCGACACGACCTACGACTGCTCTTAGCCCAGATGCAGGTCCACGACGAGACGATGGCCTTCCGTTGGACGGAGAAGTGCACTGAGTGCACCCAGAGCCCGGGCCAGTTCCCCGTCGTCCAGGTCGACCGCCTCGTTCGGATCGTCCTGCCCCTCGGCGTAGAGCTCCACGTCCTGGCCGACGAAGCCGGCGTGGCTCATTCCCAGCTTCGTCTCCACAGCCTCGAAAACGGCGATCGTGTAGCGGTCTCTGCCCGGCGCGAGGGTGCGTACCCGACGGGCGGCTACCCGGCGCCACGCGCTCTCTTCCGCTGCTGCAGCGCTCTCGCGGATCGCGGTGAGCGTCTGCGGGTCGAGAAGGGGGAGCAGGGCACGGATTGCCCTGGTGTGCTCCCCGCGCCGTGCCGCTTGCAGGGCGACTTCAGCACAGCACTCCGACCGCCAGCACATGCATCGCTGGCAGTCCGAGCAGTCCTGAGCCCGGGGGCAGCCGCATCGGCAATCGAAAGCCCGGCAGCCAGGCTTGTGGGTGCTCTGTTCCGGCCGTGTGGGCACAGGGTGATCGAGTTCGGTCAGGTCACGATGTGCCTCTACGATGCCGGCCGAAAGGGGCAGGCCGTCGCGGGCCAGCATCTCAGCCACATCGGTGCACGCCTGCCGCCATAGGGCGCGCGCGTACGCCTCTATCTGTTCGCCGGCGAGCAGAAGGAGACGGTCGACGGGGTGGCTCTCGCGCATGGTTCTCCAGTCGGTGCAGTGTGAATCTGCCCGTCCTGAGGTGGCCGGGCAGCCGCCGACCGGTCGGTCCCGTAGAAGAGCTACCGGTTCCTGATCGACGTCTGCGCATCCCACGGCGTCAAGGGGGTGCGGTGCGAGGAACTGCGAATCCTGACGGCGTCAGCCTGGAGCGCCACCGGCCAACCACGCCCGCACCGACATGGTGAAGAAAGGTTCAGCGTGCCGGGCAGCGACCGCAGGAGCAGGGGTTTGTGGCAGCGGCGACGTGAGCCTGACGAACGGCGGAAACCGCAGCGGCGTACGACGATCGGACATATGTGCTCAGGTCCGTGGGCCCGTACGGCGCCTGGTCCGAGCCGTGGCGGCGGGCCAGGTTCGCTGCGTAGAGGGTGTTGACGGCTGCGTGCTCCAGAATCGTGGCGGTGCGCAACGCCGCTGAATCGCTGGTCGTACGCAGGTGTCTCACTGCCTCGAACAGGCTCATGGCGATGTGCCCGCCGTGCTCCCGGTCAGGGTTGAACGCTTGATCAGTGAACGGCTCGACGGTCTCGGCGATCCATCCGGCCAGGGCATCGCGAAGCTCGGCGAGGGCGCGGGCAGGTGACAACTCGTGCGGTTGGGCGCCGAGGTCAGCTTCATCAGCGGGGAACAAGTGGGCCCTGTAATCGAACATGCGGTTGTGGAGGTCCTTCAGATGTGGCTGCCCGGCGGAACGTGCCAGCCAGAGTCGGAGGCGTCAGGCGAGTGCCCAGTGCGATCGTGACAGTCAATCCGGCCAGTGGGTCAAAGGGGAGATGCTGCGAATTCCCGGAGGGTCGCCCTCTCTCCAGCCCTCCGGTTCAGAGCCTGTTTGACCAGGCCCCGAGCAAGAACCCCAAGCCGATCACGACGAATAGCACACCCTGGGCGACGAAGAGCCACCAGAAGCCGTTGCCCTCAGCAGGGAGCATCCAGCGTGACGGATCCTTCGGGTCGTAGCGGAGATCGACGCGAGCACCGACGGGGAGGGCCTTCTTCTTGGGGCGAGCTATGTCCGCCCTGGTCTCCATCGCTTCGCCATCGCCCGTGCTCCATGCGATGACTGGGTAGTACACGGCGGTCCCGGAGCTACGGCTGGTACTCATGGAGTCCGCGCCTGGTGCGATACGAGCCTGCTCATGGCGGGTCACCACACCCCGCGCCGCCGAGCCTTCCTGAAGCAGGCGCCGAGTGCGTCGAATCTTGAGGGACGCAACGACGCCGACAGCAGCTCCCGCGGTCGTGAAAAGCAGTGCGGCAAGGCATAGGCCCTGGGAAGGAGACATAGGCTTCATGATCGCGCACCGAGCGGACAGGACAGCGGGCGATGGTGTCCGCTTTCACCGGCACAGTCTTGGCGACAGTTCGTCCCGCTATGAACAGGAGCAAGCCGTGCCAGTGCCCCACTTCATCAAGCGCTCCCTCCCTGTCGCTCTGGGAAGCGCGCTCGCGGTTGCCGCGATCTCCGCCACGCCCGCGTCCGCAAGCTCCGGCTGGTGGTACTCCAGCGGCAACGGCGCCTCGGGCTACTACAACCACGTCAACGGCAGGGTGACGGCCTGCGACATCAAGACCGACGGCTACAAGGCGGCCGTCCAGATCCTGAGGATGGACGGCTCGGTGATCACCACCGTCACCGACTCCTACAACAACGGCAGCTGCTCCTGGCGGACCCCCACCCTGTTCGAGGGCCGCCACAAGATCCGTGTCTGCGTTCAGAAGAGCGGCGCGCGCCCTGTGAACTGCAGTCCCGCGCACGAGTTCAGCGTCTGAGCGTCAGCCTGCTGGGCCTTGGGCCTACCGAGGCGGAGAGCTGACCCACACAGCGGCCGGGCACGGGCCCTGGCCGTGCCCGGCCGCTGCTTCAAGCCCGTGCCCTCGTGACGACTATGTGGAGCTCGTCGTCTTCATGGGCGGGCGGCGTGAGTTCAGTGAGTGCATCCAGCGATTGCACCACCTCCGGGTCGTTCCTGGAGTCGTAGGACGCGAGGGGGACGTCCTCTGCGCCGGAACTGCTGCCCAGGAAGGTCACCTTCTGATCGGACCACTGGGGGCCGTTCTTGCTGTCCTCCGCCTGGAACACCACCGTGCACGCGGCCGGAACCTTCTCCGCCGCCCACTGGGCGAGGTAGTCCAGGTGAGCACGCTCGGCGGCGATACCCGCAGCGTGCCAGTCCTCCAGGAGCGTGTGCCGCGCGGCGGCAGAGGGCAGGGTGGCTTCGGCTGCCGTCCCTCCGGAAGGGGGAATCGATCCGGGATTCAGGCTGGTCATCGGGGCTCCTGTGGGCTGGGGAAGGCTGGGCAAGCCTCAGTAGAACGGGCGAATGCCGTACATCCCAACACCGTGCGAGATTTTCTGCCCAGGGCCTGTCCTTACCGCCGATGAGAGCGTTGCTCCGGCATCTACTCGGCTCCCAGGCCTCCGTCGGCCCCGCGGGCCGGCGTGTACGACACCACCCACAGAGCAGCTGCTCAGGGCGTAGAAGCCGGTGTCCGGTCTCGTTGGCACTCTCGGGACACGACCTTCAACCAGTCGCGTCACCGTGCGAATCGAGTTGGTGCCCCATGCCTGTTCTTGCAGCTCAACAGCCTGTGACCGCAGCGGCGGCCACCACACAACCCAATCGGTCCGCCAGAGCGTTCGGCCGCGTCCTGCGTGCCTTGGCGCAGCTGGGCGCCGACATCGAGCACCAGGTCGCCGACATCGCACACTCTGCCGGGCTGCGCCCCGGCCATGCCTCCCGCCTGCTGCTGACTGCTGTCGAAGAAGGCTTTGCCGAACCCGGCGAGCGCTACGGCACCTACCGGTTGACCTGCGACGCCGCAGTCCTGCTCGGCCCTGCCCCAGTGCGGACCAGCACTCCAGAGATCACCGAGACGCTACGCGCCCTGCACAGGGACACGAACCTGGCGACGGCGTGGCACGTCCCAGGCTGGCGTCCTGGGGCGGGCCTGCACCTCGACCTGGTCGACGTGGTCAGCCCCCGGCTGGCGCTGCGCCTCGACGCCGCCCAGCAGGATGGAGACCTTTCCCGGACAGCCGCCGGCCGGATCGCCCTGGCCTTCCTGCCGCCGCAGATGACCAGCACCGCCGACGGCCGGCCCCTGCGCTTGTGCGAGGACCTCGCGCGAACCGTGACGAGCAGCAGAATCGCTGCCAGTCGCACGAGCTCCACCCACAGCCTGGCAACCGCGGTCCTTCGCGGCGACGCTCTGGTCGCTACCCTCACCGTCACCGGCACCCCCGACCAGTTCACCGACGACCTCATCGTCCAGGAACACGCGGTTCTCCTACGCCGCGCCGCGGCGCGCAGTAGCCAGTCACGTGCCGCCTGACCAACCGGGACACGTCCGATTCCCCGTACCGGAGACAACACCCGGAGGGGTAAATCTCCAGGGCGGGAATTGCAGCCGCACGCCCGCCTTCCGCTTCCTACTGTGGCGCCACCCTCATCCAGAGGGTCCGCCAACAGGAGGTGTCATGCGCTCCATCCGTAAGACCTCGGTCCGTCGTCCCTGCCGGTTCTCCCGACCGGTCTGACCCATCGGCACACGCCGCGATGCAGGCGGCCGGACCTCTTCAGGTCCGGCCGCCTTCGCGTGTCCCTCCCGTGCAGTTTCGTCCACCTCGCTCCTGACCGAGCCCCAGTGCCCACCGTGAGCCCGAACGCACCGTCCAGCCTGCGTAGGCCGACTTTCACAGTGTCGAAGGAGGAATCGTGACGTCGAAGTTCCTGAACCTGCCTTGGCCCGACTCGAACCGTCGCCGAGGTCTGCAGCCTGACCATCCCGACCGGGAAGGTCCGCCCCCAACTCCAGACGGAGGGAACACCGGCCGGCCTGCCGAAACCTCCGACAGGACAGCCCGGCCCGGTACAGGAATCCCTGCTCAGCCCTAGGCAATTCGGCGACGAGAGGACATCCGTGAAACTGACGCAGAAGCTCAGCCGTACGACCAAACTGGCCGCCGGGGCCACTGCCGCCCTGCTCATGGTGCCAGCGCTCGCCGGGACAGCCCAGGCGAGCACCGCCGCCGTCGGCACGTCCGCCTGCGGAAAGACGTATCCCAAGGGCTACTGGTGGACATACCCGACGGAGAACGTCAACCTGCGGAGCGGTCCGGGGACGAAGTACACCTCATACGGCCTGATCCTCAAGTACGAGGGCGTCGAGGTGAAGTGCAAGGCGAAGGTGGCCGGCTGGATGCGGGTCTACGTCCTGAACGGCCAGATGAAGGGCCGAACAGGGTGGGTTGCCAGCAAGTACATCGACTGATCACCAAGCGCAGCTCACGACGAAATACGCCCGCAGCCATGTGGCTGCGGGCGTTTCCTGTTCAGGCTGGCGGGCTGCTCGCCCTCCATGCGGTGGTACTGCGTTCGAGGTGCTCCGATCACGACGGATCGGCGAAGATCATGACGTCTGCGTGGACGTCCGCCATGCTCAGGTAGTCGGCTCGCTGATGAACAGGGCAGACCAGCACCGAGACGATGTCGGTTCCCTGGCGGCGCACGACCCGCTGCGCTCCGCGCAGCGCACTGCTCTTACGTGTGTAGGAGCCTCCGACGAACGCGGTCCGGGTTGTGTGGTTGACGACTATCTGTGTATGCGGCTGGCCTTGCATCTTGCTGCCTCTCGGAGTCCTTGGGACGGGCGGTACCGGTTCGTGGGGGGGGGGCCCCCGCCGGGGGGGGCCCCCCCGCCGGCCGTCGTCACGGCCCGGACGGCGGGCACGGCGCCAGCACCAGCATCGTGACGTCGTCGCGTACGTCCGGG
>NZ_JBNCNM010000029.1:0-117671 GCF_049846985.1 Streptomyces sp. DT190 | reverse complement strand
GCTGCCACACCGCACTCGGCGGCAAGCCACCGATCAGCCGCGTGAACAACGCTCCGGGTCAATACACCTAGGGCCTGAGCAGCCGCAGGTCCACCGAGTCCGCCAGGGCCGCGAGGCCGGTGTCCCCCGGGTGCAGGTGGTCGCCGCTGTCGTAGGCGGGCAGCATCCGGGACGGCTGCTGCGGGTCGCGGACCACCGCGTCGAAGTCGAGGACGCCGTCGTAGACCCCGCCGTCCCGGATCCAGGCGTTCACAGCCCGGCGCTCGGTGTCCACGGCGGCGGTGCAGCGTGCCTCGCCCTCGCAGGGCAGGATCGTCGCGGCGAGCATCCGCAGCCCCCGGGCGTGCCCGCGCGCCGCGATCTCCCGCAGGCCGGCGATCACCTGGTCCGCCGAGGTGTCCCACCGCAGGTCGTTGACGCCCTCGAAGACGACCGCCGTGCGCGCCGAGGTCTGGGCGAGCACGTCCCGGTCGAACCGGTGCAGGGCGCTCACCCCGGCCGTGTCCGTGGACACCCCGTCGCCGGGGTACCGGTCGGTGACCACCCGGTTGCCGGAGACGCCCTGGTTCAGCACGCCGTAGCGCGGGACGGTGTCCTGGCTCAGCAGCCGGTCCGCCAGGACGTCCGGCCAGCGCCGGTTGGCGTCCACCGTGGACTTGTCGCCGTCGGTGATCGAGTCGCCCAGCAGCACCACGGACCCCGGCCCGCCGCCCACGTCGACCCCGGCCAGCAGGGGCCAGGCGGTGATCACCGACGTGTACGGGCCGGCCGAGCCGTCCGCCGCGTGGTCGCCGGGTTCGCTGACGTACGACCGCTGCTGCGGCCGGTGCAGCGGCGCGGCGGCGACCGTGCCGGGCAGGTGGAAGCTGACCAGCAGGTCGGCGTCGGCCGGCACGGCGAAGCCCAGGGGGTCGCTGTACGCCTGCGCGCCGGCCGGGACCTCCACGCCCGCCGCCCCGCCGAAGGACAGCGGCACCGGAGCGCCCCGTGCGGCCGCCCCCGAGGCCCGCAGGGCCACCGTCGCGGCGCCGATCCGCACCGGCGCCGCGGCGAAGGTGTTGTCGAAGCGCACCCGCACCCGGGGCCCGCCGGCCGAGGTGTGCACCACCAGCCGCAGCGTGCGGTCCGTCCACGGCCCGACGGCGGCGTAGCCGCCCGTGGACGTCGTCCAGCTGCCGGTCCAGCCGGCCGCCGCCGGCCGTACCGCGACGGCGAAGACGTGCAGCCCGGCCGCCTTCGGCAGCCGCACCGAGGCGACCGCGCGCCCGGGCACCAGCGGCACCGTCACGACGTACAGCCGGGCCCGTTCGGCCAGTTGCCCGCCGGGCGTGTTGACGTGCGGCAGGGCCACGGCCTTCGTGGCGAGCGGCCCGGTGCGCCAGTCGGGTGCGGTCAGCCGGTACGCGGAGCGGGTGCCGTTCGCGTAGACCACCGTGCCCTCGCCGCCCGTTGCCGTGCCCGAGGTGCCCGCCACCAGGAAGGCGAGGGCGTCGCCGCGCCCCGCGACCCGGACGTCCTGCCCGGCGGCGCGGACGTTGTCCGGCTCGCCGGGCCCGCGCTTCGGCCAGGTCAGCCGGGCACCCTGGAGGGTGAGGGCGCGGCCGGGCGTCCACCCCGCGGCCGTGAGGTCGCGCGCCGACAGGGAGGACCCGGCCCCGTCGAAGTCGGCCTCCCCGGGCCGGTCGTCGTCGCTGACGGCGACGTTGTCGAACAGCCGCTCCAGCGGCACCGGCGCGGCCCGCCCCCGCTCGGCGGCCTGGGCCGACACCGCCGGCACCAGCGACCCGCACAGGGCCAGGACGACCACGATCCCCCGGACACATCGGCGCAACTGCCGACTCCTCCCGCTCATCGGGACACGACGCGGACCACGCACCGCGGAAACGGAACGCAAGGCTCAACGACAGCCGGTGCGCGAGGTGCACGGTGAAACTAGGGAGACGGCCGCGACCCGTCAACGAGCCGTGCGCGAACTCGGCGTGAACTCGACGACCGTCCCGGTCCGCGCGCCCTGTGGTGCATACGGCGGTACGAATGACACGCTGGACGTATGAACATCCCTTTCCTGGGCCACCGGCGCCAGAAGGTGGGGTTCCCCGATCCGGCGGGCATCGCGGAACTCCTCGCCGAGTGCGAACTGCTCCGCTCCCAGGCGTCCCGGGAGGGTGTCCGGCTGGACGACTCGGCGGCCTCCCTGGAGGCGCTGGACCAGCTCGTCCCGCGCTGGCGGGACGACGAGGAGACCCTGACCTGGCTCGGCAACGACGCCGGGCTCTACCTGGGCACCGTGATCGTGCGGACCGTGCCGGGCGCCGCCTGGGAGATCCGTTCCGACGGACAGCCCGTCGTACGGCTCACCTCCGGCCGGGAGTTCGACGTCGTGGACTGCGGCCACGAGTGGGCCGCGAACGGCGTGCCCGAGCTGTCCCAGCTGTACGCCGAAGTCGCGGAGTCCTGAGCCCCCGGGCCGGAACCTCGCCCAAAGCCCGACGTAAATACGGCTAATGATCGAAAAGTGCGTGTCGCCCGACACATCCGATCGTGCCTGGATACGTTGCGGCAACCACCACCCAGCTGAGAGTGAGTAGGGCTGAGTATGGCCGTCGATCCGCTGATCGAGCTGCGTGACGTCAACAAGCACTTCGGTGACCTGCACGTCCTGCGGGACATCAACCTCACCGTCGGCCGGGGGGAGGTGGTCGTGGTCATCGGCCCGTCCGGGTCGGGGAAGTCGACGCTGTGCCGGGCGATCAACCGGCTGGAGACCATCGAGTCCGGGGAGATCGTCCTGGACGGGCAGCCGCTGCCGGAGGAGGGCAAGCCGCTGGCCCGGGTGCGCGCCGACGTCGGCATGGTCTTCCAGGCGTTCAACCTCTTCGCCCACAAGACCGTCCTGCAGAACCTCTCGCTGGGGCAGGTCAAGGTGCGTGGGCGCAAGAAGGAGGACGCCGACCGGCGCTCCCGGGAACTCCTCGAGCGGGTCGGGGTCGCCGACCAGGCCGACAAGTACCCGGCACAGCTCTCCGGCGGTCAGCAGCAGCGTGTGGCGATCGCCCGCGCCCTGGCCATGGAGCCCAAGGCGATGCTCTTCGACGAGCCGACCTCGGCGCTCGACCCGGAGATGATCAACGAGGTGCTCGAGGTCATGAGGCAGCTCGCCCGCGAGGGCATGACCATGATCGTCGTCACGCACGAGATGGGCTTCGCCCGCTCGGCCGCCAACCGCGTCGTCTTCATGGCGGACGGCGCGATCGTCGAGGACCGCACGCCCGACGAGTTCTTCACCAACCCCAGCAGCGACCGCGCCAAGGACTTCCTCTCCAAGATCCTCAAGCACTGAGCGGGCGGGCACCGGACGGCTCGTCGTGCCGGACCTCGACTACGATGTGCCCTTCATCCCTGTCGGAGAGGGGGACTTCGCCGAAGGCCGCCGATCCGTTCGGGGTGAGCAGACCGCCCGCCCGGTCCGCGGGGCGTGTCCCGCCGGGCGCGGCCCCCGTGGTGACCGGACCACGGGGGCGGTGGTTCACATCGGCCAGGCCCGTCCGGCGGCAGCCGGAGATCACTGCTCGCGCAGCGGAACCGACACGTACGACGGGTCGTTCGCCGGCGAGGAGAAGGTCAGCTGCGCGCCGGACGGGTTGTGCTCGATGTAGAGCGGGTCGACCGTGTCGACGACCAGGGCGAGCCGATGCCCGGCCGGGACGTCGTAGGCCGTGGAGTACAGCTCCAGGTCGACGCCGAACGGCTTCCCGGGGGTGCGCCCGTGGAAGGTGTACGGCGCGTGGGAGACCAGCTTGCCGAGGCCGAGCGGCCCCACGTCGTACAGATGGGCGACGAGGGTGCCGCTCTCCTTGGTCGGGGTGAGGGTCGTGTGCAATCGGGCCGTGCCGCGCACCTGTTGCGCCGCGGCGTACTTCTCCGACTGCCACACGGCGGCCCAGCGGCGGGGGAGCAGCGGCAGGGAGGCCACCGGGGGCACCCGGGCCATCTGGTCGAGGATGCCGGAGAGGAGGACGACGCCGCCGTCCGCGCCCGAGTTCACGTTCGCACGGATGGTCCTCGAACCCGCGAGGGCGATCTTCCGGGAGTCCGCGCCGACCGACTTCCAGTCCGGGTAGCCCTCGTAGCCGCCCCCGGTGCGGGACCTGAGCCGGACCGGCTGCTCGCGGTCCACGCCGTTGTCCACGCCCCGCAGATGGTGGTCGAACCAGCGCTCGGTGTCCTTCCACACGTCGTTGGGCAGCCCGAACAGGCCGGTCAGTTCGGCGGTGGCATGGTCGCCGGGCCGCATCTGGAGCCGCTTGGGGCCGGTCAGCTTCTCGTAGAAGTCGGCGTACTGGTTGGGCGGGAAGACCGAGTCGCCCCAGGCGTTGGCGAGCATGATCGCCGTGCCGTTGCTGTTGATCCGGTCGACGTACGTCGCAGCGGAACGTTTCTTCCCCCAGGCGACGAGCGCCGGCTCCTTCGACAGGTCGGAGCTGTAGAAGTCGTCGAACACCTGCCGCACCTCAGCGCCCTGACGGCCCGTGACCACGCTCGCGCCGTCGAGCAGGGCGGCCGCCTGGACGTGCTGGGTGCGCCCGGCGTAGATCGAGCCGATCAGGTCCGCCCAGCCGCTCAGCGAGGCGACGGCCCTGACGCGCCGGTCGTGCGCGGCGGTGAGCAGGCTGATGCCGGCGCCGTAGGAGACGCCCGCCATGCCGACGCGCCCGGCGTCGGAGGGGGTGTGTGCGAGCGCCCAGTCGATGACCTTGGAGGCGTCTGCGACGTCGGGCGGGCCCGCCACCTCTATCTCGCCGCCCGACTGCCAGAAGCCGCGCACGTTGTAGGTGACGACGACGTACCCGGAGTCGGCGAGCTTCTGGGCCTGGGCGAGGTACTCGATCTGGGGCAGGCCCCAGCTCGTGGGCATGACCAGCAGCGGGTGGCGCCGCGCGGGGTCGGCGCCGGACGGGGTGACGACGTTGGCCTTGAGGACCGTGCCGCCGTCGCCGCCGATGTCGACGAAGCGGACGGGATGGGGTGCCGCCTGGGCGGTGGGGGCGATTCCGAGGGCGCTCCCGGCGACCAGGGTCGCCGAGACGGCGCCTACGGCGGTGGTGCGCAGGGCCTTGCGGTGGGGTCCCACGGGTCACTCCTCACTCGTGTCAGTGCAAAGTGACCGAACGGTAACCACGACCCCTTACCAGAGGTAACCCGTCGGTAAGTTACGTGCCAGTAACGATTGTTGAGGGGCGGAGGACCTCAGGAGGCGCGGTGCGTGGTGCGGGGAGTCGTCGCCGCGGCGGGCGGAGCGGACCGGGCCGCGCGCGTGACGTCGTCCACCAGCTCGACGACGTCCGGTCCGTACGCCTGCGAGTTGATCACCTTCAGCAGCAGCACGAACGAGGTGTTGCCGTGCTTGCGGGCCAGCCGCTCGTGGTTGCGGGCGAGGTAGCGGGTGGTGGCCTGATTGGTGATCGACGTCTGGCCGCAGAACAGGAAGACCGGACGGGTGTTCTGGCTGCGGTCCGGGGTGAGGCGGGCGAGCAGCGCGTACTCCTCCCTGCCGTGGTCCACGCGGTAGCGCTCCGAGCCGATCAGGAACGAGCCCCGGTCCGGGCCCGGTTCGGCGTCGACGTTCACCCGCACGCCCGGCAGCAACGAGGACAGATGGGCCGCCATCCGCCGGTTGGAGGCCGGGCCGCCGACGCAGAACTCGGTACGCTCACCGAAGCCCTGACGTGCCGTGTCGTGGGGCAGGATCTGGGCGTGGGCGTTGCAGTCCTTGATGAGGGCGGCCAGTTCGAGCAGCGCGAACACGTCGTAGCGCATCACCGCGAACTCGGGGCCCGCCGCACCCCTGTTCACCACCAGCAGGGACTCGGAGTTGTCGGGCAGCCCGAAGAACGCCTGCTTGCGGCGGAGCCTGCGCCGGTACAGGTAGGTGCGGGCCACCCAGCCGAGCGCGCCGCTGATGCCCGCCGCTATCACGCCCAGGACGATGTTGCGCACGTCGTCGTTCATGGGCGCGCATGGTAGCGGGCCGGGCGGACACGCGTTCGGCGTGCTCCTGACGAGGCCATGGCGATGAATTAAGCTGCGCGGACTGCCTTTGCCTGGAGGTGCGGATGCGTCGCCCTGTCGCACGGAATCTGACGGTCCTGGCGGTCTCGGCCGCCGTGGTGGCTTCGGTGGGGGCCGCGGCGCCACCCGCCGCGCAGAGCCCGGGCGGTGAGAAGACCCCACTGGCCGTCGGCTACGGCGGCGCGGTCTCCAGCGTCGACCCGGACGCCTCCGCCGCCGGGATCGAGGTCCTGAAGAAGGGCGGCAACGCCGTCGACGCCGCCGTCGCCACGGCCGCGGCCCTCGGCGTCACCGAGCCCTACTCCGCCGGCATCGGCGGGGGCGGCTACTTCGTCTACTACGACGCCGCGTCCCGCACGGTGCGCACCATCGACGGCCGTGAGACCGCCCCGCTGACCGCCGACCGGGACCTGTTCGTCGAGGACGGCAAGCCGGTGCCCTTCGCCGAGGCCGTCAGCAGCGGCCTGAGCGTCGGCACGCCCGGCACGCCCGCCACCTGGCAGACGGCCCTGGACCGCTGGGGCAGCAAGCGGCTCGCGAGCCTGCTCAAGCCGGCCGAGCGGCTCGCCCGCGACGGCTTCACGGTCGACGAGACCTTCCGCTCGCAGGCCGCCTCCAACGAGGCCCGCTTCCGCTACTTCCCGGACACCGCCGAGCTGTTCCTGCCGGGCGGCGAACTGCCCGAGGTCGGCTCCACCTTCAAGAACCCCGACCTCGCGGACACCTACGCGGAGCTCGGGCGCAAGGGGGTCGGGGAGCTCTACCACGGCCGGCTCGGACGGGAGGTCGTCGAGACGGTCAACGAGCCGCCGGTCGACCCCTCCTCGGGCTGGAACGCCCGGCCCGGCGACCTGTCCGCCGAGGACCTGGCCGCCTACCGCACCAAGCTCCAGGCACCCACCCGGACCTCCTACCGGGGCCTGGGGGTCTACTCCATGGCGCCCTCCTCCTCCGGCGGCACGACGGTCGGCGAGGCGCTCAACATCCTGGAGCGGACCGACCTGTCGAAGGCGAGCCGGGCGGCGTACCTGCACCGGTACATCGAGGCGAGCCGGATCGCCTTCGCCGACCGGGGCCGCTGGGTGGGCGACCCGGCCTTCGAGGACGTGCCGACGAAGGAACTGCTGTCGCAGCGGTTCGCCGACTCGCGCGCGTGCCTCATCAAGGACGACGCGGTGCTCACGAGCCCGGTGGCGCCCGGCGACCCGCGCGATCCGAAGGCGTGCGACACCGGAGGCACGGCCGCGCCCACGACGTACGAGGGTGACAGCACCACGCACCTGACCGTCGCCGACAAGTGGGGGAACGTCGTCTCCTACACCCTCACCATCGAGCAGACGGGCGGCAGCGGGATCACCGTCCCGGGGCGGGGGTTCATCCTCAACAACGAGCTGACGGACTTCTCCTTCGCCCCGGCCAACCCGGCCGTGCACGACCCGAACCTGCCCGGGCCGGGCAAGCGGCCGCGGTCCTCGATGTCGCCGACGATCGTCCTCGACCGGCACGACAGGCCCGTGGTGGCGCTGGGGTCGCCGGGCGGCGCGACGATCATCACGACCGTGCTGCAGACGCTCACCGGGTTCCTCGACCGGGGGCTGCCCCTGGTCGACGCGATCGCGGCGCCCCGGGCCAGCCAGCGCAACGCCGCGCAGACCGAGCTGGAGCCGGGGCTCGACGCCGACGTGAGGCGGCAGTTGGAGGCGATCGGGCATTCCTTCAAGGCCAACCCGGAGATCGGGGCGGCCACGGGGGTGCAGCGGCTGCCCGGGGGGAAGTGGCTGGCGGCCGCGGAGACCGTGCGGCGGGGTGGTGGTTCGGCGATGGTGGTGCGGCCTGCGCACTGAGTGCCGCTGCGGGTGTGCGGGGGCCGGCCGCGCAGTTGCCCGCGCCCCTAACGGGGCGCCGTACTGAACGCGAGACGACCGTCCTGCACGTCCACGGTCACCCGGCCGCCCTCGCCGACCCGACCGTCCAGCAGCAGGCGTGACAGCTCGTTGTCCACCTCGCGCTGGATCGTGCGGCGCAGCGGGCGGGCGCCGTACTCCGGCTGGTAGCCGTGGTCGGCCAGCCACTCCACCGCGCGGTCGGTGAAGTCGACCGTGATGCCCTTGCTGCGGACGAGGGAGCGGGTGCGATCCAGCAGGAGGTCGGTGATCCGGCGCAGCTGCTCCGTGCTGAGCTGGCGGAAGACGACGATCTCGTCGATGCGGTTGAGGAACTCCGGGCGGAAGTGCTCTCGCAGCGGGCGCAGGATCTGCTCGCGGCGGGCCTCCTCGTCCGCGTCGGCGCCGCCCGAGGCGAAGCCCAGCGCGCCGCCGCGGCGGGTGATCGCCTCGGAGCCCAGGTTGCTGGTCATGACGATGACGGTGTTGGTGAAGTCCACCGTGCGGCCCTGCGCGTCGGTCAGGCGGCCGTCGTCGAGGACCTGGAGCAGGATGTTGAAGACGTCCGGGTGCGCCTTCTCCACCTCGTCCAGCAGGAGCAGCGAGTACGGGTGGCGGCGGACGACCTCGGTGAGCTGGCCGGCCTCCTCGTGGCCGACGTAGCCGGGCGGGGCGCCGACCAGCCGGCTGACGGTGTGGCGCTCCTGGTACTCGCTCATGTCCAGGCGGACCATGCGGTCCTCGCTGCCGAACAGCGCCTGGGCCAGGGCCCGGGCCAGTTCGGTCTTGCCGACGCCCGTCGGGCCGAGGAACAGGAAGCTGCCGATCGGGCGGTCCGGGGAGGCGAGCCCGGCGCGGGAGCGCAGCACCGCGTCGGAGACGACCCGCACGGCCTCGTCCTGGCCGACGACCCGTTCGTGCAGATGCTCCTCCAGGCCCAGCAGGCGGTCCTTCTCCTCCTGCGTGAGGCTGCTGACCGGGATGCCCGTCTGCCGGGACACCACCTCGGCGATCGCCTCGGCGCCGACCACCAGGTCCTGGCCCTCGTCGACCTCGCCGTCGCCGCCCGCCTCCGTGATCCGCTGCTTCACGTCCAGGATCCGGTCGCGCAGCTGGGTCGCCTGCTCGTAGCTCTCGTCCGCGACGGCCTGGTCCTTGTCCCGGATCAGCTGCTCCAGCTCCCGCTCCAGGGCCCGCACGTCCGTGCCCTTGGTCCGGGCCCGCAGCCGCACCCGGGCGCCGGCCTGGTCGATCAGGTCGATCGCCTTGTCGGGCAGCCGCCGGTCGGTGAGGTAGCGGTCGGACAGCTCCACGGCCGCCACCAGCGCGTCGTCGGTGTAACGGACCTGGTGGTGGGCCTCGTAGCGGTCCTGCAGGCCGCGCAAAATCTCGATCGCGTCCGAGGGTGTCGGCTCCGGCACCATGATCGGCTGGAAGCGGCGGGCCAGCGCCGCGTCCTTCTCGATCCGGCGGTACTCCTCCAGGGTGGTGGCGCCCACGATGTGCAGCTCGCCCCGGGCGAGGGCGGGCTTGAGGATGTTGCCCGCGTCCATGGAGCTGCCGTCGCCGCCCCCGGCACCGGCGCCCACGACGGTGTGCAGCTCGTCGATGAAGATGATCAGCTGGTCGGAGTGGGCGCGGATCTCGCCGACGATGTTGTTCATCCGCTCCTCGAAGTCGCCCCGGAAGCGGGTGCCGGCGACCACGCCCGTCAGGTCCAGGGCGACCACCCGGCGCCCGATCAGCACGTCGGGCACGTCCCCCTCGGAGATGCGCTGGGCCAGGCCCTCCACGATGGCGGTCTTGCCGACGCCCGCGTCACCGATCAGGACCGGGTTGTTCTTGCCGCGCCGGGAGAGGACCTCGACCGTCTGCTCGATCTCCTCGTCCCGGCCGATCACCGGGTCGATCCGGCCCTGCCGGGCCAGCTCGGTGAGGTCGCGGCCGTACTTGTCCAGGGTGGGCGTGTTCGTCGCGCGCGGCCGCTCGGCCTGCGGTGCCTCCGGTGCCTCGGGCGGGCTGGACGGCGCGAACCGGGCCGCGTTCAGGATGTGCCCCGCGGCCGAGTCGGGGTTCGAGGCCAGGGCGCTGAGCACGTGCTCCGGGCCGATGTAGCCGTAGCCGCGGGCCCGGGCCATGTCGTGCGCGTCCAGCAGGGCCCGCTTGGCGGCCGGGGTGAGGGAGAGCGCGGTGGGCGGCGGTGCGTCGTCCGGGGTGTGCTGGGCGGGCCCCGAGCGTTCGTCGATCTGCGAGGCCAGCGAGTCGGGGTTCGCGCCGGCCTTGCTCAGCAGGGTCCGGGTGGGTTCGGTGGACAGGGCCGCGCGGAGCAGGTGCTGCGTGTCGAGGTCCCGGCTGCCGTGCTCGGCGGCGTACTGGGCGGCGCCGCGGACGAGTTCCCGGGCCGGCTGGCTGAGCAGCCGGCCGAGGTCGATCTGCCGGGGACCGGGGCGCGGTCCGCCGAAGAAGCGTGCGAGGAATTCTCCGAAGGGGTCCGAGCCGTAGCCCTCCGGGCTGCTGTAGCCGCTGCTCATGGGCCTTCCGTTCCCGGCGTCCCCGGCGCCCGGGCGGGGGACGCCCTCGCTGGTCGACGTGCCGGGGTCGGGTAACCCGGGTGGCAGCCCGTTACACCTGGGGCGCGCTCGTAGAACACCTTCGCACGAACGCCGACAAGGGGCACCTTCGGTGCATACCGGGGTGAAGGCGGACGTTGTCAGCGTGCGGTCAGGATCCTCGGGCCGGACTCCGTGATCGCCACCGTGTGCTCGGCGTGGGCCGCGCGGGAGCCGTCGTTGGTCTTCAGGGTCCAGCCGTCGGGGGCCGCGTGGTAGTGGTCCGTGCCGCCCGCGACGACCATGGGCTCGATCGCCAGCACCATGCCGTGCCGCAGCCGCATGCCGCGCCCGGGCCGGCCCTCGTTGGGCACGCCGGGGTCCTCGTGCATGCGGCGGCCGATGCCGTGGCCGCCGAAGCCGTCGGGGATGCCGTACCCGGCGGCGCGGCAGACCGTGCCGATCGCGTGGGCGATGTCGCCGATGCGGTTGCCGACGACGGCCGCCTCGATGCCGGCGGCAAGGGCCCGCTCGGCCGTCTCGATCAGGCGCAGGTCGGCCTCGCGCGGGGTGCCGACGACGAAGCTGAGCGCGGAGTCGCCGACCCAGCCGCCGAGTTCGGCGCCGAAGTCGATGGAGACGAGGTCACCGTCGCGCAGGCGGTAACGGGTCGGGACGCCGTGCACGATCGCGTCGTTGACCGAGACGCACAGGACGGCGGGGAACGGCGTCGGCGCGAAGGACGGCCGGTAGCCGAGGAAGGGCGAGGTCGCGCCCGCCGCGCGCAGCACGTCGTGCGCCACCTCGTCCAGCTCCAGCAGGGAAACGCCCACGTCGGCGGCCTGCTGGGCGGCCGTCAGCGCGCGGGCGACGACCTGGCCCGCCTCGTACATGGCGTCGATCGATGTGTCTGTCTTCAGCTCCACCATGCCAATTACTATACCGGTATTAGAATGGGTGCATGGTGCGCACCCCTCTCACCCCCGAAGAGCGCGAACGCGGCGAGCGGCTCGGCAAGCTGCTGCGTGAGGCGCGTGGCGACCGGAGCATGACCGAGATCGCGGCGAGCGCGGGCATCTCCGCCGAGACCCTCCGCAAGATCGAGACCGGGCGGGCCCCGACCCCGGCCTTCTTCACGGTGGCCGCGCTGGCCGGCGTGCTCGGGCTGTCCATGGACGAACTCGCGGGGCAGTGCGTCCTGGTGCCGCTGTGACCCGCCCGCGGAGGCGCCTGCTCCGCGGGTGAAAACTCCCTGTAGCACCGTCGTAACACGGCTGGTGTTGCCTACGGGGCGGAGTGCTCCGGTCAGGCGGGAGTTGGGCGATGACGGCGGAACAACTCCCGGACCGGGTGCGGGAGTTCGCGAACTACCTGGACGGTCTCCTGGCGCGTCTGGACCCGTCCGGCGGCTGGTGCGGAGTGTTCTGGCAGCGGGACCCGGAGGGCATGCGGGCCTGCCTCGACGGACGTGAGGTGCCGCCCTGGGACGTGGTGGAGTCCCTGCTGGCCGACCTCGCCGGGCAGTACGGGCCGGGGGGCGCCGGCCCGGAGACGGAACACGCCCGCTTTCTGCACACCGTCGCGCTCGCCGCGTACGACGACCGGCCCGGCGGCCGCGAGGCCCTGGGCGACCGCCTCGCCGTCATGCTCCGCGAGCAGGAGTACGCCGCGGAACGCCATGCCGTCCTGGCCCGCCAGCTGACGTCGGCCACGAGCCGTGACGAGGCGGACGCCCTGCGCCTGGACCTGGCCTGGGCCCGCGACGACCACGACCGCGCGGCGGCCCGCTGCGCGGAACTGCGGGCGCGCACGGACCGTCTGGACCGGCGCGCGCGGGGCGGCGCCCCCGGGCAGGACCGGGGCACGGCGAGCACCCCGCGCGAGCCGACGCCGACAGGCGCCGGGGAGCGGCCCGCGCGGCCCTCGCGCTCCCCGGCTGTTTCGGATCCCTCGCGGGGCGGAGAGCAGTCGTCGGCCGGGGCCCGTGCCGCTGCGAGTGCCGGAGGGCGGCCATCGAATGTCCCGGGCCCTTCGTGGGGCGGGGAACAGCCGTCGACCGCCACAGGTCCCGTGTGGGACGCGGAGCAGCCGTCGGCCGCCACAGGTCCCGTCGGGGACGGGGAGCAGCCGTCGGCCGCTCCCGAGTCCTCGTGGGGCGGAGAGCGGTCCTCGGCCGTTCGGGGTGCCTCGCGGGGTGGCGGGCAGTCGTCGGCCGTCGCGGGTCCCGTCTGGGACGGAGGGCAGCCGTCGGCCGCTCCCGAGTCCTCATGGGGCGGAGAGCGGTCCTCGGCCGCCCGAGGTGCCTCGCGGGGTGGCGGGCAGTCGTCGGCCGTCGCGGGTCCCGTCTGGGACGGAGGCCAGCCGTCGGCCGCTCCCGAGTCCTCGTGGGGCGGAGAGGTGTCCTCGGCCGTTCGGGGTGTTTCACGGGGTGGCGGGCAGTCTTCAGCCGCCACAGGTCCCGTCGGGGACGGGGAGCAGCCGTCGGCCGCTCCCGAGTCTTCGTGGGGCGGAGAAGGGTCCTCGGCCGTTCGGGGTGTCTCGCGGGGTGGCGGGCAGTCGTCGGCCGCCACAGGTCCCGTCGGGGACCGGGAGCAGCCGTCGGCCGCCCCCGGGTCCTCGGGGGACCGGGAGCGGCCCGCAGACCCCCGCCAGCCCTCGGGGGACCGGGAGCGGCCCGCAAACCCCCGGGGGCCCTCCTGGGGCGGAGCGCGGCCCTCGGGTGCCGCCCCCGCAGCTCCCCGCGCCGGAGCGCAATCCTCCGTCGCCCCGGGGCATTCCTGGGACGGAGCGCGGTCCTCGTCCGCCGCTCGCGGTCCGCGCCCGGCCGCTCCCGGGACGCCCGCCGCGTCGGGGCCGTCCCCGGCGGCCGAGGCGTTCGGCGGCCCGGCCGCCGCCTCGGGGGCGTTCCCCGGTGCTGCCCCGGCCGCCCGGCACGCCTTCGGCAGCCAGGTCCCGGCCCCGGTTCCGGCTCCGGTGGACCCGGGGGCGTCCAGCAGGGCCGACCAGGCCGCCCTCGGCGGCTCCGACGCCCCGCCCCCCGAGTCCGCCGGCGGCAAACCGCGCAAGCGGCGCCGTGGCAGTGCGCGGTTCGCCGGGGTCGTGGACGAGGACGTCGCGCCCGTCGTCGTGCCGTCCGCCACCGTGCCGGCGTCGCCCGCGCCCGCCGCCCCGGCGGCCGGACGCACCCCTCGGGGCGCCCGTTTCGCCGGGGCCGCCGAGGAGCCGGTGGTGGAGCGCCCGGCCGGGCAGGACCCCGCCGCAGGTGAAGCCGACCGGGGCGAGGTCGCGAGGGTCGTCGAGACGCTGGCGCGGCTGCGGGGCGAGGGGCGCAGCGGGGAGGCGCACGTCCTGCTGGTGGAGGCCGCCTCCTGGGGGCCCGTCCGGATCCCGCTGCTCGCCGAGCGGCTGCACCGCGCCGGGCTGGACGCCGACTGGCAGACCCTGCTCTGGGAGGCCGCCGCGCTGCCCGCCGGGCAGCTGGTCGCCACCGCGGACGCCCTGGGCGCGGCCGGGCGCACGGGCGACGGGCGGCAACTGCTGCGCCAGGGGGTCGCCCGCCCGCCGGGGGAGATCGGGCGGGCCGTCCTCGCCCTGGCCGACGAGGGGCGCCACCGCGAGGTGCGCGTGCTGCTCGACGCCTACGTCACCGCCCGCACCCCCGAGGAGGCCGCCCGCAGCGCCGAACCCGACCCGCGGCGCCTCGTGCCGCTGCTGCTGGAGGCGGCGGCGGGCGTGTCCGACGAGCGCCGCTGGGACCTCGTGCACGCCCTCCGGGTCGCCGGGCACCCCGCCTGACCGGCGACTCCGTGGCCCGGGCGACTCACCCACCGGAGTGCGAATCGCGCGCTGCCCCGCGGGTTGGCGACGATGGTCTTGGCAAGCCCCGGCAGGAGGCTTACGTTCGTGGCTCTACGGCTCGCTTCTACGGGCGTAGAGGCGCAGACGTCGCGTCGAAGGAGCAGCTCATGGCCAACGTCGTACGTGCCGCTCTGGTCCAGGCCACCTGGACCGGCGACACCGAGTCCATGGTGGCGAAACACGAGGAGCACGCCCGCGAGGCGGCCCGCCGGGGCGCGAAGATCATCGGGTTCCAGGAAGTCTTCAACAGCCCCTACTTCTGTCAGGTCGAGGAGCCGGAGCACTACCGCTGGGCCGAGCCCGTCCCCGACGGACCCACGGTCCGGCGGATGCGGGCGCTCGCGCGCGAGACCGGCATGGTGATCGTCGCGCCGGTGTTCGAGGCCGAGCAGCCCGGCTTCTACTACAACACCGCGGCCGTGATCGATGCCGACGGCAGCTATCTCGGCAAGTACCGCAAGCACCACATCCCGCAGCTGAAGGGCTTCCGCGAGAAGTTCTACTTCAAGCCCGGCAACCTCGGCTGGCCGGTCTTCGACACGGCGGCCGGCAGGGTCGGCGTCTACATCTGCTACGACCGCCACTTCCCGGAGGGCTGGCGCGAACTCGGCCTGGCCGGCGCCCAGCTGGTCTACAACCCCTCCGCCACGCACCGCAGCCTCTCGTCCCACCTGTGGCGGCTGGAGCAGCCCGCGGCCGCCGTCGCCAACGGGTACTACGTCGCCGCGATCAACCGTGTCGGGCAGGAGGAGTACGGCGACAACGACTTCTACGGCACGAGCTACTTCGTCGACCCGCGCGGGCAGTTCGTCGGGGACGTCGCCAGCGACAGCAAGGAGGAACTCGTGGTCCGGGACATCGACCTCGACCTCATCGAGGAGGTGCGGCAGACGTGGGCCTTCTACCGCGACCGCCGCCCCGACGCCTACGAAGGGCTGGTGCGGCCGTGAACCACGACCTGCTGGGCCGCCACCGGTCCGTGCTCCCCGACTGGCTCTCCCTCTACTACGAGGAGCCGATCGAGATCACCCACGGCGAGGGCCGCCACGTCTGGGACTCCGAGGGCAAGCGGTACCTCGACTTCTTCGGCGGCATCCTCACCACCATGACCGCGCACGCGCTGCCCGAGGTGACCAAGGCGGTGACCGAGCAGGCCGGGCGGATCATCCACTCCTCGACCCTCTACCTCAACCGCCCGATGGTCGAACTCGCCGAGCGGATCGCCCAGTTGAGCGGCATCCCGAACGCCCGGGTGTTCTTCACCACCTCCGGCACCGAGGCCAACGACACCGCCCTGCTGCTGGCCACCGCCTACCGGCGCAGCAACACGATCCTGGCCATGCGCAACAGCTACCACGGCCGTTCCTTCAGCTCCGTCGGCATCACCGGCAACCGCGGCTGGTCCCCGACCTCGCTGTCCCCGCTGCAGACGCTGTACGTGCACGGCGGCGTGCGCACCCGCGGCCCGTACGCCGAGCTGAGCGACGGCGACTTCATCGCGGCCTGCGTGGACGACCTGGTCGACCTGCTCGGCCACACCCGCCCGCCGGCCGCGTTGATCGCCGAGCCCATCCAGGGCGTCGGCGGCTTCACCTCGCCGCCGGACGGGCTGTACGCCGCCTTCCGCGAGGTGCTGCACGAGCGCGGCATCCTGTGGATCGCCGACGAGGTGCAGACCGGCTGGGGCCGCACCGGCGAGCACTTCTGGGGCTGGCAGGCCCACGGGCAGAACGGGCCGCCGGACATCCTGACCTTCGCCAAGGGCATCGGCAACGGCATGTCCATCGGCGGCGTCGTGGCCCGCGCCGAGATCATGAACTGCCTGGACGCCAACAGCATCTCCACCTTCGGCGGCACCCAGATCACCATGGCGGCCGGCCTCGCCAACCTCACCTACCTGCTGGAGCACGACCTGCAGGGCAACGCCCGGCGGGTCGGCGGCATGCTCATCGAGCGGCTGCGGGCCGCCGCCGCGCACGTGCCGGCCGTCCGGGAGGTCCGCGGCCGCGGCCTGATGATCGGCATCGAGATCACCAGGCCGGGCACCGACGAGGCCGACCCGGCGACCGCGGCGGCCGTCCTGGAGGCGGCCCGCGAGGGCGGCCTGCTGATCGGCAAGGGCGGCGGGCACAACACCAGTTCGCTGCGCGTCGCCCCGCCGCTGTCCCTCAACGTCGCGGAGGCCGAGGAGGGCGCCGCGATCCTCGAGAACGCTCTGAGGAGCATCCCGTAGCGGCCGACCGGACAAGGGAACCGTCACCATGACCCTCACCTCGGACTCCCCGGAACCCGCCCTGTCGGTCCGGCAGGTCCTCTCCCTGGAGCGGGTGCTCGCCGGGGAGCCCGAGGTGGTGGCCGGTGCGAGCCACCTCGACCGGCCCGTGCGGTGGGTGCACGTCGCCGAGGCCGCCGACGTCGGGGTCATGCTCAGCGGCGGCGAGATGGTCCTCACCACCGGGGTGCTGCTCGCCGGCGACGAGGACAAGCAGGCCGAGTACGTGCGCTCGCTGCACCGGGCCGAGGCGGCGGCCGTCGTCCTGGGGCTCGGCCGGGCCTTCCCCTCCCCGCCGGACGTGATGCGCCGGGCCGCCGAGCGGTGCGGACTGCCGATGGTCGTGCTGCACCGGCCCTTCCCCTTCGCCGAACTCACCGAGGAGGTCCAGTCGCGGCTGGTGCGGCGCAAGTTCGCCGCCGTCAGCCTCTCCGAGGCCGTCCGCACCGAGCTCACCGCCCTCATCACCGCGGGCGCCCCGCTGCAGCGTCTGCTCGACGAGGTCGCCCGGCACAGCGGCTGCCCCGTCGTCGTCACCAACCTCGCCCACCGCGTCCTCGGCACGGCGGGGGAGCGCCCGGCCGTCGACGACGTGCTGCGCGACTGGGAGCGCATCGCCCGGCAGGCATGGGGGCACCGCCCGGGTCCCTCGGGCACCGGGACGGGCACCGAGGGCGACGGCTGGATCCGGGCCGAACTGGGCGGGCGCGGCGAGCGCTGGGGCCGGATCGTGCTGTGCGGCTACCGGGGCGACACCGCCACCGGGCGGCTGCTGGCCGACCGTGCCGCCGAGGCCCTCGTCCTGCACCGCATGCTCGGCGGCGCCGCCTGCTCCTGGGAGGAGCAGTCCGCGCAGAGCCTGCTGACCGATCTGGTCAGCGGCGTCGTACCGGCGCGGCAGCTGCTGCCCCGGGCGCGTGCCGCCGGACTCCCGGTCAACCGGCGCACGTTCGTGCCGCTGGTCGTCCGCGACGGCGACCCCGCCCGGCTGGAACGGCTGCTGCGGCTGCTCGGACTGTCCGGCCTGGTCGCCGAACTCGCCGACGGGGCCACCGCCGTTCTGCTCAGCCTCGCCCGAGACCAGGACGCGGGCGCGCTCGCCGCGCACTTCGCGACCCGGCTGCGCACGGAGGCCGCCACCGACGGCACGGTCGTCGCGGCGGCCGAACCCCGGGCCGCCTGGGACGACGTCCCCACCGGCCTGCGCGAGGCCCAGCACGTGGCGGACGCCGTCGCCGACTCCTCCGCCGTGCTCGACCTGCCGCCGGTCGTGCGTCTGAAGGACGTCCACCTGCGCGGTCTGATCCGCCTGCTGCGCGACGACCCGCACGTGCAGTCCTTCGCCGAGCGGGAGCTGGACGGGCTGCTGTGCGGGACGGACGAGGACCTGCTGTCCGTGCTGCGCACCTACCTCGCCACCGGCCGCAACAAGTCCCGCACCGCCCAGCTCCACCACGTCTCCCGGCCGGCCCTCTACCGCCGTCTGGAGGCGATACAGATCCGCCTCGGGGTGGACCTCGACGACTTCGAACAGGCCGCCTCGGTGCACATCGCGCTTCTCGCGCACGACGCGCAACACCACTGAAACACGCAACCACCTGGGAAAACGGCGGTGAAACATGAGCCCGAACGAGAGTGACACGATGGCACGCCGTACGCCCCGGAACGTGACACGGTGCATCTCAAAGAGGACGTCCGGGCTTCCTAGGCTCACGGCACACCGAGCGACCGGAGGTCCCGATGAGCCGAGTGATCCGTGCCGCCGTCTTCCAGACCGCCTGGACGGGCGACAAGGAGTCGATGATCCAGGTCCACGAGCAGGCGGCCCGCGACGCCGCCGCGCAGGGCGCCCAAGTCCTCTGCTTCCAGGAGCTGTTCTACGGACCGTACTTCTGCCAGGTGCAGGACCCGGCCTTCTACGCGTACGCCGAGCGGATCCCCGAGGGCCCGATCGTCCGCCGCTTCCAGGCCCTGGCGAAGGAGCTGGGCCTGGTGCTGGTGCTGCCGATGTACGAGGAGGAGCAGCCCGGCGTCCTCTACAACACCGCGGCCGTGATCGACGCGGACGGCTCCTACCTCGGCAAGTACCGCAAGACCCACATCCCGCAAGTGCGGGGATTCTGGGAGAAGTTCTACTTCCGCCCCGGCAACTCCGGCTGGCCCGTCTTCGACACGGCGGTCGGCAAAGTCGGCGTGTACATCTGCTACGACCGCCACTTCCCGGAGGGCTGGCGGGCCCTCGGCCTCGCGGGCGCCGAACTCGTCTTCAACCCCTCGGCCACCTCCCGCGGCCTGTCCGGCTACCTCTGGCAGCTGGAGCAGCCGGCGGCGGCCGTGGCCAACGAGTACTTCATCGGCGCGATCAACCGGGTCGGTGTGGAGGAGTACGGCGACAACGACTTCTACGGCACCTCGTACTTCGTGGACCCGGAGGCCCGGTTCGTCGGCGAGGTGGCGGGCGACAAGGAGCCCGAACTGGTCGTCCGGGACCTCGACATGGCCACACTCCGCGAGGTACGCGACCGCTGGCAGTTCTACCGGGACCGGGCGCCTGGAACGTACGGCCCGCTGACGGACCTCTAGGGGCGCGGGGCTGCTGTATTCGACATGCGGCTGCCGCCGCGTGCGCGCGACCGGCCACGACGAACCCGCACGCATCCACATGGAGGAGCGCCCGATGACCCGAACACTGATCCACGGCGGTCTCGTCGTCACGGCTTCCGACGAAGTCCACGCCGACGTCCTGATCGAGGACGGCCGGATCGCCGCCCTGGCCGCGCCCGGGGTCCTCACCGCCGACCGCACGATCGACGCCACCGGAAAGTACGTCATCCCCGGCGGCGTCGACGCCCACACCCACATGGAGCTGCCCTTCGGCGGCACCTTCGCCTCCGACACCTTCGAGACCGGCACCCGCGCCGCGGCCTGGGGCGGCACCACGACGATCATCGACTTCGCCGTGCAGAGCGTCGGCCACGGCCTGCGCGAGGGCCTGGACGCCTGGCACGCCAAGGCCGAGGGCAACTGCGCGATCGACTACGGCTTCCACATGATCATCTCCGACGTCAACGAGGAGACCCTCAAGGAGATGAACCTGCTGGTCGAGGAGGGCGTCACCTCCTTCAAGCAGTTCATGGCCTACCCGGGCGTCTTCTACAGCGACGACGGCCAGATCCTGCGCGCCATGCAGCGCTCCGCGGACAACGGCGGCCTGATCATGATGCACGCCGAGAACGGCATCGCGATCGACGTCCTGGTCGAACAGGCCCTGGCCCGCGGCGAGACCGACCCGCGCTACCACGGCGAGGTCCGCAAGGCCCTGCTGGAGGCCGAGGCCACCCACCGCGCGATCCGGCTCGCCCAGGTCGCTGGCGCACCCCTCTACGTCGTGCACGTCTCGGCGATGGAGGCGGTCGCCGAACTGGCCCGCGCCCGCGACGAGGGACTGCCCGTCTTCGGCGAGACCTGCCCGCAGTACCTGTTCCTGTCCACCGACAACCTCGCCGAACCGGACTTCGAGGGCGCCAAGTACGTGTGCAGCACGCCCCTGCGGCCCCGCGAGCACCAGGCCAGGCTCTGGCAGGGGCTGCGCACGAACGACCTCCAGGTCGTCTCAACCGACCACTGCCCCTTCTGCTTCACCGGCCAGAAGGACCTCGGCCGCGGCGACTTCTCCAAGATCCCCAACGGCCTGCCGGGCGTGGAGAACCGCATGGACCTGCTCCACCAGGCCGTCGTCGACGGGCACATCAGCCGCCGCCGCTGGATCGAGATCGCCTGCGCCACCCCGGCGCGCATGTTCGGCCTCTACCCGAAGAAGGGCACCATCGCGCCGGGCGCCGACGCCGACGTCGTGATCTACGACCCGCACGCCGAGCAGGTCATCTCGGCCGAGACCCACCACATGAACGTCGACTACTCGGCGTACGAGGGCCGGCGGGTCACCGGCCGCGTCGAGACGGTGCTCTCGCGCGGCGAACCGGTCATCACCGAGCGGGAGTACACCGGGCACGCCGGGCACGGCGTCTTCACCCCGCGATCCACCTGTCAGTACCTCAACTAGGAGTGGTGCGGATGGACTTCGGACTCGTCCTGCAGACCGACCCGCCGGCCTCGCGGGTGATCAGCCTGATGAAGCGCGCGGAACGCAACGGGTTCTCCCACGGCTGGACCTTCGACTCCGCCGTGCTGTGGCAGGAACCGTTCGTGATCTACAGCCAGATCCTGGCCAACACCACCAAACTCAAGGTCGGGCCCATGGTGACCAACCCGGGCACCCGCACCTGGGAGGTCACCGCCTCCACCTTCGCCACCCTCAACGACATGTTCGGCAACCGCACGGTCTGCGGCATCGGCCGCGGCGACTCCGCGATGCGCGTGGCCGGCCGCAAACCCAACACGCTGGCCCGGATCAGCGACGCCATGCGGGTCATCCGGGCCCTCGGCAGCGGCCGCGAGGCCGACCTCGGCGGCGGCAGCGTCGTCCGGTTCCCCTGGATCAAGCCCGGGGCCGAACTGCCCGTGTGGATGGCCGCGTACGGCCCCAAGGCCCTGAAGATGACCGGCGAGGAGGCGGACGGGTTCATCCTCCAGCTGGCCGACCTGTACCTGACCGAGTACATGGTCAAGGCCGTGAAGGACGCGGCCGTCGCCGCCGGCCGCGACCCGTCGGAGGTGACCGTCTGCGTCGCCGCCCCCGCCTACGTCACCGAGGACGACTCGCCCGAGGCGCTCGCCCGCGCGCGCGAGCAGTGCCGCTGGTTCGGCGGCATGGTCGGCAACCACGTGGCCGACCTGGTCTCCAGGTACGGCGAGCACTCGGCCGCCGTCCCCGACGAACTCACCGACTACATCAAGTCCCGCGAGGGCTACGACTACTCCCACCACGGCCGCGCGGGCAACCCGGACACCCGGTTCGTGCCCGACGAGATCGTCGACCGGTTCTGCCTGATCGGCCCCGTCGAGCGGCACATCGAGAAGCTGAAGGCACTGCGCGCGCTCGGCGTCGACCAGTTCGCCGTCTACGACATGCACGACGCGCAGGAGGCCGTGATCGACGCCTACGGATCCCGCGTGATCCCGGCCCTCGGCGACTGACCTCTCCGCGGCACACCCCCGACTCCCCCCTTCCCCCGGCCCGGGAAGGGGGCCAGGGCGCCCCGGGCGCACCCCCCATCGGCATCACCCGCACGGCCTTTCCCGTCCCGTCTCCCCGATTGGCCCGGCCATGACCGATACCGCTCCCACGGCCCCACCGCCGACCACCCAAGTCACTCTCGCCGACGGCCGGGTGGAGATCGCCCCGGACGCCCCGGCGCCCAGCGGCCCCTACGCCAACGAGGACCTGCTGCCGGTCCCCGTCGCCCAGCGCACCTGGACCACGTACAACTTCTCCGCGCTGTGGGTCGGCATGGCCCACAACACCGCCTCCTGGACCCTGGCCTCCGGGCTGATCGCCGTCGGCATGGACTGGAAGCAGGCGGTGTTCACCATCGCCCTGGCCAACGTGATCGTGCTGATACCCATGCTGCTCACCGGGCACGCCGGGCCGAAGTACGGCATACCCTTCCCCGTCTTCGCGCGGGCCTCCTTCGGCATCCGCGGGGCCAACCTGCCCGCCGTCGTGCGCGCGCTGGTGGCCTGCGGCTGGTTCGGCATCCAGACCTGGATCGGCGGCGAGGCCATCTACTTCCTGGCCGGGAAGCTGATCGGCAGCGGCTGGACGGACGCGGCGAAGGTCGGCGGCTACGCCTGGACCATGTGGCTGTCGTTCGCGATCTTCTGGGCCCTGCAGGTCGTCATCATCTACCGGGGCATGGAGACGATCCGCCGCTTCGAGAACTGGGCGGCGCCCTTCGTGCTCGTCGGCGCGTTCGTGATGCTGTGGTGGATGAGCGACAAGGCGGGCGGCTTCGGACCGCTGCTCGACCAGCCCTCCAGGCTCGGCTGGGGCGCCGACTTCTGGACGCTGTTCGCCCCCGCCCTCATGGGCATGATCGGCTTCTGGTCCACGCTGTCGCTGAACATCCCCGACTTCACCCGCTACGGCCGGAGCCAGAAGGCGCAGACGTGGGGCCAGGCCCTCGGCCTGCCCACCACCATGACGCTCTTCGCGTTCCTGTCGGTGATGGTCACCTCCGGCTCCCAGGCCGTCTACGGCGAGGCCGTCTGGGACCCGGTGCAGCTCGCGGCCAAGGCGGACAACACCGTGGGCCTGCTCTTCGCGCTGGTCACCGTCCTGGTCGCGACGCTGTCCGTCAACGTCGCCGCCAACCTGGTCTCACCGGCGTTCGACTTCTCCAACATCGCGCCCCGCCGCATCGGTTTCCGCGCCGGGGCCCTCGCGACCTGCGTCCTCGGAGTGCTGATCTTCCCGTGGAAGCTGTACTCCGACCCGCAGGGCTACATCTTCACCTGGCTCGGCCTGGTCGGCGGCCTGCTCGGCACCGTCGCGGGCATCCTCATCGCCGACTACTGGATCCTGCGCCGCGCCCGGCTCGACCTGGCCGACCTGTACCGCGCGGGCGGCCGCTACTGGTACGAGGGCGGCTGGAACTGGCGGGCCGTCGTCGCCTTCGTGGCCGGCGGTGTCCTCGCCGTCGGCGGTGCGAGCTTCAAGCCGCTGATCGACGGCCGCCCCGTCCCGGCACTGGCCGACCTGGCCGACTACGGCTGGGCGGTGGGCCTGGGCACGTCGATGGTGCTGTACCTGCTGCTGATGGCGCTGCGCGGCCGCAAGGCCCTGTGAGACGTGAGCCGCGCCGGGCAGCGGGATCAGCCCTTCTCGCTCTCCAGCGCGGCCACCGCCTCCTTCGCGGCCCTGATGGCGCCCTTGTTGACGGTGTCCGTGTCCGGCGCCTTCTTCGACTCGAAGTCGCTGCCGTTGTAGGTGATCGTCACCAGCACGTTGGAGGCACGCGCGACCACGACGCCCTCCCTGGTCTGCTGCTCGTCCTCGGTGGTGAGGTTCACGACGGAGTACGCGCCGTCCCCCAGACCGGGGACCGCCCCGCCGCCGCTCCTGCGCTCCACTTGGTCCTCGTACGACTTCTGCGCCGCCTCGTCCGACGCCATCACCTCGTAGGACACGTCGAGCCAGCGGTAGTCGTAGCCCTTGAGCGCGTTCCACGAACAGGTCCGGCGCAGTTCGGAGTCCGTGGACGGGATCTCCTTGCCGGCCGTCCGGGCGCCCGGCACGAGCGACTGGACGGTCTTCTCGGCGACGCTCTCGCACGGCGCGGGCGCCGTGGCGTACGTCTTCGCCGCCGCCGACGTCGAGGGAGCGGAGACGGACCGGGTCTCGGTCTTCTCCTCGGCCGGCTTGTGCCCGGCGGCCTGCGGCGCGGCGAGCGGACCGGCCGACAGCGCCCAGCCCGCCGCGGCGAGCACGGCCACCGGCGACAGGCGTGCGGTCAGGGCCAGAGGCAGGGGTAGAGAACGCACGGCGCCCTTCTCGTGGGGGACGGACGGTGCGGAACGGGTCCGCACGGCGGACGGGACGACAGTGTCACACGAGTCCCTGTGGGGCGGAAGGCCGAACTCGCTGCGTGGTGGCGTGGTGACGGGACCTCGCCATCGGCCGTCGCGGTTTCGGCCGGTTGCGCGGCGAGTGGGGGTTTTGGGCGGGCCGTCGTGCGGGGCCGCCCCGGCGAGTGCGGTCGGCGGGCACCGGCCCGCAACCGCGCCTGCCCTGTCTGTTCTGCCCGAGGTGTCCGGGAGGTAGCTTGGTGGGGAGGGCCCCAGAAGGAGGGCGATGCGATGCCGTGGTTCATATGGCTGTGCGCCGCCGCGGCACTGGGTGCCGCGGAGTTCCTCACCCTGACCCTCGTCCTCGGTCTGCTGGCGGGTGCCGCGCTGGTCGCCGCGGTGGTCGCCGGCGTGGGCATCGGCCTGCTCGGCCAGCTGCTGGCCTTCACCGCGGCCGCCGGAGCGGGTCTGTTCCTCATCCGTCCGGTGGCGCTGCGGCACATGGCGCAGCAGCCCCTCACGCACGAGGGCAGCGACGCGCTGATCGGCAAGCGGGCCGAGGTCGTGCAGGAGGTCACGGCGACCCGTGGCCTGATCAGGCTGTCCGGCGAGGAGTGGTCGGCCCGCGCCCTCGACGAAACCCTCGTGATTCCGGTGGGGGCGCTGGTGGACGTCATGGAGATCGAAGGCGCCACGGCCGTCGTCTACCCCCGCGAACTCCTTCCGTGAACGGCTGAACACACAGCAACGGAGGCACCGTGGAGCCAGTTGTCGTCCTCGCGCTCGTGGCGGCCCTCGTCGTCGTCTTCCTCGTGGCCTCCAGCGTGCGGATCGTCCCGCAGGCCCGCCGCTACAACATCGAACGGTTCGGCCGGTACCGCCGGACCCTGCAGCCCGGGCTGAACCTGGTCGTGCCGGTGGCGGACCGCATCAACACCAAACTCGACGTGCGCGAGCAGGTCTACTCGTCCGATCCGAGGCCGGTGATCACCGAGGACAACCTCGTGGTGAACATCGACACCGTCCTCTACTACCAGATCACCGATCCGCGCTCGGCGGCCTACGAGGTCGCCGACTACCTGCAGGCGATCGACCAGCTCACCGTGACCACGCTGCGCAACGTCATCGGCAGCATGGACCTGGAGGAGACGCTCACCTCCCGCGAGGAGATCAACTCCCGGCTGCGCGCCGTCCTCGACGACGCCACCGGCAAGTGGGGCATCCGCGTCAACCGCGTCGAGATCAAGGCCATCGACCCTCCGCACACCATCAAGGAGGCGATGGAGAAGCAGATGCGGGCCGAGCGCGACAAGCGCGCGGCGATCCTGCACGCCGAAGGGGAGCGGCAGGCCAAGATCCTCACCGCGGAGGGCACCAAGCAGAAGGACATCCTGGAGGCCCAGGGCGCGCAGCAGGCCATGATCCTGCGGGCGGACGGCGAGGCGAAGGCGGTGGAGCTGGTCTTCCAGGCCGTCCACCGCAACAACGCCGACCCGAAGGTGCTGGCCTACAAGTACCTGGAGACGCTGCCGCACCTGGCGAGCAGCGACAACAACACGTTCTGGGTGATCCCGGGGGAGCTGACCGAAGCCGTCCGGACCGTCACCCGCGCGTTCGGCGACGAGTCCGACGCGGGCCCGCCCCCGCACCGGCGGGAGGCGGCCGCCGGGGACGACGACCGCACGCCGGAGCTCGACGCGGGCCGGACGGCTGCGCTCGACGCCGCCGCGGCCGCGGACGAGGCCGGCAAGCAGGCCGCCGCCGCGGTGAACGACGCCAAGGCCGAGGCCGAGGCCGCGAAGTCGCCCCAGACACCGCGCCGGGGCCAGCCGTCCGGCGGATGACACCTCCCTCGACCGCGCCAGGGGGCCGGTAGCGGGCTCCGCCCCGCCGCCGGGGCCGTGCGCGGCCGCGGCAGGACCGGCCGTGCCCGGAGGAATCACCCGTGCTGACGGGGTACTTGCCCGGCTCATGGTGATCCTTTCGGGCAGGAGGCCGCAGTGACGCTCTCGGACGTGGTCTACGTCTGTCTGGGCCTGGGGGCGCTGGGGGCCGCCGTGCTGCCCAGGGTGGTGTCCAGGCGGCCGCTGTCCCTGCCCATGGTCTTCCTCGCCGCGGGCATCGTGATCGAGCTGCTGCCGGTGGGCGTACCTGCGGTCGACCCCGTCCGGGACCGGCTGTGGGTGGAGCACACCACCGAGGCGTGCGTGATCGTGTCGCTGATGGGCGCGGGGCTCGCCATCGACCGGCCCTTCGGGTGGCGCCGGTGGTCCAGTGCCTGGCGGCTGCTGGGCATCACGATGCCGCTGACCGTGGGGATCGTCGCCCTCCTGGCCTGGGGCGTGCTCGGCTGGCCGCCCGCCGCCGCGTTGCTGCTGGGAGCCGTGCTCGCGCCCACCGACCCGGTGCTGGCCGGCGAGGTGCGCGTGGGCGAGCCGCTCGGCGGCGAGCGGGACGAGGACGAGGTGCGGTTCTCCCTGACCAGTGAGGCGGGGCTCAACGACGGCCTGGCCTTTCCGTTCGTCTACGCGGCGATCGCCCTCGCCGCGGCGGCCGGCACGGGGTGGTCGGCGGACTGGATCGGCTCGTGGGCCCTGACCGACCTGCTCGGCAAGTGCGCCGTCGGGCTGGCGGTCGGGGGCACGGTCGGCCGGCTGCTGGGGTGGATGTTCTTCCGGGCGCGCACCTCGGCGCTGCGACTGTCCGAGCACATGGAGGGTTTCGTGGCGCTGGGAGCCACCTTCGTGTCGTACGGCGTCGCCGAGGTGCTCCACGGCTACGGCTTCCTGTCCGTCTTCGTGACCGCCTGCGTCATCCGGGCCGCCGAACGCAGCCACGGCTACCACAAGGTGCTGCACGAGTTCACCGAGCAGATCGAGCGGCTGCTGACGGCCGTGCTGCTGTTCCTGCTCGGCGGCTACCTGGTGGCCGGTGCCTGGTCCGCGCTGACGCCGAGGGGCGCGGTGCTGGGCGTGCTCGTGCTGCTGGTCGTACGGCCGCTGACCGGGTGGCCGGCACAGGCACGGACCGCCACGGGGAGGAAGGAGCGCGCGGTGATCGCCCTGTTCGGGATCCGGGGGATCGGGTCGCTGTTCTACCTGTCCTACGCGCTCGGGCAGGACTCCTTCGGCGGGCTCGCGCGGGAGCTGTGGGCGGCCGTGGCCTTCACCGTGGTGATCTCGGTGGTGCTGCACGGCGTGATGGCGAGCCCGGCCATCGGTCACCTGGACCGGCGGCGCGAGCGGGCCGGGCGGTCGTAGACCCGGCCGTCGGGCACCCCTCGCGCAGCCGCTCCCCGCGGAGGCCGGGCCGGAGTTCCTCGCCGGGCCGGCCGAGCAGCCGGGCGCCGATCGCCGCGGTCTGCGGCTGGCGGTGGGCGGGGCCGGACGGGCCGGCCTGCGCCTGCGCGGTGCCGAGCGGAGCGGCCACGGCTTGCCGGGCATGGGAAGCGGGGGGCCCTGGGGAGGAGTGGGGCAGGAGAAGCCGTGCACGTGTTCTCCCGCAAGCCGCCCGCGGCCCGCGCAGAGGCCGGCCGACGTCCACGAACACCGAGGTCACCTATGCAGTTCACCACGCGTCCCACCCTCAGCGGCACCTTCGGCATGGTCTCCGCCACCCACTGGCTCGCCGCGCAGTCGGCGATGGCCGTGCTGGAGGACGGGGGCAACGCCTGTGACGCGGCCGTCGCCGGCGGTTTCGTGCTGCAGGTCGTCGAACCCCACCTCAACGGCCCGGCCGGTGAGGTGCCGCTCCTGGTCGCCCGGCCCGGCGGCGAGGTGCGGGTGCTGTGCGGCCAGGGCGTCGCACCGGCCGGGGCGACGGTGGCGCACTACCGCGGCCTCGGCCTGGACCTCGTCCCCGGCACCGGGCCGCTCGCCGCCGCCGTACCCGGCGCGTTCGACGCCTGGGCGTTGCTGCTGCGCGACCACGGCACCAAGAGCCTCGACGACGTCCTGAAGTACGCCATCGGTTACGCCGAGCACGGCCACGTGCCCGTGGAGCGGGTCGGCCAGACCGTGGCGACCGTGCGGGAACTCTTCGAGACCGAGTGGACCTCCTCGGCGGAGGTCTACCTGCCCGGCGGCGAGGTGCCGCGCCCCGGCCGGCTGCTGCGCAACCCCGCGCTCGCGGCCACCTGGAAGCGCCTGCTCGCCGAGACCGCCCGGGCGGGCGACCGGGAGGCCCGGATCGACGCCGCACGGCAGGTCTGGCGCACCGGGTTCATCGCCGAGGCCCTCGTGCGCCAGGCCGCCCGCCCCACCCTCGACACCAGCGGCACCCACCGCACCGGTACCCTCGACGCCGCCGACCTCGCCGCCTGGTCCGCGACCTGGGAGCGGCCGGTGACGTACGACTGGAACGGCTGGACCGTGTGCAAGCCCGGCCCCTGGAGCCAGGGCCCGGTCCTGCTCCAGCAGCTCGCCCTGCTCCCGCCCGAGCTGCCCCCGTACGGCTCGGCCGACTACGTCCACCTCCTCGTCGAGGGCTGCAAGCTCGCCATGGCGGACCGGGAGGCCTGGTACGGGGACGCCGCCGACGTGCCCCTCGACGACCTGCTGTCCGACGCGTACGGGTCGGCCCGCCGCGCCCTGATCGGCGAGCGGGCCGCGTACGGCCTGCGGCCCGGCAGCCCGGGCGGGCGCACCCCGCGCCTGGGCGCCCACGCGCGGGGGGCGGCCGCCGCCCAGGAGGGCTTCGGCGCCCTGGGCGTCGGCGAGCCGACCGTCGCCACGTTCCCCACCTCGCCCGTGCCCGGCGAACCGGAGGTCCTCGCCGACGGCAGCACCCGCGGCGACACCTGCCACCTCGACGTCGTCGACCGCTGGGGCACCATGGTCTCCGCCACGCCCAGCGGCGGCTGGCTCCAGTCCAACCCCGTCGTGCCCGAACTGGGCTTCCCGCTCGGCACCCGGCTGCAGATGACCTGGCTGGAGGAGGGCCTGCCCGCCACCCTCACCCCCGGCCGCCGCCCCCGCACCACCCTGTCCCCGTCGATCGCGCTGCGCGGGGGCGAGCCCGTGCTGGCCTTCGGCACGCCCGGCGGAGACCAGCAGGACCAGTGGCAGCTGCACTTCCTCGTCGCCCTCGCGCTGCGCCCCCAGGTGCGCGGCGGGCTCGACCTGCAGGGCGCGATCGACGCCCCGAACTGGCACAACGACAGCTTCCCCGGCTCCTTCTACCCGCGCGGCATGCGCCCGGGCAGCGTGACCGTCGAGGCCCGCACCGACCCGGCCGTCGTCGCGGGGCTGCGCCGGCGCGGCCACCAGGTGACCGTCGGCGCCCCCTGGTCGGAGGGCCGGCTCTGCGCGGTCGCCCGGGACCCGGAGACGGGCGTGCTGTCGGCGGCGGCGAACCCGCGCGGCATGCAGGGGTACGCGGTCGGCCGGTGACCGGCGCGCACGCGCCGCTGTTCACCGCGCTGCCACCCGGGGTGCACCCCGCGGCTGGGGATTGTCAGCGGCGCGTGTTGTGATGGAAGGGTGATCGACAGCAACGAAACCATCGAAGAGTTTCTCGCGCAGCACGCCTCCGACGTCGAGGAGGCGATCCGCAAGGCGGCCGCGACGGAGATCCTGCCGCGCTGGCGCCGCCTCGCCGCGCACGAGATCGACCAGAAGGCCGGGCCGCACGACCTGGTGACCGACGCCGACCGCAAGGCCGAGCTGTACCTGACCGAGGAGCTGGTCGCCCTGCTGCCCGGCTCGGTCGTCGTCGGCGAGGAGGCGGTCCACGCCAACCCGGCGTCCTACGAGGCGATTCGCGGCGACGCCCCGGTCTGGATCGTCGACCCGGTCGACGGCACACGGCAGTTCGTGCGCGGCGAGGAGGGGTTCTGCACCCTGGTCGCGCTGGCCCTCGGCGGCACGCTCCTCGCCTCCTGGACGTACGCGCCCGCCCGCGACCGGCTCGCCACCGCCCAGCGGGGCAAGGGCGCCCACCTCGACGGCGAGCGGCTGTTCGCCGGCGTGCCCGAGCCCGGCCGGGACCTGCGCGTGGCCACCTCCCACCCGGACTACACGACGGACGAGCAGAAGCGCGCCCTGCTCGCCCTGCGCACCGAGGGCGTGGCACCACGCGCGTGCGGCTCGGCCGGCCTGGAGTACCTCGCCGTCGCCCGCGGCGAGTCGGACGCAACGGCCTTCTCCTGGGAGGCGGCATGGGATCATGCCGCCGGACTGCTCCTGGTCGAGGAGGCGGGCGGTGCCCATCTGACCCTGACCGGCGAGCCGTTCCGCATTACGGGCGGCAACGCCCTGCCGTTCACCGCGGCCCGTGACGCGGCCACGGCCCGCCGGATCGCCGGGCTGCTGGCGGGCGGCGCCTGACCTGCGCGACCGTCGCCCGGGGCGCACCGACGGTGACCGGAGGTGACGGGCGGGGGCCTCCCGCCGTCGCTCACCGGCCGTCCCGGGCGGGTGGCCCCCGCCGCCGGTGACGGTCCGTCCCCGGGCATATCCTGATCCCCAGTGGCCGTCGGCTGACGAAGGGGTCCCAAGGTGCCGTCGATGCTCGATGCCGTCGTAGTGGGAGCGGGACCGAACGGACTGACCGCGGCCGTGGAGCTGGCCCGCCGCGGTTTCTCCGTCGCCGTGTTCGAGGCCAGGGGCACCGTGGGCGGCGGGGCCCGCACCGAGGAGCTCACCCTGCCCGGCTTCCGGCACGACCCCTGTGCCGCGGCCCACCCCCTCGCCGTCAACTCCCCGGCGTTCCGCGCCCTGCCGCTGGAGCGGTACGGCCTTCAGTGGCTGCACGCCGAGCTGCCCATGGCCCACCCCTTCCCGGACGGCACGGCGGCCGTGCTGTCCCGGTCGGTCGGCGAGACGGCCGCCTCCTTCGGGCCGCGCGACGCCGGTGCCTACCGCCGGCTGGTCGAGCCCTTCCTGCCCAAGTGGGACACGCTCGCCCGGGACTTCATGTCCCTGCCGCTCACGGCGCTGCCCCGCGACCCCGTCACGCTCGCCCGCTTCGGGCTCCTCGGCCTGCCCCCGTCCACCCTGCTCATGCGGCGCTTCCGCGACGAACGGGCCAGGGCGCTCTTCGCCGGGCTGGTCGCCCATGTCATGGCGCCGCTCGGCGGGTTCGCCACCGGCGCCATCGGCCTGGTCTTCGCGCTCGCCGCGCACGCCCGCGGCTGGCCCCTCGCCCGTGGCGGCTCCCAGGCGCTGTCCGACGCCCTCGCGGCCCACCTGCGCGACCTCGGCGGCGCCGTCCACACCGACTACGAGGTCAAGCGCCTCGACGACCTGCCGCCGGCCCGGGCGTACGTCTTCGACACCTCGCCCACCGCCCTCGCCCGCATCGCCGGCTTCGGCAACCACTACGCCGGCTACCGCTACGGACCGGGCGTGTTCAAGATCGACTACGCGCTGGACGGGCCCGTGCCGTGGACGGCCAAGGAGGCCCGCGCCGCCGGCACCGTGCAGATCGGCGCCGACAGCGCGGAGATCGGCGCCGCCCTGCGCGCGGTGTCCCGCGAGGGCCGGGCCCCCGACCGGCCGTTCCTGATCACGACCCAGCCGAGCGTCGTCGACCCGACCCGCGCCCCGGAGGGCAAGCACGTCTTCTGGGCCTACGGGCACGTCCCGCACGGCTGGACGGGCGACCTCACCGACGCCGTCGAACGCCAACTGGAGCGCTTCGCCCCGGGGTTCCGCGACCTGGTCCTGGCCCGTGCCACGGCCGGACCGCCCGAACTCGCCGCCCGCAACGCCAACTACGTCGGCGGGGACATCGCCTCCGGCGCCGTCTCCGGCCTCCAGCTCATGCTCCGTCCGAAGCTCACCCTGTTCCCCTACCACACACCCCACCCGGCGATCTTCATCTGCTCCTCGGCGACGCCGCCGGGCCCCGGCGTGCACGGCATGTCCGGGCACAACGCGGCGAAGGCCGTATGGAAACGACTGAGGCAGACATGACCCTCATCGAAGCGGTCCAGGGCGACATCACCCTCGAGAGCGCCGACGCGATCGTCAACGCGGCCAACTCCTCGCTGCTGGGCGGGGGAGGGGTCGACGGCGCGATCCACCGGCGCGGCGGCCCGGCGATCCTGGAGGAGTGCCGCAAGCTCCGCGCGTCCCGCTACGGCAAGGGCCTGGCCACCGGCCGGGCGGTCGCCACCACCGCCGGCGCCCTCGACGCCCGCTGGGTCATCCACACCGTCGGCCCCGTCTTCAGCGCCACCGAGGACCGCTCCGGCCTGCTGGCCTCCTGCTACCGCGAGTCGCTGCGCGTCGCCGACGAACTCGGCGCCCGCACGGTCGCGTTCCCCGCCGTCTCCACCGGCGTCTACGGCTGGCCGATGGACGACGGCGCCCGGATCGCCGTCGAGACGGTCCGGGCGGCCGGCACCGCGGTCGAGCGGGTCAGGTTCGTGCTGTTCGGCGAGGAGGCGTACGAGGTGTTCGCCGCGCGGCTGCGCTGAGGCACCCCCACCGGACTCACACGGGCTGCGGCTCGAAGTGCTGCAACAGGTCCCGGCCGGGCTGGACGACGCCGTAGCTGCTCTCCGGTACGGCGTTCCACACACCCGGCAGATCGCCCAGCGGCTCCGACACCACCAGGCGGGTGTCGTCGGAGATGTGCTTGAGGAACGCGAGGTCGGGGTGGAGGGCGCGCACGTCCTCCACCCGGCTGCTGAAGTACAGCGACCGTGAGTCCCCGCCGCTGGAGTAGCGGAAGAACCACAGCCGCTCGCCGTCGGTCACCGCGATGGTCATCTGCAGGGGTTCGGCCACTCCGTGCTCGTGCCCCAGACGCTCGACGAGACCCGCCATCCGCGCCACCGCGCCCGGCGGATCGCCGTCGAGGCCGAAGGTGAGCGCCACGTGGAACATCAGCTCCGAGTCGGTGGTGCCCTCCAGCGACGGGAACAGCTCCGGGTCGACGGCCAGCATCAGATCCCGGCGCATCGCGGAGAACCCGGTGATCGCCCCGTTGTGCATCCACATCCAGCGCTCGTGGCGGAACGGATGGCAGTTGGTCTGCTGCACGGCGGTCCCGGTGGACGCGCGCACATGGGCGAAGAACAGCGGCGAGCGGACGTGGTCGGCGATCTCCCGCAGGTTGCGGTTGCTCCACGCCGGCCCGATGTCGCGGATGACGGCGGGGGCGCGCAGGTGCCATGCGTACCAGCCGACGCCGAAACCGTCCCCGTTGGTGGTCTCCACCCCCATCCGCGCGTGCAGACTCTGGTCGATCAGCGAGTGCTGCGGCCGGTACAGGACGTCGTCGAGCAGCACGGGAGTGCCCGAGTAGGCGAGCCAGCGGCACATGGTCGGTACTCCGGTTCCGAGCCGCCGGGCGTGCCCCGCGGCTCCCTGGACGGTGTGCGGGCACCTCAGCCAACCCCGGACGCCACCGGCACCGCATCGCCCGCCACGGGTGATCGGGACGGGCACGATCACGACCCGGGGGTGCGCGGGGGAGTGAACGGAGAGATGCTGAGCGGGACGAACGACCGCTCCTGACCCGGCGGGCGGCACGCACTGGGGGCCCCATGGCCGAGACCGACGAGACCGACGCGGAGCCGGCACCGGCGGACGTCGACCCCACGGGGGACCCCCTGCTGCGCACCCGGTTCGCGCTGCCGCAGCGGCCCGCCACCTTCCTGCGCCGCCCGCGCCTGGTCCGGCACCTCGACCAGGCGCTCCACACGCCCCTGACCATGGTCAACGGGTCGGCCGGCGCGGGCAAGACCCTCCTGGTCGCGGACTGGGCCGCCGACCTGCGCGAGCCCGTCGCCTGGCTCACCGCCGACACCGCAGACCAGGCCCCCGGGGTCTTCTGGGCCTACCTGCTGGAGGCGCTGCGGGCCGCCGGCATCCCGGTGGCGGCCGAGGTCGGCTCCCCCGCCGAGGCCGGCCGCGTGGATCCGAGGACCCTGACCTGCCTCGCCGCCGACCTGGAGCGGCGCGAGCATCCCACCGTCGTCGTCCTGGACGAGTTCGACCGGGTGACCTCGCCCGAGATCGCGCGGCAGCTGCAGTTCGTGCTGCACCACGCCGGACACGGCCTGCGCCTGCTGCTGGTCACCCGCACCGAACCGCTGCTGCCGCTGCACCGCTACCGCGCGTCCGGCGAGATGACGGAGATCCGGGACGCCGAACTGGCCTTCACCACCGACGAGGCCGCCGCACTGCTGTCCCGCCACGGCCTCGACCTGCCCACCGGTGCCGTGCGGGCCCTGGTGGAGCGCACCCAGGGGTGGGCCGCCGGGCTCCGCCTCTGGGCCCTGGCCGCCCAGCGGGACACCGACCCCGGCACCTACGCGAAGCAGTTCGAGGCGAACCACAGCACGGTGGCCGACTTCCTGCTCGCCGAGGTGCTCGACCGGCAGACACCCGGCACCCAGGACCTGCTGCTGCGCATCAGCGTCCTCGACCGGTTCTGCCCCGACCTGGTCAACGCGGTGACGCGGCGCACCGACGCGGAACCCGTGCTCGCCTCGCTGCACCGCGAGAACGCCTTCGTCCACTACCTCGGGCACTCCTGGTACGGCCTGCACCCCCTGTTCGCCGAGATCCTCCGCGCCCACCTGCGCGAACGCCGACCCGGCCTGGAGCCGGAGCTGCGTGGCCGGGCCGCCCGCTGGCTGCGGGAATCGGGAGCGCTGCGGGACGCGCTCGTCCAGGGCGCCGCGGCCGACGACTGGGAGTTCACCGCCCGGGCCGTCGTCGACGACCTCGCGCTCGGCCGGCTCTTCACCGGCCTGCGCTCGGAGGACCTGTCCGCCCTGTTCGCACGGATGAGCCCCGAGGTGACGGGCCCCGCGCCCGACCTGGTCCGCGCCGCCCGCGACCTGGGCCGGTGCGATCTCGCCCACGGCCTGGACCATCTGCGCCACGCCGGGGAGGAACTGGCCCGGGGCGGCGGCGAACCGGCCCCGGCCCAGCTCGGCTTCGCCCTGCTCGACACGCTCGCCGCCCGGCTGACCGGCTCCCCCGCCCGGGCCGAGCACGCCGCCGAGCAGGCCCGGCTCCTGCGGCAGCGGATCCCCGGGCGGCTCCTCGACGCCCACCCGGAACTCACCGCCCTGCTCCTCACCCACCTCGGCTCCGCCCGCCTGTGGGCCGGACGCTTCGACGACGCCCGCACCGCCCTGTCGGAGGTCGCCGGGCAGCCCGGCGGAGCGGTGATGGCCCTGCCCCGGTGGGAGGCCCTCGGCCATCTGGCGCTGATCGACTACCTCAACGGCTGGCCCGGCCGCGCGGAGCACAAGGCCCTGGCCGCGGCCGGCCAGGCCGAGCGCCACAGCCTGCCGCAGCGCGCCGGGGCGGGCCTCGGCCCCCTGGTGCTGGCCGCCGTCCACGTCGAACGCGACGAACTGGACGAGGCGCAGGTGCTCCTCGACGAGGAGACCGCGACCCGCCCGGCCGTCGAGGACCCGGTGGCGCGGGCGGGCCGGGCCGTGGTCCGGGGCCGGCTGCTCCTGGCCCGCGGGGACACCCGGGCCGCGCTCGCCGCCGCCGACGAACCGGTCACCGCCGACGTCGGCTCGCCCTGGGCGCAGGAACAGAGCGCGCTGCTCGCCTCGGCCGCCCACCTCGCCCAGGGACAGCCGGACCTCGCCCGCAAGGACGTGGAGCGGGTGGCGCACCACCGGACCGCGTGCGCGGTCGAGGCGGCCCGCGTCCGGCTCGCCGCGGGCCGGACCGACGAGGCGCTCGCCCTGCTCGACGGCCTGCCCGAGGACGCCCGCTGCGGTCCGGCGGTGACGGTCCGCGCCACCCTGGTCCGCGCCCAGGCCGCCCACCGGACCGGCGACCACACCGCCGCCGGCCGGCTCGTGGCCCGCGCGCTCCTGGACGGCCGGCGCGAGCGGCTGCGCCGGCCGTTCCTGGAGGCCGGACCCTGGCTCCGCCCGCTGCTGCGCACCGGCCGGCTGCGGGACCTGGCCGACGGCTGGCTCGTCACCGGCCGGGTCCGGTACCGGGCCGTGGGGGCCGCCGCATCCGCGCCGGCACCGGACCTGGTCGTGGAGGACCTGAGCGCGCGGGAGCGGGACGTGCTGCACCGCCTGGCCGACATGCTCTCCACCGAGGAGATCGCCGCCGACCTGCACGTGTCGGTGAACACCGTGAAGACCCACCTGAAGAGCATCTACCGCAAGCTCGGGGTGAGCCGGCGGGCCGAGGCGGTCCGCCGCGCCCGCGACAAGGGGCTCCTGTGACCCCGGCCCGGTTCCCCCGCGAGGGGTGAGGCACAAAACCCGGCGCCACCGCTGTGATGGACTGCGTGACCCACTGGCGCGCCCTGCTCGTCCTCGGTACCGCCCAGTTCCTGATGGTGCTGGACACCTCCGTCATGAACGTGTCCATCAGCCGGCTGGTCGAGGACTTCGACACCGAGGTCACCGCCATCCAGGCGGTCATCACCCTGTACGCCCTGGTCATGGCGGCCTTCATGATGACCGGCGGCCGCTGCGGCGACATCCTGGGCCGCCGACGCGTGTTCCTGCTGGGGCTCGCGGTCTACGGCACCGGATCGGCCCTGACCGCCGTGGCCCCCACCCTGTGGGTGCTGGCCGTGGGCTGGTCCGTCATCGAGGGGCTCGGTGCCGCGCTGGTCCTGCCCTCCATGGCGGCGCTGGTCGCCGAGTCCTACCGCGGCCGGGACCGTGCCGTCGCCTACGGCGTGATCGGCGGCCTCGCCGGCGCGGGCATCGCCGTCGGCCCGCTGCTGGGTGGGTGGATGACGACGTACCTCACCTGGCGGCTGGTCTTCGCCGGGGAGGTCGTGGTCGTGCTGGCCATGCTGTGCCTGTACCGGTGGATCCCCCGCACGCCCCCGGCCGATCCGCGTCCGCGGCTGGACGGCGTGGGCGCCGCGCTGTCGGCCGGCGGACTGGGCCTGGGCGTGCTGGGAGTGCTCCAGAGCAGCGCCTGGGGCTGGGTGCAGCCGCGCAACCCGCCCTTCACGGTGCTGGGCTTCGCACCGACCCTCTTCGTCATCGGCGCCGGGGCACTCGTCCTGGGCGGGTTCGCGCGCTGGGAGCGGTGGCGGGCCGGGCACGGCGGGGACGCCCTGGTGGACCTGTCGCTGCTGCACCGGCCCGCCCTGCGGTCCGGCCTGACGATGCTCGTGAGCCAGAACCTCATCCTGCTCGGCCTGTTCTTCGCCATCCCGCTGTACCTGCAGGTGGTGCAGGGCTTCGACGCCTTCGAGACCGGGCTGCGCCTGCTGCCGGTGTCCGTCACCATGCTCCTGACGTCGCTGGCCGCCGCGCGGCTAGGCCGGCTGGCGGGACCGCGGCGGGTGGTGCGGCTGGCGCTGCTCACCCTCGCGGGCGCGATCGTGTGGCTGCTCGCCACGATCGACACCGCCATCGACGACGCCCAGTTCGCCGGCGCCATGGCCCTGCTCGGGGTGGGCATGGGGCTGCTGGCCTCGCAGCTGGGCAACGTCGTCCAGTCCGCCGTGGGGGAGAAGGAGCGCAGTGAGGCGGGCGGACTCCAGTTCACGGCGCAGAACCTGGGCTCCGCCCTGGGCACCGCCCTCATCGGGTCGCTGCTCATCGGCGCCCTGGTGCACGCCTTCACGACCCAGGTCGAGAACGACCCCCGCCTGTCGGACGAGGCGCGCAGGCAGACCGGCATCGCCCTGGAAGGCGACGTCAGCTTCGTCTCCACCGGCCAGGTCCGCTCGGCGGCCGAACGGACCGGGCTCCCGCCGGCCGAGGTGGAGGCCCTCACCGACTCCTACGCCTCGGCCCAGCTCGACGGGCTGAAGGCGGCCGTCCTCGCCACCGGCGGCGTCACCCTGGTCGGGTTCCTGGCGACCTCGCACCTGCCGGCCGCCCCCGGCAGACGGCCGCCCGGACCGGACACGAGGTCTCCGGCCCCGGCCGGGGACCGGAGCACCAGGACCGGGGGAGGACCCCGATGACCACCACCCGTGCCACCACCCACCGTGCCCGTCACGGCGAGCGCCGGGCCCGCAGCGCCGAACGCCGCGCCCACGCCGACTACACCGGCGGCGTCTACGGCTCCATGCTGGCCGCCTCCGTGGTGCTCGGCGCCGGTCACCTGGGCGAGCTGCCCCGCCTGGAACTGGTGCTGCTGCTCGTGCTGACCGGGGCGGTGTTCTGGATGGCGCACGTGCACGCCCAGCTGTTCGGGGCCCGCCTGGCGCAGCAGCGCGTGGACCGCAGCGTCCTGCTGCACGTGTGCCGCGACGAGTGGCCCATCCTGAAGGCCGCCGTGCCGCCCGCCGTCGCCGTGGCCGTCAGCCCCCTGCTGGGCCTGGACGTGCCCGGCACCCTGTGGCTGGCGCTCGCGGTGGCCGTGGCCGGACAGGTGGGCTGGTCACTGGCCGCGGCGGTGCGCGCCGGGGCCTCCCGGCGGCAGCTGGTCCTGTCCGCGGCGGTCAACCTGCTGCTGGGGCTGCTGATCATCGCGCTGAAGATCGTCCTGAAGAAGTGACGCGGCCACCGGCTCCCGGTTCACCTGCCCCGGGTGAGGGCACCCCGGTCCCGCAGGCGGACGATCGCAGGAGAGGGCGCACCGCACACCCCACACCGCCCGGGGGAGAGCAGCACATGCGCTACGAGATCCGCGTCGACGGGCACATGTCGGAGACCCTGGCCAAGGTCTTCCCGGAGCTGGACCACGTCAGGATGGCCGGGCAGACCGTGCTGTTCGGGCCCGTCGTCGACGAGGCCCACCTGTACGGGCTGCTGAGCCGCTTCCAGTCGCTGGGGCTCAGGGTCGTGGAGATGCGCCAGCTGCCGGAGTGAGCGGCCGGACGGGCGGTCACAGGGCGGCGGTGGGGATCCTGCCGGAGCGGGCGGCGGCGCCGAGGGCTTCGAAGTCCCGCTGGTTGCGGTCGGCGTAGGCCTGGGCGAACAGGGTGAGCGCGCGGTCGAAGCGGTCGCCGCCGCCCAGATAGCCGGCGATGGCGATCGGGTCGCCGGAGCGGGCGTGGGCCCGGGCCAGACTCGCCCCGCACAGCCGCGCGAACAGCCGGAGCATGCCGGGGTCCATGCTCTCCGGCCGGGCGATGCCCTTCCAGTCGCGCAACTGCCGTACGTAGAAGTCCCGCTCCCGGCCGTCGAGGCCCACGGCGTGCGTCCAGCCCAGCAGGATGTCGCTGGTCGTCTGGATCAGCCGCTGCCCCGCCACGACACGACGGCCCTCGTTGTCGTAGCGCACGCCCTCGGTGTGGGCGGCGAGCACCGACTCCTGGGCCTCCTTGGCCTGGAGCAGCAGCGGATCGTCGTCGTCGCGGCCGAGCAGCAGCACGATCCAGCAGCGGGTGCCGACGCTGCCGACGCCCACCACCTTGCGGGCGATGTCCACCAGCCGGAAGCGGCGCAGCAGGTGCCGCCGTTCCGACGACAGGGTGCGGGCGTACCCCTCCAGGACCGTGCGCAGTTCCCGTTCCTGCGCCGCGGAACCGGTGGTCAGGTCCCGCAGCGGAGTGATCAGGGGCGGATCCGCCGCGACCCGCCGGCCCTCCGGGGTGGCGACGGTGAGTCGTGCGAAGGCCTGCAGATGCGTACGGGTCCGGGCCTTCGCCGTCGCCTCGTCCGTGCGGCGCCTGGCCCGCTTGGTCATCGAGGCGGCCATCAGCTCCCGCAGGCGGTCGGCGTCGTCCTGCGCGTACCAGATGTCCAGGGTGCGCATGCCGGCGAAGTCCCGCATCCGCCGCCGGTAGGCCTCCACGCACGCCCGTACCGCGCCGTCCTGCTCCCCGGTCCCGAAGCCGTTGGCCCGGGCCGCGATGGCGAAGCTGGCCGCGAGGCGCTTGACGTCCCACTCGAAGGGGCCGGCCAGGGTCTCGTCGAAGTCGTTGATGTCGAAGGCCAGATGGCGCTCCGGCGTGGCCAGCAGCCGGAAGTTCAGCAGATGGGCGTCGCCGCACAACTGCACCCGCAGCCCGGTGTCGGCGGCGGACCCGAGGTCCGCGGCCATGATCGCCGCGGCGCCGCGGTAGAAACGGAAGGGCGATTCGAGCATGCGGCCGTAGCGGACCGGCACCAACTCCGGTACGCGCGTGGCGGACTGGCGCTCCACCACCTCCACCGGGTCGAACCGTCCGGGTTCCCGGTCGAACCGGCCGTGCGACGCGCGCGGCGAGCGGCGCCGCGCGGCGCGGCCCTCGGCGGCCCGCTCGGCCGGGGACAGGAAGGCGGGGGTGGTGCCGGGCATGGTCATCGCTGGTTCCTCCGGCCGGGCGGGAAGTCGTCCACCGCATCGCGGTCCCGGCGGCGCAGCCCCGTCTGCACCGCGCCCGCGAGGATCTTCGCGGCCACTCCCACCAGCAGCAGACCGCCCAGCATCTGGCACATCACCAGGACGCGTCCGGGCTGGGAACGCGCCGCGATGTCGCCGTAGCCGACGGTCGTGAACGTGGTGAGCGTGAAGTACAGGGAGTCCGTCTTGGTCAGCGGCTCGCTGAACGAGCCGGGTGTGGTGTGCTCCAGCAGGAAGTAGGCGCCCGCGAAGAGCAGCAGGAACAACGCCAGCGTGGTGGCCAAAGCCTCCAGGGCCTTCAGCCGCGGCCAGGGCGAGTCCACGATGGCCCGCACCTCCCACCAGAACACCACCACGACCAGCAGCAGCCCGCAGGCGAGCACGACCGAGGCACCGCTCGTCAGACGGCCATCCAGGGGGAGCACGTAGTAGACGGTGACCAGCCCCGCCGCGCTGAGGAGGGCTCGCGCCAGCGCCGTGGCCGACGCACGGCCCCGATGCGGCCGCTGCCCGTGCCGGGACGGGGGCGGCCCGGTCCGGACGGTCGCCGGATCCTTCATCTCGTGTCTTTCGGTCTGTGCCCGGCACCGGGACACGGAGCGCGTGCCCGGCGCCCGGGCGGCCGGTGTGCGGACGGGGTGCGCTGTCACTCCATCACCACGGTGGCGCGGCCCGGATCACCCGCCGGGGGTGACCCGGTCACCGGCGGCGCGCGCGACGCTTGCTCCGGGGGCTCGTCGGGGGAGTACGCCGGGCCGGTTCGCCGGGGCAGGAGGAGCGAGGATGACCACGTCGCCGGGCGGGACACCGGGCACCGGAGCGGACCTCGGGACGGACGGCCCCGGGCCCCCTCGCCCGGCGGACCCCGCGGAGCTCCTGGCCGCACTCGGACGCTCCTGGACGTGGATCCTCGCCTCGGCGGTCGCGATCCTCGTGCCGGGTGTCCTGCTCCTGGTCTGGCCGGAGGCGACCCTGCACGTGGTGGCGGTCCTGATCGGCCTGTACCTGCTGGCCGCCGGGGCCTTCCGGTTCGTCGGGACGTTCGCCCGGGAGGAACAGGGCCACCGGCTGCCCAGCCTGCTGCTGGCCGTGCTCTACGTGCTGGGCGGGGTGCTGTGCCTGCGCGATCCGCTGCAGACCATCACCGCGCTGTCCCTGATCACCGGGCTGGTCTGGCTGGTGTCCGGCATGCTCACGCTCTACACCGCCCTGGCCGCCCGGGGCCTGCCGCACCGCGGCCTCGTCCTCGGCGCGGCCGTACTCGCCGTCGTCGCGGGGATCGTGGTCCTGGCCCTGCCCGCGGAGTCGGCCCGTGCGCTGACCCGGCTGCTGGGTCTGTGGCTCGTGCTGCTCGGGCTGGCCGAGGCGGGGCTCGCCTTCGCCTGGCGGGCCGCGCTGCGCAGAGCCGGGTCCCACCCGGCGGCGTCCGTGTGAACCCGGCGCGCGGCGACCGGCGTCCCGACCCGAGGAGAGTCCATGGTCCCCGACAGCGGTCCCCGACCGCCGCCCCCGCGGGAGCCCGAGGAAACGGGCCGCGTCCTGAGCGCGGCCGAGCACGCCGAGTACGAGCGGCTGCGCGGCGCCGCGACGGTGCGCCACCGGCGGCTGCGGTACGCGGGCGCGGGCGTGCTGCTCGTCCTGGCCCTGCTGCTCGCCCCGCTGTCCGTGGTCGCCGCCTGGGTCGACGACGAGGTCTCCGACACCGGCCGTTACGTGCGGACCGTGGCGCCGCTGGCGTCGGAGCCCGCGGTCCAGGACCTCGTGATCGACCGCTGGACCGATCGCGTCGTGGCCAACGTGGACGTCGACGCGATCACCGAGGCACTGACGAAGAGCCTCGCGGACGCCGGAGCGCCACCGGGTGTCGTCGACGCCTCCGAGTCCCTCGCCGGGCCGCTGCGCTCCGCCGTCCGCGGTGCCGTGGAGGCCACCATCAGCCGGGTCGTCACCAGTGACGCCTTCCGGCAGGGATGGGAGGGCGCCAACGAGCGGGCTCACGCCGCCGTGGTGACCATGCTGACCGGCGAGCGCGAGGGCGCCCTGCGCGCCACCGGCGACACCGTCGAACTCGATCTGGGCCAGGTCGTCGAACAGGTGCGCGAGCGTCTCGTCGCGGCCGGCTTCGACAAGGCCGCGGCCATCCCGGACACCGACCGGACGGTCCCGCTGTTCGAGACCGAGAAGCTCGGCACGGCCCAGGACACCCTGCGGCTGCTGGACGTCGTCGGGACCTGGCTGCCGGTGCTGACGCTCGCCCTGGCCGCCCTGGCGGTGTGGACGGCGCCCCGGCACCGGCTGATGCTGCTGATCACGGCCGTCGGCACCGGCGTGATGATGGTGGTGCTGCTCGTCGCGCTGGCCGTGGTGCGTCGGGTCTACCTCGACGCGGTGCCGGCCGCGGCCCTGCCCCAGGACGCGGCCGCCGTCATCTACGACACCTTCGTCCGCTTCCTGCGCGACAGCACCCGCACCCTGCTCGTGGTCGCCGTGATCACCGCCCTCGCGGCCTACCTCTACGGTCCCGGGCGCGGGGCCCGGGCCGTGCGGGGTCTGGCGAACCGGGGCACCGCTGCCGCCGGGCGGGGAGTGACCACCGCCGGACTGCGCACCGGGGCGGCCGGGAGGGCCCTGGCGGGGCACCGCTCCTGGACCACCGGCCTGGTCATCGGCGCCGGAGTGCTGACCCTGGTGCTGTGGAACCACCCCACGGTCGGCGCGGTGGCGCTCGTCGTGGGTCTGGTCCTGGTCGTGCTGATCCTCCTGGAGACCCTGGCCGCCACCGCCACCGCCACCGCCACTGCCCGGGACGCGGCCCCGCCCCGCTCCGGCCCGGCTCCGTGACCCGTGACGGCCCGCCCGCCCCGACTCCGCCGTCCCGCAGATCCAGGGCGGAGCGGCTCTCGGCGAGTCTGCGCTCCGGCCCGGCGGCCCGGGTGCTGCCCAGGCTGTCCGCGCTCAACATCATGGAGGGGGCCGTCAGACTGGCCGCCCAGGCCTTCCTCACCGCGTTGCCGCTGCTGATGACGGTCGCGGCGTTCGCGCCGAGCGCCGTGCAGGACCTGCTGGCCGATTCCCTGCGGGCCGTGCTGGGCCTGCGCGGTGACACCCTGGACGAGATACGCCGCACCTTCACCGCCACCGGACCCACCCGGGACACGGTCGGAGCCCTCGGCGTCGTGGTGGCTCTCGTCTCGGCCACCGCCTTCACCCGGGCGCTGCAGGCGGTCTGCCTCAGGTGCTGGCGGCTGCCCAGGACGCCGCTGCGGGCGGCCGTCTGGCGCTGGCCGCTGTGGCTGCTGGGCTGGCTGGCCTACCTGCTCGTGCAGGGGCCGCTGCGCGACGGCTTCGGCCTCGGCCCGGTGGCCGGGCTGACGCTGTCGCTGCTGTCGGCGACGCTGCTGTGGTGGTGGTCGCAGCACCTGCTGCTGGGCGGCAGGGTCGGGTGGGGTCCCCTGCTGCCGGGGGCGGCGCTGGCCGCGGCGACGACGGTGCTGCTGAGCCGGGTGGCCCCGCTGGTGCTGCCCGCGGCCATGGAGCGCAGCCTGGCGGAGTTCGGCGTCCTCGGCCCGGTCTTCACCTTCCTGTCGTGGCTGATCGCGATCTTCCTGGGAGCCGTGTGCGGCCTCGCGCTCGGCGAGAGCGTGGCCACGGCCGGCTGGTACCGCGCCCTGTGCACCGCCCGCGACCGTCCGGCGGGAGACCGCTGACCCGGCCCGCGCCGGCCCGGGCCGCCCCGCGCGCTCACCCGTGCCGGGTGAGGCCGGCCCCGGCCGGCGGCGAGCACGCTGGAGCAGCACGAGCGGCTGCCGGGCGCGCGCCCGGAACGGAGGAGTGACATGAGCGAGACCTACCTGGCGTACGACTTCCCCCTGCTGAGCGCCTTCTGGACGATGCTGGTGTTCTTCCTGTGGATCATGTGGTTCGTCCTGCTGTTCCGGATCGTCTTCGACATCTTCAGGGACGACTCGATGAGCGGCTGGGGGAAGGCCGGCTGGCTGGTGTTCTGCATCGTCCTGCCGTTCATCGGCGTGTTCGTCTACGTCGTCGCGCGCGGCAAGGACATGGGCCGCCGGGAGATCACCCAGGCGCGCGAGCAGCAGAAGTCCTTCGACGACTACGTACGCCAGACCGCCCGCACCGGGGTGAGCAGTGTCGACGAACTCGCCCGGCTCTCCGAGATCCGCGCCCGCGGCGACATCACGGACGAGGAGTTCCGCAAGGCGAAGGACCTGGTGCTGAGCGGCTCCGCCGCCTCGGGCCCCACGGCCTCCGTCACCTCCCCCTCCGGTCGCTGAACGCGCCGGACGCAGCAGAAACGAGGCAGCAGGATGACCGCCACACACCCCACGCACGCGCCGTCGAGAGCCAAACGCGAATGGGCCGTCGGCCTGACCGTCTTCGGCGCGGTGATGCTGATGATCGCCGGGATCCTCGACCTCCTGCGCGGCATCGCGGCCATCGCCGAGGACGACGTCTTCCTCTCGACCCGCAACTACGTCTTCGAGTTCGACCTCACCGGCTGGGGCTGGGTCCACCTGTTCCTGGGCGCGGCCGCCGTCATCGTCAGCGTCGGGCTGTTCCAGGCGGCGACGTGGGCACGGGTCGCCGGCGTGGCCATCGCCGGGCTCGTCATCATCGCCAACTTCCTGTCCCTGCCGTACTACCCGGTGTGGTCCGTCGTGATGATCGCGATGTCGGCGATCGTCATCTGGGCCCTGTGCACCGTGCGCAAGGACGACGCCTGGGAGCCCTTCGAACGGCCGCCGGGCAATCCGTGAGGCGCACTTCGGGCTCCGTCCGCCCCGGTGCGGCGGGCTGGGCCCGGCTGGCCGTGCTCGCCCTGACGGCGAGCGCGGCCGTACCGCTGGTCGTGGCCGGTCTGCGCAGCGTGCTGTGGCTCCTGCTCGGCGTGGCCGGTGTGGCGCTCGCCGCGGCGGGGGTGTGGTGGGCCCTGGCCCGCACCGGCCCCGCCCGGGCCGCCGGGCTCCTGCTGTCGGTCGCGGCGCCGGCCGCCGTCCTGGCGCTGTACGCCGCCGCCGGCATGCTGGGGCCCGCGCTCGTCTCCCTGGCGTTGTGGGGTGCCGCCGTCGCGGCCGCCCGGATCGCCCTCACCCCCGGCACCCGCACGGCCACGACAGAGCACGACGCCGTTCCGGCACACCACCCCTGGATCCTCATGAACCCCCGCTCCGGCGGGGGCAAGGTGCGGCGCTTCGACCTGGCGGCCAGGGCCCGGGCGGCGGGTGCCCGGGTCGTGCTGCTCGGTTCCGGGCACCAGGACGTGTCCGCCCTGGCGCGGCAGGCCGTGGCCGAGGGCGCGGACCTGCTGGGCGTGGCCGGCGGCGACGGCACCCAGGCGCTGGTGGCCGAGGTCGCGGCCCGGCACCGCCTGCCCTTCCTGGTGATCCCGGCCGGCACCCGCAACCACTTCGCCCTCGACCTCGGGCTCGACCGGGAGGACCCGGCGAAGGCCCTCGACGCCCTGACCGACGGGGTCGAGCTGGACGTCGACCTCGGGTTCGCCGCCGGCCGCGTGTTCGTCAACAACGCCTCCTTCGGTACGTACGCGGCCGTCGTGGCGTCCCCCGCCTACCGCGACGACAAGGTGCACACCGCCTTGCGCACCCTGCCCGGCCTGCTGACCGGCGACGACGCGCCCAGGCTGCGGATGCGGGCCGACGGCGAGCACGCCGAGGGCCTCCAGGCGCTGCTCGTCAGCAACAACCCCTACCGGCGCGCCGTCGACTCGCCCCACCCGGGCCGCCGGGAACGCCTGGACTCCGGGCGGCTCGGCGTGCTGGGCGTGCGGGTAGACAGCGCCGCACAGGCAGCGGGGATGGCGCGCGGCCCCCGCTCCCGCGGACTGCTGCGCCTGACGGCGCGTGAGGTGGTGGTCGAGGCGGACGCGGAGACCGTCCCGGTGGGCATCGACGGCGAACACGTGGTGCTGCCGGTCCCGGTGGCCGTGCGCATCCGACCGGGCGCGCTGCGCGTGCGGGTGCCGCGCCACCGGCCGGGGGTCCCGGTCAGCCGGCCGGTGGCCGACTGGCCGCGTACCGCACGGATCGCGTTCGGCAGCCGCCCCCCGAACCCCGCCCCGGGGTGAGACCACCACCGGCTCCTCCCGTATGCCGACCACGCCTTCCGGCCGTGGGCCACTCCTCCCGGCCGTGGGCTGCGCCTTCAGGCTGTCGGGCCCGCGCCCCGTGGTGAGCTGCTCTTCCGGCCGTTGGCCGTGCTCCCCGGCCGTTGGCCGTGCTCCCCGGCGGGTGGCCGTGCTCCCCGGCGGGTGGCCGTGCTCCCCGGCGGGTGGCCGTGCTCCCCGGCGGGTGGCCGTGCTCCCCGGCGGGTGGCCGTGCCCCCCGGCCGCGGGCCGCGCCGTCCGGCCGCGGGCCGCGCCGTCCGGCCGTAGGCCGTTCCTCCCCGTGGGTGGCGCCGGGGCCGCCCGCCGGGGGGACGTATCGGGGAGGGTGCACGTGCCGGGGACGGGTCAGACGTGTCTGCGCACCAGCAGCAGCGCCACGTCGTCGTCCGGTTCCGGGCGCAGCGCGCCGAGCAGGTGGTCGCCGGTCCGCTGCAGGCTCGGCGCCGGGTTCCGCAGGAGGCGCGTCAGCGTGTCGAGGCCGGTGTCGAGCGACTCACCGCGGGTCTCCACCAGCCCGTCCGTGTACAGCGCGAGCAGGGCGCCCGGGGCGAGTTCCACCTCCACGGTGCCGAACTCCACGCCGCCCACCCCGAGCGGCACACCACCGGGCACCTCCACGAGGCGGGCGCTGCCGTCCGCGCCGGCGAGCACGGGCGGCAGATGACCGGCGCTGGACAGCTCGCACACGCCGCGCCCCAGGTCGCACACGGCGTACACACAGGTGGCGATCGCGTCGCCGAGCGAGCCCGCGATGTCGTCGAGGTGCCTCAGCAACTCGGCGGGCGGCAGGTCCAGCCGGGCCAGCGCCCGGGTCGCCGTGCTCAGCTGCCCCATGATCGCCGCGGCCTGCACGCCCTTGCCCATCACGTCCCCGACGACCAGCCCGGTGCGTCCCGGCCCGAGCCGCAGCACGTCGTACCAGTCGCCGCCGACCTCGCTGAGGGCCGGCCGGTAGCGGGCGACGATGTCGAGTCCCTCCTGCGCGGCGGGCGCGGCCGGCAGCAGACTGCGCTGCAGCGTCAGCGCGGTGCCGCGCTCACGCCCGTAGAGGCGGGCGTTGTCGATGCAGATCGCGGCCCGGGCGGCGAGTTCGGAGGCGAGCACCTGGTCCCGGGCGTCGAAGGGGCGCTCGTTGACCGTGCGGAACAGCGACAGCGTGCCGAGCACCTTGCCCCGGGCCACGAGCGGCAGTGCCAGGTAGGAGTGGGCGCCGGCCTCGTGCAGGGCCTGGGCGGCCCGCGCGTCCCGGGCCAGGCGCCGCAGCGTCTTCGGATCCACGCGCTCGACCAGGACCGGCCGGGCGCTGCGCACGCACCGCGTGATGATCCGGGACGAGCCGTAGGTGGCCACCTCGCCCACCGGGTCGGCGGCGTGGATGGCGTCGGTGGGATAGCCGGCCGCGACGGCCAGGGCCCGGAACTCGGCGGGCGCGCCGCCCGTCACGGGCACGATGGTGCCGTGGGCGACGACGGACTCCAGCACGTCCACGGCGGCCAGGTCCGCGAGCTGCGGCACGACCACGCCGGCCAGCTCCCGTGCGGTCTGCCGCAGGTCCAGGGTCGTGCCGATGCGCACCCCCGCGTCGGCGATCACCGACAGGTGCTGGCGCGCCTGCGCCACCTCGGCCGCGGCCTGCTGGCGTTCCGTGACGTCCAGCACGGCCATGGCCAGGCCCAGCACCCGCCCGTCGATGTCCTCGATGCGGTGGTAGGACTCCGAGTACGCCCGGTCCTGCGCCTCCCCGGCCGTACGGCCGACGGTCTGCTGGTCCAGCAGCGGGCGGCCGGTCCGCAGCACGTGCCGCATCCGGGACTCGATGGCCGCCACGTCCAGGCCGGGCAGCACCTCCCCGATCCGGCGCCCCAGCAGGGCCTCCTCGGGCACGCCGTTGATCTGCTCCAGCGCCGGGTTGACCCCCACCCAGCGCAGGTCGTTGTCGAAGACGGCGATGCCGAGCGGCGTCTGGTTGACGAGGCTGTGCGAGAGGGCGAGGTCCCGCTCCACCTTCCGTACCGTCGTCGCGTCCGTGGCCAGCCCCAGCAGATGGGGCTGCCCCTCGGGGTCCAGCAGCCGCATGGTGCGGAACTCCACGGCGCGTTCCGTGCCGTCGCGGTGGCGCAGCGGGAAGACACCGGCCCAGCGCTTGCCCGCACTGACCTGCGCGAACAGCTCCCGCCCCCGGGGCCGGTCGGCGGGCGAGACCAGAAGGGTGTCGGCGCGCTGCCGCAGGGCCTCCTCGGCGGTCCAGCCGAGCAGCTGCTCGATCTCGGGGCTCCACAGGGCGATGTACCCGGACCCGTCCAGGACGACGGCCGCGACCTTCAGCAGGTCCAGCAGCCCACCGGGCGCGCCCGCGACGGCGCCGGGGTCCGAGGTCGCATAGCCGCTCATGCGAGCCGCTCTCCTTCCGGCGCGGCAGGAGGTACCGCCGAGGTCCGTTTCGCAGGCCGTCCGCTGGGGTCACAGTACGGTCGGCGGCGCGACACTGTCGCGCCGAAATGACAAAAAACCGCCGTTGCGCGGAGCGAAGCAGCAGCGTCGTGCGTGACGACCCCCAGCCCGCGGCCGTCCTCACGGAGCTGCTCGCCCACCTGCTGCACGGGGCCCGCCGGCGGCTCGCACCGGCTGCCGGCGGCTCGCACCGGCCGACGCCGTGGCCCCGACGCCCTGGGGCACCGGCCCCTTCCGGCTCGTCGGGGGAGCACGGCCGCCTGGCACCGCCGGATCGCGCAGACCGACCGGCGCCGCACCGACGAGATCCAGCCGTTGTCCCCGACGCTCGACCTGCCCGTCGCGGTCCGCCGGTGAGAGGAGGACACCCGGCTCCCTGCCACCCGGGGGAGGAGCCGGTCCTTCCTGCTGGGCCGAACGCCGGCCGCGGGGGAGCGGAACCATCAGGACCGCACAAAGTCCGACGCGGTCATTGCTTCGGTTGTGTTCGAGTCCTAGGGTGTGCCTGCTCAGCAGTTGCTCCGTCACCGTCAGTTGCCACGCGCCCCAGCGGAACCACCCCTCGGGGGCGCGCAGTTGGCGATCGCTTCTGACGTGCCCTCAGTCCGTGCAGCACCACCTTGTCGAGCCGAGGAAGGCCACGGTATGCCGCACCCCCACCCGTCTCCCGCCGACCGGCCCGCCCACCCCGAGCGGCCGGTCGTCAGCCGTCGCCGTCTGCTGGAGGGAGGAGCCGCCGTGCTGGGCGCGCTGGCGCTGTCCGCGTCACCCGCCGCCGCGGACCCGGCCGGCCGGCGCCCGGCGGCGGACGGCCCTCCGGAGTGGAACGACGGGCTGTCCCTGTACCGCGTGGGCACCGAACCACCGCACACCACGCTGACGCCGTACGCGAACCTCACGCAGGCCCTGGCCGGTGACCGCGAGCGTTCGCCGTACCGGCTGAGCCTCGACGGCACCTGGAAGTTCGCCTACGCGGACCGCCCCGACGACCGGGACCCCGACTTCCATCGCACCGACGTCGACGACTCCGGCTGGGACACCGTCCCCGTGCCCTCCGCCTGGCAGCTGCACGGCTACGACGTCCCGATCTACGTCAACATCACCTACCCCTGGTGGGGCCCCAACGGCCGCGGCGAGAACGCCCAGCCGCCCGCCGCCCCCACCCGGTACAACCCGGTCGGCCAGTACCGCCGCACCTTCACCGTCCCCCGCACCTGGCAGGGCCGGCGCACCTTCCTGCACTTCGAGGGCGTCAAGTCCGCCCACTACGTGTGGATCAACGGCGAACTGGTCGGCTACCACGAGGACTCCTACACCTCCGCCGAGTACGACATCACCCGCCACCTCAAGCCGGGCACCAACCAGATCGCCGTGGAGGTGTACCGCTACTCCGACGCGGAGTGGCTGGAGGACCAGGACATGATCCGGCTCAGCGGCATCTTCCGCTCGGTCCACCTGTACTCCACGCCGTCCGTGCACCTGCGCGACTTCAAGCTGGACACCCCGCTCGGTGACGACCACACCTCCGCCGAGCTGAAGGTCACCGCGCACGTGCGCGACCACGGCGGCGAGGGCGGGGGCCGCCACACCGTCGAGACCCAGCTCTACGACGCCCGCGGCCACGCCGTCTGGTCCCGGCCCCTGAGCCGCACCGTCGACGTCCCCGACGGCGACGAGGCCACCGTCGAGGCGTCTCGGCCCGTCCCCTCACCGAAGCTCTGGTCGGCCGAGCACCCGTACCTCTACACCGCCGTGCTGCGCCTGCGCGACCCGTCCGGCGAGGTCGTCGAGACGCTCTCGCACCGGGTGGGCCTGCGCGAGTTCGCGCTCAAGGACGGCCTGATGCGCATCAACGGCAAGCCGGTCTCCTTCCGCGGCACCAACCGGCACGAGATGCACCCCGTCACCGGCTCGGCGCTGACCCGCGCGCAGATGGTCGAGGACATCCGGATCATCAAGCGGCTCAACATCAACAGCGTCCGCACCTCGCACTACCCCAACAACCCGCTGTGGCTCGAACTCGCCGACGAGTACGGCCTCTACCTCGTCGACGAGACCAACCTCGAGACCCACGGCATCCGCGACACCTACCCCGGCAGCGGCCACCCCGAGTGGACCGAGGCCTGCGTGGCGCGGGCCCGGAACATGGTCCACCGCGACAAGAACCACCCCTCGGTGGTCATCTGGTCCCTCGGCAACGAGGCGGGCGGCGGCACCACCTTCAACGCCATGTACGACTGGATCCGCTCCTACGACCCGAGCCGCGTCATCCAGTACGAGGGCGACGACCGCCCGGGCATCAGCGACATCCGCTCCGAGATGTACGACAGCCCGCAGCGGGTCGAGCAGCGCGCCGAGGACACGAGCGACACCCGGCCGTACGTGATGATCGAGTACTCCCACGGCATGGGCAACTCCAACGGCAACTTCAAGAAGTACTGGGACGTCGTCCGCCGCCACGACGTCCTCCAGGGCGGCTGGATCTGGGACTTCGCCGACCAGGCCCTGCGCTGGCCCACCCCCGCCCGCACGCTGCTGACCGAGTCCGGCCCGGGCTCGCTGCGCGGCGAGATCGTCGCGCCTGCCGGCACCTTCGACCGGGCCAAGGGCGTCTCCGGCGGCACCGTCTTCCCGCGCGACCCCCGCCTGGACCTCACCGGCTCGCTCACCCTGGAGGCCTGGGTCACCCCGGCCTTCACCGGCGGCCACCAGCCCATCGTCGCCAAGGGCGACACCCAGTACGCCCTCAAACAGACCGACCGGACACTGGAGTTCTTCCTCCACGGCGGCGGCCAGTGGGTGGCCGCGAGCTGGGCGCTGCCCGAGGACTGGACGGGCAGGGAGCACCACATCGCGGGCGTCTTCGACGCGGACGCGGGCACCCTCACCCTGTACGTCGACGGCCGGGTGCGCGGCACCCGCACCACCACCCGCCGTCCCGGCGTGAACACCGCGTCCCTGTCGCTCGCCACCGACGTCGACAACCCCACCCGGGAGTTCAGCGGCAGCATCCGCCGGGCCCGGGTGTACGCCCGCGCCCTGAGCGCCGCGGAACTGGCCTCGGACACCCGCGAGCCCGACGACGAGGGCGTGCGCTTCTGGTTCGACGCGGCCACCGCCGGCCTCACCGAGAAGCGCCCGCGCGACAGGACGTTTTACGCCTACGGCGGCGACTGGGGCGACAACCCCAACGACGGCGCGTTCTCCGGCGACGGCATCGTCCTGCCCGACCGCACGCTCACCGGCAAGTCCGCCGAGGTCAAGCAGATCTACCAGGCGATCAACGCCACGCCCGCCGAGGGCGGCCCCGGTGCCCTGACGCTCGTCAACGAGTACCTCTTCACCCACCTGCGCGAGTTCGACGGGCGGTGGTCCCTGGTCGCCGACGGCACGGTCGTCCAGCGGGGCCGGCTGAGCCGCGACCAATTGGACGTCCCCCCGCTGAGCCGCAAGGACATCACGGTCCCGGTGCGGCTGCCGGCCCGGCCCGCGCCCGGCACCGAGTACTTCCTGCAGCTCTCCTTCACCACCAGGGAGCGCACCCCCTGGGCCGAGGCGGGCTTCGAGGTGGCCAAGCAGCAGCTCGCCCTCGACGCGGGCGGCCCGGCCGTCACCCCGGCCCCGCTGCGCAGCGTGCCCGCCCTGCGCCACACCGACGGGGACAGGGCCGTCACGGTCGAGGGCAGGGGCTTCGCGCTCACCGTCGACAAGTCGACCGGCACGCTGATCTCCTACGAGGCGGACGGCGAGCAGCTCGTCACCTCCGGCCCCGTTCCGAACTTCTGGCGGGCGCCCACCGACAACGACCGGGGCAACGGCCACCACACCCGCAACCAGGTCTGGCGCGACGCCGGAGCCCGGCGGACCGTGGCGGAGGTGCGCGTCCGGCCCCTGGCCGACCGGGCGGTCGAGATCACCGTCACCGGCACCCTGCCCACCGGCCCGGCGTCCGCCTTCGGCACCACGTACACCGTCTTCGGCAACGGCGAGATCAAGGTCGACCACACCCTGCACCCGGGCGCGGCCACCCTGCCGTACCTCCCCGAGGTCGGCTCCCTGCTGTTCCTGCCGCGCCGCCTGGACCGGCTGCACTACTACGGACGCGGCCCCGAGGAGAACATGTGGGACCGCAACAACGCCACCGACGTGGGCCTGTACTCCGGGAAGGTCGCCGACCAGTGGACCCCGTATCTGCGCCCCCAGGAGAACGGCAACAAGACCGACGTCCGCTGGGCGGCCCTGACCGACGGCCGCGGGCGCGGACTGCTGGTCTGCGGTGAGCCGCTGCTGGAGGTCAACGCCTCGCACTTCACCCCCGAGGACCTGTCGGTCGGGGCCCGCCACGACTACCAGCTGACTCCCCGGGACGCGGTGGTCCTGCGCCTCAACCACCGCCAGATGGGCGTGGGCGGCGACAACAGCTGGGGCGCCCACACGCACGACGAGTTCAAGCTGTTCGCCGACCGCGACTACGCCTACACCTACCGGCTGCGTCCACTGGCCCGCGTCAGCGAGGCGATGCGGGCCGCGCGGCGGCCGACCGCCACCGAGTAGGGCGCGCGGGGGGAGGGCGGCGCCGCCTCAGTCGGCGGCGTCGCTGATCCCCAGACGAAGGTGCTCCACGTGGTACACGGCCTGGTCGAGCAGCTCGGCGACATGGTGGTCGTGCAGCGCGTACACCACCGAACGGCCCCTGCGCTCACCCACCACCAGACCCAGGTTGCGCAGCAGCCGCAGCTGGTGCGAGCAGGCGGACTGCTCCATGCCCACCTCGGCCGCCAGCTCCGTGGCCGGCAGCGGCCCCTCCCGCAGACGCGCGAGGATCAGCAGCCGGGAGGGCGTGGACAGGGCCTGGAGCGTGGTGGCGACCTTCGCGGCGTTGTCCGCGTCCAGGCGTACGCGCTGTGCGGCGTCCTGCGCGGGGATGACGGCTCCATGACCCATGACGTCATCGTACCGGGCAGTCACGAACACATGAATGAATCTTCATCTGTCCCGGTGCGCGGTGCCGTGCCGCGAGGTCCATGTCGGATTCTCGCCAGACCCGGCCCGTCCCGGTGCCCGATGCTGGGGGCATGCAGATGGGGATGCACACCGACACCGAGCGCTGCGTGCGCGCCGTACAGTCCAAGGACGCGCGGTTCGACGGCTGGTTCTTCACGGCCGTGCTGACGACCCGCATCTACTGCCGCCCCAGCTGCCCGGTGGTGCCGCCCAAGCCGGAGAACATGGTCTTCCACCCGAGCGCCGCGGCCTGTCAGCAGGCCGGGTTCCGGGCCTGCAAACGCTGCCGGCCCGACACCAGCCCCGGCTCGCCGGAGTGGAACCAGCGGGCCGACCTGGTGGCCCGGGCCATGCGGCTGATCGCCGACGGCGTCGTGGACCGCGAGGGCGTCCCCGGCCTCGCCGCCCGGCTCGGCTACAGCACCCGGCAGGTCGAACGCCAGCTCCTCGCCGAACTGGGCGCGGGACCCCTCGCGCTCGCCCGCGCCCAGCGCGCCCAGACCGCCCGGCTGCTCGTCGAGACGACGGCCCTGCCGATGGCGCAGATCGCCTTCGCCGCGGGCTTCGCCTCGATCCGCACCTTCAACGACACGGTCCGCGAGGTCTTCGCCCTCTCCCCGAGCGAGCTGCGCGCCCGCGCCCCGAAGCGGCAGGGCCCGAGCACACCGGGCGCGCTCTCGCTGCGGCTGCCGTTCCGCGCCCCGCTCCACCCCGACAACCTCTTCGGCCACCTCGCCGCCACGGCCGTACCCGGCGTCGAGGAGTGGCGCGACGGCTCCTACCGGCGCACCCTGCGCCTGCCGTACGGCCACGGGATCGTCGCCCTCACCCCGCGCCCCGACCACATCGCCTGCCGCCTCACCCTCGGCGACCTGCGCGACCTGACCGTCGCCATCAGCCGCTGCCGGCGGCTGCTCGACCTGGACGCCGACCCGGTCGCCATCGACGACCAGCTGCGCACGGACCCGGTCCTGGCGCCGCTGGTCGACAAGGCGCCCGGACGGCGTGTCCCGCGCACCGTGGACGAGGCGGAGTTCGCCGTCCGGGCCGTGCTCGGCCAGCAGGTCTCCACCGCCGCCGCCCGCACCCACGCGGCCCGCCTGGTCACCGCGCACGGCGACCCGGTCGACGACCCCGAGGGCGGCCTCACCCACCTCTTCCCGGTCCCCGAGGCGCTCGCGGCGCTGGACCCGGACACCCTGGCGCTGCCCCGCACCCGCCGCACCACCTTCACCACCCTGGTGCGCCGGCTCGCCGACGGCGACCTCCACCTCGGTGTGGAGAGCGACTGGCCCCGCACCCGCGCCCAGCTCCTCGACCTGCCCGGCTTCGGCCCCTGGACGGCCGACGTCATCGCCATGCGGGCCCTCGGCGACCCCGACGCCTTCCTCCCCACCGACCTCGGCATCCGCCGCGCCGCCCGCGACCTCGGCCTGCCGTCCACGCCCGCGGCGCTCACCTCGCGTGCGGCGGCCTGGCGCCCCTGGCGGGCCTACGCGGTCCAGTACCTGTGGGCGACCGACAGCCACCCGATCAACCTCCTTCCGGCATAGGGACGTTCGATGAAGCAGCACACCGTGACCGACAGCCCCTACGGCCCCCTGACCCTGGTCGCCGACGACGGCGTCCTGTGCGGGCTCTACATGACCGGCCAGCGCCACCGCCCGCCCGAGGAGACCTTCGGCCCCCGCGACGACACCCTCTTCGCGGAGACCGAGGAGCAGCTGAAGGCCTACTTCGCCGGTGAGCTGACCGAGTTCACCGTCCCGCTGCGCCTGACCGGCACCCCGTTCCAGCTCCGGGTGTGGCGGGAGCTGTGCCGCATCCCGTACGGCGAGACCCGCACCTACGGCCGGCTCGCCGACGCCCTGGGCAGCCCCACCGCCTCCCGCGCGGTCGGCCTGGCCAACGGCCGCAACCCCGTCGGCATCATCGTCCCGTGCCACCGCGTCATCGGCGCGAACGGCGGCCTCACGGGCTACGGCGGCGGCCTGGAACGCAAGCAGCGCCTGCTGGACTTCGAACGTGGAGCGGCCCTCTTCTGACACCGGGACTCATCACAACGGCGGCTCGGGGACGAGGGAGGGGCGGGGGACTTCCTGACCCGGGCCGCCGCGGGCCGCCTCGACGAGGCCGAGCGCGAGGCGGCCCGGGACGCGCTCACCCGGCTGGAGGGCCGGCCATCAGCCCGCGCAGCAACTCGGGCAGAGCCGTGCCGATGGGCTCGCGGACGATCTGGTCGGCACGGTCGTCGTACGGCGTCGGCTCGGCGTTGACGATGACCAGCCGGGCCCCGTGGTCGGCGGCTACACCGGCCAGGCCGGCCGCCGGCTGCACCTGAAGGCTCGTGCCGACGGCGACGAAGACCTCGCAGGCCTTGCTGATCGCGGCCGCCTCGCCGAGGACGACCGGGTCGAGGCGCTCGCCGAACATCACCGTCGCCGGCTTCAGGATCCCGCCGCACTCCCGGCACGCCGGATCGTCCTCACCGGCCTCGATCCGGGCGAACGCCTCCTCCATCGGGCCGCGCGCGTGGCAGCCGGTGCAGACGAAACTCCGTGCCGTGCCGTGCAGTTCGAGCACCTTGCGGGCGGGCATCCCGGCCTGCTGGTGCAGCCCGTCCACGTTCTGAGTGATCACCCGCACCGGCACCCCGGACCGCTCCAGCCCGGCCACCGCCCGGTGCGCGGCGTTGGGTTCGGGGCGCAGCGCGTGCTGCTCCAGCCGCATCCGCCACGACCGCCGGCGGATCTCCGGATCACCCATGTAGTACTCGTACGTGACGAGTTTCTCGGCGTCCGGATCCCGCCGCCACAGGCCGTTCGGACCGCGGTAGTCGGGGATGCCGGAGTCGGTGCTGACACCGGCACCGGTGAGCAGGGCGACGAGGGGCTTGGCCATGCCGGTGAGGGTAGGCCGCGCCCCGGTGCGGCGGCGAGCGGATATCGCACCGGACGCCGGGGGGGGGGGCGTCAGGCGACCCGGTGGCCGTTCTCCAGCTCCGCCGTGCCCGAGCCGTCCGCCAGCACGTCCAGGCCCGCCAGGACCCGGCGGCCGAGGGCACCCGGCAGGTACTCGGTCAGCTCCTCGCGCGGCACCAGCCGCCAGGACAGCAGCTCCTCCTCCTGCAGGCGGATCGCCTTGAGGTCGTCCTCGCCGAGCACCCCGCCGTCGTACAGGTACGCCACCAGCGGCGGACGGCCCGTGCCGTGCACCCAGTCGACCGCCAGCAGCCGGCCGAGCTCGCGGTCCAGGCCGATCTCCTCGGCCGTCTCGCGCCGCGCGCCCTGCCGCGGCGTCTCCCCGTCGTCGGACTCGACGGTGCCGCCCGGCAGCGCCCAGCCCTCCCGGTAGTTGGGCTCCACGAGCAGCACCCGCCCCTCACCGTCCCGGAACAGCGCGGCGGCGCCGGCCAGGACACGGGGCAGGGACGCGATGTAGGCGGCGAAATCCGGTGTGCTCATCCCGGCAGGATAACGGCGACACGGGTCACTCGTCGGGGTGCGGCCCCTCATCGAGCAGGCGCCGCGCGGCCAGGGTGTCGGCATGGTCCTCGCCCATCAGCCGGACTCGCCGGGCGTGCAGATCCCGGGCGGTGGCCCGGGCCTCCTCGGTCCGGCCGGCGCGATACAGCGCGACGGCGAGCTGGTACGCGCTGGCCAGGGTGTCGGGATGGCCGTCGCCCAGCACGCGTACCCGGCCTTCGTGAGCGGTGCGGGCTTCCGGCGCCGCGAGCGCGGGAAGCCTCAGGGCGAGCAGCGTCGCTGCCATGTCATGACGGCACTGCAGCGTGCTGGGAGCCTGCGGGCCCACCGACGTCTCGAGAGAGGCGAGCACCATGCTGGTCACGTCGTAGGCCCGGTTGTGCAGGCCGAGTCCGCTCAGCGCGTGGGCCCACTGCTGCTGCGCGGCCAGTGTGTCCGGGTGTTGGGGCCCCTGGGTCGCGGCACACCGCGTGGCCGTCTCCTCCAAGATGCCGGCCGCCTCTTCGAACTTCCCGTCGCGCAGCAGCAGAACGCCGATCTCGAAGTGGGTGGACAAGGTCTCGGGGTGGTTGTCGCCGCGGGAGGCACGCTGTTCGGTCAGGATGTTCCGCAGCGCGGCCAGCGCCTCCAGGGTGCGCCCGGACCGCCCCAAGTCGGCGGCCTGGCGCTGCTCGTCCATCAACTGGGCCGCCCGGTCGATGCGCGGCAGCGGCAGAAGGGTGCGGAAGGGCAGGCCGGGGTCGGGCGCCGCCATGTCCGCGAGACGGCCGGCCTTGATGCGTCCGGTACCGCCACCCGCGAGGAGAACGTGGTAGTGCAGGTCCGCCGTGGGCTCGGCGGAGCCGTCGAGCACCAACAGGTGCAGACCCAGCTCCGGCCGCAGGGCACGTGCCCACGCGGAGATCGCCTCGGGGCCGGGTGACTCGGTGACCACCACGATGCGGCCGAGTCCGGGGCGCGCCCGCCCCGCCGCGTCGGCCTCCTCGAGCAGAAGCGACCGCTGGTGCAACTCCTCGTCGAGCGCCTCCACGACGTCGGTGACGTCGGGCCTCACCATGACCTGGCGCAGATTGGCTGCCAGGGTCGAATCCAGATAGAGACAGGCGTCCCCGACGAGGACGAACCGGGTCTCGTCCGCCGTCGTGTGGCGGCGCACCATGCCGTTCACCATCGAGTACAGCAGCGCCGCCCGGGCAGGGAACAGACCGTGAACACTCCCGTGCGGAGCCCGCTCGCCGAGCCTGAGGAACACCCGGGAGCCGTCTTCGCCGACACCGATCGGCACGGCCTGTACCGGTGCCGCGGGCCGGTCGGCCGGGCGTGCGGCATCCCTGAGGGACACGGCGACCTGCGCGGCCGACGGCCGGTCGCCGAGTACCGGGCTGCCACAGCGCAGCAGCAGCGTACGCAGGTCCGACACGGCGTCGTCCTCCGCGGCCGCCAGAAGCAGCGAGCCCAGCCTGCTCACGTCGTGGTCACTGTCGTCGGGATGCTCGTCCACACCCCAGCCCGTGACGAAGGTGCCGCGGTCGGAGAGCAGGATCCGTTCCGCGGACACACTGCCGTGCACCACGCCCGCGGCATGGGCTCGCGCGAGGACACCCGCCACCTGGTGCCCGACACGGAGGAGATCCTCCCGGTCCAGCCGTCCCAGCCGCTCGACGCGGTCGGCGAGACTCGGTGCCGGGCGGGGCGGGGAGCCGGTCGTGACCAGTTCAGCGGCGAGCCAGTGATGGTCGGAGCCGAGCAGCGCCGGCACACCCGCACCCCGTACGGACCGCAAGGTGGCCGCCTGCCGCTGAAGCGAGGCACGCGCCGACGAAACGGGCCGGGTCATCCGCACCGTGGCCGTCCGGCCCGTCTCGTCACGGCCCAGGAAGATGCCCTGTTCCGTACGCGCCAACCGGTGCCGGGCGAACAGTTGCCAGCCGCCTGCCGCACGGGGGTCGTCCGGCCGCAGCGAACACCACGGTGACCCGGCGACGTCGACGTAATCGGGCAGGTCGGCAATGACGGCGGCGGCCCCGGTTTCCCCAGCCGGCGACGTGGCGGGCTCCTCCGACGCGGGCTTCGGAGGCTCCGTGCCGGGCGCGGCCACCCCCAGCCGCCGCAGCAGCCGCTGGTCGATCCACCCGAAGGGGCGGGCCCCCTCGGCGACCCGGTCCGCACCGTCCGGGTGCGCCAGCCACGCCGGGAAGTCCGGCGACCGCCCCACCAGATCGGTGAGCCGGTCCGCCACCGCCCGGCCCGACCGGAGCAGTTCCACGGGCGGAGTGGTACCGAGGAGGATGTCGCGTGTCCCTTCACCGAAGTCGTACCGGCGGTGCTGCGGTACGAGCGGTTGTCCCGCGGTCCCCGTACGCCGCATCAGCCCACCGAGGAACACCTCCGCGAGATGGCCTGAGTCGAAGCGCGGGCCCAGTACCTGCTGCACCAGCCGCATCACCGGAACCGTCACGGGAGCGACCGCCGCGAGGTGCGCGGCGAGGCGGTACGCCTCGGGGGAGGCCGTCTGACGGAACCGCAGCACCGCCTGCGCGGCCCCGGGGCGCGTGTCCCGCTCCGGGCCGCGGACCGGGGTGGGGCGGGCGAGCAGCGGGAGGACCGCGCTCGTTCCCGGTGACGCCACCAGCCTGGCCCAGGTCCCGAGCGCAACCGGGTCCGGCGCGAGAACCGGCACCGGCACGCCGTCGAACTCAGCCACCTCTGTCGGCAGCACCGGGTCCGACACGTCCCATTCCAGGTTCGGCGCGCCTCGGCGCCGTGTCGTGACGCGCCAGCGGGCGGCCCGCAGCCCCGAGCCCTCCCACAGTTGCGGCGGCAGAGCGTTGAGCACCGCCGTCGGACCGAACCGTGCCCACTGCCTGAGCTGCTCCTCCATCCTCCCGTCGCGCCAGGCCGCACCCACCCCGTCGCTGACCACGAGCACCAGCGTCCGGCCCGCGGTGTCGGTCACGGTCGACGGCGGCAGGGGAGCGGTGTCGATCAGGAACGGACGACGGCCCAGCCTGGGGGCGTGAAGACCACGAGTGTCCAGGCCCAGCACGCGGACGGCCCGGAACGCGCCGCTGCGTTCCAGCAGATTCTTGACCTCGGTGGCCAGCCGCTGCCACAGCAACATCGAGGTGCCGTCGTCGATGAGCACGGTGACGTCCAGCCAGCGGGCCAGAGACGGACGCACCACGGCCTCCGCCAAACCGGTCTCCGCCATCCTGTCGGCGGTGGCCGTCTCGTCCAGCTCCAGACCACGCGGGTCGCTCACGCGCAGCTTCAGCGGGCGCAGCGATCGGCTCAACTGCAGCTGCCCGAATTGTGAGGCCCGGGAGGCCGGAGCCCGAAAGGCCTGGACGGGCGTGTGAGGGAGCGGTGCGTCCGGCGCGGCGGTCGCGTGCAGCGGTAGCTGCGGCCGCGGCGGGAGGGAGGGCTCGGGGCCGGTGTCCTCGTCGGGCGGCGGCACGCCCGGCGAGGAGGCCTCCGCCCCGGGGCCGGGACGCGGTCCTGGCTCGAGCGCAGCGACGGTCGGGCTGCTTCGCACAGCCCGTCCCGGCGCCCCGGGCGCCATGACAGGCCTCGGCCGGGCGCCGCGGGGTGTGCCCTCGATGCGAGCGAGGGGTGCCGATTCGTCGGCGGGCAGCAGCCTCGCCAGCCACAGCGTGTCCAGCAGTTCCTCGGGAGCCAGCTCCACCCCGCAGTCGGCGAGGGTTGCGACGATGAGCCGGAGGCGCTCAGCAGCCGTGCTCCCCTCATCGGCTTCCGGCGCTACCGGGGGAGAGGCCGGTGCCGGCGGCTCGCCCGCCCGTTCCCGCCGGAATCCGAAGCGCACCCGTCACACCGTTCCGCCGAGCCGGTGCAGCACGGCGTCCAGCAGCCCACCGGCGGGGAGGTCGACGCCGCCCTTGCGGAGGAACACCGCGTTGAGCAACTGATCGGTCGCCAGCTCGCCGGAGGCACGGCGGTCCAGGAAGACCCGCAGCAGTTCGTCGACGTCATCGCCGGACACATCGGTGAGATGGGCCTGCACGATGTCCCGCAGCCGCGCCTTGTCCGGCTCGGCGATCTCCAGCCGCACGCACCGGCGCAGGAAGGCCGGCGGGAACTCCCGTTCACCGTTGCTCGTGATCACGACGACGGGGAACTCCGAGCAGCGCACCCGGCCGCGGACGACCGGCACCCGGTCCCCCGGATCAGCGGTCAGAACCTCGACGCGGTCCTGCTCCTCGGGCAACCGGGCCAGTTCGGGGATCTCGAACTCACCTTCCTCGAAGACGGCGAGGAGGTCGTTCGGCAGGTCCACGTCTCCTTTGTCGAGTTCGTCGACCAGCAGCACCCGCGGTCGGCCGGTCGGCACCAGCGCCGTACCGAGCGGCCCGAGCCGGACATACGAACCGATGTCGGGCTCGGACACGCCGCGCGCCCCCTCGGCCCCACTCGTCTTCGCCCTTTCCTTGATCAGACCGGATTCCCGCAGGCGTCCGATGGCGTCGTAGCGGTACAGGGCGTCCTGCAGTGTGGACCGGCTGTTGACCGGCCAGCTCAGTACCCGGCCCAGGGACAGTTCGTGCGCCACTGCGTGCGCCAGGGACGACTTGCCGGTGCCCGGATGTCCGGTGACCAGCAGCGGGCGACGCAGCAGCAGCGCGGCGTTGACCACGTCCGCTTCGGCCGGTCCGATCAGATAGGGCAGGGGCCGCGCGGCTCGCGGGCCGCCCGGTCCGGAGGTGAACCGGCGCCAGGGCGGAGCCTCGGGGAACGTGACCTGCCGGGCTTGGCCGTCGCCCCGGAACATCCGCCAGTCGTCTTCGGTGCCGGGGTCGTCCGGCGTACCACCGGCGGTCTGTGGTCCCGTCATCGGTTGAGTGCTCCTTCGTCGGGATCGGTCAACTGCAGTTCGTGGTCGTCGTGTGCCAGGCCGTCCCAGGCGTCGTCCTCCCACACCAGCGCGGGACGCGCAGGATGCGCCGACGGCTCCGTCAGCGACCGGGCCCGGTACCGGTGCACGCGCCGGGGGAGTTCCCGTAACGGTCCGCTCGGCGAGACCGGGTCGAGATGGCCGGCGTGTTCGTGGCCCAGTGCCTCGCGGTCCCACAGCACCACCGGCACGCCGAGGGCGAGACACAGATCGAGGAACTGGTTGCGCAGCTCGGGCGGGCCGTGCACCACGACCTGATTGACGTCCAGGTGCGTGGAGCGCAGCAGCCCGGCCACTTCCCGGCTGTCCGCCTGCGCGGGTCCGATGACCAGTGGCCTCCCTTGCCCGTCGCCCCAGCGGCGCTGCCGTTCCAGATCGCGCTTGGGGACGCGGCGGCTCATCTCGGGACAGCGCAAGGTCACCTCGAACGCGGCACCGAGGGGCAGACTCGGCTCGAAGTCATTGGGCGGCCCCGACTCCCATTCGTCGACCGGCAGGTGCAGCCCGGCGCGGTCCACCTCTATGTCCACCACGGGCGGTTCCGAGCGGCTTCCGTGCTGCAGCCGCTCGGCGCCCTCACGGATCAGCGTCGCGACCTGCTCCGCGGTGAGGGGGGCGTCGCCCGCTGAAGTGTCCATGCGCAGGCGCGATCCGTCCGGCTGCAGCTGCCAGAGCCGGCATCGGAATCGCCCGGGCGCCGCGGGGCCGTAGGCGCTCAGCCGTGCCAGCAACCTGCCACGGGGGACCGACCGGAGGTCCGCCCACAGCTGGGCATCCGTGCGCCGCTGGTCGAGTGCGGCCGGGTGCACGCCCAGCCGGGTACAGACCCGCTTGCTCCAGCAGTGCAGCGCCTCGCGCTGGGGTCCGGGCAATGCCGCCGCGATGAACTCGACGACATGGACCAGGGCGGGCACCCTGGGTGTCCCCTCGGAAACCGCGTCTCCCTCCTGGCACCCCTCAAGACCGGTGATCACCTCGCCCACCGCTTCGGGCGCCAGCACCGGCTCGCAGAGGGCGTCGGGCGGCTGGGTGAACCGCAGTGCCGCTTGCGTGGCCCGAGCGGGCAGGGTGTCGTCCCAGGTGACCACCTCACGCAGCCGCTCCTCCAGGAACGTGTACTCGCCGTGGGACAGCAGTCCCGCGGCCTCGATGACGCGGCCGAGCGCGAGTAACGAGGTCAGGCGCCGTGGACGTTTCCCGTCCGGGCCGATGGCCAGGTGCTCGCTGAGCGTCGGCAGCGCCCGGGGCGTGGTCAGCAGTTCGGACGCCAGTTCCTCGACCGAAGGCGCACTGCCGTCCTCGGGGGTGTCGAGCTTCAACTCCTGGGCGAGGTGCCGGGCGGGTTCCGCCCGAGCTGCCTGAACGGGCAGCAGCGTCCGCAGCGCCGAGACGAGTTCCGCGCCGACCGGGTCGTGCAACGCGGCCGAACGCACCCAGCGGCAGGTCCGTAAGATGTCCGCGGCGTCCGCGCGGGCCAGCTCGGCACGGACCGTCTGCCAGGGCAGCGCCCAGGCCCGGCGCACCGTCTGGTCCGCGGCCAGCGCTCCGTCGGGCGCCAGTCGGCCGACCACCAGGCCCACCGCCGTGTGGCCGGACGGGGTCCACAGAGGTCCGCCGCTGAAACCCGGACCGATGGCCGCGCCCGAGAACTCCCCGTCCAGGTAGCCGACGTGCTGGTCCAGGAGCTTCAGTTCGACGTCGGCGAAGGCAACCGGGTCGCCGCAGCCGTGCCATGCCCGCAAGGTCTGCCGCTGGACCATGTCCGCCCAGACCACGGGCGGTATCCAGGTGGGGGCAGGCTCGGCAAGGGAAAGGACGCACAGGTCGCCGTGCCACACCGCGGTGCCGGTGCGCGGTGGCACCCAGACGCCGACCCGGGCAGCGATCCGGCGCTCTCCCTGGGCGAAGACCACGTCGAGTTCTGCCGCGTCCGCGGGCCGCCGCGGATTGAGCTGCGGGAGCCCGAGGGCTTCGTTGACCACATGTGCACAGGTGAGCACCTGCCAGGAGGAGAGCAGCGCGGCCGTCCCGCTCACCTCGGCACCGCCGCGCGCGTGCACGGACACGACCGGCGGGGGCCCCGGGGCCCGTCTGAACCAGCTCACCTACGCTCCGGCGGAACCGGGTCGCCGCCAGGTCGCCGACACGGTCATCGTGGCCTTGCCGCCCGTGCTCACGATGCCGAGCTTGAGGTCCTTGCCCACTTCGACGCCGAACTCGACGGTGAACGACTCGGGCGGTTCCTGGGCACCCGACACCGCTGTGTGGACCTCGTCGAGGAGCGGTCCGAGCGGGCGCAGGGCCGCCCGCAGTCCGGCGGCGGCCAGCGCGGTGACCCGGCCCGAGCCGGATGCGACGGGCCTCGGGGCCCCGAACTGCTCGGGCAGGCCGGACGGCGGCAACGGCTCACCGACATCGGCCAGTTCCACACGGACGGTGGCGTCGGCCAGGTCGAGCTCCACGTAGTCGGGCATGAGCTCATTGTGCCGATCAAGCGTCCTCACCGGTGGCGATTGCGGCGGATTGGTGCGCCGCCGGCACCGGCCTGGACGCCCGTCCGCCCGCCCGCGCGAGCCGCACCGTCCGCTCCGCCAGTTCGCTGATCCGCACTCCGTCGAAGCCGAACACCGCGCTGCGGACCGTGTCCTGGAGCGGAACCTTCCACTGGTCCGGGATGGCAGCCGCCCCGCCGAACACGCCCGCGACCGAGCCGGCCGTCGCGCCGTTGGAGTCGGTGTCCAGGCCGCCGCGGACGGTCAGCGTGATGGTGCGGGTGAAGTCGCCCTCGCCGTAGAGCAGGCCCGCGGTGAGGACGGCGGCGTTCGGGACGGTGTGGATCCAGCCCATCCCCGCGGTCTCCTCGGTGAGCGTGCTGAGCGTGTCCTCCCAGGACATCCGGGTGTCGTGCAGGGACGCCACCCGGCGGACCGTGCGCGCGAGGCGGCTGCTCGCCGGGATCACGGTCAGGGCCTCGTCGAGGGCGTGCCGCACGGTGGGGGCCGTGAACGCCGCCGCGACCAGCGCCGCCGCCCACATCGCCCCGTACACCCCGTTGCCGGTGTGCGAGAGCACCGCGTCCCGCCGGGCCAGCGCGGCGGCCCGGCGCGGCGCGCCGGGGCAGGTCCAGCCGTGGATGTCGGCGCGGATGAGGGCGCCGATCCACTCCTGGTACGGGTTGTCGTAGGTCGCCGTCAGCGGCGGCTTGAGCCCGTTGGCGAGGTTGCGGTACGCGGCCCGCTCGGCCGTGAAGGTCTGCAGGTACGGCAGCCGCAGCAGCCACAGGTCGCCGACCTGCTCGGTGCTGAAGCCGAAACCGTGGGTCTCCAGCAGGTCCAGGCCGAGGATCGCGTAGTCGACGTCGTCGTCCCGGCAGCTGCCGTGGATGCGGCCGCGGACGCACTGGCGCCATTCCGGGCGCAGCGCGAAGCCGTCGTGCTCGCTGATCGGCTCGGGCAGGTAGTCGGTGAGGGGCAGCGCGGCGGCCTGCCGGAGGTAGCGGTCGATGCGGTCGCGGGTCCACACCTCGCCCTGCTCGACCGGCTTGCCGAGCATGTTGCCGGCGATGCGGCCCGTCCAGCCGCCGAGGATGCGCTCGGCGAGCGCCGTTTCGTTGCCGACGGGGGTCATGCCTTCCGTCTACCCGTTTCCGGCGCAGTGTCCGAGGGGGGCCGGGGGCCGGCTTACGGATGCGGGTCCGCAGGGGCCGCGCGCGGCTGCCCGCGCCCCCGGGGGGCGACACCCCTCAGGTCCATGGGGTGGGCACGGGCTGACGGCGGGGGCGTCTCCCGGTTAAGGTCGCAGCGGCGCGACTGGCCCTGACATGCGTGAGGGCCCGGAGAGCAAGGGGAGTGCAAGTGGCGGACGCTGCAGTGAGCGGCACCCGAAGGACGCGGCGGGTGCTCGTCGCCGCGGACAAGTTCAAGGGGTCCCTGACGGCCGTGGAGGTCGCCGAGCGGGTGACGGCCGGGCTGCGCCGGGCCGTGCCGGACCTCGAGGTCGAGGCGCTGCCCGTGGCCGACGGCGGGGACGGGACGGTGGCCGCGGCGGTCGCGGCCGGGTTCGAACGCCGGGAGGTACGCGTCGCCGGTCCCCTCGGCGACGAGGTGACGGCGGCGTTCGCGCTGCGCGAGGACACCGCGGTCGTCGAGATGGCCGAGGCAAGCGGACTGCAGCGGCTCCCGGCCGGGGTCTTCGCCCCGCTCACGGCGTCGACGTACGGATCCGGCGAGCTGCTGCGGGCCGCCCTGGACGCGGGGGCCCGCACGATCGTCTTCGGGGTCGGCGGCAGTGCCACCACGGACGGCGGCGCCGGGATGCTGTCGGCGCTGGGCGCCCGCTTCCTGGACGCGGACGGGGAGCCGGTGCCCCCGGGCGGCGGCGGCCTCGCCGAGCTGGCCTCGGCGGACCTGTCGGATCTGGACCCGCGGATCTCCGAGGTCGAACTGGTCCTCGCCAGCGACGTCGACAACCCGCTGACCGGCCCGAAGGGCGCGCCCGCGGTCTACGGGCCGCAGAAGGGCGCCTCACCGGACGACGTGGCGGCCCTGGACGCGGCCCTCGCGCACTTCGCGAAGGTCCTGGAGGGCCCGGCCGGCCCCGGGGCCGCCGAGTACGCCGCCTCGCCCGGTGCGGGAGCCGCCGGCGGCATCGGCTACGGCGCGCTGCTGCTGGGCGCCCGGTTCCGCCCCGGTATCGAGGTCATGCTCGACGTGCTGGGCTTCGCCCCCGCGCTGGAGCGCGCCGACCTGGTGATCACCGGTGAGGGCTCGCTCGACGAGCAGACCCTGCACGGCAAGGCCCCGGCGGGCGTCGCCGCCGCGGCCCGGGCGGCCGGCAAGGACGTCGTCGCGGTCTGCGGCCGCCTCGCCCTGCGCCCGGAGGTCCTGGGCCGGTCCGGTTTCCGCCGCGCCTACCCGCTGACGGACGCCGAGCCGGACGTGGCGAAGTGCATCGCGGAGGCGGGCCCGATCCTGGAACGGGTCGCGGAACGGGTCGGGCGCGACTTCCTGACCTGAGCCCGCCGTCCCCGTACGGCCGCCCGGCGGCCGGAGGGCGGACCGGGACACCGCGCGGACACGGCGAAGGCCCCGAGCACCAGGTGCTCGGGGCCTTCGCCGTCGTCTGCCTCGGCAGGGAGGTCGTCCCGCCGCTACGGGAGCTGCGCCGCCCGTGCCTCACGCCGGTTGTCGCGGAAGTTGTTCACCCGCCGGGCCGTCGCGAACAGCGGGATCACCGCACCCATGACCAGCTGCAGCGCGCAGCCCGTCTGGAGCAGCAGCTGTCCGCTCGGCGCGTCGAAGGCCCACGCCGCCAGCAGCCCCATGCTGAGCACGATCCACGAAAGCATCGCCACCGCGAGCCGGCCCCGGGGCTTGGGGTATTCCACACGGGACACCATCAGCCACGCGGTTCCCAGGATCGCCAGCAGCGTCGCCACGAAGGGCAGCTCCAGCAGCACGATGGACACGACCGTCAGCGCGCCGAACGGCGAGGGCATGCCCTGGAAGGTGCCGTCCTTGACCGTGACGCAGGAGAACCGGGCAAGCCGCAGCACCACCGCCAGCAGCACCACGATCGCCCCGACCGCGGCCACCCGCTGGTGCGCGTCGTCCGCGACCATGCCGTACACGAGCACGAAGTACGCCGGCGCCAGCCCGAAGCTGATCAGGTCGGAGAGGTTGTCCAGCTCCGCGCCCATGGGGGAGGAGCGCAGCTTGCGCGCCACCAGCCCGTCGAAGAGGTCGAAGACCGCCGCGCAGAGCATCAGGATGACCGCCGTGGCCGCGCTGTGGCGGGCCATGCCGGTCTCCTGGCTGCCCGTGAGGTGCGGGATCAGGATGCCGGTGGTGGTGAAGTACACCGCCATGAAGCCGCACGTGGCGTTACCGAGCGTCAGGGTGTCCGCTATCGACAGGCGCAGAGAGAGGGGCATCTCCTCTTCTTCGTCGACCTCGTCGACCTCCGGGACCCAGCCGGCCTTGGTGTCAGGATCAATCACGGTCAATGCGAGTCACCCCAGCCACGGTCTTCTGCCCCACCTCGACCGCGACCTCCACGCCCTCGGGCAGGTAGAGGTCGACGCGCGAGCCGAAGCGGATCAGGCCGATCCGCTCGCCCTGCTCGACCTTGGTGCCCTCGGGCACGTAGGGAACGATGCGGCGGGCGACCGCGCCGGCGATCTGGATCATCTCGATGTCGCCGAGCTCGGTGTCGAAGTGCCAGACGACGCGCTCGTTGTTCTCGCTCTCCTTGTTGAAGGCGGGAACGAAGCCACCGGGGATGTGCTCGACCGACGTCACGGTGCCGGCCAGCGGGGCGCGGTTCACGTGGACGTTGAGCGGGCTCATGAAGATCGCGACGCGGGTGCGGCCGTCCTTCCACGGCATGATGCTCTGCACCACACCGTCGGCGGGCGAGATGACCCGGCCCTGGGTGATCTCACGCTCGGGGTCGCGGAAGAACCACAGCATTCCCGCCGCGAGCGCGGTGGCGGGAACGGCGACGGCCTTGGCGGCGCCGGAGCGGCGCGCACGGGCCAGGCTGAGGGCTGCGGTGGCGACGGTCGGAAGGAGCCACGGCGATGCTCCGCGCGCGAGGCGTACGCCGGCCCGGCTGTCGCGAGGTGCAGAGGTTTGGCTGTGGGGCATGGATGACCTTCGTAGCGGATGATGCCGCACTCTGACGGGGGACGGCGGCTTTCCGGCGATCGTAGCGGCTCGGGGCCGTAACTGGGTAAGCCAGGCAGCCGAGTCGGCGTCCGAAGAGTGCTGACGGGGTGTGATCTTCTTCTCCAAGAAAACACCCCGTATCCGGACAATCAGCCCTGGAATCGATACTCCTCGAGCAGGCGCCTGCCGATGATCATTTTCTGGATCTCGGCGGTACCTTCACCGATCAGCAGCATCGGCGCCTCCCGGTAGAGGCGTTCGATCTCGTACTCCTTGGAGAAGCCGTAGCCGCCGTGGATCCGGAAGGCGTCCTCCACGACCTCCTTGCAGTATTCGGAAGCAAGATACTTCGCCATACCGGCTTCAAGGTCGTTTCGTTCCCCGGAGTCCTTTTTGCGTGCTGCGTTCACCATCATCGCATGCGCCGCCTCGACCTTGGTAGCCATCTCGGCCAGCTTGAACTGGATCGCCTGGTGCTGGGCGATCGGCTTGCCGAAGGTGTGGCGCTGCTGCGCGTACTGGACGCCGAGTTCGAACGCACGCTGCGCGACGCCGCAACCACGCGCCGCCACGTTCACACGGCCGACCTCGACACCGTCCATCATCTGGTAGAAACCACGGCCGGTGACCCCGCCGAGCACACGATCCGCAGGAATCCGCAGGCCATCCATGATGAGTTCGGTGGTGTCGACCCCCTTGTACCCCATCTTGTCGATCTTGCCGGGAATGGTGAGGCCGGGCCGGACCTCGCCGAAGCCGGGCTCCTTCTCGACGAGGAAGGTGGTCATCGACTTGTGGGGTGCGGTGCCCTCGGGGTGACCTTCGTCACTTCGCACCAGAACGGCCACCAGGGACGACGTTCCGCCGTTCGTGAGCCACATCTTCTGGCCGTTGAGGACGTACTCGCCGCCGTCCTTCACCGCCTTCGAGGTGATCGCGGACACGTCCGAGCCGAGACCCGGCTCGGACATCGAGAACGCGCCCCGGATGTCGCCGGCCGCCATCCTCGGCAGGAAGTGGTCCTTCTGCTCCTGCGTGCCGTGCTGCTTGAGCATGTAGGCCACGATGAAGTGGGTGTTGATGATGCCGGACACCGACATCCAGCCGCGGGCGATCTCCTCCACGCACAGCGCGTAGGTCAGGAGCGACTCGCCGAGGCCCCCGTACTCCTCGGGGATCATCAGGCCGAACAGGCCCAACTCCTTCAGCCCGTCGACGATCGCCTGCGGGTACTCGTCGCGGTGCTCCAGCTCCGTGGCGACCGGAATGATCTCCTTGTCCACGAAGTCCCGGACGGTGGACAGGATCTCCTGCTGGACGTCCGTCAGACCGGCGGTCTGGGCGAGTCGCGCCATGGCTACTTCTCCTGCTCCCTGAGCTCGGGGCGGCCGGGCTGCTCGCCGCCGCGCTCCTTGATGTACGTCTCGGTCGGCACCATCACCTTGCGGCGGAACACGCAGACCAGCGTGCCGTCCTGCTTGTAGCCCTTGGTCTCGACGTAGACGATGCCGCGGTCGTTCTTCGACTTCGACGGCCACTTGTCGAGCACCGTCGTCTGGCCGTAGACCGTGTCGCCGTGGAAGGTCGGCGCCACGTGCTTCAGCGACTCGATCTCCAGGTTGGCGATCGCCTTGCCGGAGATGTCGGGTACGGACATGCCCAGCAGCAGCGAGTAGATGTAGTTGCCCACGACGACGTTCTTGCCGAAGTCGGTCGTCTTCTCCGCATAGTTCGCGTCCATGTGGAGCGGATGGTGGTTCATGGTGAGCAGACAGAACAGGTGGTCGTCGTACTCCGTGACCGTCTTGCCCGGCCAGTGCTTGTACGTCGCGCCGACCTCGAACTCCTCGTAGGTGCGTCCGAACTGCATCGCGCTCAGGCCTCCGGGATCTCGAACTTCGACGTGCGCCGCATGCCGGCGGCGCGGCCCTTGCCGGAGATGACCAGGGCCATCTTGCGGCTGGCCTCGTCGATCATCTCGTCGCCGAGCATCGCCGAGCCCTTCTTGCCGCCGGCCTCGGACGTGTAGTAGTCGTACGCGTCCAGGATCAGTTCGGCGTGGTCGTAGTCCTCCTGGGAGGGCGAGAAGATCTCGTTGGACGCCTCGACCTGGCCCGGGTGCAGCACCCACTTGCCGTCGAAGCCGAGCGCGGCGGCGCGCTGCGCGACCTCGCGGTAGCCCTCGACGTTGCGGATCTGCAGGTAGGGGCCGTCGATCGCCTGGAGGTTGTTGGCGCGGGCGGCCATCAGGATCTTCATCAGGATGTAGTGGTAGGCGTCCGCCGGGTAGCCGGGCGGCTGCTCGCCCACGACCAGCGACTTCATGTTGATGGAGGCCATGAAGTCGGCCGGGCCGAAGATGATGGTCTCCACACGCGGGGAGGCCTGCGCGATCTCGTTGACGTTGTTCAGGCCCTGCGCGTTCTCGATCTGCGCCTCGATGCCGATCCGGCCGACCTCGAAGCCCATCGTCTTCTCGATCTGCGTCAGCAGCAGGTCGAGCGCCACGATCTGCTGGGCGTCCTGGACCTTCGGCAGCATGATGCAGTCGAGGTTGGGCCCGGCGCCCTCGACGACCGTGACGACGTCGCGGTACGTCCACTCGGTCGTCCAGTCGTTGACGCGCACGACGCGCGTCTTGCCCGTCCAGTCGCCCTCGTTGAGGAACTTGACGATGGTGTGCCGGGCCTCGGGCTTGGCCAGCGGGGCGCACGCGTCCTCCAGGTCGAGGAAGACCTGGTCCGCCGGGAGGCCCTGGGCCTTCTCCAGGAAGCGCGGGTTCGAGCCCGGTACCGCCAGGCAGGAACGCCGGGGGCGAAGGCGGTTGACCGTGGTCATGCGGGGACCTCCAGGGGGTCGAGCTTGTTCGCTTTCCGGATCTCGTCGACGATGCGGCCGATGATTCCGGTGATGTCGAAGTCCTTCGGGGTGAACACCGCCGCCACTCCGGCTTGCCTGAGCTGCTCGGCATCCCCGTTCGGGATGATGCCACCGGCGATCACCGGGATGTCTGTGGCACCGGCCACACGCAGCCGTGTCAGGACGTCCGGCACCAGCTGGGCGTGCGATCCGGACAGGATCGACAGCCCGACCGCGTGCACGTCCTCCGCGAGGGCCGCGTCCACGATCTGCTCGGGCGTCAGCCGGATGCCCTGGTAGACCACCTCGAAGCCGGCGTCCCGCGCGCGCACCGCGATCTGCTCGGCGCCGTTGGAGTGCCCGTCCAGGCCCGGCTTGCCGACCAGGAAGCGCAGCTTGCCCACGCCGAGGTCCTTGGCCGTCAGATCCACCTTGCGGCGCACCAGGGCGAGCGTGCTGCCCTCCTCCACGGGGACGGCCACCGGCGCCGAGGAGACGCCCGTGGGGGCCCGGAACTCGCCGAAGACCTCGCGCAGCGCCCCGGCCCACTCGCCGGTCGTCGCCCCGGCGCGGGCGCACTCCAGGGTCGCCTCCATGAGGTTCTCGGTGCCGCGCGCGGCCTCCTTCAGCCGCTCCAGGGCCTTGCAGGGCCGCGGGTGGTTGAAGGGCGGCTGGTAGCGGCTGTCGCGCCAGCGCTGGAGCGCGTCGATGACCTGGGCCTCGACCTCCGGGTCCACCGTCTGGATCGCGGTGTCCAGGTCGGCGGTGAGCGGGTTGGGCTCGGTGCCCTCGAAGATGTTGACGCCGACGATCTTCTCCTGGCCGGACTCGATCCGGCCCCGGCGCTCGGCGTGCGAGGCGACCAGCTGCGACTTGAGGTAGCCGGACTCGACGGCGGCCATCGCGCCGCCCATCTCCTCGATGCGGTCCATCTCGGCGAGCGCCGCCTCGACCAGGCCGGTCACCTTCTCCTCGACCACCTTCGAGCCCTCGAAGACGTCCTCGTACTCCAGCAGGTCGCTCTCGTACGCCAGCACCTGCTGGATGCGCAGCGACCACTGCTGGTCCCAGGGGCGGGGCAGGCCGAGGGCCTCGTTCCAGGCGGGCAGCTGCACGGCGCGCGCCCGGGCGTCCTTGGAGAGCGTCACGGCCAGCATCTCCAGCACGATCCGCTGGACGTTGTTCTCCGGCTGAGCCTCCGTCAGGCCCAGGGAGTTGACCTGGACGCCGTAGCGGAAGCGGCGGTGCTTGGGGTTCTCGATGCCGTACCGCTCGCGGGTGACCTGGTCCCAGATGCGGCCGAAGGCGCGCATCTTGCACATCTCCTCGATGAAGCGGACGCCCGCGTTCACGAAGAACGAGATACGGCCGACGACATCGCCCATGCGCTCCTGCGGCACCTGGCCGGAGTCGCGCACGGCGTCGAGCACGGCGATCGCGGTGGACATCGCGTACGCGATCTCCTGCACCGGCGTGGCGCCCGCCTCCTGCAGGTGGTAGCTGCAGATGTTGATCGGGTTCCACTTCGGCAGGTGGGAGACCGTGTACGCGATCATGTCCGTCGTCAGGCGGAGGGAGGGTCCCGGCGGGAAGACGTGCGTCCCCCGGGACAGGTACTCCTTGACGATGTCGTTCTGGGTCGTGCCCTGGAGTTTGGTGATGTCGGCACCCTGCTCCTCGGCGACGACCTGGTAGAGCGCCAGCAGCCACATGGCCGTGGCGTTGATGGTCATCGAGGTGTTCATCTGCTCCAGCGGGATGTCCTGGAACAGCCGGCGCATGTCACCGACGTGCGCGATCGGCACGCCGACCCGGCCCACCTCGCCGCGGGCGAGGATGTGGTCGGAGTCGTAGCCGGTCTGCGTCGGCAGGTCGAACGCCACCGACAGACCCGTCTGACCCTTGGCGAGGTTGCGCCGGTACAGCTCGTTGGACGCCTCGGCCGTGGAGTGACCGGCGTACGTGCGCATGAGCCACGGCCGGTCCTTGTGACGCTCAGTCATCTGTGACCTCAGCTGTCCTTCAGACGTTCCGGAAGCGGTTGATGGCGTCGATGTGCTGGGCCCGCTTGGCCTCGTCGCGCACGCCCAGGCCCTCCTCGGGGGCCATGCACAGCACGCCGACCTTGCCCTGGTGCAGGTTGCGGTGCACGTCGAAGGCCGCCTGGCCGGTGTCCTCCAGGGAGTACACCTTGGACAGGGTCGGGTGGATCTTGCCCTTCGCGATGAGCCGGTTGGCCTCCCAGGCCTCGCGGTAGTTGGCGAAGTGCGAGCCGATGATCCGCTTCAGGGACATCCACAGGTAGCGGTTGTCGTACTCGTGCATGTAGCCCGAGGTCGAGGCGCAGGTGGTGATGGTGCCGCCCTTGCGCGTGACGAACACGGAGGCGCCGAAGGTCTCGCGGCCGGGGTGCTCGAAGACGATGTCGATGTCCTCGCCGCCGGTGAGTTCGCGGATGCGCTTGCCGAAGCGCTTCCACTCCTTGGGGTCCTGGGTGTTCTCGTCCTTCCAGAACCTGTAGCCCTCGGCGTTGCGGTCGATGATCGCCTCGGCGCCCATCGCGCGGCAGATCTCCGCCTTCTGCGGGGAGGAGACCACGCAGATCGGGTTGGCGCCGCCGGCCAGCGCGAACTGCGTGGCGTACGAGCCGAGACCGCCGCTCGCGCCCCAGATCAGGACGTTGTCGCCCTGCTTCATGCCGGCGCCGTTGCGGGAGACCAGCTGCCGGTAGGCGGTGGAGTTGACCAGGCCCGGGGCGGCGGCCTCCTCCCAGCTGAGGTGGTCCGGCTTCGGCATCAGCTGGTTGGACTTCACCAGCGCGATCTCGGCGAGCCCGCCGAAGTTGGTCTCGAAGCCCCAGATCCGCTGCTCCGGATCGAGCATCGTGTCGTTGTGGCCGTCGGACGACTCCAGCTCGACGGACAGACAGTGCGCGACGACCTCGTCACCGGGCTGCCAGGCGTTGACGCCCGGGCCGGTGCGCAGGACGACGCCCGCGAGGTCGGAGCCGATGATGTGGTACGGCAGGTCGTGGCGCTTGGCCAGCTCGCTGGTGCGGCCGTAGCGCTCCAGGAAGCCGAAGGTGGACAGCGGCTCGAAGATCGACGTCCACACCGAGTTGTAGTTGACCGAGGAGGCCATGACGGCCACCAGGGCCTCGCCCGGGCCGAGCTCGGGCAGCGGCACCTCGTCCAGGTGGATCGACTTGCGGGGGTCCTTGTCGCGCGTGGCGAGCCCGGCGAACATCTCCGTCTCGTCCTTGTGCACGGTGATCGCGCGGTACGACTCGGGGAGCGGGAGGGCGGCGAAGTCCTCCGACGTGGAGTCGGGCGACTGGATCGCGGCCAGGATGTCCTTCACGGTCACGGTGTTGCCTCCGGCGGTGAGCGCCCTGAGGGAGGGGCGCCGATGGTTACGTCGGTGCTGCTGAGGGTTGAGGGTGTGCCGTCGGTTCGGCGGTGGTGCTGTTCGGCAGCGCTGGTGGCGCGGGAGGTTGCCTGTGACGCAGGCGTCCGGGGCGGACGGGCACGCGGCCCGTTGGGACGCCGCCCGGACCTCTTCAACGTATGACACCGCGTGTCACCCCGCAAGGCACTGAGTGCCAGAAGTTGCTCTCAGATGAAATCTTTACGTAACACATGAGCGATGATCGATCGAACGGGCTCGCCAGGGCGCTGCAAAACCGCCCCTGACATGCCAAAACGGCCACCCCGAAGGGTGGCCGTCATCACAGTGCGGTGCGCCGCTCAGCGCTCCTTGAGCGCCTGCTCGATCGTCCGCATGACCTCGTCGAGCGGGGCGTCCGTCCGGGCGACCGTGACCAGGACCTCGCCCTGCGCCGACGCCGTCGCCGCGGCCGGCTGCGGCTCGGCGGAGCGCCCGGCGCCGATCCCGGTGCCGAACGTCCTGCGCACGATCGCGAAGGCGTGGTCCAGCTGCGCCTCCACGTCCCCCTGCCCGCCGGCCCTCAGCCAGCGCCGCAGGACGTGGTTGTGGGCGGTGACGACCGCGGACGCGGCGACCTCCGCCAGCAGCGGATCGTCGTTGGCGTCGTCGGCGTGCGCGCGCTCGTCGAAGTGGCCGAGGAGATACCGGGTGAACAGGCGCTCGTAGCGGGCCACCGACGCGATCTCCGCCTCGCGCAGGGTGGGCACCTCGCGCGTCAGCTTGTAGCGGGCCACCGAGATCTCCGGCCGGGCCGCGTACATCCGCATGACTTCCTTGATGCCGCGGCACACCGTGTCGAGCGGATGCTCGTGCGCCGGCGCGGCGTTGAGCACCGCCTCGGCGCGGATCAGGGTGTCGTCGTGGTCGGGGAAGATGGCCTCTTCCTTGGAACGGAAGTGGCGGAAGAAGGTGCGGCGGGCGACCCCGGCCTGGGCCGCGATCTCGTCGACGGTGGTCGCCTCGTACCCCTTGGTCGCGAACAGCTCCATCGCGGCGGCCGCCAGTTCCCGGCGCATCTTGAGCCGCTGGGCGGCGGCACGGGAGCCTGCGGCACTTTCCGGCGCGTCGGCCGTGGCTGGTGTACGTGAGGACTTGGCGGGCTGGGACATGCCCTGAACGTACTGCATGTGCGCAGCTCGGTGCGCGTGAGCTGGTCCCACGCTCCCGCCCGAGGGGGGCGGGAACCGGTCCGGGCCGAGCAGGCCGCCCCACTCGGAGCCGGACCGGAACCGGTCGCCGGGACGCTCAGCGCTTGGCATATTCGCGGAAGCCACGGCCGGTCTTGCGGCCGAGGCAGCCCGCGGCCACCAGATGCTCCAGCAGCGGCGCCGGGGCGAGGCCCGGGTCGCGGAACTCGCGGTGCAGGACCTTCTCGATGGCGAGCGAGACATCGAGCCCGACGACGTCGAGCAGCTCGAACGGACCCATCGGGTAGCCGCCGCCCAGCTTCATCGCCGCGTCGATGTCGTCCAGCGAGGCGTAGTGCTCCTGGACCATCTTGACGGCGTTGTTGAGGTACGGGAACAGCAGCGCGTTCACGATGAAGCCCGCGCGGTCCCCGCAGTCCACCGCGTGCTTGCGGATGCGGCCGCAGACCTCGCGGACCGTGGCGTGCACGTCGTCGGCGGTCAGCACCGTGCGGACGACCTCGACCAGCTTCATGGCCGGGGCCGGGTTGAAGAAGTGCATGCCGATCACGTCCTGCGGGCGCGCGGTGGCCCGGGCGCAGGCGACGACCGGCAGGGACGAGGTGGTGGTGGCCAGGATCGCGCCCGGCTTGCAGACCTTGTCCAGCGCGGCGAACAGCTGCCGCTTGACCTCCAGGTCCTCCGCGACCGCCTCCAGGGCCAGATCGACGTCCGCGAAGTCGTCGTAGGTGCCGGTGGCCGTGATGCGGTCCAGGGTCTCGGCGGCCGCCTCGGCGGTCATCCGGCCCTTGTCGACCGAGCGGGCCAGGGACTTGCCGATGCGGGCCTTGGCGGTCCGCGCCTTCTCCTCGCTGCGGGCGGCCAGCACGACCTCGTACCCGGCCTTGGCGAAGACCTCGGCGATACCGGAGGCCATCGTGCCGGAGCCCGCGACACCGACCGAGCGGACCGTGCGGCCGGTGACCGTGTCGCCGCCCTCCTGCGGGGTGAGCGCGTCCGGCACGACCGTGCCGCTGCCCGGCGCCTCGTAGGTGTAGAAGCCGCGCCCGGCCTTGCGGCCCGTCAGGCCGGCCTCGCTGAGCTGCTTGAGGATGGGCGCGGGGGCGTGCAGCCGGTCGCGGGACTCGGCGTACATGGCGTCCAGGACCGTGCGGGCGGTGTCGACGCCGATCAGGTCGAGCAGCGCCAGCGGGCCCATGGGCAGACCGCAGCCGAGCCGCATCGCGGCGTCGATGTCCTCGCGGGAGGCGTACTTCGCCTCGTACATCGCGGCCGCCTGGTTGAGGTAGCCGAACAGCAGGCCGTCGGCGACGAAGCCGGGCCGGTCGCCGACCGCGACGGGCTCCTTGCCCAGGTCGAGCGCGAGGTCGGTGACCGCCGTGACGGCCGCCGGCGCGGTCAGCACCGAGGAGACGACCTCGACCAGGCGCATCGCCGGGGCCGGGTTGAAGAAGTGCAGGCCCAGCACCCGCTCGGGGCGCGCCGAGTCGGCGGCCAGCCGCGTGACGGACAGGGCGTTGGTGCCGGTCGCCAGGATGGTTCCGGGGCGCACGATCCCGTCGAGCTCCCGGAAGATCTGCTGCTTGACCTCGTACGACTCCGGGGCGACCTCGATCACCAGGTCGGCGTCGGCCGCGGCCCGCAGGTCGGCGGAGGTGCGGACGCGGGCCAGGATCTCGGCGCGCTCCTCCTCGGTCAGCCGGCCGCGCTCGACGCCACGGGCCGTGGAGGCCTCAAGGGCGGCGAGGCACTTCGCGGCCTGGGCCTCGCTGATGTCGATGCCGACGACCTCGCGGCCGGCCTTGGCGAGCACCTCGGCGATGCCGGTGCCCATCGTGCCGAGGCCGACGACGGCGACGGTCCGCAGCGGGGACGGGGACGGGTCGGAAAGGGGAGTGGCCATCGCGGGACTCCAGGATGAGGGTGACGACGGGGAACGCCTCCCGGGTGCGCCGCGAAAGGGCCCGCGAGGGCCGGGTTCCGGGGCGCACCGGGGGCGTGAGAAGTGCGGGTGTGGGCCGGGCTGCGATGCGCACACGCCCGGTGCCGCCGTCGCGGGCGTGCACACGCCCGGGGCGAACGGCCGTTCCGACCGGCCCTGTCCCGGGGCCGAGCCGTACTGCGGTACCTGAGGCACCGAACCGACTGCTCCCGCGGTGGCCGCGTCACCAGACCGCCGCGAGGAATACGAGTGGGTAACTCGCTCGTCTGAGCTTAACCGGCGGGTAACGAGCGCGCCAGACCTCGTCTTTGTGATGTACGTCCCGAGCGGCCGCCCGGCGTCCTAACCTCGGTGTCATGGACGAAGAGTTGCGATCACTCACGGAGCGCTTACGGCAGGAGTCGGGGGCGCCGCCCGCCTTCGAGCGGCTCGTGGCGACCGACGACCTCGACGCCCTGGCGGGGGTGCTGACCGAGCCCCGGCAGCCGCTGTGGGCGCGGGAGCTCGCGGCGTTCCGGCTGGGTCTCGCGGGGGACCGGCGGGCCTTCGAGTCCCTGGTGCTGCTGCTCAACCACCGTGATCCGCCGCGCTGCGCCTCCGCCGCGTACGCCCTCGCCCGCCTCGGCGACCCGCGCACCGCCCGCGCGGCCGCCGCCCTCGCCACCAACGAACTGCGGGTCGCCTACGCCCTGCACCCGGTCCGCCTGCTGGTCGAGCTGCGCGCCCCGGAGGCCGTGCCCGCGCTGATCACCACCCTGCGGCGCCGGCTGCGCCCGCACGATCCCTACCGCCGCGTGGCTCTCGCCTGCGTGGACGGACTGGGCGCGCTGGGGGACGGCCGGGCCGGACCCGTGCTGAACGAGGCACTGGCGCACCCGGCGCTGGCGGAGGCGGCGGTCCGGGCCCTGGGGCGGATCCCCAAGCAGCGGTGAGGCCACGGCGTCCCGGGCGGCGGTGAGGTCACAGCGCTCTGGCGTAGCGCACCTCGGGCACCGTGACGCCGTCCACCTCGAAGGGCTCCCGCGCGCCGTCCGGCCGGAAACCGGCCCGTTCGTAGAAGCGGCGGGCCCGGGCGTTGGCCGCGAGCACCCACAGCAGGAGGCGGTCGTGGCCCGCGGCGGAGCAGCGCCGGACGGTCTCCGCGAGCAGCGCCCGGCCCGCGCCCTGGCCGACGTGGTCCGGGTGGGCGTAGAGGGCGTACAACTCGCCCTGCGCGATGCGCACTTCGCCCTCCCGGTACGGGCCGTGGCAGGCCCAGCCGACGACCCTGCCGCCCGCGTCCTCGGCGACCAGGTCCACCACCGCGTCGTCGGGCCGCGTGAGATACCCGCGGCGCCGCTCGGCGTCCTGCGCGACATCGAGCCCGTCGAGGTACGACTGCGGGATCATGCCCCGGTACGCGCGCTGCCAGCCGCGGACGCGGATCTCCGCGACCCGGTCGCAGTCGGCGAGGGTCATCTCCCGTATCCGCAGGCCCGTCACGCGGACACCACCGCGAAGGCCTCGATCTCCATCAGGCACTCGGGGCGGACCAGAGCGGCGACCTGCACCGCCGAAGCGGCGGGCAGTGCCTCGTCGGAGATGTGCGCGGCCCGGGCGGCGCGGATCGCCGGCATGTGGGCCATGTCCGTGACGAAGTAGGAGAGTTTGACGACGTCGTCGAAGGTCGCCCCGGCGGCGGCGAGGCACCGCCGGAGGTTCTCGAACACCTGGCGGGCCTGCGCCGCCGGGTCGCCCTCGCCGACCGGCCGGCCCCGCTCGTCGAGCGGGAGCTGACCGGCGACCGCCACGAAACGGCCCGTGCCCAGGACCACATGGCTGTACTGCGCCGCGGGGGCGACTCCGGCGGGGGCGGGGATCCTCGTCAGTCCACTCATGGGTCCATGGTGGACCACGGAACCGACGGAGCCCGCCCCCGGCGGACACACCGGCGCGGGCTCAGCCGCGGAAGCCGAGCAGACCGTGCAGCGTCGAGCCCTTGGCGGAGGGCGACCCGGCCTTCGCCGAGGCCGCCTGCTGCGCGGCCGGCTCCGGGTCCGGCAGCGCCTCGCACACCGCGTCCGCGGTGCCGTACCCGCGGGGCACGGTGCCGTCGGTCAGATAGGCCGTCAGATGCTCGTCCAGGCAGGCGTTCCCGCTCAGCGTGATGCCGTGGTTGCCGCCGCCCTCCTCCACGACCAGGCTGGAGCGGGCCAGCAGACGGTGGGCCGTCACGGCGCCCTCGTACGGGGTGGCCGCGTCGCCGGTCGCCTGGAACAGCAGGACCGGCGGCAGCTTGCCGTTGGCGACGTTCACCGGCCGCAGGGAGCCGGTCGGCCAGAACGCACAGGGCGCGTTGTACCAGGCGTTGTTCCAGGTCATGAACGGTGCCTTCGCGTACACCGCCCAGTTGTCCTCGCGCCACTGCCGCCAGTCGCGCGGCCAGCCGGCGTCCCGGCACTGCACCGAGGTGTAGACGCTGTAGCCGTTGTCACCGGAGGCGTCGACCGCGCCGAAGTCCTCGTACGCCTGCACCAGCGGCTCGGGGTCCTTGCCGTTGACGTACGCCGCGAAGGCCTCGGCGAGGGCCGGCCAGTAGCCGTTGTAGTAGCCGCCCGGCAGGAAGGTGTCCTCCAGCTCCGAGGCCCCCACCGTGCCGCCCGCCGGACTCTTGGCCAGGGCTGACCGCATCGCGTACCACCGGGCCTCGACCTTCTCCGGATCGGTGCCCAGCCGGTACGCCGAGTCGTGCCGGGCGACCCAGGCGAGGAAGGCGCGGTGGCGGTCGTTGAAGGCCAGGTCCTGGTTGAGGTTGGCCTCGTACCAGACGTCGGTCGGGTCGACCACGGAGTCCAGCACCAGCCGCCGGACCCGCTCGGGGAAGAACTTGGCGTAGACCGCGCCCAGGTAGGTGCCGTACGAGTAGCCGAAGTAGTTGATCTTCTCGGCGCCCAGGGCCCGCCGGACGGCGTCCATGTCGCGCACGGCGCTGGTGGTGTCGATGTACGGCAGCAGGTCCCCGTACTTCCTGCCGCAGGCGGCGGCGAAGGACTTGGCGCGGTCGAGGTTGGCCTTCTCGATCGCGGGCGAGGTCGGCAGGGAGTTCGGGCGGACCGGGGCGAAGTGGCCCGGCCGGCAGTCCAGCGCGGGCTTGCTCGCCCCCACGCCGCGCGGGTCGAAGCCGATGACGTCGTACTGGGCCGCGACCTTCTTCGGCAGCGCGGACGCGACGAAGCCGGCGAGCGTCAGGCCGCTGCCGCCGGGACCGCCCGGGTTGACCAGGAGCGGGCCCTGGTAGGTCTTGGCGGTGTGCGGGACGCGGGACAGGGCGAGGGTGATCTGCCGGCCCTGCGGCCTGCGGTGGTCCAGCGGCACCTTCAGGGACGCGCACAGCAGCGTCGGGTAGTTCTCGGTGGCGCAGCTCTTCCAGGCGAGCTGCGCGGAGTGCGCGGGGCCGGCGGCGACCGGGGCGCTCGCTTCGGCGGGTACGGCCGTGAAGGTCCCGGCCATGACGACGGCGGCACCGCACAGCGCGGCTGCGCGTTTTCTCATGGAGTCCTCCCAGGACGGCGGGATGGAGGCCCGCGAGGGTCGCCGTCCTCGCGGCATCGTCCCGGAAAGCGGTCCCGGAAGAACTCATTCCGTCAAACTCATGACCCAATTGGATCTTCGGATGCGCTCGTATGCTCCTAAAGAAGCGAAAGTTGGGTGGGCCCGGACACGGGCGGTTCCGCCGCGGGCTCGGAGGGCCGGATCCGCCGCGGCGGCTGCGCGCGCGTGGGTCCGATGCCGTACTCCTCGGCCAGCTCGTGCACCTGGCGGGTGATCCGGCGCTGGTACCACTTCGGCGCGTAGGACCCGTCCGCGTACAGCCGCTCGTAGCGCGGCACCAGGTACGGGTGGTGCTTCCCCAGCCAGGTCATGAACCACTCGCGGGCGCCGGGCCGCAGGTGCAGCACCAGCGGGGTGACGGACGTGGCCCCGGAGGCGGCTATGGCCCGTACCGTCTCGCGGAGTTGGGCCGGCCGGTCGCCAAGGAACGGGATGACCGGCGCCATCAGCACCCCGCAGTCGATGCCGTGCTCGGCGAAGGCCCGCACGACCTCCAGGCGCCGCTCCGGCGCGGGCGTGCCCGGCTCGACGGTGCGCCACAGCTCCTGGTCGGTGAAGCCGACCGAGACGGAGATGCCCACGTCGGTCACCTCGGCCGCCTGCCGGATCAGGTCCAGGTCGCGCAGGATCAGCGTGCCCTTGGTCAGGATCGAGAAGGGGTTGGCGCGGTCGCGCAGGGCCGTGATGATGCCCGGCATCAGCCGGTAGCGGCCCTCGGCGCGCTGGTAGCAGTCGACGTTCGTGCCCATGGCGATGTGCTCGCCCCGCCAGCGGTGCGAGGCCAGCTGGCGGCGCAGCAGCTCCGGTGCGTTGATCTTGACGACGATCTGGCTGTCGAAGCCGAGGCCCGTGTCGAGGTCGAGGTAGCTGTGCGTCTTGCGGGCGAAGCAGTACACGCACGCGTGCGAGCAGCCCCGGTAGGGGTTCACCGTCCACTGGAACGACATCCGGGAGACCGCCGGCACCCGGTTGATGACCGACCGGGCCCGTATCTCGTGGAAGGTGATCCCGCGGAACTCCGGCGTGTCGAAGGTGCGGGTCGTCACCGCGTCCGCGCCGAACAGCGCGGCGTCGGCCCGGCTGTGTTCGGAGTCCACGGTGAGGTTCTCCCAGCGCATGACGCCTCCTCGGTAGCACTGACCACAGAATAGAACACATGTTCCCTTGATCGTGCGAGTGTCTTTTCCGAACGTGTTCGACCGGGTTGGACGCCCCCGATTTGGGGGGCCGGGCAGCGGGGTGGTTGGCTTGCCCCGACCCCCGAGCAACCAGGTCCTGGAGGAAAGCGATGGCGCAGGTCGAGGCCACTACGGAGCGGATCGTCGCGGCGGACGCGGAGACGGTGTTCGACGCCCTCGCCGACTACAGCGGTACGCGTGCGAAGCTGATGCCCGAGCAGTTCAGCGAGTACGAGGTCCGCGAGGGCGGCGACGGCGAGGGCACCCTCGTCCACTGGAAGCTCCAGGCCACCAGCAAGCGGGTGCGCGACTGCCTCCTGGAGGTCACCGAGCCCACCGACGGGGAGCTGGTCGAGAAGGACCGCAACTCCTCCATGGTGACCACCTGGCGTGTCACCCCGGCCGGGGAGGGCAAGGCCCGGGTCGTGGTGACCACCACCTGGACCGGCGCCGGCGGCATCGGCGGCTTCTTCGAGAGGACCTTCGCGCCCAAGGGCCTCGCCCGGATCCACGACGCGCTGCTCGCCCGGCTCGCGGCCGAGGTCGAGAAGTAGTCCCGGGGCCCAAGCCCCAAGCGGGGCGCGGGTGTTGTGCCCCTCACCGGTTCGGGTGATCTCCGTACCGCTCTGCCTTATGCCGTAACTCGTCGCGCTTGCTCATAGTTGTCGCTTTTACGCGGGAATTGTGCGGCAGCGCGACGAGGGGAGCGGTGAGTGGGCGGGATCACTCTGGCGCAGGACGAACCGGCGGTGGCATCCCCCGACACCCCCGCCCCACCACCGTCCCCGGCCGCCGGACTCAGCCCGCGCCGGGTGCGGTTGATCTTCCTGGCGCTCATGCTCGCCCTGCTCCTGGCGGCCCTGGAGCAGATGATCGTCGCCACGGCCCTGCCGAAGATCGTCGGCGAACTGCACGGCCTGGACCGGATGTCCTGGGCGATCACCGCCTACCTGCTCACGTCCACGGTCGGCCTGCCGATCTACGGCAAGCTCGGCGACCTGCTGGGCCGCAAGGGCGTCTTCCAGTTCGCCATCGTCGTCTTCGTGGCCGGCTCCGCGCTCGCGGGCAAGGCGCAGACCATGGACCAGCTGATCGCCTTCCGCGCCCTGCAGGGCGTCGGCGCGGGCGGCCTCATGATCGGCGTGCAGGCGATCATCGCCGACATCGTGCCGCCCCGGCAGCGCGGCCGCCACATGGGCCTGATCGGCGCCGCCTTCGGCCTCGCCTCGGTGGCCGGGCCCCTGCTCGGCGGCTACTTCACCGACCACCTCGGCTGGCGCTGGTGCTTCTACGTCAACGTGCCCTTCGGCCTGCTCACGCTCGTCGTCGTCGCGTTCGCGCTCAAGCTGCCCAAACCGGCCGCCAGGGGCCGGCTGGACGTCCTCGGCGCACTGCTGCTCACCGCCGCCTCCACCTGCCTGGTCCTGCTGACCGGCTGGGGCGGCACCGAGCACGCCTGGAACTCGCGCGTGATCCTCGGCCTCGGGGCCGCAGCGGTGGTGTCCACCGTCCTGTTCCTCGTCGCCGAGCGCTTCGCCGCCGAACCCCTCATCCCGCTGCGGCTGTTCCGGGACCCGGTCTTCAACGTCACGGGCCTGATCGGCCTGGTGGTGGGCGCCGGGCTGTTCGGCGCCGCCAGCTACCTGCCGACGTACCTGCAGATGGTCGACGGGGCCACCGCCACCGAGTCGGGCCTGCTCATGCTCCCGATGATGGGCGGCATCGTCGGCGCCTCGATCATCGCCGGGCAGCTCATCAGCCACACCGGCCGCTACAAGGCCTACCCGATCCTCGGCGGCGCTCTGTCCGTCGCCGGCATGTGGCTGCTGTCCCGCCTGGAGGCCGGCACACCCCGGCTGCACTACAGCATCTGGATGGCCGTCCTCGGCGCCGGCATCGGCATGGTGATGCCGGTGCTGGTCCTCGCCGTGCAGAACGCGGTCCGCCCCGCCGACCTCGGCACCGCCACCAGCGCCGGCAACTACTTCCGGCAGATCGGCGGCAGCGTCGGAGCCGCCGTCTTCGGCACCCTCCTCGCCGACCGGCTCGCCGGCGCCCTGGCCGACCGGCTGCCCCCGCGCGCGGGCGGCGGGCTGCCCGACCCCGAGTCCGTCACACCGCAGCTCGTGCACAGCCTGCCCCCGGCCCTGCGCGACGGCTACATCCGGGCGTACGCCGACGCCATGCCGCGGATCTTCCTCTACCTGGTGCCGGTACTGGTCCTCGGACTGGTCCTCGCCCTCTTCCTCAAGGAGAAACCCCTGGTGTCCCACAACGCCCCCGTCACCGACCCGGACACGGCCCCGGGGACCGTCCCCGTTCCGCAGGCGCGCGGCGCGTACACCGCGGGCGTCCCCGTCTGCGGCTCGGTGCAGCACCACGACGGGTCCGTCGTGCCCCGCGCGGCCCTCACGCTGATCGACGTCACCGGACAGCAGACCGGGCGCGGGGCCAGCGGCGAGGACGGCCGCTACGCCCTGGCCACGCCGGGCCCGGGCTCGTACGTGCTGATCGCGGCCGCCGGCGGGCACCAGCCGCAGGCGGTCTCCGTGACCGTCGGCGAGCGCCCCGTCGAGCTCGACATCGTCCTCGGCGGCGCCGGGAACCTCGTCGGCAGCGTCGTCACCGCCGACGGCACGCCCGTGCGGGACGCCACCGTCACGCTCACCAACGTGCACGGCGAGGTCGTGGCCACCACCCGCAGCGGCCGGGAGGGCGGCTACGTCATCACCGAGCTGGTCGCCGGCGAGTACACCCTCGCCGCCAGCGCCCCCGCCTTCCGCCCGGCCGCGCTCCCGGTCACCGTCCAGGCCGCCCGCGAGACCCGCCGCGACATCGAGCTGGCCGGCGGCGCCGTCCTGCGCGGCACCGTCCGGGCCGGGGGCGGGCGGCCCGTGGAGGACGCCCGCGTGACCCTGCTCGACGTGGCGGGCAACGTCGTCGACACCCTCACCACCGGCCCCGACGGCACGTTCCGTTTCGTCGACCTGTCCTCCGGCGAGTACACCGTCATCGCCGCCGGCTACCCGCCCGTCGCCACCGTGCTCCAGGTCGCCGGAGGGGGGCGGACCGAGCGGGACCTGCAACTGGGGCACGAGGACTGAACCCGCACGGCGCGCGGGGTCGCACGCCGGTGCGCACCCCGCGCGAGCAATTCGCGCATTGCCGCACATCGCCGGTGACCGTCGCCGTACGGTGGTGACGCCGGCACAGATCTTGCGGATCCGTGGGGAGAGAGGGCCTGGCCATGGACCGTGGCAGCGAGAGGCAGACGCCGCCCCGCCCGGATGCCGGGCACGGCGCCGCGGCGGACCCCGCCGAGCCGGGACGCGTCCCCCTGGCCGTGGTCGTCGTCGACCGCGCGGGCCTCGTGTCGCACTGGAGCCGGGGCGCACGCCGCCTGTTCGGCGTCCCCAAGGAAGAGGCCATCGGCCGAACGGCCCTCGACCTGCTCCCCGTCTCCGGCGCCCTGGCCGAGGGACGGGACCCCGCCCCGCACGCCGACGACGGCCTCGGACCCGACCTCGAATCCTCCCTGGACGGCGGGCTCTCCTACCCCGCGGCGGGCCGCGCCCGTCTCGCCGTGCCCGGGCGGGAGCGGGCCGACGTCCTGTGGTGGGCCTACCCGCTGGTCGGCCCCGGACCCGAGCGGCTGCTCGTCCTCGCCGCCGACGCGGACGGGCTGCGCCCCGGCGACGGCACCTTCGAGCGGATCGCCCCCGGCTTCGCGCTGCACACCGACTTCCCCGGCGCGCAGGATCTCGCCCGCCGGCTGCCCGAGATCCTGCCCAGCATGAGCGTCGGCGAGAGCTCCCGCATCGTCGGGCAGATCCTCGAACTCGGCTATCCCGTCCTGGAGTTCAGCCAGAACGACCGGGTGCCCGTCACCCCCGACTGGGGTGTGGCCCGGCGCGCCGAACGCAAGGCGCGCCGGGAACGGGCCGCGCGGGCCCGGGCCCTGGGCGAGCCCGTGCCGGAGGAACTGCGCGACGAGGGCGAGGATCTGGAGTACGCCGCCGTCCGCGAACGCCTGGAGTTCCTCAACGAGGTCAGCGGCCGCATCGGCACCTCCCTGGACCTGTCCCGCACGATCGCCGAGGTCAGCCGGGCGGTCGTGCCGCGCTTCACGGACGTCGCGGGCACCTACCTGCGCGAACAGGTCGTCGCGGGCGAGGGGTTCGCCGAGGGCGTGCCCGACACCACCACCCTGTGGCACCGGGTCGCCGTCGAGCACACCGACGAACCCGGCCGCTGGGACGACGTCGTGCCGGTCGGCGAGGCCATGCCGTTCCCGGCGCACACGCCGTTCTTCCAGTGCATGACCACCGGCGAGCCCGTGCTCGTGCCGCGCATCAGCGAGGAGATGGGCCACGCCATCGCCGCGCAGTTCGAAAAGCGCGACATCCGGCCGCTCATCACGGGCCGCTCCATGCTGGTCGTGCCCCTGAAGGCACGCAACGTCGTCCTGGGCTTCATGATCCTGCTGCGCCACCCCGAGCGGCCCGTCTTCAACGACATGGACCGGGTCACCGGCGCCGAACTCGCCGCCCGCGCGGGCCTGGTGCTCGACAACGCGCGCATGTACACCTTCCAGGAGAACGTCGCCGAGACGCTCCAGGACAGCATGCTGCCGCACATCCCGCCCCGCATGGCGGGCTGCGACATCGCCACCCGCTATCTGCCGGGCACCCTGCTCGGCAGAGTCGGCGGCGACTGGTTCGACGCGGTGAAACTGCACGGCGGACGCACCGCGTTCGTCGTCGGGGACGTCATGGGCCACGGCCTGAACTCGGCCGCCATGATGGGCCAGCTGCGCACGGCCGTGCAGACGATGGCCGGACTCGACCTGCCGCCCGCGCAGCTGCTGCGCAACCTCGACGACCTCGCCCAGCGCCTCGGCGACACCTATCTCGCGACCTGCCTCTACGCCGTCTACGACCCCATCGCGAGCGAACTGCACCTCGCCAACGCCGGGCACATCCCGCCCGTGCTGGTCCGGGCCGAGGACGGCCGCAGCGAACTGCTCGACCTGCCCACGGGCGCGCCCATCGGCGTCGGCGGCGTGCCCTTCGAGGCGGTCCGGGTGCGCGTCGAGCCCGGCGACCGGCTGGTGATGTGCACCGACGGGCTGGTCGAGGTGCGCGGCGAGGACATCGGCGTGGGCCTGGCGACCCTGTGCGAGTCCGCCGCCCACCCGGCCGCTTCCATGGACGACGCCTGCGACACGATCATCCGCTCCCTCAACACGCGCGGCGGCCGCAAGGACGACGTGGCCCTGCTGATGGCCCGCCTCAACGGCATCGCACCGGACGACGTCGCCGAATGGCGCCTGGCCCTGGACCCGGCCGAGGCCGGCCGGGCCCGCACGGTGGTCCGCGAGCAACTGCACGACTGGGGCCTGGCCAAGCTGGCCGCGCCCGCCGAACTCCTGGTCAGCGAACTCGTCACCAACGCCGTGCGGCACTCCCACGCCCGGCCGGTCGTGCTGCGCCTGGTGCGCGGCGACACCCTGCTGTGCGAGGTGGACGACGACGACCACGAGCTGCCGACGCTGCTCAGCGCGAGCCCGCTGGAGGACCGGGGACGCGGACTGCGGGTCGTCAGCACCCTCGCCCGGGAGTGGGGGACCAGCCGCACCGGGACCGGCAAGACGGTCTGGTTCGAACTGACCCTGCCGCGCCGCTGACCGCCACCCGCGTCGAACGCGCGGTGAAGGAACGCGCCATGTCCTTGTGGCCGCGGCCGGGGCGCGGTACACCGTACTGGCCCGTCACTGAGGGCGGGATCGGTTCGCACCCCGGGGAGTGGGCATGAGCGTGACGAGTCGGTACCGGCAGTCCTGGGAGGGGTTCTGGCGGGAGGCGTCCGACGCACCGGGGGCGGTGCTGTGGGACGCGGAGCCGGCCCTGACCGTCGGCCCGCACCTGGCCCTGTTCGAACCGCACCTGGCCGATCCGGCGCTGCCGCTGGTGGACCTCGGCTGCGGCAACGGCACCCAGACCCGGTACCTCGCCGACCGCTTCCCGCGGGTCGTGGGCGCCGACCTGTCCGCCGCAGCCCTGGAGCACGCGCGCCGCGCCGATCCGGCGGGTCAGGCGGCGTACCGGCAGCTCGACGCGGCCGGGAAGGACGAGGTGCAGGCCCTGCACGCGGAGCTCGGCGACACCAACGTCTACGTGCGGGGCGTCTTGCACCAGTGCGATCCGGACGACCGGCAGGCCCTCGCCGACGGGATCGCCACGCTGGTCGGCGAGCGCGGCCGGGCGTTCCTCGTGGAGCTCTCCGGCGCCGCCAAGGCGGTGCTCATGGGCCTGGCGAGCGGCCCGGACGGCCCGCCGGCCAAACTGGCGACCATCCTGCGGAACGGCATCGCCCCCGGCGAGGTCGCCGACGAGGCCGTGCCCGCGTACCTGCGCTCCGCCGGGCTCACCGTCCTCGCGCACGGCGAACTGCCCCTGAAGACCACCGAGTACCGCCCCGACGGCACGCGCGTCGAGCTGCCGTCCCTCTGGCTGGTGGCGGGCCGCACCGGCTGACGCAGCCGCCTGCCGGCCGACCCGTCGGCCGGCAGGCGCCCACGTCGTAGCCGGTTCCGCCCGCAGCGCGTAACGTGACGAACCATGAAGATCTCCAGCCCGGGCGGCTCGTCATGAGAATCCTCATCAGCGCCGACATGGAGGGCGCCACCGGCGTCACGTGGCCGGACGACGTGATGCCCGGCGCGTCCCAGTGGGAGCGCTGCCGGTCGCTGTTCACCTCCGACGTCAACGCCGCCGTGCTCGGCTTCCACGACGGCGGCGCCGACGAGGTGCTCATCAACGAGGCCCACGCGACGATGCGCAACCTCCTGCTGGAGCAGCTGGACGACCGCGCCCAGCTGCTCACCGGGCGGCACAAGGCGCTGTCCATGGTGGAGGGCGTGCAGTACGGCGACGTCGACGGCGTCGCGTTCGTCGGCTACCACGCGGGCGCCGGCATGGAGGGCGTCCTGGCCCACACCTACCTGGCCAACTCCATCACCGGCGTCTGGCTGAACGACGTGCGGGCGAGCGAGGGGCTGCTCAACGCGCACGTCGCCGCCGAGTTCGGGGTGCCGGTCGTGCTGGTCACCGGGGACGACGTGGCCTGCGAGGACGCGCTCGGGTACGCGCCCGGGGCGCTGAAGGTCGCCGTGAAGGACCACGTCTCCCGGTACGCGGCGGTGTGCCGTACGCCCGCCCGGACCGCGGCCGACATCCGGGCCGCGGCCAAGGAGGCCGCCGCCCTCGCGGTGCGCCACGAACCCGTGCGCGGCGGCCCGTTCACCGTCGCCGTCGAGTTCGACGCGGAGCACCTGGCGATGGCCGCCACCGTCGTGCCCGGTGTGGACCGGATCGCGGAGCGGAAGGTGGCGTACACCAGCGCGACCATGTACGAGGGCATCCGCGCCTTCAAGGCGGTCACCACGATCGTCTCGGCCGCGGTGGAGGAGCAGTATGGCTGAGCAGACCGACCGGCAGGCGCTGGACGAGGTCGTGACGTTCACGTCCGACCTCATCCGCATCGACACCACCAACCGGGGCGGCGGCGACTGCCGGGAGCGGCCCGCCGCCGAGTACGCCGCCGCGCGGCTCGCCGAGGCCGGACTCGAACCGGTGCTCCTGGAGCGCACCGAGGGACGCACCAACGTCGTCGCCCGCGTCGAGGGCACCGATCCCTCTGCCGGCGCGCTGCTCCTGCACGGCCACCTCGACGTGGTGCCCGCCGCGGCCGCCGACTGGAGCGTGCACCCGTTCTCCGGGGAGATCCGCGACGGCGTCGTCTGGGGGCGCGGAGCGGTCGACATGAAGAACATGGACGCGATGATCCTGGCCGTGGTGCGCGCCTGGGCCCGGCAGGGCGTCCGGCCCCGCCGGGACGTCGTCGTCGCGTTCACCGCGGACGAGGAGGACAGCGCCGCTGACGGGGCCGGATTCCTCGCCGACCGGCACGCCGCGCTCTTCGAGGGCTGCACCGAGGCCGTCGGCGAGTCCGGCGCCTTCACCTTCCACGACGGCGACGGACGGCAGATCTACCCGATCGCGGCAGGGGAGCGCGGCACCGCCTGGCTCAGGCTCACCGCGCGCGGACGCGCCGGGCACGGCTCCAAGGTCAACCGGGACAACGCCGTGACCCGCCTGGCCGGTGCGATCGCCCGGATCGGCGCGCACGAGTGGCCGCTGCGCCTGACCCCGACCGTGCGCGCCGCGCTCACCGAACTCGCCGCCGTGTACGGCATCGAGGCCGACCTCACCGACGTCGACACCCTGCTGGACAAGCTCGGCCCGGCGGGCAGGCTCGTCGAGCCGACCCTGCGCAACAGCGCCAACCCGACCATGCTGGAGGCCGGGTACAAGGTCAACGTGATCCCCGGGCAGGCCGTGGCCCACGTCGACGGACGGTATCTGCCCGGCGGCGAGGAGGAGTTCCGCGCCACCCTCGACCGGCTCACCGGCCCGGACGTGGAGTGGGAGTTCCTCCACCGCGAGGTCGCCCTGGAGGCGCCGGTGGACTCGGCGACCTTCGCGCGGATGCGGGCCGCCGTCGAGGAGTTCGCCCCGGAGGGCCACGTCGTGCCGTTCACCATGTCGGGCGGCACGGACGCCAAGCAGTTCTCCCGCCTCGGCATCACCGGCTACGGCTTCACCCCGCTGAGGCTGCCCGTCGGCTACGACTACGCTGCCATGTTCCACGGCGTCGACGAACGGGTACCGGTCGAGGCGCTGCACTTCGGCGTCCGCGTCCTCGACCGGTTCCTGCGGACCGCCTGAACGAGTGGGGGAGACGGTGCGGACGCTGGCGTACGGGGCCTGGCCCTCGCCCATCGACGCGGCCCTGGCCGCCGCGCACGACGGGCACCCGGAGTACGTGGGCTTCGTCGGCGACGAGGTGTGGTGGACCGAACCGCGCCCCGCCGAGGGCGGCCGCCGCACCCTGGTCCGGCGGCACGCCGACGGCCGGGAGGAACCGCTGCTGCCCCCGCCGTGGAACGTACGCAGCCGTGTCATCGAGTACGGCGGGCACCCCTGGGCGGGCCTGCCGGGCGAGGACGGCCCGCTGGTGGCGTTCGTGAACTTCGCCGACCAGCGCCTCTACCGCTGCGGCCCGGGCGGTGAACCCACCCCGCTCACCCCTGTCTCCCCGGTGGGCGCCGGGCTGCGCTGGGCGGAGCCGCTGCTGCGGCCGGAGCACGGCGAGGTGTGGTGCGTGCTGGAGGAGTTCACCGGCGACGGGCCCACCGACGTGCGCCGCGTCCTGGCCGCCGTGCCGCTGGACGGATCCGCGGCCCAGGACCGCAGGGCCGTGCGCGAACTCACCGACGCCCGGCACCGGTTCGTGACCGGACCGAAGCTCTCGCCCGACGGCCGGCGGGCGGCCTGGCTCGCCTGGGACCATCCCCGCATGCCCTGGGACGGCACCGAACTGGTCGTCGCCGACGTCGCGGAGGACGGCACCCTGCGCGGCGCCCGGACCGTGGCCGGGGGGCCCGGGGAGGCGATCGCCCAGGCCGACTGGACCCACGACAACCGTCTGCTGCACGCGAGCGACCGCACCGGCTGGTGGAACCTCCACCTCGACGGGCAGCCGGTGTGCCCGCGCGAGGAGGAGTTCGCCGACGCGCTGTGGAAGCTGGGGTCGCGCTGGTTCGCGCCCCTGGAGAGCGGTCTCGTCGCCGTCGTCCACGGCCGGGGCGCCACCGCCCTCGGCGTCCTCGACCCCGAGACGGGCGAGGTCGTCGACGCGGCCGGCCCCTGGACCGAGTTCGCGCCCACCCTCGCGGCCCACGGCGAACGGGTCGTCGCCGTGGGAGCCAGCCCGCGCAGCGCCCACGAGGTCGTGGAGCTGAACACGCGCACCGGCCACGCGCGTGTGATCGGCGCCGAGCACGACGACGCCGTGGACCCCGCGTTCTACCCCGAGCCGCAGATCCGCACCTTCACCGGCCCCGACGGACGCGACGTCCACGCCCACATCTACCCGCCGCACCACCCCGCCTGCGTGGCCCCCGGCGACGAACTGCCGCCGTACGTCGTCTGGGCGCACGGCGGGCCCACCGGCCGCGCGCCGCTCGTCCTCGACCTGGAGATCGCCTACTTCACCTCGCGCGGCATCGGCGTCGCCGAGGTCAACTACGGCGGCTCCACCGGGTACGGCCGCGCCTACCGCGAGCGGCTGCGCGAGCAGTGGGGCGTGGTCGACGTCGAGGACTGCGCCGCCGTCGCCCTGGCCCTCGCCGACGAGGGCACCGCCGACCGCAGCCGGCTCGCCGTGCGCGGCGGCAGCGCGGGCGGCTGGACCGCGGCCGCCTCGCTCACCACGACCGACGTCTACGCCTGCGGCACCATCAAGTACCCCGTCCTCGACCTCACCGGCTGGGGCGCGGGGGAGACCCACGACTTCGAGTCGCTGTACCTGGAGAGCCTGATCGGCCCGCTCGCCGAGGTGCCCGCCCGGTACGCCGAGCGCTCGCCCGCCGCCCACGCCGACCGCCTGCGCGTGCCGTTCCTGCTGCTCCAGGGGCTGGACGACGTGATCTGCCCGCCCGCGCAGTGCGAGCGGTTCCTGGCCCGCCTGGCGGGCCGCAAGGTGCCGCACGCCTATCTCGCCTTCGAGGGGGAGGGCCACGGGTTCCGCAGGGCGGAGACCATGGTCCGCGCCCTGGAGGCCGAACTGTCGCTGTACGCCCAGGTGTTCCGGCTGGACCCGCTCGGCGTCCCCACCCTGGAGCTCACCCGGTGAACGCGCTGGTCCGGCCGCCCCGGCTCGCGCCCGGCGCCCGTGTGGCCGTCGTCGCCCCCAGCGGCCCGGTGCCCGAGGAACGGCTCCAGGCCGGGCTCGACGTGCTGCGCGGCTGGGACCTCGACCCCGTGGTGGCGCCGCACGCCCTCGGCCGCCACCGCGAGCTGGGCTACCTGTCGGGCACCGACCGGCAGCGGGCCGCCGACCTGCGGGACGCCTGGTGCGACCCGTCCGTCTCGGCGGTGCTGTGCGCCCGGGGCGGCTACGGCGCACAGCGCATGGTCGACCTGCTCGACTGGGACGCCATGCGGGCCGCGGGCCCGAAGATCTTCGCCGGGTTCAGCGACATCACCGTCCTGCACCAGGCCTTCGCCACCCGCCTGGGCCTGGTCACGCTGTACGGTCCGGCGGCGGCCGGCGTCGACTTCCTCAAGCACGCCCGGGCCCAGGAGCACCTGCGGGCCACCCTCTTCGAGCCCGAGTCCGTACGGACCCTCACGGCCGTGCCCCCGGGCCGTCCCGTGCTGGTGCCCGGCCGGGCCCGGGGCGTCACGCTGGGCGGCTGCCTCAGCCTGCTCGCGAGCGACCTCGGCACGCCGCACGCCCACGCGGGTGCCCGGGGCGGGCTGCTGCTGATGGAGGACGTCGGCGAGAGCCCTTACCGCATCGACCGGTACCTGACGCAACTCCTGCGCTCCGGCTGGCTGGACGGGGTGGCCGGGCTCCTGCTCGGCTCCTGGGAGACCTGCGGCCTCTACGAGGAACTGCGCCCGGTCCTCGCCGACCGGCTGGAGGGTCTCGGGGTGCCGGTCGTGGAGGAGTTCGGCTTCGGGCACGGCGCGGGCGCGCTGACCATGCCCTTCGGGGTCCTGGCCGAACTCGACGCCGACGCGGGCACGTTGACGCTCGACGAACCTGCCCTGAGCTGAGCGGGACCGCTGCTGAAAGGCCGTCAAGAAACCCTCGTTTCGGTGATTGACGCCTCCTGACACGTGTCACACCATGACTACCGACCGGTACCTACCGGTCGGTATCCCGCTTCGCCGCCTCGTCCGCATGGCCCCTGTCCCGCCGTTGTCCTCACCGTGGAGGTCCGTGTGTTCCGACGCGTGCCCCGATTCCGCGCCCCCCTCGCCCTGGCTCTGGGCACCGCCCTGGCCGGCCCGCTCGCCCTCACCCCGCCCGCGACGGCGTCCGGCGACCACACCGTCACCCCGCTGCGGTTCACCGTCCGGGCCGGCGGGCGCGCCTGCACCGTCGACGCCGACCTGTACCGTCCGGCCGGCGTGGACCGGGACCACCCGGCGCCCGCCGTGCTCGGCACGAACGGCTTCGGCGGCAGCAAGGCGGACGGTTCGACGGACACCATCGGCAAGGCCTTCGCCCGGCGCGGGTACGTCTCGCTGATCTACTCCGGGCTCGGCTTCGGCCGCAGCGGCTGCCTCGTCTCCCTGGACGACCCGGCCATCGACGGCGCGGCGGCCTCACAACTCGTCGACTTCCTCGGCGGCCGGCGCGCCGCCGACGACGGCACCACCGCCGACTTCGTCACGCGCGACGCCCCCGGGGACCCCCGCGTGGGCATGATCGGCGGTTCCTACGGCGGTGCCGTGCAGCTGGCGACGGCCGCCGTCGACCACCGCCTCGACGCGCTCGTGCCGATGATCACCTGGCACGACCTGGCGTACGCGCTCGACCCCAACAACGCCGTCGGCGCCACCGGCGTCCCCGGCGCCTTCAAGTGGCAGTGGACCAACGGCTTCTACCTCATCGGCGAGGGCCAGCCGCTGCTCCAGCCGAGCCTGGACCCCTCCCGCGTCAACTCCCTGGCGTGCCTGCACTTCGTCACCGAGGCCTGCCGGACCGTCCACACCCTCAACTCCGGCAGCTACCCCGCCGACCGCACCGCCGAGCTGCTCGGCTACGCGCGCCGCGTGTCCCCGGTGTCGTACCTGCACCGCGTCCGGACCCCCACCCTGCTGGTGCAGGGACAGGCCGACACCCTGTTCAACCTCAACGAGGCGACGGCGACCTACCGGACGCTCCGGGCGCAGGGCACCCCCGTGAAGATGATCTGGCAGTCCTGGGGACACAGCGGCCGCATCGGCGGCCCCGGGGCCGCCGCCGAACTCGACCTGTCCCGCGGCAACCTGGAGACCAGCTACGTCGGCCGACGCGTCCTCGCCTGGTTCGACCGCCACCTGCGCAAGCAGGCGGACACCGGCACGGGGCCCGCCTTCGCCTACTACCGCGACTGGATCGCGGACCCGGACCGCGTCTACGCCACCGCCGACCGCCTCCCCGCCCTGAACCGCGCCCTGTACCTCTCGGGCGACGGCAGGCTCGTCGACAACCCCGGCCAGGTGACACCGGGCCGCCGGACCTACACCAACCTGGCCGTCCCCACGAGCCATTCGGAGAGCTCCCTGGCCGGGCTCCTCGGGCTGCCGGACTCCCCGCCGCGCGACACCAGGGGCACCCACCTCGCCTGGACCAGCGCCCCGCTGCGCGAGCCCCTCGACGTCGTCGGCGCGCCCCGGGCCACGCTCCAGGTCGTCTCCCCGCAGGCCGAACGCGTCCAGCACCCCGGCGACGCGGCCGACAGACTCGTGCTGTTCGCCAAGGTCTACGACGTCGCCCCCGACGGCACCCGCACCCTGGTGCGGCGCCTGGTCGCCCCGGTCCGGGTGCCGGACGTGACCAGGAGCTTCACCGTCACCCTGCCCGGCATCGTGCACCGCTTCGACACCGGGCACCGGCTGCGGTTCGTCATCGCGGCGAGCGACGGCGCCTACTTCGGCAACCGCGGGACCAAACCCGTCACCGTCGTCAGCGGCCCGGGCCGGCCCGGGACCCTCCGGCTGCCCATGACGGCCGGCTGAGACGACAGGGCCGGTGAGGTTACTGTGGCGGGGTGCCGCACACCACATCCCGCTACCTCGCCGAAGGCCCCCGGGTGGGCATACGCCACTTCACCCATGAGGACGGCGCCGAGTTCACCGCCCGGGCCCGGGAGAGCAAGGACCTGCACCACCCCTGGCTGTTCCCGCCGCTCACCGCCCAGGCGTACACCGCGTACGCGGGCCGGCTCATCGAGGACCCCACCAAGGCCGGCTTCCTCGTCTGCGAGAAGGACGACGGGTCCATCGCCGGGTTCATCAACATCAACAACATCGTCCAGGGCGGCTTCCAGTCCGGGGCCCTCGGCTACGGCGCCTTCGCGCACGCCGCCGGACGCGGGCTGATGCGCGAAGGGCTGGACCTCGTCGTGGGGTACGCCTTCGGCCCCCTGCGGCTGCACCGGCTGGAGATCAACGTCCAGCCCCGCAACGCCGCCTCGATCGCCCTGGCCCGCGGCTGCGGCTTCCGCCTTGAGGGCTTCTCGCCGAAGATGCTGTTCGTCGACGGGGCCTGGCGCGACCACGAGCGCTGGGCGATCACCACCGAGATGACCGGCGGGCCCGGACGGCGCTGAACCGGGCCCCGGCCGGGATCACGCCTGGCGGTCCACGTACTCGTACACCGAGCCGTCCGGGTGCAGGGCGATCAGGTTGCGGCCCGCCGGTGAGGCGATGGGGCCCGCGACGATGTGGGCGCCCAGCCCCGTCAGCACCTTGTGCGTCTCCTCGACGTCCGTCACGGCGATCGTCGCCGCCACCTTGCGCAGGATCTCCAGCTCGGCCGGCGGACCGCTCATCAGCAGGAAGCAGCCGATCGCCGCCACCTGGACACCGCCCCGTTCGAAGCGCTGGGCTCTGCCGCCCGCCAGCCGCTCGTAGAAGGGGATCGCCGTCTCGAGGTCGTCGACGCAGACGCGCAGTGTGGCACCCAGAATCTCCATGCGCCAGAGCCTAGTTACCGGCGCAGGGCCGAGGGTACCCGGACGGGCATGAAGCCGCTGGATCACCTGGAGCATCTTGACAAGCACCTGGTCGACGAACTGGCACAGGTGGCGCGCGAGACCGTACGGGACGAACTGCGCGAGCAGACGCGCAAGCAGCGCCGCAAGGCCGCGCTGTACGCCGCGTCCGGTGCCCTCGCCCTCTACGCGGGCGCGGCCCTCGCGCTGGCCGTGGGACTGGCCCTCGCGCTCGGCCTGCCCGACTGGGCCGCCGCGCTGATCACCGCCGTGATCCTGGGCGTCCTCGCCTACGTGCTGCGCGGCATGGCCCGGCCCTCCCGGCCCGGCGGCGGGCACGCGGCCGGCCCGGCCCCGGGCCACGCCGGAGCGGAGCATGCCGCCGGCGGCATGCCCGTCCCGCCCGTCCCGCCGGCTCCTCCCGTCGCGGGCGGCCCCGCCGGGACCACCCCGGGCACCGTGCCCCCGCGGCCGGCCGACGACCCGGACGTGCCGCACCACCGGGCGTGACACAGGGTTCGCGGTGCTGAGTGCCGGGTGCGGGCCGGCGGGGGCCGGTCGCGCAGTTCCCCGCGCCCCTGACGGGGCGCCGTACTGAACGCGAGGTGGGCCGACCGGCGACCTGGACGTGCCGCGCCACCGGGCGTGACACCGGGTTCGCGGTGCTGAGTGCCGGGTGCGGGCCGGCGGGGGCCGGTCGCGCAGTTCCCCGCGCCCCTGACGGGGCGCGGTACTGGCAGCAGTGGCCGGCACGCAGCCGGGGTGGCTGGGCGTGGCCCTCGCCGCCGCGGTCAGGGCCCTGGCTGAGCGGCCCGGTCCGACGCTAACGGCGCTCCGTGACCGGCAAGGTCTCTTCTTCTTCGCCCAGGAAACGCAGCAGCACCTCCGCCTCCGCCCGGAGCCGCTCGGCCCGGGCGGCGTGCGCGGGTGCCGTCAGCCCGGCCGCCGCCGCCAGCCGCTCGTCGGCCTCCGCGCGCACCACGCCGAGCACCTCACGCTCGCCGAGTTCGCGCCGGGCCGCCTCGGTCGCGCCGGCACCGGCAGGCGAGGCCTCCAGGGCGCCGGCGCGCGTCGACCGCTCGTCCACGGCAACCGCCTCGGCGTTGTCCAGCGCGGCCAGCGCTCCGCGCAGGGCGCTCACCGCCGCCTTGTCACGGGACCGGATCGCCTCGGGCAGGGCGGCACGCAGACGCAGACGAAGAGACATGCCGGCGACTGTAGGCGACCCGGGCCCCGGGCCGCCCGCCGATTTCCGCTCAGTCCAGCTGCGGCAGCACCTTCGTGCGGTAGAAGTCGAAGAAGCCGCGCAGGTCGGGGCCGATCTGGTTGACGTAGACCCGGTCGAAGCCCGCGTCGGCGAACTGCTTCAGCTCCGCGACGTGCTCGTCCACGTCGTCGCCGCACACCCGGTTCTCCCGCACCATGTCCTCGGTGACCAGCTGCTGCGCCTGCTCGAAGTGCTTCGGGGACGGCAGCACCTGGCCCAGTTCGCCCGGCAGCTGCTCGTTCGCCCAGAGGCGGTGCACGGTCCGTACGGCCTCCTCCTTGTCGGTGCCGTAGCAGACCTTGGTGCCGCCGCTGACCAGCTTCCCGCCGCCCCCGCCCTTGCGGTACTGCTCCACCATCGTCTCGTCGGGCATGACCGTGATGTAGCCGTCGCCGACGCGGGAGGCGAGCGCGGTCGCCGCCGGGCCGAAGCCGGAGATGTCGATCGGGATCGGCTCGTCCGGGACCGTGTACAGGCGGGCGTTCTCCACGGTGTAGTGCGGGCCGTGGTGGTTGACCTCCTCGCCCGTGAACAGGCGGCGCATCACCTGGATGGCCTCCTCCAGCATGTCCAGCCGGACATGGGCCGGCGGCCAGTGGTCGCCCAGGATGTGCTCGTTGAGGGCCTCGCCGGAGCCCACGCCCAGACGGAAGCGGTTGTTCGTCATCACCGCGCTGGTCGCCGCTGCGTGCGCCACCACCGCCGGGTGCATGCGCACGGTCGGGCAGGTCACCGCCGTCTCGATCGGCAGCGACACCGCCTCGGACAGCGCGCCGATCACCGACCACACGAACGGGCTCTGGCCCTGTTCGTCGTTCCACGGGTGGTAGTGGTCGGAGATCCACAGCGCCTGGAATCCGGCCTGCTCGGCCATGCGCGCCTGCTCGATCAGCTCCGCGGGTCCGTACTGCTCGCACGAGAGGAAATAGCCGTACTCGGGCATGGGGGGTGCCTCCGCGACGTCGGCGGTCCGTATCCCGCACCGGGTACCCGGGCGGGCGGCCGGAAACCGGTCGCACCGGGGCGGGCGGACGTTTGGGTGCCCTGGCCAGGGGGACGCGGAAGGCTCCCGAGGTACGCGACAGCGCCGGAGGCGAGTCAACCGTGAGTCGACCCCGCATCCTGGTCGTCGGAGCCGGCTTCGCCGGATACCGCACGGCCCGCACCCTGTCCCGGCTCACCCGGGGCCGGGCCCACATCACCGTGCTGAACCCGACCGACTACTTCCTCTATCTGCCTCTGCTGCCCCAGGTCGCCGCCGGCGTCCTGGAGCCGCGCCGGGTCACGGTCTCCCTCTCCGACACGCTGCCGAACGTACGGCTCGTCCTGGGCGAGGCCGACCGGATCGACCTCGACGAGCGCACCCTGCACTACACGGGCCCCGAGGGCGAGGCGGGCACCCTCGCCTACGACCGGCTGGTGCTCGCCGCGGGCAGTGTCAACAAGCTGCTGCCGATCCCCGGCGTCGCCGAGCACGCGCACGGCTTCCGCGGACTGCCCGAGGCGCTGTACCTGCGCGACCACGTGACCCGGCAGGTGGAGCTCGCGGCCGCCGCCGACGATCCCAGGACGTGCGCCGCGCGCTGCACCTTCGTGGTGGTGGGCGCGGGATACACCGGCACCGAGGTCGCCGCGCACGGGCAGATGTTCACCGACGCGCAGGTCCGCAAACACCCGCTGCGGCGGGGCATGCGGCCGCGCTGGATGCTGCTGGACGTGGCGCCGCGGGTGCTGCCGGAGATGGACGGCAAGCTGTCCGCCACCGCCGACCGGGTGCTGCGGCAGCGGGGCGTGGACGTGCGGATGGGCACTTCCGTGAAGGAGGCCACGCACGACGGGGTCCTGCTGACCGACGGCGAGTTCGTCGAGACACGGACCCTGGTGTGGTGCGTGGGCGTACGGCCCGACCCGCTGGTCGAGTCCCTCGGGCTGCCGATGGAGAAGGGGCGGCTGCTCGTCGACCCGCACCTGCAGGTGCCGGGGCGGCCCGAGGTGTTCTCCTGCGGTGACGTGGCCGCCGTGCCCGACCTGGAGAAGCCGGGCGGCTACACGCCGATGACCGCGCAGCACGCCTGGCGGCAGGGCAAGGTCGCGGCGGAGAACGTCGCCGCGTCGCTGGGACTCGGCGGGGCGCGCAAGCCGTACCGCCACCGGGACCTGGGCTTCGTCGTCGACCTGGGCGGCGCCAAGGCCGCCGCCAATCCGCTCGGCGTGACCCTCTCCGGCGTACCGGCGGGCGCGGTGACGCGCGGCTACCACCTCGCCGCGATGCCCGGCAACCGTGTCCGTGTCGCAGCGGACTGGCTGCTGGACGCCGTACTGCCGCGCCAGACCGTGCAGTTGGGGCTCGTACGGTCCTGGTCGGTGCCGCTGGACACCTCGTCGCCCGAGGTCGCCCGGGTGCCGGGCGGACCCGGGCAGCGGCAGGAGACCGGCGCGCGGTCGGGGCCGGGGGCGGCGATCGAGGCCGACACGCAGGAGGGCGGCAGCGGGTCCGGCCCGGGCGCCGACGGGGCCTCGGCCGGGTCCGGGCCGCCGTCCGGGGCCGGACCCGGCCCGGCCGGCGCGCGGCCCGGACCCGGCCCCGCTGCCGTGCTGCGCCGCACGGAGTCCGAGACGGCGAAGGGCCGCCCGGAACACCGAGCGGCCGGGACCGGTGCCGGGTCCGCGTCGGCGGTCCTGCACCGCACCGAGTCGGAGACGGCGAAGGGCCGTCCGGGCGAGGAGGCGACCGCCGACGGACCCGGCGGCGAGGCCATGACGGACCGGCGGGCCGGTCAGCCGGGCCAGGGGCGTCCCGGCGGCGAGCCCGCGAGGAACCAACCCGGCGGCGAGCCTGCGAGGAACCAACCCGGCGGCGAGCCTGCGAGGAACCAACCCGGCGGTGAGCCTGCGAGGAACCAACCCGGCGGTGAGCCCGCGAGAAACCAGCCGGGCGGCGAGTCGGCCCGTAACCAGCCCGGCGGCGGGCCCGCGAAGAATCAGCCCGGCGGCGAGCCCGCGAGGAACCAGCCGGGTGGTGAACCGGCTCACCACCAGGCCGGAGGCGAGCCCGCGAAGAATCAGCCCGGTAATGAGCCCGCGAGGAACCAGCCGGGTGGGGAGCAGGCCCGTAACCAGCCCGGCGGCGGGCCCGCGAAGCACCAGCCCGGGTCCTCGCCGCAGCCGCCGGCCGAGCAGGCACCTCCGGACCCCGGTGCCGCCCCCGGCCCCGTCAAACGAACCGACGCCCCGGACGACTCCGCGAAAGGAGACTCATGAACACCGGTGAACTCACCGACCTCGGACAGCAGCTGCGCGTGGACAGCGTCCGCGCCGCCGCCGCGGCGGGCTCCGGGCACCCGACGTCCTCCATGTCCGCCGCCGACCTGCTGGCCGTCCTGCTCGCCCACCACTTCCGCTACGACTTCGACCGCCCGGCCCACCCGGGCAACGACCGCTTCGTGCTGTCCAAGGGCCACGCCTCGCCGCTGATGTACGCCGCGTACAAGGCGGCCGGCGCCATCGACGACGAGGAACTGCTCACCTTCCGCAAGCTGGGCAGCCGCCTCGAAGGCCACCCCACCCCGCAGCGCCTGCCGTGGGTGGAGACGGCCACCGGCTCGCTCGGGCAGGGCCTGCCCGTCGGCGTCGGCATCGCGCTGGCCGGCAAGCGGCTGGACCGCACCGACTACCGCACCTGGGTGCTGTGCGGCGACAGCGAACTGGCCGAGGGATCCGTGTGGGAGGCCGCCGAGCACGCCGGCCACGAGCACCTCGACAACCTGACCGTGATCGTCGACGTCAACCGGCTCGGCCAGCGCGGCCCGACCCGGCACGGCCACGACCTGGACGCCTACGCCCGCCGCTTCCAGGCCTTCGACTGGCACACCATCGAGGTCGACGGCCACGACGTCGACGCCGTCGACCGCGCGTACGGCGAGGCCGCCTCCACCAAGGGCCAGCCCACCGCGATCCTCGCCCGCACCCTCAAGGGCAAGGGCGTCGAGGGCGTCCAGGACCGCGAGGGCCTGCACGGCAAGCCCCTGCCCGAGGCCGACGAGGCGATCGCCGAGCTGGGCGGCCCCCGCGACCTGCGGATCCGGGTGCAGGAGCCGCTCGCCACCCGCATGCTGCACTCCGTCCACACCGGGGACATCCGGCTTCCGCGCTGGGACCAGGGCGAGGAGGTCGCCACCCGCAACGCCTTCGGCGAGGCGCTCACCGCGCTCGGCACCGGCCGCGGCGACATCGTCGCCCTGGACGGCGAGGTCGGCGATTCCACCCGCGCCGAGGCCTTCGCCAAGGAGCACCCGGACCGCTACTTCGAGTGCTACATCGCCGAGCAGCAGCTGGTCGCCTCGGCGGTCGGGCTCGCCTCCCGCGGCTGGGTGCCGTACGCGGCCACCTTCGCGGCCTTCCTGACCCGGGCCTACGACTTCATCCGGATGGCCTCGGTCAGCGGTGCCGGCATCAACCTCGTCGGCAGCCACGCGGGTGTCGCCATCGGCCAGGACGGGCCCAGCCAGATGGGCCTGGAGGACCTGGCGATGATGCGGGCGGTGCACGGCTCGACCGTGCTCTACCCCTGCGACGCCAACCAGACGGCGCGGCTCGTCGGCGCCATGGCCGGCCTGGAGGGCATCCGCTACCTGCGCACCTCCCGCGGCGAGAGCCCGGTGATCTACGGCCCCGACGAGGAGTTCCCGGTCGGCGGCAGCAAGGTGCTGCGCTCCTCCGGGGAGGACCGGCTGACGCTGGTCGCCGCGGGCGTCACCGTGCACGAGGCGCTGGCCGCGGCCGACGCGCTGGAGGAGCAGGGCATCCGCGCCCGGGTGATCGACCTGTACTCGGTCAAGCCCGTCGACCGTGCCACCCTGCACCGGGCGGCCGAGGAGACCGGCTGCCTGGTGACCGTGGAGGACCACCACCCCGAGGGCGGCATCGGCGACGCCGTCCTGGACGCGTTCACCGACGGCCGGCCCGTGCCGCGCCTGGTGCGGCTCGCCGTACGGACCATGCCCGGCTCGGCGTCCCCGGACGAGCAACTGCACGCCGCCGGCATCGACGCGGAGTCCATCGCGGCGGCCGGACAGTTGCTGGTCGAGGAGGCGGTCGTGCGGTGAGCGGCGACCAGGGCCCGCGCAGGGTGCGGGCGGGCCGCCGCACGGTGGAGGTGCACCGGCCGGACAAGGTGCTCTTCCCCGGCGGCGGCGACGCCAAGGAGTACACCAAGGGCGACCTGGTCGACTACCACCGGGCCGTCGCGCCCTTCATGCTGCCGCACCTGCGCGGCCGGCCCCTGATGCTGGAACGGCACCCGGACGGCATCGACGGGCCGCGGTTCATGCAGAAGAACACCCCGGAGCACTACCCGGAGTGGATCAGGCGCGTCGAGCTGGCCAAGGAGGGCGGCACCGTCCACCACGCCGTGTGCGACGACACCGCCACCCTGCTCTACCTGGCCGACCAGGCGAGCATCACCCTGCACCGCTGGCTCTCGCGCGCCGGCAGCCCGCACCACCCGGACCGGATGGTCTTCGACCTCGACCCGACGGGCGACGACTTCGAGGACGTGCGCGAGGCCGCCCGGCTGCTCGGGGAACTGCTCGACGAGCTGGAGCTGCCGTCGGCGCTGATGACCACCGGCTCGCGCGGGCTGCACGTGATCGTGCCGCTGACCGGCCGGCACGACTTCGACGAGGTCCGCGCCTTCGCCCGGGACGTCGCCGACACCCTCGCCGAGGCCCACCCCGACCGCCTCACCACCGCCGCCCGCAAGAAGGAGCGCGGCGAGCGGCTCTACCTCGACATCCAGCGCAACGCCTACGCGCAGACCGCCGTCGCGCCCTACACCGTCCGGCCCCTGCCGGGTGCGCCCGTGGCCACCCCGGTCACCTGGGAGCAGCTCGACGACCCGGAGCTGCACGCGCGCCGCTGGACCGTCGCCGACGCGGTGGAGCAGGCACGCACCGATCCGTGGTCGGGCCTGCTGGACCGGGGCCGGGCGCTCGGTCCCGCCCGGCGGCGGCTGAACGCCCTGGGCGGCTGAACCGGCCTGCCCGGCAAGCCGTCGAGTGGCAGATGCATGCGTCCGTAGAGGTTTGGCGAACACGCTTGCGGCCACACGGAGGGGGAGGTGGCCATGTCGAACACAAAAAACACGCAGGACTCACAGAGTTCACAGAAGTCACAGGACTCCCAGGAATCGCGTACGTCGAACGACCACGAGACGGCTCGTAAGCGGCCGAGCCCGATGGAGGTGCTGCGTCAGGCGCGCGGCCAGCTCGCGGAGCTCACCGGCATGGAGGCCGAGTCCGTGTCGTCCTTCGAGCAGACGGAGGAGGGCTGGGCGCTGGAGGTCGAGGTTCTCGAACTCGAGCGCGTGCCCGACACGATGAGCCTGATGGCGAGCTACCAGGTGGAGCTCGACAGCGACGGGCAGCTCATGGGCTACCGGCGGGTGCGCCGCTACGAACGCGGTCGTTCGGACGCGCGCAGGTCCGGCGGCCGCTAGGCCGCCCGACCGGTCCACCCGTACCCACACACGAGGAGGAACATCCGGCATGACAGTCGTACCGGCACAGCAGTCCGGCGGCGGAGGCGGCAGCAGCGGCCTTTACGACGTGCTTGAGCTTGTCCTGGACAGGGGGCTCGTCATCGACGCATTCGTGCGCGTCTCCCTGGTCGGTATCGAGATCCTCAAGATCGACGTCCGCGTCGTCGTCGCCAGCGTCGACACCTATCTGCGCTTCGCCGAGGCGTGCAACCGGCTCGACCTGGAGGCCGGGCCGCGCAAGGACCCGGGCCTGCCCGACCTGGTCGGCGAGATGACCGAGTCCGGCGCGCGCGGCAAGTCCAAGGGGGCGCTGTCCGGCGCCGCCGAGACCATCTCCGACGCCTTCAAGCAGGCGCGGAGCGAAGGTGAGACCGAGTCGCGTCCGCGAGCCCGCAAGACCGCGGCCCGCCGGAAGGAGGAGCAGGAGTGAGCACTTACGTCTACGGCATCGCGTCGGGTTCGCACCCCGGTCTGCCCGAGGGCATGAGCGGTGTCGGTGACCCGCCCCGCCCGGTGCGCATCCTGCGCGAGGGCGGCCTGGCGGCCATCGTGAGCGAGGCGCCCGAGGGTCTGCGGCCCAAGCGCAAGGAGCTCCTCGCCCACCAGAACGTGCTCAGCGAGGCGGGTGCGGCCGGTTGCGTGCTGCCCATGCGGTTCGGCAGCGTCGCCCCGGACGACAACTCGATCACCGCGGTGCTCGCCGAGCGCGCCGAGCACTACGAGGAGCGGCTGCGGGCCCTGGACAACCGGGTCGAGTACAACATCAAGGCCAACCACGTCGAAGAGGCCGTTCTGCACCGGGTGATGGCCGAGAGCCCCGACATCCGCGGCCTCGCGGAGGCCAACCGGCAGGCGGGCGGCGGCAGTTACGACGACAAGATCCGGCTCGGCGAGATGGTCGCGGCCGCGGTCAAGGCCAAGGAGGCCGAGGACGGCGCCGCCCTGCAGCGCGCCCTGGACGGCTCCGCCGACGACGTCAGCGTGGGCCCCGAGTCCACCGGCTGGCTGGCCAACGTGTCGTACCTGGTGGAGCGGGACTCGGCGGAGTCCTTCCTGGCCGCGGTCGAGCAGGTCCGCAAGGACATGCCGCACCTGGAGGTGCGGGTCAACGGTCCGCTGCCGCCGTACAGCTTCGTCGAGCCCGGCCCGGCCGAGCCGGCGGGCACGGTGACGAGCGGAACGGACACCGGAGCGGGGTGACGACGTGGGCCTGATCTCTGAGGTGCTGCTGCTGCCGTTCGCACCGGTACGCGGCAGCGCCTGGGCCATCAGACAGGTGGTCCAGGAGGCCGAGCGCATCTACTACGACCCCGCGACCATCCGGGCCGAACTGGCCCGGCTGGAAGAGCAGCTGGAGGCCGGAGAGATCACCGAGGAGGAGTTCGACCGACAGGAGGACGAACTCCTCGACCGGTTGGAGACCGCTTCGCGCGGGAGCGCGGGAACAGGCAACGGGACGACACGATGAACCGAATGGGACTGGGTCTCGCCATAGGGGCCGGATACCTCCTGGGACGCACCAAAAAACTGAAGATGGCCATGGCCGTCGGCGGTGTGGTGGCCGGGAAGAAGCTGAACCTGAGTCCGCGCATGGTGGCCGAACTGCTCCAGGAGCAGCTGCGGAACAACCCGCAGTTCAAGGAGATCGGCGACCAGCTGCGCCAGGACCTGCGCGGCGTGGGCAAGGCCGCCTCCGGAGCCATGGTCGAGCGCCAGATCGACGCGCTCGCCGACCGGCTGCACGGCCGTACCGCCCAGGTGCGCGACCAGCTGTCGGGCGTGGTGCCCGCGGGGCAGGACGACGACGCCGAGGACGCCGAGTACGAGGACGAGGAGCCCGAGGACTCCCGAGCCGACGAGGACGAGGAGCCCGAGGACTCCCGAGCCGACGAGGACGAGGAGCCCGAGGACGACGAGCCCGAGGACGACGAGCCCGCGGAGGAGGAGGCAGCCGCCCGCAAGGCGCCGGCGAAGAAGGCGGCGAAGAAGGCTCCCGCCAAGAAGAGCGCCGCCAAGAGGGCCCCCGCCAAGAAGGCGGCGGCCAAGAAGACCACGGCCGCCAGAAAGGCGACCTCCGGGAGCGGCGGCGGCAGCGCCCGGTCCCGGCTGCCGAAGGGAGGCGGTGAGGAATGACCGACACCCTCGGATCGGCGTCCTCCGCCGCGCGCGGAGCGTCGAAGAACCCACTCACCGACGTGGCCCACAGCGAGGCCGCGGACCGGCTCAAGGCCGAACTGCAGGAGTACCTCGCGGCGCAGGCCACCCGCATGCTCACCGGCGTCGGCCGCAAGCTCGGCGAGACCACCGGCAAGCTGAACGACATCGCGGAGGGCAACAGCCCGGGCTTCGCCAAGCTGGCCCTCGACGGCGGCCGCAAGCTCGCCGAGGGCAAGGGGCCGCTGCGCAGCGCACTGGAGACCGGCGGCTCGCACCTCAAGGACAAGGTCACGGGTTCCGTCAAGAACCTGTTCGGCGGCAAGAAGAAGGGCAAGGGCCGTTCCGGCAACAAGCCCACCGTCATCATGGAGAGCATCGACGTCGGTGTGCCGCTGCGCACCGCGTACGACCAGTGGACGCAGTACCAGGACTTCAGCACCTTCGCCAAGGGCGTCAAGAGCGCGAGCCGCGCCGACGACACCACCTCGGACTGGCAGGCGAAGATCTGGTGGTCCAACCGCAGCTGGAAGGCGAAGACCACCGAGCAGGTCCCCGACGACCGCATCGTGTGGACGTCGGAGGGCGCCAAGGGCACCACGAAGGGCGTCGTCTCCTTCCACCGGATCGCCGAGAACCTGACCCGCGTGCTGCTGGTCATCGAGTACTACCCGTCCGGTCTCTTCGAGAAGACCGGCAACATCTGGCGCGCCCAGGGCCGCCGGGCCCGGCTCGACCTGAAGAACTTCGCCCGCTTCATCACCATCAAGGGCGAGGCGGAGGACAGCTGGCGCGGTGAGATCCGCGACGGCGAGGTCGTGACCAGCCACGAGGACGCCCTCGCCGAGGAGGAGTCGGAGTCGGAGGAGGGCTCGGACCAGGAGCCCCGCGCCGAGGACGCCGAGGACACCGAGGACACCGGGGAAGAGCGGCCGGAGGACGAGGAGCCGGAGGGCGAGTACGAGGACGAGGAAGAGGAAGAGGAGGACGAGGAGGAGCCCGAGGGCGAGTACGAGGACGAGGCCGAGCCCGAGGAGGAGCCCGAGGACGAGCCGGAGGGTGAGTACGAGGAGGAGGACGAGGACGAGGACCAGGACGTCGAGGCGGGGAGCCGGCGATGACGACGCCCAGCAGGATGCCCGAACCCTACGGCCAGGCCAGCGGCGCCAACCTCGCCGACATCCTGGAGAGGGTGCTCGACAAGGGCATCGTGATCGCGGGCGACATCCGCATCAACCTGCTCGACATCGAACTCCTCACGATCAAACTGCGGCTGATCGTGGCCTCCGTCGACAAGGCGAAGGAGATGGGTATCGACTGGTGGGAGACCGACCCGGCTCTCAGCTCTCGGGCCCGCCGCGACGAACTCACCCGTGAAAACGCCGAGTTGCGCGAGAGGCTGGCCCGGCTGGAGGAACTGGAGCCCGGCCGCGCGGAGAAGAAGGAGGCACCGTGACCGGACTGCGGTACGTCTACGCCGTCTGCCGCCCCTTCAGTACCCCGCTCCAGGCCCAGTTGACAGGGGTGGCGGGCGATCCGCCCAGAGCGCTGACTCACCGCGGCCTGGTGGCCGTGGTGAGTCACGTACCGGAGCGGGACTTCGCCGAGGAACCGCTCCGGGCCCATCTGGAGGACCTGGACTGGCTGACCGCGACCGCCCGCGCCCACCAGGGCGTGATCGACGCGCTCACCACCGTCACCACCCCCCTGCCGCTGCGGCTCGGCACCGTCTTCCGGGACGACAGCGGCGTCCGGACCATGATGGAGGCCCGCGAGGAGGACTTCGGGCGCACCCTCGACCGGCTGGAGGGCCGGGTCGAGTGGGGCGTCAAGGTCTACGCCGAGTCCGAACCGCAGGAGAGCGCCCGGCCGGCGCAGAAGCCCGCCTCGGGCCGGGACTACCTGCGCCAGCGGCGCATGCAGACCCGGTCGCACGAGGAGATGTGGCAGAAGGCCGAGGCGTTCTCGACGAGGCTGCACGAGCGGCTCGCCGCGTTCGCGGAGGACGCCCGGCTGCACCCGCCGCAGAATCCGGCGCTCTCCAAGGCGACCGGACGCAACGTGCTGAACGCCGCCTACCTCGTGCCGCGCGCGCGTTCGGAGGAGTTCGTGGAAATGGTCGACCGCACCAAGGACGAGGCACCCGGGATGCGCGTCGAGCTCACCGGCCCCTGGGCCGCCTATTCGTTCGCCGGGGAGGACGCATGACCGACGGGGAGAAGCCGTGACCGTAGTGGAACGCCGTGAGGTGGCCCTCGTGGACCTGCTCGACCGGCTGCTGGCCGGCGGTGTCGTCATCACGGGGGACATCACGCTGCGGATCGCCGACGTCGACCTCGTCCGCATCGACCTCAACGCGCTGATCAGTTCGGTGAACGCCCAGGTGCCCTCACCGTTCGAGGAGTTGCTGTGACCTCCCCCGAGCCCCGGCCGGACCCGGGCGGGCCCGACCGGCCTCGCCGCAAGGTCGAGCTGGAGCCCGACACCGTCGAGCGCGACCTCATCAAACTCGTGCTGACGGTGGTCGAGTTGCTGCGCCAGCTCATGGAGCGCCAGGCGCTGCGCCGGTTCGACGTCGGGGACCTGAGCGAGGACCAGGAGGAGCGGATCGGGCTCACGCTCATGCTGCTGGAGGAGCGGATGGCGGAGCTGCGCGACCGCTACGGGCTGCGGCCCGAGGACCTCAACCTGGACCTCGGGCCCCTGGGACCGCTGCTCCCCAGGGACTGAAGCGGCACGGCGGGGGCAGGGCGGTTCAGCCGTCCTTGCGGCAGAGGACCTCTGCGTGCAGCACGCTGAACCAGCCGTCCTCCCGTGCGCCCCACTCCCGCCAGGCCGCGGCCACCTGCCGCAGCTCCTCCTCGCTCGCGTGCCCGCCCTCCAGGGCCCGGTCCGCGTACGCCGAGGCCAGGGTGCGGTCGGCCCACAGCCCGCTCCACCAGGCCCGCTCCTCGGGGGTGGCGAAGGTCCAGGTGCTTGAGCCGGCCGTGACGTCCGTGAACCCGGCCCGCAGCGCCCAGGAGCGCAGCCTGCGCCCGGCGTCCGGCTCGCCGCCGTTGGCCCGGGCGACCCGGCGGTACAGGTCCAGCCAGGCGTCGAGCCCTTCGACGGCCGGGTACCAGGTCATCGCCGCGTAGTCGGCGTCCCGCACGGCGACGAACCCCCCGGGCCTGGTGACCCTCCTCATCTCACGCAGGGCCCGCACGGGGTCGCCGACGTGCTGGAGCACCTGGTGGGCGTGGACCACGCAGAAGGTGTCGTCCGGGTGATCCAGGGCGTGCACGTCGGCCACCGCGAAGTCGATGTTGGCCAGTCCCCGTGCCGCCGCCGTGGCGCGCGCCTGCTCCAGGATCCCCGGCGCCCGGTCGACCCCGGTGACCTGCCCGTCCGGCACGAGTTCCGCCAGGTCGGCGGTGATGGTGCCCGGCCCGCAGCCGATGTCCAGGATCCGCATGTGCGGCTTGAGCGAAGGCAGCAGGTAGGCGGCCGAGTTGGCGGCGGTCCGCCAGGTGTGCGAGCGCAGCACCGATTCATGGTGCCCGTGCGTGTAGACGGCGGTCTCCCGTGGTTCCGGCATGGCGGACCCCACCCCTTCCGTTCCGGTCGGCATGGCATCACCGTACGCAGCGCAACCGCATGATGAGACCCGCGTCTCGCGATACGGACTGACGGAGTGTCAGTAAGGGGTGACGGGGCGGTACACGGTCAGGGCCTCGGGCAGCTTCTCCAGCGTCACGCGGCCCTCCACCTCGGTCACCTCGCCGTCGTAGGCCAGCAGGGTGCCGGGCGCCACGTGGTCCAGCCGCAGCCGCCCCACCTGGACGGCCGCGTGGGCGGGGGAGCGGGTCAGGGGCCCGGCGAGCGCCGCGGCGAGCAGCCGCACGGCCGGCCGCCGGCCCCCGTGCACGACCCGCACGTCCAGCTGCCCGTCGGCGAGGTCCACCCGCCGCCCGGGCGCCAGCCCCATGCGGTGATAGGTGCCGTTCCCGGCGAACAGCAGCCACAGCGGACGGGTACGACCCTGGAACTCGGCCTCCAGCGGATGCCGGTCGGCCCGCAGCACGCGCAGGGCGGCCAGCACCCCGGCCGGCCAGCCGCCGATCCGGTGCGACCAGCGCTCCCGTTCCCGTACGAGCTCCGGGTACACCCCGACGCTGCACGTGTTGAGGAAGACGCCGTGCCGGTCCCCGCAGGAGTACCGCCCCACGTCCACGCGCACGGCGTCCCCCTGGCGCAGCGCCCGGGCGAGATCGCGGGCGTCCTCCACGCCCAGGTCGTAGGCGAAGTGGTTGAGGGTGCCACCGGGCAGGACCGCGAGGGGGACGCCGAAGCGGAGCGCGACGCGGGCCGCGGTGTTCACGGTGCCGTCGCCGCCGCACACCCCGAGGACCCGGGCCCGGGCGGCCGCCTTCTCCAACTCGGCGGGCACGTCCGCCGGTTCGCACTCGACCACGTCCGCCCGCGGCAGGGCGTCCCGCAGCGCCCGGGCCCGCTCGGCGGTGCCCGAGGCGGTGTTCGCCACCAGCACGAGCCCGTCACCCTCCAGCAGGGCCGGGACCTCGGCGCGCGGCCGGGGCGGCGGGGTGGTCTGCCCGCGCGTCGGCACCAGGCCGCGCAGGACGAACGCGGCGCCCGCGCCGAGGGCCGCGCCCGCCAGGACCTCGCTCGGGAAGTGCGCACCGGTGCGGACCCGGCCGAGGGCGACCGAGCCGGCCACGGGGGCGGCGACCGCCCCCCAGGCCGGCGACTCCAGGGCGACCCCGGCCGCGAAGGCGGCGGCCCGCGCCGCGCGGCGGGAGGGGAACGAGGTGGTCAAGGGCCGCAGCCGCCGCAGCAGCGGCGGCGCGGCCGGCCGCGGCCGGCGGACCGAGCGCGTCCCGACGGCCTTCAGCGCCAGGGAGGCCAGGGCCGTCGAGGCCAGCCCCCGGGACGCCGCGCGGCGGGCGCGGGGCGTGCGGCTCGCCGCGAGCGCGGCCGCCGCCGCGAGCCACACCGCACCGCGCCCCGCGCCCGGTGGCACGGGGCGCACACCCCGCCCGCGCCGGGCCGCCACGGCCCGGTACAGACGGGCGTCCAGGGCGAGGGCGCGATCGCGCAGGGGATGCCGCCCGGGCTTCGCGGCGGTGAGGTCCAGGTCGGGGGTCGTCATGCCGAGCGGGTACCCGGCACGGGCCGGCGCACCGCCGCCGGCGGCTAGGCTCGAGGCCGGTCATCGCTGCAGCGGAGGGGGAACCGGGGCCATGAGCGGGCGAGTGACGGCGGTCAGCAGCAACGGGGAGTACTCGTTCACCAAGCCGAACCGGGACAGCGTCACGCTGCTCGCCGGCCTCGGAGTGCAGGGGGACGTGCACGCCGGTGTGACGGTCAAGCACCGGTCCCGGATCGCCCAGGACCCCACGCAGCCGAACCTGCGCCAGGTGCACCTCATCCACGAGGAGCTCTTCGCCGAACTCCGAGAGGCCGGCTTCGAGGTGGCGCCCGGGGAACTCGGCGAGAACATCACCACCCGGGGCATCGACCTCCTCGCCCTGCCGACCGGCACGCTGCTGCACGTCGGCGACCGGGCGGTCCTGGAGGTGACCGGGCTGCGCAATCCCTGTGTGCAGATCGACCGTTTCCAGCAAGGGCTGCTGAAGCGGGTCGTCGGCCGGGACGAGACGGGGAACCTGGTGCGCAGGGCCGGGATCATGAGTGTGGTGCGGGAGGGCGGCGTGGTACACCCGGGCGATGCGGTCGAGCCGCAACTCCCGCCGGAACCGCACCGGCCGCTGCGGAAGGTCTGACCGCCAACGGCACGGCCCGCACCCGCCGGACGGCGCAAGGGGCCGTGCCGGGGGGTGTCCGCCCGCAGCGGTTGGCGCGTCGACGAACAGCGAGTCGGCACGCAACCCCATCGCGCCGTTCCGAGGACGGACACCCCCCGGCACGGCCCCGCCCCACCCCCACCGCGCAGGCGAAGACGCGCCCGCCCGAACCGAAATGGGTTTGCCCACGTCACCCCCGGCCGCACAGAATCACCGCCATGGGTCACCTCGAAGCCGCACACCTGGAGTACTACCTGCCCGACGGAAGGGCACTGCTGGGTGACGTCTCGTTCCGGGTGGGGGAGGGCGCCGTCGTGGCGCTCGTCGGGCCCAACGGCGCCGGGAAGACGACCCTGCTGCGCATGCTCGCCGGGGAGCTGAAACCGCACGGCGGTTCCGTCACCGTCGGCGGCGGACTCGGCGTCATGCGCCAGTTCGTCGGCTCCGTACGCGACGAGACGACCGTGCGCGACCTGCTCGTCTCCGTGGCCACCCCCCGCATCCAGCAGGCGGCCCGGGCCGTCGACGCCGCCGAGCACGCCATCATGACCGTCGACGACGAGGCCGCCCAGCTGGCCTACGCCCAGGCCCTCGCCGACTGGGCCGAGGCCCGCGGCTACGAGGCCGAGACGCTCTGGGACATGTGCACCACGGCCGCGCTCGGCGTCCCCTACGACCGGGCGCAGTGGCGCCAGGTCCGCACCCTCTCCGGCGGCGAGCAGAAACGCCTCGTCCTGGAGGCGCTCCTGCGCGGCACCGACGAGGTCCTCCTCCTCGACGAGCCCGACAACTACCTCGACGTCCCCGGCAAGCGCTGGCTGGAGGAACGCCTAGCCGAGACCCGCAAGACCGTCCTGTTCGTCTCCCACGACCGCGAGCTCCTCGCCCGCGCGGCCCAGCGGATCATCTCCCTGGAACCCAGCCCCACCGGCGCCGACGCCTGGGTGCACGGCGGCGGCTTCAGCACCTTCCACGACGCCCGGCGCGAGCGCTTCGCCCGCTTCGAGGAACTGCGCAGGCGCTGGGACGAGAAGCACGCCCAGTTGAAGAAGCTCGTGCTGAACCTCCGGCAGGCCGCCGCGGTCAGCCACGAGATGTCGTCGCGCTACCAGGCCGCCCAGACCCGGCTGCGCAAGTTCGAGGAGGCCGGCCCGCCCCCCGAGCCGCCGCGCGAGCAGGACATCAGGATGCGGATCAAGGGCGGCCGCACCGGCGTCCGGGCCGTCACCTGCGAGAACCTGGAGCTCACGGGCCTGATGAAGCCCTTCGACCTGGAGGTCTTCTACGGCGAACGCGTCGCCGTCCTCGGCTCCAACGGCTCCGGCAAGTCCCATTTCCTGCGCCTGCTCGCCGGCGACGACGTGGCGCACACGGGGGACTGGAAACTGGGCGCCCGGGTCGTACCCGGCCACTTCGCGCAGACGCACGCGCATCCGGAGCTGGAGGGCCGCACGCTGCTGGACGTCCTGTGGAAGGAGCACGCGCAGGACCGCGGCGCCGCCATGTCCCGGCTGCGCCGCTACGAGCTGACCCACCAGGCCGAGCAGGCGTTCGACCGGCTGTCCGGCGGGCAGCAGGCCCGTTTCCAGATCCTCCTGCTGGAGCTGCAGGGCGTCACGGCCCTGCTGCTCGACGAGCCGACCGACAACCTGGACCTGGAGTCGGCCGAGGCGCTCCAGGAGGGCCTGGAGGCCTTCGAGGGCACCGTCCTCGCGGTCACCCACGACCGCTGGTTCGCCCGTTCCTTCGACCGCTACCTGGTCTTCGGCAGCGACGGCCGGGTCCGGGAGACCCCGGACCCGGTCTGGGACGAACGCCGGGTGGAACGGGCCCGCTAGCAAACGGGACCGCCGGCCGGAAACGGCCGGCCACCGCACCGGGGCGCCACCGGCGAACCGGAACAGGGCCGCACCCAAGCGAAAGAAGGGGGCCCGGGCCACCCGGCCCGGCCCCCCGTCGCTCACTTCCAGCGCAGCAGCGCCCCCATGCCGCCCGTCGGCACCTCGTGCTCGGACACCGACAGCGCCGCCGCGTCCGTGGCCACCGCCGAGCGGATCAACGCGTCGTCCGCCCGCGCCGGCCACGAGTGCTGCTCGCCGAGGATCTTCAGATCGGTCCGCCGCACGGCGACCTGGTCGGGATCCTCCCCGATCCACACCTCGCGGTGCGCGTCGGGCCCGTCGAGCCGGATCAGCAACTCGTCGATGCGGTGCTCACGCGCCGCCTCGATCAGCGCCGGAACGCCCTCGACGGCCCCGGCCCGGCCTTCGTCGTCGGGGGCGCGGGCGGCGCGGAACCGCTCCAGCTCCGCCTCGGCCCGCCGCGCCACGTGCTCGGCGCGGGCCCGCTCCACGTCGGTGTCGAGCAGCCGGCTGCCCGTGCCGTGCGGCGCCTCCACGACGAGGCCGTGCAGCCGCTTGGGCAGCCGCTCGCGCACCGACCGCCGCTCCCGGTCGTCACCGACGAGGATCAGCAGGTCGGCCTGGGTCTCCTCCTGACACACGGCGAGCGCGTCGGCGATCTCCGCGGCGTTGTGCTCCCAGGTGTTCTCCACCCGCAGCTGGAAATGCCGCTCGGACCAGTCCACGGAGCTCGTCCGGTGCACCGGCCACTGCCGGCCGGTGACGCCCCCGGCGTCCTGCCGGCCCAGCGCGTTGCGCAGCTCGAAGTCGGCGCCCTTGCGGTCCACGTACGCGACGATGCACACGGGGTCCTCGCCGGCCAGCTCCAGCAGCGGTGTGACGCGGGGCAGCGGCGCCCATTCGGCCCAGTCGCCGCCCTGCGGGGGACGGACCAGCGGCGGGTCGAGGACCACCTCGCCGGCGCGGGCGAACAGGGCCCTGCCGTGGGGGTCGGAGGAGTGCCGCAGATCCTCGATCGCGCTCTGCACGGCCCGGCAGGTCGCCTCGTCCGCACCCTGCGCGGCGAGCTGCCTCGCCATGGCCTGGGCCGTCAGCTGCCGCTCGTGAGGAGTGTCCTGCGTGTGCCGGGAGGTGTCGACGTACACGGAGGCCCAAGGGCCGGGGTGTTCGTACAGTGGGTGCAGGAAAGCGAGATCCATGGCTCCCTCCGGATACCGCTCGGCGGCAGTGCTCACTTGCTCCCGGGGCGGGTACCCGGACGGCATGAACGAACACGACGAGCGGGGCGACACGATGACCGGAGTGAACCCTGACCGGCTGGACGACCAGCAGCTCATGAAGGAGCTGGAGACCATCCACCGCACGCGTCACGACACGCTGCTGTACGGCTCCAACGACGCGCTGCGGGCCCACAACGAACGCATGGCGCAGCTGGAGGGCGAGTACCTGCGCCGCAATCCGAGCCGCCCCGTCGCCGCCGGCCGCACGCGGGAAGGGGCCCGGGAGCGCGGAAGCGGGGAGTCGGCGACTCCCACGACTCCCGGCACCTGAGCCCCTCGCCCTTCGGGGTGTGCCGGCCGCCGTCAGGCGGCCGTCAGGCGGCCTCACGGGCGAAGACGTCGAGGAACGTCTCGCAGAAGGCCTTCAGATCGTCCGGCTTGCGGCTGGTGACCAGCTTGTTGGCGCCGTGGTCGCAGACCTTCACCTGCTCGTCGACCCAGGTGCCGCCCGCGTTGCGGATGTCCGTCTGCAGACTCGGCCACGAGGTCAGCACCCGGCCGCGTACGACGTCCGCCTCGACCAGCGTCCACGGCGCGTGGCAGATCGCCGCGACCGGGCGGCCCTGCTCGAAGAAGTCACGGACGAACGCGACGGCCTTGTCGTCCATGCGCAGGAAGTCCGGGTTGGCCACGCCGCCCGGCAGTACCAGCGCGCCGAACGAGCCGGGAGCGCTCTCGCCCACGACCTCGTCGACGGGGAAGGTGTCCGCCTTGTCGAGGTGGTTGAACGCCTGGATCTCACCCTCCTTCGTCGACACCAGCACGGGCTCGTGGCCGGCGTCCTTCGCCGCCTGCCACGGATCGGTCAGCTCGACCTGCTCGACGCCCTCGGGTGCCACCAGAAACGCGATACGCATGGTGTTCGACGTCCTTTCCTGTCGCTGTCGCTGTCGCTGTCGCTGTCGCTGTCGCTGTCGCTGTTGCTTTCGGGTTGTGCCCGGGCCGCGCGCTAGATGTATTGATCACGAGCGTTGTTAACGCTTGCCGGGCTTGATCATGGCGAAGACCTCCGATGTGGTGGAGCTGTCTAG
>NZ_JBNCNM010000028.1:0-119242 GCF_049846985.1 Streptomyces sp. DT190 | reverse complement strand
GCGATGGGGTTGCGTACCGACTCGCTGTTCGTCGACGCGCCAACCGCTGCGGGCGGACACCCCCCGACACGGCCCCTTCCGTGCGTCGGCGGCTGGTGCTCCGTGCGGGTCACCCTTCATGCCATGATGCGTCCCGGCTACGCCAGCAGGCCCGAGGACTTCCACAGGCGGCGGCCCACGCCGCGCAGGACGCCGATGTCGTCCAGGAAGTCCGTGAGCCGCTTGGAGCCGGTCTGCATGACCTCCCTGCGGTGGCCGCTGGCCTTGACCTGGGCGAGGGCCTCGCGCTTGTCGAGGCCCACGTTCGTGTAGACCTCCGGGTTCACGAACGCCACCGAGAAGACCCGGGCGAACTCGCCCGAGGTGATGCGGGTGAACTCCTGGGACCACTTGGGGGCCGTCACCATCTGGCGGCGGAGTTCCTCGCGGGCGTAGCGGACGTGGCGGGCCTCCTCCACCACGTGGATACGCGTGACGCCGCGGATCAGGGGCTGCACCCGCTCGTCCGGGAAGGTCAGGCGCTGCATCCAGTCGAGGACCTCCTCACCCAGCAGGGTCGCCGTGAAGGAACCCGGGGTGGTGGAGATGGTCTTGAACAGGCGGCCCAGCTGCTGGTGGACGCGGCTCACCGGGTACCAGGGCGTGTCGCCGTGGGAGATCAGCCGGGCGAACATCTTGGAGTGCCGGCACTCGTCCTCGATCTCGGTGAGGGCGTAGCGGACGTGCGCGCTCGTGGCCGCCTTGTCGTAGATGTGGCGGACCAGGAGCTGCATGAGGATGATCTCGAACCAGATGCCGAGGGAGGCCAGCGCGGCCGCCTCGTGCTGGGACAGGAGGATGCGCTGCTCCTCGCTCATCCGCTTCCACAGCGGGGTGTCGTAGAGCGACACGAGCTCCGGGGGCCAGAACCACTTGCCCTCCTCGAAGGGCGCGTCCCAGTCCAGCTCCTTGTCCGGGTCGAAGGAGTGCTTGGCGGAGGAGTCGAGCAGCCGCTGGGCCACCTGCTCCCGGTCCTTCAGCAGGCCCAGGGCGTCGCGCAGGCCGTCGAGCGCGTCGGCTTCCGTCAGAGTCGTCATCGCTGCCCACCTCGTTGTGCACACGTCACGGTACTCATTTATGAGACTGCCTGTCAGCAAGCCCGTCAATCCCCCGTGCGTCACTTGTTGACCCGGCGTCTACTCCGTGTGGCGTCGCGGTGCTGGAGAACTTCGGCATCCCGAAGGCCGAGGAGGAGATGCCTCGGCGATCTCCTCGTCCTGAGACATGAGCGGGTCCAGGTCGCTGTCCCCATCTCCAGCACGCCCATGTCGACGCGGGCCCGCTGCAGGCGTCGCCCCACAGGGCGATGTCCGGGAGAGGGAACGGGTGGCGGAGGTGCGGGACGCGATCGAGGCCGGGCGAGGGGCCGACGGCTGACCGGCCGGGCCTCCGCCGCGGGCGCGTTCAGGAACCGTCCGGGCCGTCGCGTGAGGTCAGTACCGCCTCCATCACCGCCCGGGCGATCGGCGCCGCGTCGCCGCCGCCGCTGATGTCCCGGCGCTCCTCCTCCGCGTCCTCCACGACGACCGCGACCGCCACGCTCGGCGTCAGCTCCCGGGCGCCCTGGGCCCAGGAGACGAACCAGGCGTACGGCATCCCCGAGTTGCGCAGGCCGTGCTGAGCGGTGCCGGTCTTGCCGCCGACCTTCGCCCCGCGGATCGCCGCCCGGCGGCCGGTGCCCTCCTCGACGACCTCCCGCATCAGGGCGCGCAGCCGCGCCGCCGTCGAGGGGTACATCGCCTGGCGCACCCCGCGGGAGCCGGCGGTGGACAGGACGCCGCCGCCCGGCCGGGTCGTGCGCTCCACCAGGTAGGGCTCGCGCAGCTGGCCGCCGTTGGCCACGGCAGCGGCCACCATCGCCATCTGCAGGGGCGTGGCACGGGTGTTGTACTGCCCGATCGACGACAGGGCCAGTTGCGCCCGGTCGAGCGTGGTGTCGAAGGTGGACCGGGCCACCGGGAAGGGGATGGCCAGTTCGCCGTTGTCGAAGCCGAAGGCGTGCGCCGTGGCCGTCATGTTCCGCCGGCCCACCTCCACGCCCAGCTTGGCGAACACCGTGTTGCAGGAGAGGGTGAACGCCTTGCGCACCGAGGCGTTCGCGCAGCCCCGGGCCGCGTTCTTCAGCCGGGTGCGGGTGCCGGGCAGCGTGTACGGGTCGGGGGAGTCGGTCGGCGCGTCGAGGTCCGTGACCACGCCGGCGTCCAGGGCGGCGGCCGCGGTGACGACCTTGAAGGTGGAACCCGGCGGATACGTCTGCCGCACCGCCCGGTTGAGCATCGGACGGTCCTCGTCCGCGGTGAGCCGCGCCCAGGCCCGGGCCGCGGCCGTCCCGTTCCCGGACAGCGGCTGGGGGTCGTAGGAGGGCATGGAGACCAGGGCGAGGATCCGGCCGGTCGCCGGTTCCACGGCCGCGACCGCGCCCTTGAGGCCCGCGAGACCCTTGAACGCCGCCCGTTGCGCCGCCGGGTCGAGGGTCGTCACGACGTGGCCGCCCGAACTGCGCGCCCGGGTGAACTCGTTCCACAGCGGGAACGGCGCGAGCATCGGGTCCGAGCCGGACAGCACCCCGTCCTCGGCGTCCTCCAGCAGGGTCGTGCCGTACAGCTGGGAGGCGAAGCCGGTGACCGGGGCGTACAACGGCCCGTCCGCGTAGGTGCGTTCGTAGCGCAGGTGCTCGCGGGTGTCCTTCGAGCCGGTGACGGGCCTGCCGCCGACCAGGATGTCGCCACGCGGCCGCTCGTAACGGGTGATGTCCGGACGCCGGTTGGCCGGGTTGCGGTCGTACTCGGGGGCCTGGACCAGTTGCACGCGGGCGGCGTTCACCAGCAGCGCCACCAGCAGCAGCGCGCAGAAGACACCGGCGTGCCGGATGTGCCGGGTCACGGTGTCTCCCGCCCGTCGTAACCGCGCCGGGCCGAGTCGCTCACCCGGACCAACAGCGCCACGATCGCCCAGTTGGTGACGACCGACGAGCCGCCCTGCGCCAGGAACGGCATCGCCATGCCGGTCAGCGGGATCAGCCCGGTCACCCCGCCCGCGATCACGAACACCTGCAGTGCCACGAGCGAGGCGAGTCCGACCGCGAGCAGCCGGCCGAAGGGCTCCCGCAGCGCGAGGCCCGCCCGGTAGCCGCGCTCCACCAGCAGGCCGTAGAGCAGGATGACGGCGGACAGCCCGGCCAGGCCCAGTTCCTCGCCGGCCGTGGCCAGGATGAAGTCCGACTTCACCGCGAAGCCGATCAGGACGGAGTGGCCGAGGCCCAGGCCGGTGCCGAGCAGGCCGCCCTCCGCGAAGGCGAACAGCGACTGGGCGAGCTGGTTCGCGCCCTCACCCGCCTCGATCGACGCGAACGGGTGCAGCCACGTCTCGATCCTGCCGTGCACGTGCGGTTCGAGGCGTCCGACCGCGACCGCGCCCAGCGCCGCCAGCAGCAACCCCACGGCGATCCAGCCGGTGCGGCCGGTGGCCACGTAGAGCAGCACCACGAACAGGCCGAAGAAGAGCAGCGAGGTGCCGAGGTCGCGCTCCAGGACCAGCACGCCCACGCTCACCAGCCAGACGGCGACGATCGGCCCGAGGACCCGGCCGGTGGGCAGCTGGAGCCGCCAGACGCGGCGCCCGGAGTAGGCCAGGGCGTTGCGGTTCGCGGCCAGGTACGCGGCGAAGAACACCGCCAGCAGCACCTTCGCGAACTCGCCCGGCTGGATGGAGAACCCGGCGATCCGGATCCAGATGCGGGCCCCGTTCACCGCGGGGAACAGGATCGGCAGGGTGAGCAGCACCAGCGCGGCGACGACGCAGACGTAGGTGTAGCGCTGCAGGACCCGGTGGTCGCGCAGGACCAGGACGACCAGGATGAACAGCGCCACGCCCAGCGTCGACCACACCAGCTGGGCCGGTGCCGCCCGGTCGCCCGGGGTCTCCAGGTCGAGCCGGTAGATGAGCACCAGGCCGAGGCCGTTGAGCAGCACGCCGATGGGCAGCAGGAGGGGGTCGGCGTACGGGGCCCGCAGGCGCACGGCCAGATGGGCCAGCAGGGCCAGCACACCGAGCCCGGCGCCGTAGCCGGCGGCACCGGGCGGAAGCGCCCCGTGCCGGGCGAGCCCCACGGCGCAGTAGCCGTACACGGACAGCAGTACGGCCAGGACGATGAGGGCGAGTTCGACGCCCCGGCGCCGGGGGAGGCGGCGGACGGCGGGCGTGGGCGGGTCCGCCGTCGCCACGGTGATTCCGGCCTTGCTCATGTCCGGAACCTACCCAAACAGTGCGTCTTGTGTGCCTTTGGGTGACGGAGTGTCAGCACCAGCGTGGCGCGGGACCGATGTTGTCGATGTAACGGGCCGCGCCCCAGGCCCAGGTGCCGTCCGTGAGGAGGTACCAGAGCGGGTTGCCCTTGACGCTCTCGCCGCCGGTCTTGCAGAAGATGCTGACGACGTCGCCCTTGTGGGCGTACCGGATGATCTGCGAGCCGCGGTTGGGGGCGCTGCGCAGCGCCAGCGTGTCGGCCGTGACGACGCCCTTGTAGAGGTGCTTGCCGTGGTGGCCGTGGTGGTCGCCGTTGCCGCCGGACGGGTCGTGGTGGTGGTTGCCACCGTTGCCGCCGATGCCGCCGGACGGGTCCCAGTCGTCGTGCGCCGCGGCGGCGGGCGTGACGGCGGCCGCGGCGGCGAGGCAGGCGGCGGCGGCGACTATGCAGAGGCGGGAACGCAGGGACATGGGGATTACCTCCATGTGGGGGCGAAAGTGCCGAAGCTGACTATCCGCCACATTAGGAGCGGCCGGCCCGGGGCGCCCCCCACAGTGGGCCATAGGGGGACGTGACCCGGACCGCCCGGACCGCCCGGACGGCCCGGACGGTCCGGACGGTCCGGATGGCCCGGACGCTCAGTCCACCGCCAGTTCGAGCGTCGCCACCGCCCCGCCGTCCGGCGCGTTCGCGAACTCCAGCCGCGCCCCCAGCACCTCCGCCTGCCCCAGCGCGATCGTCAGCCCGAGCCCGTGCCCCCGGGCGCCCCCCTCCGTACGGAAGCGCTGCGGCCCGTGCGCCACCAGGTACTCCGGGAAACCGTCCCCGTGGTCCCGGACGGTGACCACCGGGCCGTCCACGGTCAGCACCACCGGACCCCGCCCGTGCTTGTGCGCGTTGGCCACCAGGTTCCCCAGCACCCGCTCCAGCCGCCGCCGGTCCGTCTCCACGGCCACGTCCCGTACGACGACGACCTCGGTGCCGCTGCCCGCCGCGCGCACCACCCGCTCGGCCAGCGGCCCCAGCCGCTCGGTGTCCGATTCGAGCCGCTCGCGCCCGGTGTCCAGCCGCGAGATCTCCAGCAGGTCCTCGGTGAGGGTGCGCAGCGCCGCCACGCGGTCGCGCACCAGTTCCGTCGGCCGGCCCGGCGGCAGCAGCTCGGCCGCCGCGTGCAGCCCGGTCAGCGGCGTGCGCAACTCGTGCGCGACGTCCGCCGTGAACCGTTGCTCGGCGAGCAGCTTGCGCTGCAGCGACGCGGCCATGGAGTCCAGCGCGGCGGCGACCGCGGCGACCTCGTCCTGGGGGCGCGGGGAGGGGTCGTTCACGCGCGCGTCCAGGTCGCCCGCGCTGATCCGCCGGGCGACCGTCGCCGTGGTGTGCAGCCGCCGCGTCACCCGCGTCACCGCGAACGCGCCGACCAGCAGCGTCGCCCCGATCGCCAGCGCCGACGACCACAGGATCGCCCGGTCCAGACCGTCGATGGTGCGCGCCTGCTGCGAGTAGTCGACCGCCACCGCCAGGGCCCGGCCGCCGTCCACGGGCCCCGCCGCCCACATCGTCGGGCGCCCCTCCAGGTCGGCGACCATCGTGCCCCGGTCACCGCCGGCGGCGAGCTCCCGCAGGGACCCGGGCAGGCCCGGCGGGTCCACCCCGGCGCCCCGCCGCAGCGGGTCCCCCGCCTCGTACCGCTCGGTCGCCTGCGCCAGCCGCTGCAGCGCCTGCTCCCGGGCCTGGCCGACGGTCTGGCCCGTCACCTGCACGTGCACCAGGACACCGAGCAGGGCGGCGAGCGCACAGCACATCACCGTGATGAAGACCGCGGCCTTCACGGCGAGCGTCCCCGACCACCGGGGCAGCACGGCTCTCATCCGCCGCTCGCCGAGGGGGACACCGACGGGGAAGGGGCGGGGGAAGACGACCGGGAGGGGGAGGCGGAGGGCGGGTCGGACGGGTGCCACGCGTGCCCGCGCGGCCCGGTGCGCAGCATCTCGTCGTGGGTGAGGAGCATGGCCCGCTGGTCCCGGTCCCACGTCCACTGCAGGCGGTACTCGTAGCCCGCGACCTCGGACGGCGACCGGATGACCAGCGAACGCCCGGCCAGCTCGACACCGCTCAGCGCGTCCTCCCACGCCATCACCTGCCTGAGCCGGCGCCTGTCGACGGTGTAGACGCGCACGGCCGTGGTCTTGCCGGGCAGCAGCCGGAACCCCAGCGCCAGATCGTCGCGCCCGTCGCCGGTCAGGTCCCGGTAGTACGGTTCGAGAACCGGGCACTTCCCGTGCCCCGGGCCCGCACCGCAGTCGGCCATCCGGCGGACGGTGTCGCGGTGGGGCGCCCGGTCACCGGCGTAGTCGCCGGGGTTCGCGGCGATCTCGGCCCGGACGATCCCGACCGGATCCACCCGGCGGATGTCGCCGTCGGCGGGGACGTCGACGCCCTCGACCACCTCCGTGTTCACCTCGCCGATCTCGAAGGCCGGGCTGGACGCCGGGGTCAGCTCCGGCCAGAGCCGCACCGGACCGACCGCCGTCGGGGTCGCCCCCGCGCCTTCCAGCTCCCCGGCGTCCCCACACCCGACGGCGGCCGCCAGCAGCAGCGCGAGGACGACGGCCCGGCGGGAGAGGGGGCGGAGGCGGGCGGCCGGGCCCTCCTGCCCCTCGTGCAGGCCGTCTCCGTCCCCGTCGAGGCCGCATCCGCGCGTGCGCGGACCCTGCGGACCCTGCGGACCGCGCGGACCGGCGGGGCTTCCGGGGCGGCTGCGGGGCACTGGACTCCTACGGTTCACGGTTCCTCACGTGGCGCGGACACGACCGTCGGCCGCGTACACCTTATTCGCGGGGAAGTCCCATTTGCGCGCGAGGGGCATCCGTGTGCCGTGCTACTCGGTCAGCTCCTCCAGCAGCCGGGCCGTGGCCAGCCCGGACCGCAGGTACGCGACGAACAGGTCGTTGTGCAGGGCGAAGGGCGAGCGGCGGTCCCGGATCAGCCGGATCGCCGCCTCGGCGGAACTGCCTCTGCGCATCAGCACGTGCGCGACGACCAGGCCGGAGCGGTTGTACCCGTGGAAGCAGCGGACCAGGACCGAACGGCCCTCCTCCAGCGCCTCGCACGCGGCCTCGGCCAGCCGGATCACCCCGGCCAGCTGCGTGCCGTCCAGCGGCCCGTCGGGGATCGGCCACACCTGGTGCGGGACGCCCGGATCCGGCCCGTGCCCCGGAAGCCGCAGCAGCGTCTGCACCAGCTCGAACTCTTCCCGTACGACGGCGTACTCCGTATGGCCCAGCGGCCCCGTGTACTCGTGGCCCCCCATCCACAGTCCGGGGACGACCTCGTTCCACGGGCTCCGCGGAGCCGGCACGTCGGGTTTGCTGCGGGTACGCAACGGCGCCTCCACACCCTCACCGCCCGAGGGCCCGCGCGGTGCCGGCCAGGCACGGTGTCCCTCCGGCGGCCGTTCCGCCGGCAGGTCCAACTCCTCCCCACGGTATCCGGGTTCTCGCACCGGCAGCACCCCGCCTGTTGCACCGGCAGCACCCTGCCTGTTCCCATGGTCGGGGGTGATGCTGCATGGACGGACTGCGCGTCGTACCGACCTGGCGGCACGGCCGTGAGCGGCTGTACGTCTGTCTCCCGGACGGCAGGAACATCGCCTGGTACGACCGTGAGACGGCCCGGGTCAACCTGCTCGGCGCCGACCGCGAGGACGACGTCATGAGGGCCCTCGGCCCCTTCGTCACCGGCCCGGTGACGGTCGGGCCGCCCCCCGTGCCCACCCCCGCCGAACTGGCCCGCCTCACCCTCCACCCCGACGACGACCTGGCCCCCAACCGCCCCGGCGAGGCCCTGCTCGTCGCCCTCGACCGCGAGCCCGGCCCGACCCGCAGGCTGCGTCCCGACCCGCGCCGCCGGGCCCTGGAGGCCGAGCAGACGGTCGGGGAGGCCCTGGACCGGCTGGACGGCGCGGGCTGGCACGCCCTGCACTCGGTGCCGCTGCCCGGCGGCGACCGCATCCACCACCTGCTGATCGGCCCCGGCGGCCTGTTCGCCCTGCACGCGCTGCACGCCCGCAGGCACCGCGTGACCGTCGCCGACCCCATGGTCACCGTGGGCCGCCGCGACCCCCACCCCCTCCTGCGCGCCGTCCGCGCCGCCGCCGACCGGGCCTCCCACGCCCTGACGGCCGAGGTCCGCCCGGTCCTCGCCCTGGTGGACCCGGCGGCGGTGACCGTCCCGACCGCCCCGCGCGAGGTCCGCGTCCTGACCGCCGCGGAGCTGGACGCCCTGTCCCACCAGGGCGGCGTCCTGAAGCCGGCCGACGTGGAGGCGCTGCACGCGATGGCCCGGGACCGGAACACGTGGGGGAGGGTCTGAGGACCGCCTGGACAGGTCCCCGCGACGTTTCGGGGCCTTCCTGCCCCGGAAACGGGCGGACCAACGGCCGGGTGGCCCCGAGCCGGCGCCCACCGCAAGCCCTGACCGGCCGGCTGACCAGGGCGGCATCCCCGCACGGGCCGACCGGCAAGGGCCGCTCCCCGGACTGGCCCGCCCGGGCGGCATCCTCGTACGGGGCCGGCTGGGGCGGCATCCCCGTACCGGCCGACCGGCAAGGTTGCTCCCCGGACTGGCCGGCCCGGGCGGCATCCTCGTACGGGGCCGGCTGGGGCGGCATCCCCGCACGGGCCGGCCGACAAAGGCCGCTCCCGCACGGGCCGCTTAGAGCGGCATCTCCGCACCGGCCGACCACGGCGGCATCTCCGCACCGGCCGGCAACGGCGGCATCCGTGGCACCGGCCGGTCACGGCGGCTCCTTGGACGGGCCGCCCAGGGCGGCATCTCCGCACCGGCCGGCTACGGCGGCACCCGTGGCACTGGCCGACCACGGCAGCATCCCCGCACCGGCCGCCTACGGCAGCTCCCCGGCCCGCGCCCCGTCGAGCAGCGGCGCCAGCAGATCCCCGAAGTCCTGCACCCGCGGCGCGATGTCCCGCGCGTGGAAGTCCAGCCGGCCGGGCGCCCGGCACTCCTCGATCTCCTCCCAGGTCACCGGCGCCGAGACGGTCGGCTCCGGCCTGGCCCGCATGGTGTACGGGGTCGCCGTCGTCTTGCGGGCGGCGTTCTGGCTCCAGTCGACGAAGACCTTCCCGGGACGCAGGCTCCTGGTCATCCGGTGGAGCGCCAGACGCGGCATGGCCTTCTCGGCCTCCACGGCCAGCTCCTTGGCGTACTCGGACACCCGCTCGGAGGAGGCCCCGCGCACGGCGGCGAGCAGATGCAGCCCCTTCGAGCCGGAGGTCTTGCCGTAGGCCTCGATGCCGTCCCGGGCCAGCCGCTCCCGCAGCCACAGCGCGACCTCGCAGCACTGCACGATGCTCGCCGGCGCCCCGGGGTCGAGGTCGAAGACGATCCGGTCGGCCTCCTCCGGCGTGCCGACCAGCCATTGGTGGGTGTGGAACTCGGTGACGAGGTTGGCCGCCCACATCAGGCTCGGCAGATCCTGCACGAGCACCATCCGTGAAGGTCCCTCCACCCGCGGCACCTCGGCGGTCATGACCCACTCGGGCGTACCCGGCGGCACGTTCTTCGTGAAGAACACCTGCCCGTCCGGCCCGTCCGGATACCGCAGGAAGGACACCGCCCGGTCCCGCAGATGCGGCAGCAGGACCTCGGCGACGGTCGCGTAGTAGTGCAGCACCTCGCCCTTGGTGAAGCCACTGGCGGGATACAGCACCTTGTCCAGATTGCTGAGCGAGAGCCGTCGCCCCTCCACCACTGTGATAGGCGCCATACGATAAGAATCCCACGCAAACCATGACAAACACTGCCGAGCGTGACCGGAAGGGTGCTGCACGTGAGATCCATCTGGAACGGCGCCATCTCATTCGGCCTGGTCAGCATTCCGATCAAGCTGGTGAACGCCACCGAGAGCCACTCGATCTCCTTCCGCCAGATCCACACCGAGGACGGCGGCCGCATCCGCTACCGCAAGTTCTGCGAACTGGAGGACCGCGAGGTCACCCAGGGGGAGATCGGCAAGGGCTACGAGGACGCGGACGGCACGATCATCCCGATCACCGAGGAGGACCTGTCCAGCCTGCCGCTGCCGACGGCCAAGACGATCGAGATCGTCGCCTTCGTGCCGGCCGACCGGATCGACCCCCTCCAGATGGACGCCGCGTACTACCTCCAGGCGAGCGGCGCCCCGGCGGCCAAGCCGTACACCCTCCTGCGCGAGGCGCTCAAGCGCAGCAACAAGGTGGCGATCGCCAAGTTCGCCCTGCGCGGCCGGGAGCGGCTGGGCATGCTCCGGGTCGTCGGCGAGGCGATCGCGATGCACGGCCTGCTCTGGCCGGACGAGGTCCGCGCCCCCGAGGGCCTCGCCCCGGACACGAACGTCACCGTCCGCGACAAGGAACTGGATCTCGCCGACGCCCTGATGGACACCCTGGGCGAGGTCGACCTGGAGGACCTGCACGACGAGTACCGCGAGGCCGTCGAGGAGGTCATCGCCGCGAAGGCCGCCGGCGAGGCCCCGCCGCAGGCCCCCGAGCCCGCGGCCGGCGGCAAGGTCCTGGACCTGATGGCGGCCCTGGAGAGCAGCGTCCGGGCGGCCCGCGAGTCGCGCGGCGAGGAGGCCGGGGACCACGCCGAGGTGAAGTCCCTGCCGCGCAAGACGTCCCGCGCGGCCCCCAAGGAGACCGGCGGCAAGAAGTCGACCTCCACGGCGAAGAAGACGGCCGCGGCCAAGAAGACGACCGCCTCGTCGAAGAAGTCGACGGCCAAGTCGGCCCAGAGCACGAAGAAGACGGCGGCCAAGAGCGCCGCGAAGAAGACACCGGCGAAGAAGTCGACCCCCCGCAAACGCTCGGCCTGACAGACACCGGACGGGCACCCGGCCCTCCGGGGGAGACGGGACAGCCCCATGCCACGACCCACGGACCACCCCACCGACACCGAACGCGGGGGCGACACCGCCGACGACCCGATCGAGGTCCACTTCATCGGCAACGCGACGGTGCTGCTCTCCTACGGCCCGCTCACCCTGCTCACCGACCCGAACTTCCTGCACCGGGGGCAGTACGCCTACCTCGGGTACGGCCTGCTGAGCCGCCGCCTCACGGAACCGGCCCTCGACGTGCACGAACTGCCCCGCCTCGACGGGATCGTGCTGTCGCACCTGCACGGCGACCACTGGGACCGCCGCGCCCGCCGCCACCTGGACCACACGGTCCCGATCCTGACCACCCCGCACGCGGCCCGCCGGCTCAAGGTCGTGCACGGCTTCCACCGCACGGCGGGCCTGCGCACCTGGACGTCGCTCACCCTCACGCGCGGCGGTGCCCAGGTCACCGTCACCGCCCTGCCCGGTCGCCACGCCGGCCACCCGGCGCTGCGCAGGCTGCTGCCCCCGGTCATGGGAAGCATGCTGGAGTTCGGCCCCACCGACGGCCCGCCGCGCCTGCGTCTCTACCTCTCCGGCGACACCCTCCTCTACGACGGCCTCGACGAGATCACTCGCCGCTTCCCCGCCGCCGACCTGGCCGTCCTCCACCTGGGCGGCACCACACTCCCCGGCGGCTTCGTCGTCACCATGGACGGCGCCCAGGGCGCGGGACTCGCCCGCCGCCTGCGCCCCCGCCTGATCCTGCCGGTGCACTACGGCGACTACACGGTGATGCGCTCACCCCTGTCGGCGTTCCTGGCCGAGGCCGAGCGACTGGGCCTCGGCGACCGCGTCGTCCACTGCGCCCCCGGCCGCCGCGCCCGGATCCCGACCGCCCCCGGGGCGCTGCCGACGGTGTCCTGACGCGACAGCCTCACTCAGGCCACGCGCCGCCCCTCCTGCGCGGACTCCTCACCTTCGTCGTCCGGCTCGTCCGGCAGATGGACGTCGTTCACGGCGATGTTGACCTCGACGACCTCCAGACCGGTCATCCGCTCCACGGCGTTGATGACGTTGCTGCGGATGTCGGCGGCGGTGTCCGTGATGGCGGCGCCGTACTCCACGACCACGTTCAGATCCACGGCCGCCTGCCGCTCACCGACCTCCACCTTCACGCCCCGCGTGACGCCACTGCCGGTGCCGCCCGGCACCCGCTGACGCACGGCGCCGATGGCCCGGGTCACCCCACCACCCAGGTGGTGCACCTCCGGTACCTCCCGGGCGGCCATCCCGGCGATCTTGGCGACGACCGGATCGGCGATCGTCGTGCTCCCCCGCGTCTCAGGAGCACCCTTCTGCCCCTGCGATGCCGTGGCCCCGTCCTGCTGCCTGCGCTGAGTGGTCTCCGTCATGACCGTCACCTCGATGGTGGGTGAGGGGATGAGCAGCGTCGTTACTCTCCACGGTAGAACAAGGAGACGGATGGGGCGAAAGTGCCCATATCGACGTCACAGGGCTCTGCCCCAGCGCCCGACCGAAAGCGCCCCGGAAAGGCCCTCGGCAGCGAGCCGATCTGGCTCGGCCAGTAAGGGATCGGGGCGGACCGCGCAGAGACGCGAGGGCAAGGGCCTCCTCGACCGGAGACGCGGAAGCCGCCAGACGGGCACAGAAGTTCCGTCGGCACCAAGAACAACAGAGCCCCCAGGCCGGCGAGTTCAACAAAGCCGACGCGGCGGAACGGAGTACGACCTGCCGGAGCAACGCCGCGCCGCATGGCGGGCAAACTCGACACCCCCGGGCGCGGCAACCAGCCCCGCATCCTGCGAAAGGCCTCGACGGCACACCCGCACACACGCCAAGACCCCGCACTCAGCGCTTCCGCTGACGACGGGGTCTCCAGGCACCTCAATCAAGGTGCCCCCGGCAGGATTCGAACCTGCGCACACGGCTCCGGAGGCCGTTGCTCTATCCCCTGAGCTACGGGGGCGTGTCGTTCGCGTTGCTCGCGGCGACGGGTAGAACACTACCAGCTCCCTCGGGGTGGTCATGAACGGGTTTCCGCTGCCGGGGGCGGGGGTGCGGGTCGCTCGTGCGGGGTGGAAGTGGGGAAAACCCGGACGCGGTGGCCGGGGGCGACCTACTCTCGAGTTGTGCCAGGCGCGTGGGGCCGGGTGCTTGTTGTGGACGACAACAAGGTCATCCGGCAGCTGATCAGGGTCAACCTCGAGCTGGAGGGGCTGGAGGTGGTGACCGCGGCCGATGGTGCCGAGTGTCTTGAAGTCGTTCATCAGGTGCGGCCCGATGCGGTGACCCTCGACGTCGCCATGCCGCGGCTCGACGGGCTCAGGACCGCCTCCCGGCTGCGGGCCGATCCGCGGACCCGGGACCTGCCCCTCGCCATCGTCAGTGCCTGCACCCAGTACGAGGTCGAGGCCGGGCTCGACGTCGGCGTCGACGCCTTCCTCTCCAAGCCCTTCGAGCCGTCCGAACTCGTCGCCATGGTCAGGCAGTTGGTCGAGCGGGCGCGGAGTCAAGGGGAAGGGGAGGGGCGCGGGCGTTCCGCCGACCGCCGTGACGGCATCGACCCCAGTGACATCGACCCCAGTGACATCGACCCCAGTGACATCGGCCCCAGCGGCCTCGGTCACAACGCCGTCCCTGCCGTCCGTGCCCCTCTCAGTCATGACGGCTCTCCGGCCTCCTCGGCCTCCGCAGTCGATCAGCCGGCCGTACCGTAGAGACAGCCGCATCCAGGCATAGTCGTAGCCTCAGCCCCGGCTTCTCCCCACGCCCCCCGGAGTCACACCCTCCGCGTCCACATCCCGGACCGTCCGCCAAACCAGCTCGCGTACCCACCCCCCTCCTCCCATACGCTTGTCCCCGTGACCCCCGTCGAGCTCTCCCGCGCCGTGCTGCACGCAGTGCGTCGCGCTGTCGACGACGGGGAACTCGACGTGACCGTGCCGGAGCGGGCCGTGGTCGCGCCGCCGGGGCCCGGTGGGTGCGGGGACTACGCCACCAGCATCGCCCTCCAGCTGGCCCGTGCGGCGGGGCAGCCGCCGCGGCGCGTCGCCGAGATCCTGCGGGCGCGGCTGCTCGACGAGCAGCGTGTCACCGACGTCGTCGTCACCGGGCCCGGCTTCCTCAATCTCAGCCTGGAGAGCACCGCCTCCGCCGACCTCGTGCAGGAGATCCTGAGCCGCGGGCCGCGGTACGGGCACGCCGTGGGGTTCAGCGGGACGCTCGTCCGGCTCCGGTGCCCGGCCGAGGTCCGTGCCGTCGTCGTCGCGGACGCCGTCGCCCGCGTGCGGCGCAGCCAGGGTGATCTCGTCCACGTTCAGTGCGACGGTCCGTCCGCGCCGGGGTGGACCTCCGTCCTCGGCGTCGACGTCGACTTCGAAGACACCGTCCATTCCGAGGGTGCCGTCGACCCCGACAGCATCGTCGACCCCGACGGCGCCATGGACTCCCACCACACCATCGACTCCCACCACACCATCGACTCCCACCACACCGTCGACCCCCACCGCCCCGACGACCCCCGAGCGCCCCGCGCCCTCGTCGAGGTCGTCGTGGACGTCCGCCCCGTGCCCGCACCCGCCGATCCTCTGCCCCTCGGCCGGGACGCCGCCCGGTGGGCCCTGCTGTACCCGGCCGCACACGACCGGCCCCGGATCAGCCCCGACCATCTCGCCCAGCGGGAGACCAACCCCCTCTTCCGCGTCCGGTACGCCCACGCCCGCACCCGCACCCTGCTGCGCAACGCCGCCGACCTCGGCTTCCACCCCGAGCCCGGCCCCGTCCGCGAAACGCCCGTCCCCGCGCATGACAGGGACGCCACCCCCCCGCGCGAGACCTCCGGACCCGTCCGCGACACACCCGCCCCCGCGCACGACACGGACCCCACCCCCCTCCTCGCCCTGCTCGGCGACCACCCCCGCGTCCTCGCCGTCGCCGCTTCACAGGACACCCCCGACCGCCTGGCCCGGCACCTCGTCGCCGTCGCCGACGCCACGCTGCTCCTGCTCCCCGCCGTGCTCCCGCTCGGTGAGGAGAAACCCTCGGCCGCCCACCGTGCCCGGCTCGCGCTCGCCGAAGCCGCCGGGACGGTGCTGGCCGGCGGCCTGTCCCTGCTCGGCATCGACGCACCCCACCATCTCTGAGAGAGCACGACGCAATGAGCCGTTCCGCACACCCCGCCGGGCCCCGTCACGCCGACGTCCTCCCCGAGGGCCACTACTCCGCGCCGCCCGCCGACCTCAACGCGCTCGACCCCAAGGTGTGGGCCGAGACCGTCACGCGTGACGAGGACGGTGTCGTGACCGTCGGCGGGATCCCCGTGACGCGGCTCGCCGAGGAGATCGGGACCCCGGCGTACGTCCTCGACGAGGCGGACTTCCGGGCCCGGGCCCGCGCGTGGCGCACCGCCTTCGGGACCGACGCCGACGTGTTCTACGCCGGCAAGGCGTTCCTGTCCCGGGCCGTGGTGCGCTGGCTGCACGAGGAGGGGCTGAACGTCGACGTCTGCTCCGGCGGCGAGCTGGCCACCGCGCTGTCCGCCGGCATGCCCGCCGAGCGCATCGCCTTCCACGGCAACAACAAGTCGGTCGGCGAGATCACCCGGGCCGTCGAGGCCGGGGTGGGCCACATCGTGCTCGACTCCTTCCAGGAGATCGTGCGCGTCGCGCACATCGCGCAGGGCCTCGGCAAGCGGCAGAAGGTGCTCATCCGCATCACCGTGGGCGTCGAGGCGCACACCCACGAGTTCATCGCCACGGCCCACGAGGACCAGAAGTTCGGCATCCCGCTGGCGGGCGGGCAGGCCGCCGAGGCGGTGCGGCGGGCGCTGCAGCTCGACGGTCTGGAGCTCGTCGGCATCCACAGCCACATCGGCTCGCAGATCTTCGACATGTCCGGGTTCGAGGTCGCCGCCCACCGGGTGGTCGGGCTGCTCAAGGACATCCGCGACGAGCACGGCGTCGAACTGCCCGAGATCGACCTCGGTGGCGGGCTCGGCATCGCGTACACCAGCGACGACGACCCGCGCGAGCCGCACGAGATCGCCAAGGCGCTCACCGAGATCGTCACCCGGGAGTGCGAGGCGGCGAAGCTGCGCACCCCGCGCATCTCCGTCGAGCCGGGGCGGGCCATCGTCGGGCCGACCGCCTTCACGCTCTACGAGGTCGGCACGATCAAGCCGCTCGACGGGCTGCGCACGTACGTCTCCGTCGACGGCGGCATGTCGGACAACATCCGCACCGCGTTGTACGACGCCGAGTACAGCGTCGCGCTGGTCTCCCGCACCTCCGACGCCGAGCCGATGCTGGCCCGGGTCGTCGGCAAGCACTGCGAGAGCGGGGACATCGTGGTCAAGGACGCGTTCCTGCCGGCCGACCTGGCGCCGGGTGACCTGGTCGCCGTGCCCGCCACGGGCGCCTACTGCCGCTCCATGGCCAGCAACTACAACCACGTGCTGCGGCCGCCGGTGGTGGCCGTGCGCGACGGCGAGGCCCGGGTGATCGTCCGCCGCGAGACGGAGGAGGACCTGCTGCGCCTGGACGTCGGCTGATCCCCGCGGCGGCCCACGACGACGGGGTGGAAGATCTCCTGTCATCCACCCCGTACAAATGAAATAGACATCTCACGATCCGGACCATGGGCAGAAAGTCCCGTTCGGTGGGTGAGACTGGTTGCACCGAAGACGGTCATGAGGAAACGAGGTCGGATGATGCGTACGCGTCCGCTGAAGGTGGCGCTGCTGGGCTGTGGAGTGGTCGGCTCAGAGGTGGCGCGCATCATGACGACGCACGCCGACGACCTCGCGGCCCGGATCGGGGCCCCGGTGGAGCTGGCGGGCGTCGCCGTCCGCCGGCCCGACCGCGTGCGCGAGGGCATCGACCCCGCGCTCGTCACCACGGACGCCACCGCCCTCGTCAAACGCGGCGACATCGACGTCGTGGTCGAGGTCATCGGGGGCATCGAGCCCGCCCGTACGCTCATCACGACCGCCTTCCAGCACGGCGCCTCCGTCGTCTCGGCCAACAAGGCGCTGCTCGCCCAGGACGGCGCCGCGCTGCACGCCGCCGCCGGGGAGCACGGCAAGGACCTCTACTACGAGGCCGCCGTCGCCGGTGCCATCCCGCTGATCAGGCCGCTGCGCGAGTCCCTCGCCGGCGACAAGATCAACCGGGTGATGGGCATCGTCAACGGGACCACCAACTTCATCCTCGACAAGATGGACTCGACGGGCGCCGGGTACCAGGAGGCCCTCGACGAGGCCACCGCCCTGGGGTACGCCGAGGCCGACCCGACCGCCGACGTCGAGGGCTTCGACGCGGCCGCCAAGGCCGCCATCCTCGCCGGCATCGCCTTCCACACGCGCGTGCGCCTCGACGACGTCTACCGCGAGGGCATGACCGAGGTGACCGCCGCCGACTTCGCGTCCGCGAAGGAGATGGGCTGCACCATCAAGCTGCTCGCCATCTGCGAGCGGGCCGCGGACGGGGCCTCGGTCACCGCGCGCGTGCACCCGGCGATGATCCCGCTGAGCCACCCGCTGGCCTCCGTGCGCGGCGCCTACAACGCCGTGTTCGTCGAGTCCGACGCCGCCGGGCAGCTGATGTTCTACGGCCCCGGAGCGGGCGGTTCCCCGACGGCCTCCGCCGTGCTCGGCGACCTCGTCGCCGTCTGCCGCAACCGCATCGGCGGAGCGACCGGACCCGGTGAGTCCGCGTACGCCGCCCTGCCCGTGTCCCCGATGGGCGACGTCGTCACGCGCTACCACATCAGCCTCGACGTGGCCGACAAACCGGGTGTTCTCGCCCAGGTCGCGACCGTCTTCGCCGAGCACGGAGTCTCGATCGATACGGTTCGCCAGCAGGGGAAGGACGGCGAGGCGTCCCTCGTCGTCGTCACGCACCGCGCGTCCGACGCCGCCCTCACCGGGACCGTCGAGGCGCTGCGCAATCTCGACACCGTGCGTGGTGTCGCCAGCATCATGCGGGTTGAAGGAGAGTAACGAGCAATGACCCACCAGTGGCGCGGAATCATCGAGGAGTACCGGGACCGGCTGCCGGTTTCCGACACCACGCCGGTCGTGACGCTCCGTGAGGGCGGCACGCCCCTCGTGCCCGCGCAGGTGCTCTCCGAGCGCACGGGCTGCGAGGTCCACCTCAAGGTGGAGGGCGCGAACCCGACCGGTTCCTTCAAGGACCGCGGCATGACCATGGCCATCACGCGGGCCAAGGAGGAGGGCGCGCAGGCCGTCATCTGCGCCTCCACCGGAAACACCTCGGCCTCCGCCGCGGCCTACGCCGTGCGGGCCGGGATGGTCTGCGCCGTGCTCGTGCCGCAGGGCAAGATCGCGCTCGGCAAGATGGGCCAGGCCCTCGTCCACGGTGCGAAGATCCTCCAGGTCGACGGCAACTTCGACGACTGCCTCACGCTCGCGCGCGGCCTGAGCGACAACTACCCGGTGGCGCTGGTCAACTCGGTCAACCCGGTGCGTATCGAGGGGCAGAAGACGGCCGCCTTCGAGATCGTGGACATGCTCGGCGACGCGCCCGACATCCACGTCCTGCCGGTCGGCAACGCGGGCAACATCACCGCCTATTGGAAGGGCTACACGGAGTACGCCGCCGACGGCGTCGCCGGGAGGACCCCGCGCATGTGGGGATTCCAGGCCTCCGGTTCCGCGCCCATCGTGCGCGGCGAGGTCGTCAAGGACCCCTCGACCATCGCCACCGCGATCCGCATCGGCAACCCGGCCTCGTGGCAGTACGCGCTCGCCGCGCGGGACGAGTCGGGCGGCTTCATCGACGAGGTGACGGACCGTGAGATCCTGCGGGCCTACCGGCTGTTGGCCTCCCAGGAGGGCGTCTTCGTCGAGCCGGCGTCCGCCGCGTCCGTCGCCGGTCTGCTGAAGGCCGCCGAGCAGGGCAAGGTCGACCCCGGGCAGCGCATCGTCTGCACCGTCACAGGCAACGGCCTGAAGGACCCCGACTGGGCCGTCGCCGGTGCCCCGCAGCCGGTCACCGTCCCCGTCGACGCGGCGGCCGCGGCGGAGCGCCTGGGTCTCGCCTGAGGGCGCTCGAACACGCCTGACGTGCGCCGACGCCCCGAGCGCCGGTGCAGCGCCCGGCATGTTCCGGCGTAAGACGGCGCCGGGCCGGGGAGATTCCCTACGGGGGGTGCACAGGGGGCTTACGACACGCATCGTGCGCCTCCTGTGCGCCCTATGTCGCCACAGAACCTTCCTTCGATAGGCTGTACTGAACCCGCCCGCCGCATATGCCTCCGCATGGGGCACGTGGCCGCGCCGTCTCCGTGGCCCGGAAGCGGCAGGGGCACACCGCCGGCCCCTCCGGCCGGCAGCGGCCCCCCGGGTTCTCGTACGCCATCGAATGTCCATCGATCGTCATTCGACCATCACGCAGCTCAAGGAGAGTCATCGAGCGATGGCCGGTCCAGCGTTCCGCGCCGCCGCCGTCCGGGTGCGCGTCCCCGCCACCAGCGCCAACCTCGGCCCGGGCTTCGACGCCCTCGGCCTCGCGCTGGGGCTGTACGACGACGTGGTCGTCCGGGTGGCCGACTCCGGGCTGCACATCGACATCGCGGGTGAGGGCAGCGAGACGCTCCCGCGCGACGAGCGGCACCTGCTCGTGCGGTCCCTGCGCACCGCCTTCGACCTGCTGGGCGGGCAGCCCCGCGGCCTGGAGATCGTCTGCGCGAACCGCATCCCGCACGGCCGTGGCCTGGGCTCCTCCTCGGCCGCCATCTGTGCCGGGATCGTCGCCGCCCGCGCGGTGACCATAGGCGCCGAGGCCAGGCTCGACGACACGGCGCTGCTCGAACTCGCCACCGAGATCGAGGGCCACCCCGACAACGTCGCCGCGTGTCTGCTGGGCGGCTTCACCCTGTCCTGGATGGAGGGCGGCGCCGCCCGCGCGATCAGGATGGACCCCGCCGATTCCATCGTTCCGGTGGTTTTCGTGCCCGGCAAGCCGGTACTGACCGAGACGGCGCGCGGCCTGCTCCCGCGCACCGTTCCGCACGTCGACGCCGCCGCCAACGCGGGCCGCGCCGCCCTGCTCGTCGAGGCCCTGACCCGGCGCCCCGAGCTGCTGCTGCCCGCCACCGAGGACCGTCTGCACCAGGAGTACCGCGCCCCGGCCATGCCGGAGAGCGCGGCACTGGTGGAGCGGCTGCGGGGCGACGGCATCCCCGCCGTGATCTCCGGCGCCGGACCCACGGTCATGGCGCTGGCCGACGCCGACACCGCCGACAAGGTCGAAGCCCTGGCGGGCGCGGACTGGGCCGCCAACCGGCTGAGCCTCGACGCGCAGGGCGCGAGCGTGCTGCCGCTCGCGGCCTCCGGAGATCTCTGAGAGCGCGCGGTTGCCGGATTTCGAGAGGGGGAATGTTTGTTGGATCCGGTAGTGTTAACCTCAAGTCTGCACCCGACCCCACCATGGCGAGGTGCCTCGTGTCCCCGTCCGGGGCAGACATTCTTCCGGGAGCCCCCCAAGCCGCACTGTGTTCCGTACGTCGGACCGTACGCCGTACAGGCACACTGAGCGGGGCGCAGGGCACGCTCCGGAACCGGTGCGACCACGCCGCGTGACACCGACACTGGGTGTCACGGCTCAAGGAAGCGCCATCACCAGATTCCTCCGCCGCTTAGGCGGACCACCGCCCCGGCACGGTTCACACCACACGGACCGAAGCCGGACAGCACAACCGGTCGCCGAGCCAGACAGGCCGACGTCCGCTCCAGGGAAGGACCCTTCGTGAGCGACACCACCGATCTGATGGGCGCACGTGTCGAGGAGACCGCTGCCGCGCCCGCCACGGACGCCTCCGCGCCTGCCACCGGTGCCGGCTCCCGGCGGCGCCGCGGTACCGGCCTCGAGGGCATGGTGCTGGCCGAGCTGCAGCAGGTCGCATCCGGCCTCGGCATCAGGGGCACCGCGCGTATGCGCAAGAGCCAGCTGATCGAGGTCATCAAGGAGGCGCAGGCGTCCGGCGGCGCCGCTCCGGCCGCGAAGGCCGACGCTGCCGCCGAGACCAAGCCCAAGCGCCGCGCCACCTCGCGGACCCGTACGGGCGACAACGGCGACAAGGCCGAGAAGAAGGCCGACGCGAAGGAGGCCTCCGAGGCCCCCGCGGAGAAGGCCACGGCCCAGCAGCAGATCGAGATCCCCGGCCAGCCGGCGTCCGACGACGCTCCGTCCGAGCGCCGCCGCCGCCGTGCCACCGCCGATGCCGGATCCCCCGCTTCCGCCCCGGAGACGGTCGCCGCCGAGGCGAAGAACGAGCCCAAGGCGGAGACGCCGGCGCAGCAGCAGTCCCAGGGCAACCAGGGCGGCGACGCCAAGTCCGACGCTGACGGCGGCGAGGGCCGTCGTCGCGACCGTGACCGGGACCGCGGGCGGGACCGCGACCGTGACCGGGACCGCGGGCGTGACCGCGACCGCCGTGGCGGCAAGGGCGACGACCAGCAGGGCGGCGGCCAGCGCGGCCAGCAGCAGAACCAGCAGGGTGGCGGCGGCCGTCAGGACCGCGGCCAGCAGGACGACGACGACTTCGAGGGCGGCCGGCGCGGCCGTCGCGGCCGCTACCGCGACCGCCGGGGCCGTCGCGGCCGCGACGACATCGCCTCCGAGCCGCAGATCAACGAGGACGACGTCCTGATCCCCGTCGCGGGCATCCTGGACATCCTCGACAACTACGCGTTCATCCGCACGTCGGGCTACCTGCCCGGCCCGAACGACGTGTACGTCTCCCTCGCCCAGGTCCGCAAGAACGGCCTGCGCAAGGGCGACCACATCACCGGTGCGGTCCGTCAGCCCAAGGAAGGCGAGCGGCGCGAGAAGTTCAACGCGCTGGTCCGCCTCGACTCCGTCAACGGCATGGCGCCCGAACACGGCCGCGGCCGCCCGGAGTTCAACAAGCTCACCCCGCTGTACCCGCAGGACCGCCTCCGCCTGGAGACGGACCCGGGCGTGCTGACCACCCGCATCATCGACCTCGTGTCGCCGATCGGCAAGGGCCAGCGCGGTCTGATCGTGGCCCCGCCGAAGACCGGCAAGACCATGATCATGCAGGCGATCGCCAACGCGATCACGCACAACAACCCCGAGTGCCACCTGATGGTCGTCCTCGTCGACGAGCGTCCGGAAGAGGTCACCGACATGCAGCGGTCGGTGAAGGGCGAGGTCATCTCCTCGACCTTCGACCGTCCCGCCGAGGACCACACCACGGTCGCCGAGCTGGCCATCGAGCGCGCCAAGCGCCTGGTGGAGCTGGGTCACGACGTGGTCGTGCTGCTCGACTCGATCACGCGTCTGGGCCGTGCGTACAACCTCGCCGCCCCCGCCTCCGGCCGCATCCTGTCCGGTGGTGTCGACTCGACCGCCCTGTACCCGCCGAAGCGCTTCTTCGGTGCGGCCCGCAACATCGAGGACGGCGGCTCGCTGACCATCCTCGCCACCGCCCTGGTGGACACCGGGTCCCGCATGGACGAGGTGATCTTCGAGGAGTTCAAGGGCACCGGCAACGCCGAGCTCAAGCTCGACCGCAAGCTCGCCGACAAGCGCATCTTCCCGGCGGTGGACGTGGACGCGTCCGGTACCCGTAAGGAAGAGATCCTGCTCGCTCCCGACGAGCTCGGGATCGTCTGGAAGCTGCGCCGGGTGCTGCACGCGCTCGACCAGCAGCAGGCGGTGGAGCTGCTGCTCGACAAGATGAAGCAGACGAAGTCGAACGCCGAGTTCCTGATGCAGATCCAGAAGACGACGCCGACGCCGGGCAACGGCGACTGAGTGCCGTCCTAGGGAAGACCGAGGGCCGCCCCCTGCGAGCGCAGGGGGCGGCCCTTCGTCGTGCCTCGAAGTCCGGCGCGACTGAGGCGGCTGATAGCCGCGGTGACGTATTTCTGCCGCCGGTCCGTATGCCGAATCGCCAAGAAGGCGGACGCGCGGGTGCCACGAAATGAAAAGTGGCTGTTTTTGCTGCGTCCACGATGGCGGAATTCCGACGTCGCTTCCCCGTGACCGGAACGGTTCTTTCCTTCACGAAGTCAGTGCCCGCCGGGAAGGGTCCGGCCGGATCGTCGCCCGGTCAAGAAAAAGGGGGCGTTCCCGCCCCTTCGGCGCTATTGCGCGGTGAACGCTCCGGTCGCGGGGGCCACGCACGGGATGACGTCCGTCTGCTCGCCCGCCGCCACGCCTGCCTCGCAGAGCCGGCTGCCTTGCTCGCGCAGATCGAGGTGGAAGCGCGTGGTCCTGCCGTCCTGCTTCAGGCCGTGGATGCGCTCGTCGATGTAGCCGAGGCCGTTCAGGCTCTTGCGGACCTTGGCGGGGGTGGGGTCGGGGACCGCCTGCAGTGCCTCGATGATGCGCTGTTCGTGCTGGACGCTCGCGCACTGGTCCCGGTCGCTCAACCCCGCTGCCGGCTCCGAGGGGGCACCGGGCTCGATCGGCTCGTCCGGAGGCGTCTCACCAGGGGCGAGGCTCTGCTCTCCCGCCGGGCCGGTCGGCCGCCGGTCACTGGGCCCGGACGGGGCCTCGCCGGTGGGTGTGGCGGGCGCCGCGGCGGTGGCGGAGCACGGCTGGGCGACCTTGGCGAGCATCGCCTCGAACGCCGCCTGCTCGCCGGTCGGCGCCGTTGCGCTCGCCTCGGAGCTCCTGCCCGGCTCGCTCCGCGTCCCTCCGTCGCCCGCCCCCTCGCTTCCACAGCCGGTGAGCGCCAGGGCGGCGAGAGCGACAGCCGTGAGGGCGCGCCGAGGGCGGGCGAACGCGCTGGTGGGAGCGGTGAGGGGTGTCATGCGCGCAGTATCCGGTCGGCGCCCGGCACTCCGCATGAGTACGCGTACTCATTTACACCCATGCGTGCGGCTGAAAGGAAGGCCGCATTCCTCTCTCGGGGAGCACGGAATTCTGTGCTCCGTTTCTGGTGCTTGTGAAATCGATCAGTAGTGATCTAGTGTCTGCGCTCGATCGCTCGATCACTTACACACTTGCTACACGAGGGGGGAACTCGTGCGCAGAATTGCGATACCCGCAATTGCCGTGCTGTCCTTGTCCGTATTGCTTCCGCAGGGGATTGCGCAGGCGGAACGCGCGGACGCACCGCTGGCTCTGGCGGGCGCAGTCGTGGATCCGCCGCTGGCGGAAGGCGACATCGAGCAAGTCGGTCCCGGGGTGTACTCGACTGCGGACCAGTCCTTCGAGATCTACGAGACCGACGTGGCAGAGGGCCTCATGAGCCGCAGCCACACGGTCAACGCCCAGGCCGACGGTGTCTCCAGACCGGAGTCCGCGCCCACGTCCCGTCCGGACATGGGCGTGTTCGGACCCGGCTGGGAAGCCGAGTTCGTGGGGGGCCAGCTCAACCGCAAGCTGGAGCAGAAGTCCAACACCGTCGTCGTCACCGACCTCGACGAGAACGTCCCGATCACCTACAGCCTGACCAGCAGCGTCGACTACCCCAGCGGTGGCGGCGTCCGGAAGTACGTGTCCGCCGAGGGCAACAAGCTCACCGAGACCACCAAGTTCGACGCGACGACCGGCGCCCTGGTGTCGACCGTCTCCGAAGTCCTCAGCACGCCCACGTCCGAGGTGGACGCGGACCAGTCCGCCGACACCGACGCCGGCGCTCCCGTCGGCGTCGCCGGACTGACCCCCACCTACACCTGGAAGCAGGTCGCCCCGGGTGCCGACACCTGGCGCGTCACCGGCGTCGGCACCGTGGCCGACGGTGTCCTCACCACGGCCGGCTACGACGCCCAGGGCCGGGTCTCCAGCATCAAGGAGGCCGCCGCCGGGGAGACACCGGCGCAGTCGCTGACGGTCAAGTACTCGACCGCCACGACGGCCACGGGCACGACGCCCGGTGAGTACGCGGGTCGCGCCAAGGAGATCACCCTCACCGTCGGTACCACCACGCAGACCCTCGCGCGGTACTCCTACGACACCTCGGGCCTGCTGCGCGCGGTGGTCAACCCGGTCGAGGCCGCCGACCCGGTCGCCTCGTACGCCTACGACACCACGGGACGCGTCTCCGACGTCACGTCGCCGTCCAACGGCGCCTGGGACCTGACGTTCCCGGCCGAGTCGGCCGCCCCGAACGTCGAGCCCGAAGGCCCCGCGCGTCCGGCCGCCGAGTCGCCCCTCCAGGGTGCGGCCGGCATCACCGACGCGACCGCCACCACCCCGCCGGCGACGGACTTCACCGGTGGGGAGATCTCCGACCCGTCGGCCTACCCCCGCCACTGCAACCGCGCGACGGACTGGCTGTGGTACCTCGAAGCGGGCTGTGCCGCGTGGGCCGCGCACTACGGCTGGCACAAGCCGTCCTGGAAGCAGACGCCGACCAAGCACTGGGTCATGGGCATCAACAACGACGGCTGCAGCACCCCGGGCCCGAACGTCAGCAAGCCGAAGGGCTTCAACTTCCGGACCGCGTGTGACATGCACGACTACGGCTACGGCCTGATCGGCAACACGTACAAGGGCTACAGGTACTACCTCGACCGCAGCAAGAAGTCGAACGTCGACAACGCCTTCCACACCACGATGAAGACGTACAGCTGCAAGAAGTACGGCGTCCTGTCCAGGCCCGAGTGCGAAGGCTGGGCGTGGGTCTACTACAAGGCCGTGGGCCTGAAGGGCAACCCGAAGAACGGCGCCAACGCCACCTGATCCGCGGCACGGTCATCTGACCGATCACGCCCGTGAGCGCTCCGGCCGGACGGCGGAAACCTTTCTGCCGTCCGGCCTCTCGGCGCTCATCTCCTCCCCGCATGCGCAGCAGCGGGCTCAGTCATGCCCGCTTCCCACCGGAGCCCCAGTGAACAAACCCATGTGGACCACGGTCGTCACCGCGGTGATGGCCGTAACGCTCGGCGCCGTGCCGGCCCAGGCCGCGGTGCCCGGCAGTGCCGCCGCGGCGGCCGCGACGAACGGTGACCCCGTCGATCCGCCGCTCTACGACGCGACATCGTCCGGCCGCGTCGCCCGCGTCAATGTCGTCACCGAGAACCGCACCGACCTCTCCGCCGCGGCCTCGGCCGGTGAGACGGTGCAGTCGTTCCAGACCCTGCCGGTCGTCACCCTCAAGGTCGACCGCGGTGGCCTGGACCAGCTGGCCGCCCAGCCGGGCGTGGTCAGCGTCACCGAGGATGTCCCGGCGCGGCCGTCGCTGGACGAGAGCGTCCCCCTGATCGGCGCCGACCAGGCCTCCGCACAGGGCATGACCGGTGCGGGCAGCGTGGTGGCCGTCCTGGACACCGGGGTCGCCACCCGCCACCCGTTCCTCAAGGACCGGGTCGTCGCCGAGGCGTGCTTCTCGACGACCGACCCCGACCTCGGCGCCACCAGCCTGTGCCCTGACGGGACCGAACAGCAGGAGGGCACGGGCGCGGCGGACTCGGGGGCCGGCCCCTGCGCGACCATCCCCGAATGCGATCACGGCACGCACGTGGCCGGCATCGTCGCCGGCAACGGCGAGGGCGTCACCGGAGCCCCCAAGCGCGGTGTCGCCCCCGGCGCGGGCATCATCGCCCTGCAGGTGTTCAGCAAGTTCGACTCCGAGGACTACTGCGGCCCCGGCGCCGCACCCTGCGTGGGCAGCTTCACCAGCGCCCAGCTGGCCGCCCTGGAGAAGGTGCTGCGACTGCGCCAGTCCGGGACACCGGTCGTCGCCGCGAACCTGAGCCTGGGGGCCGGCAGGTACGCCACCGCCTGTGACCAGGACGCCCGCAAGGAGGCCATCGACAGTCTGCTGGCCGCCGGAGTCGCCACCGTGGTCGCGGCCGGGAACAACGGGTACGGCGACGCGGTGAGTGCGCCCGGCTGCGTCTCCTCCGCGATCACGGTCGGTGCCACCTCCGACGACGACCAGTTGTCCGGGTTCACCAACCGCGGCCCGCTGCTGGACCTCCTCGCTCCCGGTACCGGCATCACCTCCTCGGTCCCGGGTGACGGGTACGCCGCGAAGAACGGCACCTCCATGGCCGCGCCGCACGTGTCCGGCGCCCTCGCGGTCCTGCGGCAGGCGTTCCCGAACGACAGCGTCGCGAACTCCGAGTCACGACTCGAGAGCAGCGGGAAGGCCATCGCCTACACGGGCGCCGAGACCCCCCGCATCGATGTCGCCCAGGCGCTCGGCGCGACCGTCCAGCCGGCGACGACCGGCCACGACTTCAACTGCGACAAGAAGGAGGACATCGCCGTCGCCGATCCCGAGGCGGCCGTCGGCGGTGATGCCAAGGCCGGCCTCGTGCGGATCGTCTACGGCGGCGGCAGGGGCACGGCAGAGGTGCATCAGGACCTCGCCTCGGTGCCCGGCGACGCCGAGGCGAACGACTTCTTCGGCGACTCCCTCGCCACCACCGACCACAACAAGGACGGCTGCACCGACCTGGTCGTCGGCACGTCCCGCGAGGACATCGGCAGCGCGACGGACGCCGGCACCGTGGACGTGCTCCACGGGGCCTCCGGCGGCCTGGGCAACGGCAAGGCGGCACTCCACTTCGAGCAGGGCTTGGGGGCCGAAGGCCTCCTGGCCGCGTCCTCGGAATCCGGGGACCGCATGGGCGCCGCCGTCGCCGCCGGCCTCACCCTCGACCAGGAGCCGTACCTCGTCCTCGGAGTGCCGGGCGAGGACATCGACGGCAAGACGGACGCGGGCTCCGTCTTCTACCTGCGCGGCAGCGTCAACCGGACGGTGATCCAGGGCAGCTCCGGTATTCCGGGCACACTGGAGGCGGGCGACAAGTTCGGCTCCTCGGTGGCCGCGAGCCCCGAGTACGTGGTGGTCGGCGTGCCGGGCGAGGGCATGGTGCCCGCACCGAGCCCCACCCCGACCGAGGTGATTTCCGGTCAGGTCAATGTGATGACCCATGAACTGAACGACAGCGGCGTCCCGGCCCACGTGGGAGTCGTCCACGAGGCCGACCCGCACGTGACCGGTGAGGCCGAGGCGGGGGACCAGTTCGGTGCGTCGGTCTCCGCCACCCAGGCGCTGTACTACCAGGGCTTCCCCTGGCCCCTGCGGGGCACGTACATCGCCATCGGCGTGCCGGGGGAGGACCTGACCTACGGGGGAGCGAACAAGGCCGACGCCGGACGCGCGGTTCTGGTCAGGGTGGCACCGAACTCGGACACCACTTCGGCGATCACGCAGATCAACAGTGGCTATTCCCAGGAGGCCGAGGACATCGCCGGAGCACCCGAGGCCGGTGACCGCATGGGCGCCCAGGTGGCCCTCACCAACCGGGATCCGGGGAAGCCCCTGACCGACGCCAGTCTCCTGGTGGCCGTCGGCGTGCCGGGCGAGGACATCGGCACGGCCGCCGACGCGGGCGCCGTGATGGTCTTCGGCCTGCGCAGCGCGCCGGGCGTGGCCGACCGGTGGATCGAGGCAGGCAACGCCTCGGGCATGCCGGGAATCCCGACGGCCGCGCACAAGGTGGGCACCAGTCTGTACGGCACGCAGGCCGGCCTCTACATCGGCATGCCCTACGGACCGGGCACCTACGGTTCCCTGTACGCGATGCCCTGGGCGAACGTCACCGGAGGCACCGCACAGCCGATCACCACGCACGCGCCGGGCGCGGGCGGCCTCCCGGCGGCCGGGCTGCGGTTCGGCTCGTCCGCCCGCTGAGCGAGGGCGCCGCGGACGCGCCACGGAGACGGGCCGCCCCGTGGAGGGCGGCCCGTCACCGTCGCTTGCGGTCGGCGAGATCTTCCCCACACGCCGGTCCGTCGGCACCGCCTCCGGGCAGGAGGGCACCCTTCACCGAAACAGCAGGTGAACCCGTTCCCTCCGGCCCCACCGGCCACACACTGTGCCCACCGCCCCACGCGGTGGGCACAGCCCGTTGTGCAACCCTTTCCCGAGTTTCCCCGTCTGACCAGGCGGAGCGACGATGGTGCGAGGAAGGGTTCCGGCCGGCCACGCCTGGCACTGACCGCAGGGGGTAACCGACCGTTGACGAGCTGAGGAGCACATGTCCGCCGAGAGCACGCCGGACCCGGGCATACCCGGGGAGACCGGCACCAAGGGACGGCGCCACGGCGCCACGGGCCGCCGACGCGCCCCGCGCAAGCGCCACAAGGGCCTGATCGTCACGGCGTGGACCGCCGCCGGCATCGTCGTCCTCGGCGGCGCCGGCATGGGGTACGTGTACTTCAAGCTCAACGGCAACCTCAAGAGCGTCGACATCGACCAGGCCCTCGGCACCGACCGCCCCAAGGCGGCCGACAACGGCTCCGAGAACATCCTGGTCCTCGGCTCGGACACCCGCTCCGGCAGCAACAAGAAGCTGGGCGGCGGCACCGACGACGGCAGCGCCCGCTCGGACACGGCGATGATCGTGCACGTCCACAAGGGCCACAAGAAGGCCAGCGTGGTCTCCATTCCGCGCGACACCCTCATCGACCGGCCCGCCTGCACGGACGCCCAGGGCGACGAGCACCCGGCCGCGCGGAACGCGATGTTCAACTCCGCGTACTCCACCGGCGGGGCCGCCTGCGCCGTGAAGACCGTCGAGTCCCTCACCGGCCTGCGCATGGACCACTACCTGGAGGTCGACTTCGCCGGCTTCCAGAAGCTCATCGACGACCTCGGCGGCGTCGAGATCACCACGACGAAGAGCATCGACGACCCCGACAGCCACCTGAAGCTGAAGGCCGGCACCCACAGACTCGACGGGGAGCAGGCCCTCGGCCTGGTCCGCACCCGGCACGGTGTCGGCGACGGCTCCGACCTCGGCCGCATCCAGTTGCAGCAGGCCTTCATCAAGGCCCTGGTCAACCAGGTCAAGGACGTCGGCGTCTTCACCAACCCCAAGAAGCTGCTCGACCTCGCCGAGACCGCGACCAGGACGGTGACGACCGACTCCGACCTCGGCTCGGTCAACAAGCTCGCCTCCTTCGCCGGCGGCCTGCAGGGCATCAGCCCGTCCGGGATGCACATGGTGACGATGCCGGTCGTCTACGACCCGGCCGACCCCAACCGCGTCCTGCTCCAGAAGAAGAAGGCCGACCAGGTCTGGAAGGCCCTGGCCGACGACCGGCCGATCCCGAGGTCGGCGACGTCCGGCTCCGCCACCGGCGAGGCCAAGGGCGTGGTCAGCGCCCCTTGAGGGGCGCGGGGCTGTGCCGATGTGCGGCTCCGCCGCGGGGCGCGACAAGCCCCCACCGGCCCGCTGGGAATAGATCACCGCAACCCCCGGTTTTGGGGGATGGCTCCAGTCCTGGCAGACTGGTACGTCGGCTCCGGTTCACGCTCCCGCACCCCGCGGCGGCGACCCGGCGCCCTCCCGAAACCTAGGAGACACCTTGAAGCGCGACATCCACCCCGAGTACGTCGAGACGCAGGTCAGCTGCACCTGCGGCGCGTCGTTCACCACGCGCAGCACCATCGCGTCCGGCACCATCCGGGCCGACGTCTGCTCCGAGTGCCACCCGTTCTACACGGGCAAGCAGAAGATCCTCGACACCGGTGGCCGTGTGGCCCGCTTCGAGGCCCGCTTCGGCAAGGCCGCCGGCTCCAAGAAGTAGCGAGCCCCATTTCGCCGGTCCACGGCAGTGCCCCCGCCGAGGGGCGCGCCGGGACCGGCGTTTTTGGTCGCCCGCCCTTCACCCCCGTCCGTACACAGGAGCCCCAAGATGTTCGAGGCCGTCGAGGAACTCGTCGCCGAGCACGCCGACCTGGAGAAGAAGCTCGCCGACCCGTCGGTCCACGCCGACCAGGCCAACGCGCGCAAGCTGAACAAGCGGTACGCCGAGCTCACCCCGATCGTCGCGACGTACCGCTCCTGGAAGCAGACGGGCGACGACATCGAGACCGCGCGCGAGTTCGCCCAGGACGATCCCGACTTCGCGGCCGAGGTCAAGGAGCTGGAGAAGCAGCGCGAGGAGCTGACGGAGAAGCTGCGCCTGCTCCTCGTCCCGCGCGACCCCAGCGACGACAAGGACGTCATCCTGGAGATCAAGGCGGGCGCCGGCGGCGACGAGTCCGCGCTGTTCGCGGGTGACCTGCTGCGCATGTACCTGCGGTACGCCGAGCGCGTCGGCTGGAAGACCGAGATCATCGACGCCACCGAGTCCGAGCTGGGCGGCTACAAGGACGTCCAGGTCGCCGTGAAGACCAAGGGCGGCCAGGGCGCCACCGAGCCCGGCCAGGGCGTGTGGGCCCGGCTGAAGTACGAGGGCGGTGTGCACCGCGTGCAGCGCGTGCCCGCCACCGAGTCCCAGGGCCGCATCCACACCTCCGCAGCCGGTGTGCTCGTCACGCCCGAGGCGGAGGAGGTCGACGTCGAGATCAACCCCAACGACCTGCGCATCGACGTCTACCGGTCCTCCGGGCCGGGCGGGCAGTCCGTCAACACCACCGACTCCGCCGTGCGCATCACGCACATCCCGACCGGAGTCGTCGCCTCCTGCCAGAACGAGAAGAGTCAGCTGCAGAACAAGGAGCAGGCCCTGCGTATCCTGCGCTCCAGGCTGCTCGCAGCGGCGCAGGAGGAGGCGGAGCGGGAAGCCGCCGACGCCCGCCGCAGCCAGGTCCGCACCGTCGACCGCTCCGAGAAGATCCGCACGTACAACTTCCCGGAGAACCGCATCTCGGACCACCGCGTCGGCTTCAAGGCGTACAACCTGGACCAGGTCCTGGACGGCGACCTCGACGCGGTGATCCAGGCCTGCGTCGACGCCGACTCGGCGGCGAAGCTGGCGGCTGCGTAAGGCACGTACGAGTACTACGGAGGACTTGCGTGAATCTGCTGCTCGCGGAGGTGGCCCAGGCCACCCAGCGGCTCGCCGACGCCGGCGTGCCCTCGCCGCGTACCGACGCGGAGGAGCTCGCCGCGTTCGTGCACGGCGTCAAGCGCGGCGAGCTGCACACCGTCAAGGACTCCGACTTCGACGCCCGGTACTGGGAGGTCATCGCCCGCCGCGAGGCCCGCGAGCCGCTCCAGCACATCACCGGGCGCGCCTACTTCCGCTACCTGGAACTCCAGGTCGGCCCGGGCGTGTTCGTGCCGCGGCCCGAGACGGAGTCCGTGGTCGGCTGGGCCATAGACGCCGTACGGGCCATGGACGTCGTCGAGCCGTGCATCGTCGATCTGTGCACCGGCTCCGGCGCCATCGCGCTCGCCCTCGCCCAGGAGGTCCCGCGCTCGCGGGTCCACGCCGTGGAGCTGTCCGAGGACGCCCTGCGCTGGACCCGCAAGAACATGGAGGGGTCCAGGGTCGAGCTGCGCCAGGGCGACGCCCGGACGGCCTTCCCCGACCTCGACGGCCAGGTCGACCTGGTCATCTCCAACCCGCCGTACATCCCGCTCACCGAATGGGAGTACGTCGCCCCCGAGGCCCGGGACTACGACCCCGACCTGGCCCTCTTCTCCGGCGAGGACGGCCTGGACCTCATCCGCGGTCTGGAACGGACCGCGCACCGGCTGCTGCGCCCCGGCGGCGTGGTGGTCGTGGAGCACGCCGACACCCAGGGCGGCCAGGTGCCGTGGATCTTCGCCGAGGACCGCGGCTGGACCGACGCGGCCGACCACCCGGACCTCAACAACCGCCCGCGGTTCGCCACCGCCCGCAAGGCGCTGCCGTGAGCACCCCGGGCATCCCGCGGTCGTCATGGACCCCGCGGACTTCATCCCTGCAGCACGTGTACGAGGAGGCCAGCTAAAGATGGCACGGCGATACGACACCAACGACGCGACCGACCGTGTGACCGGTCTGCGCGAGGCAGCGTCCGCCGTCCGCCGTGGCGAGCTCGTGGTGCTGCCGACGGACACGGTGTACGGCATCGGCGCCGACGCGTTCTCCTCGGAGGCGGTCTCCGACCTGCTGCAGGCCAAGGGCCGGGGCCGCAACATGCCCACCCCCGTGCTCATCGGCTCCCCGAACACGCTGCACGGGCTCGTCACGGACTTCTCCGAGCTGGCCTGGGAGCTCGTCGACGCCTTCTGGCCGGGGGCGCTCACCCTCGTCGCCCGGCACCAGCCGTCCCTCCAGTGGGACCTCGGCGACACCCGCGGCACCGTCGCCGTGCGCATGCCGCTGCACCCGGTCGCCATCGAGCTGCTCACCGAGGTCGGCCCCATGGCCGTGTCGTCCGCCAACCTCACCGGCCACCCGGCGCCGGAGAACTGCGACGCGGCGCAGGGGATGCTCGGCGACTCCGTCTCCGTCTACCTCGACGGCGGCCCGACCCCCGGCAACGTCCCGTCGTCGATCGTCGACGTGACCCGGGAGGTGCCGCTGCTGCTGCGCGCCGGCGCGCTCTCGGCGGACGAGCTGAGGAAGGTCGTACCCGACCTCGAGGTGGCGAATTGACGGCCCCTGAGGGGCGTGGCATAGGCAACGGGGAGAGCGCGGCGGAGATCACGACGACCTTCGTGGGACTTCCGCGCGACAGCTTCCGCATCCTCCACGTCAGCACCGGCAACGTGTGCCGCTCGCCCATCACCGAGCGGCTGACCCGCCATTTCGTGCAGGAGCGGCTGGGGATCCTGGGCGGCGGCCTCATCGTGGAGAGCGCCGGCACCTGGGGCCACGAGGGCGCGCCCATGGAGGCCCACGCGGAGACCGTCCTGGCCGACTTCGGCGCGGACGCCTCCGGCTTCACCGGGCGCGAGCTCCTCGACGAGCACGTGATCCGCGCCGACCTGGTGCTGACCGCCACCCGCGACCACCGGGCGCAGGTCATCTCCATGGGCCATTCGGCGGGCCTGCGGACCTTCACGCTCAAGGAGTTCACCCGCCTGGTCAAGGCCATCGACCCGGCGACCCTGCCGCCCCTGGAGGACGGCGTGGTCGTCCGCGCGCGTGCCCTGGTCCGTGCCGCGGCGGCGCTGCGCGGCTGGCTGCTCGCCCCGAACGCCGAGGCGGACGAGGTCTACGACCCGTACGGGGCGCCCCTGACGTTCTTCCGCTCCATCGGGGACGAGATACACCAGGCGCTCGACCCGGTCGTCACGGCGCTCACCGGCGTCCCCGCACGGACGTAACGACCGAGCGCCCCGGGGGCCCCGGGCCTACATTGGTCGTACGTCACCGTCGACGCCCGGAGCCCACCATGACGGTCACCCCTGCCATCGAGGCCGACGTCCTGCGCCGCCAGGACCCCGAGCTCGCCGACGTCCTGCTCGGCGAGCGGGAGCGGCAGGCGACCACGCTCCAGCTGATCGCCGCCGAGAACTTCACCTCCCCGGCCGTGCTGGCCGCCCTCGGCTCACCGCTCGCCAACAAGTACGCCGAGGGCTACCCCGGGGCACGTCACCACGGCGGCTGCGAGTTCGCGGACGTCGCCGAGCGCCTCGCCGTCGACCGGGCCAGGGCCCTGTTCGGCGCCGACCACGCCAACGTCCAGTCCCACTCGGGCTCTTCGGCGGTGCTGGCCGCCTACGCCGCCCTGCTGCGCCCCGGCGACACCGTCCTCGCCCTGGGCCTGCCGCACGGCGGTCACCTCACACACGGCTCCCCGGCGAACTTCTCGGGCCGCTGGTTCGACTTCGTCGGCTACGGCATGGAGGCCGAGTCCGGGCTGGTCGACCACGAGCAGGTACGCACCCTGGCCCGCACGCGCCGGCCCAAGGCGATCGTGTGCGGTTCGATCGCCTACCCCCGGCACTTCGACCACGCCTTCTTCCGCGAGGTCGCCGACGAGGTGGGCGCCTACCTCATCGCGGACGCCGCGCACCCGATGGGGCTGGTGGCCGGCGGAGCGGCGCCCAGTCCGGTGCCGTACGCGGACATCGTCTGCGCGACCACCCACAAGGTGCTGCGGGGTCCGCGCGGGGGCCTGATCCTGTGCCGCGCGGAGCTGGCCGAGCGGGTCGACCGGGCCGTGTTCCCTTTCACACAGGGCGGCGCCCAGATGCACACCATCGCCGCCAAGGCCGTCGCGTTCGGTGAGGCGGCAACACCGGCGTTCGCCGCGTACGCCCATCAGGTGGTGGCGAACGCGCGCGTCCTCGCGGCCCGGCTGGCCGACGAGGGACTGGCCGTCACGACCGGCGGTACGGACACCCACCTGATCACCGCCGATCCGGCCCCGCTCGGCGTCGACGGCCGCACCGCCCGGGGCCGTCTCGCCGCCGCCGGCCTGGTCCTGGACTGCTGCGCCCTGCCGCACGGCGACGCCCGGGGCCTCAGGCTCGGCACGGCCGCGATCACCACGCAGGGCATGGGCGAGACGGAGACGGCCCGCATCGCCAAGCTGCTCGCGGGTGTGCTGCGGGGTGTGACGGAGCCGTCGCGCGCCCGTGAAGAAGTGCGGGAGCTGGCCGGTGCATTTCCGCCCTATCCCCATTGAGCCGGGGCAAGCGCACCAAGGTGCACAGCCACTCGTGCAACCATCGTCGCTACCCGGAAGTCCCCACCCATATGCGCGCATCGCTAGGGTGTGGAGCTGAGATGGCCAGCGAGACCTGTGGGGAAGCCCGTGCGTGAATACCTGCTGACGCTCTGCATCACGGCCGCGGTGACGTATCTGCTGACAGGGCCGGTACGGAAGTTCGCGATCGTGGCCGGAGCGATGCCGGAGATCCGGGCCCGTGACGTGCACCGGGAACCCACTCCGCGGCTCGGCGGTATCGCGATGTTCTTCGGCCTGTGCGCGGGTCTGCTGGTCGCCGACCACCTGACCAACCTCAACCAGGTCTTCGAGACGTCGAACGAACCCCGGGCGCTGCTGTCCGGGGCGGCGCTGATCTGGCTGATCGGCGTGCTGGACGACAAGTTCGAGATCGACGCCCTGATCAAGCTGGGCGGCCAGATGATCGCCGCGGGCGTGATGGTCGTGCAGGGCCTGACGATCCTGTGGCTGCCGATCCCGGGCGTCGGCTCGGTGGCGCTCACCCAGTGGCAGGGCACGCTCCTGACGGTGGCCCTGGTCGTCATCACCATCAACGCGGTCAACTTCGTCGACGGCCTGGACGGTCTCGCCGCCGGCATGGTGTGCATCGCGGCCACCGCGTTCTTCCTGTACGCCTACCGCATCTGGTACTCGTACGGCGTCGAGGCCGCCGCCCCGGCCACGCTGTTCTCGGCGATCCTGATGGGCATGTGCCTGGGCTTCCTGCCGCACAACATGCACCCGGCGCGGATCTTCATGGGGGACTCGGGCTCGATGCTGATCGGCCTGGTGCTGGCCGCCGGCGCCATCTCCGTCACCGGCCAGGTCGACCCGGACGCGCTCAACCTGTACGTGGGGTCCGAGAAGGAGGCCGTGCACCAGACGGTGCCCGTCTACATCCCGCTGCTGCTGCCGCTGACGATCATCGCGGTGCCGGCGGCCGACCTGATCCTGGCGATCGTGCGCCGCACCTGGCGGGGCCAGTCGCCGTTCGCCGCCGACCGGGGCCACCTGCACCACCGGCTGCTGGAGATCGGCCACTCGCACAGCCGCGCGGTGCTGATCATGTACTTCTGGTCGGCGCTCATCGCCTTCGGCGCGCTCGCCTACTCGGTCAACTCGGCGTCCATGTGGATCGTCCTGGGTGTGGTGTTCCTCAGCGCGATCGGCCTGGTCCTGCTCCTGCTGCCGCGCTTCACGCCGCGCACCCCGCGCTGGATGGAGCACTTCGTGCCGCCCCGCTACCGGCGCCGCGGCGCCGTCGCCGCCGTCGCGCCGGAGGCCTCGACCCCGGCGTCCGGGGCGGACCAGCCCGCCCCGGCCGAACCGGAGGCCCGCACCCCGGTGGTCTCCGGCGTCGCGGGTGTCAACGGCGCCAGCGCCGTCGGGGCCCGTGCGGGGCTGGCCGATCGGCGCAAGGCGGGGACAAGGTAAGAATCTGACTAGAGCATTGCCAAGTCGTGGGATGGTGATGGGGGTGCGAAGCGCCCCAATACCAGACATCTCGGCAAGGTTCTCGCTCAGACGCGCAGGTTCACTCTCATGTGTGACAGTGCGCACACCTTCAGGTAAAGACTGCATCAAATAGTTTGTGATACGGTTCACGAGAACCCCCCGGATAGAGCCGAAGGACCGCAGTGCGACGGTCCAGCGGTGTGAGGTCTCCACTCAGCCCGGGACTACGCTCGTCCATGACGACACCCCTGCCCCCTGCGAAAGCGGAGTTGCCGCCATGCCGTCCCATGACGCCCGGAACCTTCTGCAGTGCGCTGTGCCCACAGCCGCTGCCGGTGTGGTCGCGGCCGCCGTCAGTGGCGTGGTGGCCGGAGGCAAGGGTGCCGTCGGCGCCGCCGTCGGTGCGCTGCTGGCCATCCTCTTCATGGGGGTCGGTCTCTACGTTCTCCAGTGGACGGCAAAAACGCTCCCGCAGCTGTTCCAGGCCATGGGGCTGATGCTCTATGTCGCCCAGTTGCTGCTTCTGCTGATCTTCGTCGCCCTCTTCAAGGACACCTCTCTCTTCAACGCGAAGGCGTTCGCCATCGGGCTCGTCGTCGCGACCGTCGTGTGGATGGCTGCGCAGGCTCGTGCGCACATGAAGGCCAAGATCTTCTACATCGACCCGGACTCCGAGAAGAGCGAGAAGCCCGAGAAGACCGGGTCGTCGTCGTGACGAGTAGGGGCGCGATAAAGGGCACGGAGAACTCCTGCTATCGTCCGGTGCCAACTGCGGCATCGCGGGCGCGGGCATCTGAGCTGACGCCTGCTCGAACGCGAGGCTCGATGCCCCCCAGCCGCCCTCACATCCGTAACACCAGTCCGGTGCCGATCCGCGGCTGCGCGCCGCGCCGACACAACGAGGTTGCCGTACCTATGCGTCACACCGAAGGAGCCCGCGGTGAGTGCTGACCAGACCCAGCTCGCCTTTGACTGGAGCTGTCGGATCATGTCCGACAACGGGTGTGGTTTTCCGGCTCCGGGCCTGCACTCGTTCCTCTTCAAGCCGATCGCCACGGTCGGGGGGTACGAGTTCAACAAGGTGATGCTGCTCGCCATCATCACGACCATCCTTGTCATCGGCTTCTTCTGGGCGGCCTTCGGCAAGGCGAAGGTGGTGCCGGGCAAGCTGCAGATGGTCGGTGAGGCCGGCTACGACTTCGTCCGCCGCGGCATCGTCTACGAGACCCTCGGCAAGAAGGAGGGCGAGAAGTACGTCCCCTTGATGGTCTCGCTGTTCTTCTTCATCTGGATCATGAACATCTGGTCCGTGATCCCGCTGGCGCAGTTCCCGGTGTCGTCGGTCATCGCGTACCCGGCGGTTCTCGCCGCGGTCGTCTACGTGACCTGGGTCTCGCTGACCTTCAAGCGGCACGGCTTCGTCGGGTTCTTCAAGAACATCACCGGCTACGACAAGTCGCTCGGCCCGGTGCTGCCGCTCGTGATGATCATCGAGTTCTTCTCGAACCTGCTCGTCCGGCCGTTCACGCACGCCGTCCGACTGTTCGCGAACATGTTCGCCGGTCACCTGATGCTGGTCATGTTCACCGTCGCCTCCTGGTACCTGCTCAACAGCTGGATGATCCCGGCGGCCGGTATCTCCTTCGTGATGACGATGGCCATGATCGTCTTCGAGCTTTTCGTGCAGGCCGTCCAGGCGTACGTCTTCGTGCTCCTCGCCTGCACGTACATCCAGGGCGCTCTGGCCGAGCACCACTGAGCCCCTCCGCCCCCGCAAGTCCCAAGAACGTCCGGTGGCCAACCCCCGCCGGTCCGTGAAAGAGAAGGAAGATTCAGCATGGCTGCCACTGAGACCCTCGCCGCTGTCTCCGGTTCGCTCGGCTCCATCGGCTACGGCCTCTCCGCCATCGGCCCCGGCATCGGCGTCGGCATCATCTTCGGCAACGGCACCCAGGCCCTGGCCCGTCAGCCCGAGGCCGCCGGCCTGATCCGTGCCAACCAGATCCTGGGCTTCGCCTTCTGTGAGGCGCTCGCCCTCATCGGCATCGTTATGCCGTTCGTGTTCGGTCAGTAATCACCTGCTCACCGACACGTTTCGACGAAAGGCACTGATGTGATCGCCAACCTGGTGCAGCTGGCGGCCGGGGAAGAGCAGAACCCGCTCGTTCCTCCGGGCCCCGAGCTGCTCGTCGGCACCATCGCCTTCGCCATCGTGTTCTTCTTCTTCTGGAAGAAGCTGCTTCCGAACATCAACAAGGTTCTGGAGGAGCGCCGCGCGGCGATCGAAGGCGGTATCGAAGAGGCCGAGACCATGAAGGTCGAGGCCCAGAGCGTCCTTGAGCAGTACAAGGCACAGCTCGCCGAGGCCCGGCACGAGGCCGCGCGTCTGCGCCAGGAGGCGCAGGAGCAGGGTGCCGCCCTCATCGCCGAGATGCGGGCCGAGGGCCAGCGGCAGCGCGAGGAGATCGTCGCCGCCGGTCACGCCCAGATCGAGGCCGACCGCAAGGCCGCCGCGTCCGCGCTGCGCCAGGACGTGGGCAAGCTCGCCACCGACCTGGCCGGCAAGCTCGTCGGCGAGTCCCTCGAGGACCACGCCCGCCAGAGCCGCGTGATCGACCGGTTCCTCGACGACCTCGAGGAGAAGGCCGAGGCCGGCCGATGAACGGAGCGAGCCGCGAGGCCCTGGCAGCCGCACGAGAGCGTCTCGACGCGCTGACGGACTCCACGTCCGTCTCCGCGAGTTCGCTCGCCGACGAGCTGGCCGCCGTCACCGCGCTGCTCGACCGCGAGGTGTCGCTGCGTCGGGTCCTGACCGACCCGGCGCAGGCCGGTCAGGCCAAGGCCGAGCTGGCGCAGCGCCTGCTCGGCACCCAGGTCAGCGGCCCCGCCGCCGACCTGGTCGCGGGCATGGTGCGTTCCCGCTGGTCGCGTTCGCGCGACCTGGTGGACGCGCTGGAGCAGCTGGCCGACACCGCGGACCTCACCGCCGCGCAGCAGGCCGGCAAGCTCGACGACGTCGAGGACGAGCTGTTCCGGTTCGGCCGGATCGTCTCCGGCAGCACCGAGCTGCGCGCCGCGCTGACCGACCGCAAGGCCACCGCCTCCGCCAAGGGCCAGCTGCTGCGCAGCCTGCTCGGCGGCCGGGCGCAGTCGGCCACCGAGCGTCTGGTGACGCGCCTTGTGACCGCGCCGCGGGGACGTAGCCTGGAGTCGGGACTCGAGTCCCTGTCCAAGCTCGCCGCCGAGCGGCGGGACCGCATGGTCGCCATCGTGACCTCCGCGGTGCCGCTGAGCGACCCGCAGAAGCAGCGCCTGGGCGCCGCCCTCGCGAAGCTCTACGGCCGCACGATGCACCTCAACCTGGACGTGGACCCCGAGGTCCTCGGCGGGATCCGGGTGCAGGTCGGCGACGAGGTGATCAACGGCTCCCTCGCGGACCGCATCGAGGACGCCAGCCGCCGGCTCGCCGGCTGAGCAGCAACTCAATAGGCACAACGTACTTACGACGGCCCTGGTTGGGCCGTGCAGAAGAATCCTGGGGGTCGCCCCCAGACCCCCTAAGAAACTTCGGGCCCAACAAGGAGAGCAGGGAACCCAGATGGCGGAGCTCACGATCCGGCCGGAGGAGATCCGGGACGCGCTGGAGAACTTCGTCCAGGCGTACAAGCCGGACGCGGCCTCGCGCGAGGAGGTCGGTACGGTCACCTTTGCCGGCGACGGCATCGCGAAGGTGGAGGGCCTGCCCTCGACCATGGCCAACGAGCTGCTGAAGTTCGAGGACGGCACCCTCGGCCTCGCCCTCAACCTCGAGGAGCGCGAGATCGGTGCCATCGTCCTCGGCGAGTTCAGCGGCGTCGAGGAGGGTCAGCCGGTCTCCCGTACCGGTGAGGTTCTCTCCGTCGCGGTGGGCGAGGGTTACCTCGGCCGCGTGGTGGACCCCCTCGGCAACCCGATCGACGGCCTCGGCGAGATCGAGACCGAGGACCGTCGCGCCCTGGAGCTGCAGGCCCCGGGCGTCATGGTCCGCAAGTCGGTGCACGAGCCGATGGAGACGGGCTACAAGGCCGTCGACGCGATGACCCCGATCGGCCGTGGCCAGCGTCAGCTGATCATCGGTGACCGCCAGACCGGCAAGACCGCCCTGGCCGTCGACACGATCATCAACCAGCGCGACAACTGGCGCTCGGGCGACCCGAACAAGCAGGTCCGCTGCATCTACGTCGCCATCGGCCAGAAGGGCTCCACGATCGCCGGTGTGCGCGGCGCTCTGGAGGAGGCCGGCGCGCTGGAGTACACGACCATCGTCGCCGCCCCGGCGTCCGACCCGGCCGGCTTCAAGTACCTGGCGCCCTACACCGGTTCGGCCATCGGTCAGCACTGGATGTACCAGGGCAAGCACGTCCTGATCATCTTCGACGACCTGTCGAAGCAGGCCGACGCCTACCGCGCCGTGTCGCTGCTGCTGCGCCGCCCGCCGGGCCGTGAGGCCTACCCGGGTGACGTCTTCTACCTGCACTCCCGTCTGCTGGAGCGCTGCGCCAAGCTCTCCGACGAGATGGGCGCCGGTTCGATGACCGGTCTGCCGATCGTCGAGACCAAGGCCAACGACGTCTCGGCGTTCATCCCGACCAACGTCATCTCCATCACCGACGGCCAGTGCTTCCTGGAGTCGGACCTGTTCAACGCCGGTCAGCGCCCCGCGCTGAACGTCGGTATCTCCGTCTCCCGAGTCGGTGGTTCCGCGCAGCACAAGGCGATGAAGCAGGTCTCCGGCCGTCTGCGCGTGGACCTCGCCCAGTTCCGTGAGCTGGAGGCGTTCGCCGCCTTCGGTTCCGACCTGGACGCCGCGTCGAAGGCGCAGCTGGAGCGCGGTCAGCGCATGGTCGAGCTGCTGAAGCAGCCGCAGTACCAGCCGATGGCCACCGAGGACCAGGTCGTCTCCGTCTGGGCCGGCACCACCGGCAAGATGGACGACGTCCCCGTCGCCGACATCCGCCGCTTCGAGAAGGAGCTGCTGGAGTACCTGCACCGCAAGGAGCAGGGCCTCATGACCTCCATCCGCGAGGGCGGCAAGATGTCCGACGACACCCTGCAGGCCGTCGCCGAGGCCATCGCGGAGTTCAAGAAGCAGTTCGAGACCTCCGACGGCAAGCTGCTCGGCGAGGACGCCCCGGCTGCCGGCAAGTGACGACGGAAGGGACCTGACTCATGGGAGCCCAGCTCCGGGTCTACAAGCGTCGCATCCGATCCGTCACCGCGACCAAGAAGATCACCAAGGCGATGGAGATGATCGCCGCCTCGCGCGTCGTCAAGGCGCAGCGCAAGGTGGCGGCCTCCTCCCCGTACGCGACCGAGCTCACCCGGGCGGTCACGGCGGTCGCCACGGGTAGCAACACCAAGCACCCGCTGACGACGGAGCCGGAGAACCCGACCCGTGCCGCGGTCCTGCTCCTCACGAGCGACCGCGGTCTGGCCGGCGCCTTCAACTCCAACGCCATCAAGGCGGCGGAGCGGCTCACGGCGAAGCTGGAGGCCGAGGGCAAGGAGGTCGTCAGCTACATCGTCGGCCGCCGTGGTGTCGCCCACTACAACTTCCGCGAGCGCAAGATCGCGGAGACGTTCACGGGCTTCACCGACGACCCGTCGTACGCGGACGCCAAGAAGGTCGCGGCACCGCTGATCGAGGCCATCGAGACGGAGACGGCCGAGGGCGGCGTGGACGAGCTCCACATCGTCTACACCGAGTTCGTGTCGATGATGACGCAGACGGCGATCGAGGCGCGGCTGCTGCCGCTCAGCCTCGACGAGGTCGCGGAGGAGGCGAAGCCCGCCAAGGGCGAGATCCTCCCGCTGTTCGACTTCGAGCCCTCGGCGGAGGACGTCCTGGACGCCCTGCTGCCGCGTTACGTGGAGAGCCGCATCTACAACGCGCTGCTCCAGTCGGCCGCCTCCAAGCACGCCGCCACGCGGCGCGCGATGAAGTCGGCCACCGACAACGCCGGCGAGCTCATCGAGACGCTCACCCGGCTTGCCAACCAGGCCCGCCAGGCCGAAATCACCCAGGAAATCAGCGAGATCGTCGGTGGCGCCAGTGCCCTGGCCGACGCGACCGCGGGGAGTGACTGACAAATGACCACCACTGTTGAGCCGACCGCTCCTGCTGGCGTGGCCACTGGCCGCGTCGCGCGGGTCATCGGCCCGGTCGTCGACGTGGAGTTCCCCGTCGACGCGATGCCGGAGATCTACAACGCCCTGCACGTCGAGGTCGCCGACCCGGCGCTGGCGGGCGAGAAGAAGACGCTGACCCTCGAGGTCGCCCAGCACCTGGGTGACGGCCTGGTCCGCGCCATCTCCATGCAGCCCACCGACGGCCTGGTCCGCCAGGCCCCGGTGACCGACACCGGCGCGGGCATCACCGTCCCGGTCGGCGACTTCACCAAGGGCAAGGTGTTCAACACCCTCGGTGAGGTGCTGAACAGCGACGAGGTGCACGACGGCGAGCGCTGGTCCATCCACCGCAAGGCCCCCGCGTTCGACCAGCTCGAGTCGAAGACCGAGATGTTCGAGACGGGCCTGAAGGTCGTCGACCTGCTCACCCCGTACGTCAAGGGCGGCAAGATCGGTCTGTTCGGTGGCGCCGGTGTCGGCAAGACCGTGCTGATCCAGGAAATGATCATGCGTGTCGCCAACCTCCACGAGGGCGTCTCCGTCTTCGCGGGCGTCGGCGAGCGCACCCGTGAGGGCAACGACCTCATCGCGGAGATGGAGGAGTCCGGCGTTCTGGACAAGACCGCCCTGGTCTTCGGCCAGATGGACGAGCCCCCGGGCACCCGTCTGCGCGTGGCCCTGGCCGGCCTGACGATGGCGGAGTACTTCCGTGACGTCCAGAAGCAGGACGTGCTGTTCTTCATCGACAACATCTTCCGCTTCACCCAGGCCGGTTCCGAGGTGTCGACCCTGCTCGGCCGTATGCCCTCCGCGGTGGGCTACCAGCCGAACCTGGCCGACGAGATGGGCATCCTCCAGGAGCGCATCACCTCGACCCGTGGTCACTCGATCACCTCGATGCAGGCGATCTACGTCCCCGCGGACGACCTGACCGACCCGGCCCCGGCCACCACCTTCGCCCACCTCGACGCGACGACGGTGCTCTCCCGTCCGATCTCCGAGAAGGGCATCTACCCGGCCGTGGACCCGCTGGACTCGACGTCCCGCATCCTCGACCCGCGGTACATCTCGGCGGACCACTACAACGCCGCGATGCGCGTGAAGAACATCCTGCAGAAGTACAAGGACCTGCAGGACATCATCGCGATCCTCGGTATCGACGAGCTCGGCGAGGAGGACAAGCTCGTCGTCCACCGTGCCCGTCGCGTGGAGCGCTTCCTGTCCCAGAACACCCACGCCGCCAAGCAGTTCACCGGCGTGGACGGTTCGGACGTGCCGCTGGACGAGTCGATCGCCGCGTTCAACGCGATCTGCGACGGCGAGTACGACCACTTCCCGGAGCAGGCGTTCTTCATGTGCGGTGGTCTCGAGGACCTGAAGAAGAACGCCAAGGAGCTCGGCGTCTCCTGAGCCTCGTGCTCGATGTGAGCCTCGTGCTCACAGCCGGAGGGGGCGGGGAACGTCCCGCCCCCTTCGTCACGCCCCTTAGACTTGTAACCAACACCCGGCACTCCCGCCGGGTGGTGACCCGAGGAGCCACCCTTGGCTGCTGAGCTGCACGTCGCGCTGGTCGCGGCCGACCGTGAGGTCTGGTCCGGCCAGGCCACCCTGGTCGTCGCGCGCACCACGTCCGGCGACATCGGCGTCATGCCCGGTCACCAGCCGCTGCTCGGTGTGCTGGAGTCGGGCCCGGTGACCATCCGCACGAGCGACGGCGGGACGGTCGTCGCCGCGGTGCACGGCGGATTCATCTCGTTCGCCGACGACAAGCTCTCGCTGCTGGCGGAAGTCGCCGAGCTGTCGGACGAGATCGACGTCCAGCGCGCGGAGCGGGAGCTGGAGCGCGCGAAGGCGGAGGACGACGCGGACGCCCAGCGTCGCGCGGACGTCCGTCTGCGGGCTGCGACGGCGGCGCGCTGACGCCGCCCGCCGTGTGAAGACGTCACTCAGCCGCGGCTGGGTACCGGAGAGATCCGGACCCGGCCGCGGCTGAGGCGGATGTGGGTGTTTTTTACGTTCCGTTACCTAGGAGACGAGGAGGTCGGTGTCGATGGTCCTCGCTCTGACTGTGTGCGGAATCGTGGTGGCCCTCGTGGTGGTGGGCCTGTTCGTCTTCGGGCTGCGCCGCCGGCTCATCCAGCGTTCGGGCGGCACCTTCGACGCCAGCCTGCGCTGGGACGTCCCCGAGGAGAGCGACACCAGCGGCAAGGGCTGGGCGTACGGGGTGGCCCGGTACAACGGCGACCGTGTCGAGTGGTTCCGTGTCTTCTCGTACTCGCCGCGCCCGCGCCGCGTCCTGGAGCGGTCCGCGATCGAGGTGGCCGGCCGCCGGGTCCCGGAGGGCGAGGAGGAGCTGGCGCTCCTGTCCGACCATGTGATCCTGGCCTGTCTGCACCGGGGCACGCGCCTGGAACTCGCGATGAGCGAAGACGCGCTGACCGGTTTCCTCGCGTGGCTTGAGGCAGCCCCGCCCGGTCAGCGCGTCAATGTGGCCTAGGGTCTAAGACCCTTCGAACTTCTCTGTGATCCGGCCTACTTCAGGCCGCTGTCGATCGCGGTCGCGAGTTCTCCGTTCGCGGTGTCACCGCTGAACTCCCAGAAGAACGCGCCGCCCAGGCCCTGGTTCTTGGCCCAGCTCATCTTGCCCGCGATGGTCGCCGGGGTGTCGTAGGACCACCAGTTGCTGCCGCAGTGGGCGTACGCCGTGCCGGCGATGGTGCCGGTGGCCGGGCAGGAGTTCTTCAGGATCTTGTAGTCCTCGATGCCGGCCTCGTAGGTGCCGGGAGCCGCGCCGGTCGCCGCGCCGCCGGGGGCGGACTGGGTGACGCCGGTCCAGCCGCGGCCGTAGAAGCCGATGCCGAGGAGCAGCTTCTTGGCGGGGACGCCCTTGGCCTTGAGCTTGGCGATGGCGTCGGCCGAGTTGAAACCGTCCTGCGGGATGCCCGGGTACGAGGTGAGCGGGGAGTGCGGGGCGGTCGGGCCGTCCTTGTCGAAGGCGCCGAAGTAGTCGTAGGTCATCACGTTGTACCAGTCGAGGTACTGGGCGGCGCCGCCGTAGTCGGCCGCGTCGATCTTGCCGCCGGAGGAGCCGTCGGCGGTGATGGCCGCGGTGACCAGGTAGTTCGGGCCGAACTCGGTGCGCAGCGCCTGGGAGAGCGTCTTGAAGGCCGCCGGACCGGACGTGTCACAGGTCAGGCCGCAGGCGTTCGGGTACTCCCAGTCGATGTCGATGCCGTCGAAGACGTCGGCCCAGCGCGGGTCCTCCACGACGGCCTTGCAGGACTTGGCGAACGCGGCCGCGTTCTGCGCGGCCTGGCCGAAGCCGCCGGAGTAGGTCCAGCCGCCGAAGGAGTACAGCACCTTGATGTGCGGGTACTTGGCCTTCAGCTGACGCAGCTGGTTGAAGTTGCCGCGCAGCGGCTGGTCCCAGGTGTCGGCGGTGCCGCTGACGGACTGGTCGGCGGTGTAGGCCTTGTCGTAGGCGGCGTAGGTGTCGTCGACGGTGCACTGACCGTTCTTGACGTTGCCGAACGCGTAGTTGATGTGGGTGATCTTCGACGCGGTGCCCGACGTCACGAGGTTCTTGACGTGGTAGTTGCGGCCGTAGACGCCCCACTCGGTGAAGTAGCCGAGCTTGACCTTGTCGCCGGTGGGCGGCTCGGTGGTGCCGCCGGTGGTGCGGACGCGGACGGAGCCGCTGACCGGGCCGGTCTGGTCGGCGGTGTCCCGCGCCTGCACGGAGTACGAGTAGTCCGTGCCCTTGGTCAGGCCGGTGTCCGTGTACGAGGTGCTCGTCACGGTGGCGACCTTGGCGCCGTCGCGCAGGACGTCGTAGTTCTTGACGCCCTTGTCGTCGGTGGCGGCGGACCAGCTCAGCTTCACCGAGGTGTCGGTGATGCCCGAGGCGGTCGGGGTGCCGGGGGCGCTCGGCGCGCTGTCGCCGGGCTCGGTGGTGCCGCCGTCGCAACTGCCGCCGTTGAGCTTGCAGTTGGCGGGGGAGCCGGAGCCGGAGCCGTTGAAGCCGAAGGTGACGGACGCCCCGGGGGCGAGGGTGCCGTTCCAGGACTTGTTCTTCGCGGTCCAGTGGGTGCCCGAGGAGGTGACGTCGGCGTCCCAGGAGGAGGTGACGGACGTGCCGGAGGGGAAGTCCCACTCGACGGTCCAGGAGCTGAGGGTGGTGGTGCCGGTGTTCTTCACCGTCCACTTGCCCTCGAAGCCGGAGCCCCAGTCCTGGGTCTTGGCGTAGGTCGCGGTGGCGGACGTCGCTGCCTGGGCCGGGCTCGCCAGGCCGACGAGGCCGGCGAAGGGGAGCAACAGGGTCGCGAACCCTGCCGCGGCTCTGTGTCTGAAGCGCATGCTGCGCCTCCCTTGATGGAGTTGTGGGGGGCGTGACTGAGCCTCACGCCACACATGGTGCGGTGAGAATAGAAAGGTCTGGACCACCGGTCAATAGGTCTGGACCACCCTGACCCGGCCGGAACCGGGCGGATCTAGATCCCCAACTCCTGCGCGAGCACCGCCGCTTGCACCCGGCTGCGCAGCTCCAGCTTGGCCAGCAGGCGGCTGACGTGGGTCTTCACCGTCGCCTCCGCCATGTCGAGCCGCTCGGCGATGCCCGCGTTGGACAGACCCTCGCCCAGACAGGACAGCACCTCGCGTTCCCGGCGGGTCAGCCGGTCCAGCACCGCCGGGTCGGCCGTCGGCTCCCGCGCGGGCTTCGCGGCGAACTCCGCGATCAGCCGCCGGGTGACCGCCGGGGCGATCAGCCCCTCCCCGCGCGCGACCGTCCGCACCGCCTCCAGCAGGTCCCTCGCCTCGGTGTTCTTCAGCAGGAACCCGGACGCGCCGGCGCGCAGCGCCCCGAAGACGTATGCGTCGAGGTCGAAGGTGGTCAGCACCAGCACGTCCGCGAGCCGTTCCGCGACGACCTGCCGGGTGGCCGACACCCCGTCGAGCCGCGGCATCTGAACGTCCATCAGCACCAGGTCGGGCCGCAACTCGCGGGCGAGCGCCACCGCCTGCTCGCCGTCCGCCGCCTCGCCGACCACCTCGATGTCGGGCGCGCTGCGCAGGATGAGGACCAGGCCTGCGCGGACGGCCGACTGGTCCTCGGCGACCAGGACGCGGATCATGCGGGGTCTCCTTCGGCGGAGTCGCTGACGGGGAGGGTGGCGCGCACGGCCCAGATCCTGCCGTCCGGCGCGTCCTCGGGGCCGGCCTCGAAGGTGCCGTCCAGCAGCGCGGCGCGTTCGCGCATGCCGACCAGGCCGGCGCCCGAGCCGGGGGCCGTGGGGCCGTCGCGGTCGCCGTAGGGGCTGGTCACCTCGACGGTCAGGGCGCCGTCGCACCGGGCCAGGGACACGGTGACCCGGCCGGCGCCGGCGTGCTTGAGCGCGTTGGTGAGGGACTCCTGGACGATGCGGTAGGCGGCGAGTTCCACGGGCGCCGGGACCGTGCCCTGGGCGGCGTCGAGGGTGACGTCGAGGCCGTTGGTGCGGGCGTTGTCCACCAGGGCGCCGAGCCCGTCGAGGGTGGGGGCGGCGACCGGCTCGGTGTCGCCGCTGGAGTCGCGCAGGATCCCGATGAGACGCCGCATCTCCGCCAGGCCCTCGACGCTGTTCTCGCGGATGACGACCAGCGCCTCCCTGGAGGTCCCGGGGTCGTCCAGGGAGAGCGCGGCCGTGGAGTGGATGGCGATCGCGGAGAGGTGGTTGGCGACCATGTCGTGCAGTTCGCGGGCCATCCGGGCCCGCTCGGCGGTGACGGCCTGGGTGCGGTCCATCTCGGCGAGCAGCGCGGTCTGCTCGGCGCGCAGCCGGGCCGCCTCGGCGGCGTCGCGGTGGGTGCGCACGATCAGGCCGGTGGCGGCGGGCCCGAAGGTGAGCAGGCCCGTGAGCACGCCGATCAGCAGGGCCTCGGGCTCGCGCCAGACCGCGAACGGCACCACGGTCCCGGCCACCGTGAGCAACCCGGTGATCCGCGGGATCCGGTGGGCCGAGGCGGGCGGCCCGTACAGGACGGCGGCGTACATCAGGTCGGTGTACATCAGGATGGTGACCAGGTTGCCCTGGGTGACGAGGTCCAGCACCAGGGTGGGCGTGCCGATCAGCAGGGCGGCGCGGGGGGCGCTGCGGCGCAGCAGCTCGCAGCCCGCCATGACGACCAGCGGCAGCAGCAGGGGCCAGCGCCCGGGCAGCAGCACGTACGGCTCGGTGTCCGGCCGGGTGGCCAGGCCGACGCCCCACAGGAGCAGCCCGCCCAGCAGGCCGCCCAGCGCGACGTGGACGTCGAAGCGGCGGGGGCGGGGGAGTCGTGCGGCCATGGCACCATCCAACACGGCCGCCCCGCCCCGCGCCTGATCCCCGCGGAGGGTCCTGGACTGCATCTTTCGATGTACCGGGGGTTCGTCAGTCGCGACGACGATTCCGGCCGCTCCGCCCGGGAGCCTGGAGGGGTGACCGAGAGGAGCGAACCGTGATCGTCGCCTTGATCGCCGCCTGTGAGATCGGCTTCTGGGTGCTGCTGGCCGCCGGACTGGCCTGCCGCTATCTGCTGCGCATGCCGCGCACGGGGCTGGCGCTGCTGCTGTGCGAGCCACTGCTGGAGGTCGTCCTGCTGGTCGCCACCGCGCTGGACCTGAAGAACGGCGCGGAACCCAACTGGACGCACGGGCTGGCCGCGCTGTACATCGGCTACACCGTCGGCCACGGCCACCGCACCGTGCAGTGGCTCGACGGGCACGCGGCCCACCGTCTCGGCGGCGCCCCGCCGCCGAGGAAGCCGCCGCAGTACGGCATGGGCCGGGCCCGCCACGAGGGCCGGGTGTGGCTGGGCACGCTGCTGGGCGCCGCGGTCGCGACCGGGCTCCTCCAGCTGGCCATCTGGTACGTGGACGACCCGGGCCGCGTCACCTCCCTGGAGAGCTGGCGCCAGGTGGCCTGGCGTGCGGCCGGGATCCACGGGCTGATCGCGCTGAGTTACCTGATCTGGCCGCGGAAGGCTCCCGCGGGGGAGGTCCGGGCGCCCGTGGAGGAGGACCGGAAGGTGCGCCGCTGAGGCCGCACCCTGTGAACCGCCCCGCGCCCCTTCCAGGGGCGCGTCAGCGTTCGCCGCCGGGGACCCACAGCACGTCCCCGGTGTCCTTGTTCGCCGTCCTCGCCAGGATGAACAGGAGGTCGGAGAGGCGGTTGAGGTAGGTCGCCGTGAGGGGGTTCATCGTCTCGGCGTGGGTCTCCAGGGCCGCCCAGGTCGAGCGTTCCGCCCGGCGGACCACCGTGCAGGCCTGGTGCAGCAGGGCCGCGCCCGCCGTGCCGCCCGGCAGGATGAAGGAGCGGAGCTTGTCCAGCCGTTCGTTGAAACGGTCGCAGTCGGCCTCCAGCCGGTCGATGTAGAACTGCTCGACCCGCAGCGGCGGGAACTCCGGGTTCTCCACCACCGGCGTCGACAGGTCCGCACCCACGTCGAACAGGTCGTTCTGCACGCGGGTGAGGACCTTGACGACCTCCTCGTCCAGGCCGCCCAGCGCGATGGCCGTGCCGATCACGGCGTTCGCCTCGTTGGCGTCGGCGTACGCCGAGATCCGCAGGTCCGTCTTGGCGACCCGGCTCATGTCGCCGAGGGCGGTCGTGCCCTGGTCGCCGGTCCTGGTGTAGATGCGCGTCAGATTGACCATGCGGCCAGCGTAGTTACGCTCCGGCGGATCGGAACACGCGTGTGCCCACTGTCACGGACAGCGCCGTCAGGCCGAGGGCCACCAGGACGCCCCGGAGCATGTCGGCCGTCGCGTAACTGCCGACGTAGGCGTCCCGCACCGCGTCCACCAGATAGCGGAACGGCATGAGGTGGGACAGGACGTCCAGCCACGCCGGGCCCAGGGACATCGGCAGCATCAGGCCGGACAGGAGCATCGACGGCACGGTGAGCGCGTTGACCGCCGGGCCGAACCCCTGCGGGGTGCTCAGCTTCATCGCCAGCGCGTACGACAGCGCGGACAGCGACACGGTGAGCAGCGCGACGAATCCGAAGCCGATGAGCACGCCGGCGAGCGGCGCCCGCAGGCCCATCGCCACCGCCGCCAGCACCAGCAGCACCGCCTGGAAGACGAAGACGGTGGCCTCCCGCAGCACCCGTCCGAGCAGCAGGGCCAGCCGGCTCACCGGGGTGACCCGCATCCGCTCGACCACCCCCTGCCCCTTCTCCAGGATGATCGTGAAGCCCGCGAAGGACGCCCCGAACAGTCCGAGTTGGAGCAGCAGCCCGGGGACGAGGATCTGCCAGGAACTGCCGCGCTCGCCGAGCGGCAGACCGGTCAGCAGGGGGCCGAAGAACAGCAGGTACAGCAGCGGCATCAGCACGCCGAAGAGCAGCGCGAAGCGCGAGCGCAGGGACTGGCGGAGGTAGCGGCCGTAGACGAGGGCCGTGTCGTGGATCAGCATCGGGGCCTCCTAGACGGCCGCGGGGGCGGAGTCGGCCGGCGTGGCGCTGCGGCCGGTGACGGCGAGGAACGTGTCCTGGAGCGAGGCGTCGAGCGAGCCGCCGTACCGCAGCTTCAGCGCGCTCGGGGTGCCCTCGGCGACGACCACACCCCGGTCGACGATCACCAGGCGGTCGGAGAGGGCGTCGGCCTCGTCGAGGTAGTGGGTGGTCAGGAAGACGGTCGTGCCGTGCTCGTCGCGCAGCCGCCGCACCAGGTCCCACAGGCCGGCGCGGCTGCCCGGGTCGAGTCCGGTCGTCGGCTCGTCGAGAAAGAGCACCTTCGGGCTGTGGGTGAGCGCCATCGCGATGTCCAGCCGGCGCCGCTGCCCGCCGGAGAGCGCGCCGCACTTGCGGTCGAGCAGCTCGGCCAGGCCCAGGTCGTGGGCCAGCTCCCGGGCACGGGCGGTGGCCCGCGCCCGGGGCAGCCGGTACAGCCGCCCCTGGGTGACCAGTTCCTCCCGCACGCTGATCTGTGGGTCGACCCCGCCGGACTGGGCCACGTACCCGCAGGCCCGGCGCACTCCGGCCGGGTCGCTCGCCAGGTCGTGGCCCGCGACGGTGGCGGCGCCGCCGGTCGGTTCCAGCAGGGTCGTCAGCATCCGCAGGGTCGTCGTCTTGCCGGCGCCGTTGGGTCCGAGGAAGCCGAGGATCTCGCCCTCGCGGACGGTCAGGTCGATGCCGCGCACGGCCTGGACGGGGCCCTGCCGGGTCCGGAAGGTACGGGCCAGGCCGGCCGTACTGATGATTGCCATGCCGACAGAAAAACAGAGTCACTTAAATTTTGCAACGCCACCAAGTTTTGGCAGCCTCCAGGGAAGTTAGGATTCGGACATGGCTGAGGGGCTCAGAGAGCGGAAGAAGCGCGAGACCAGGCAGCGCATCTCCGACATCGCGACGGGTCTGTTCCTGGAGCGCGGGTTCATGTCCGTGACGATGGCGGACGTCGCGGAGGCGGCCGACGTCTCCGTGAACACCGTCTACAACTACTTCCCGGCCAAGGAGGACCTCTTCTTCGACCGCTCCGAGGGGGTCGTCGACCGGCTCTCCCGCTGGGTGCGCGGCCGGGACACCGGGGAGTCGGCCGCCCGGGCGGTGCTGCGCGAACTGCGGGCCGAGATCGAGGCCGTCTCGCCCCGCGTCGGACTCATCGAGGGGTACGACCGCTTCATGCGCTGCATCGACGAGGCGCCGCCGCTGCGCTCCCGGCTGTGGCGCATCCAGCAGGAGGTCCAGGAGAACCTGGAGGCGACCCTCCGCGAGGAGACCGGCGCGGGCGCCGGCGACCCGCTGCCGGGGCTGATCGCCGGTCAGATCTGCTGGGTCCACGGCACCGTCTTCGTCGCGATCGGCCGTGAGATGACCAAGGGGCGCAACCCGGACGAAGTGTCCCGTGAGACGCTCGGGCTCCTCGACGAGATCGAGGGCCTGTTGAGCGGGCAGGTGCTCAACTACGCCGTCCGTGGCGCGGAATGACCCCTGCCGGTGTGATGTCCGTCATGTGAGACGTGACGCGCATTACTTACTGGTCACACGGGCCCTCACGAGCGCTAGTGTCCGCCCGAGAGGCAGACATAAGCAGCGCGTCAGGGGAGTCGCACAGTGGCACGGAAGCTCGCCGTCATCGGAGCCGGCCTCATGGGATCCGGCATCGCCCAGGTCTCCGCACAGGCGGGCTGGGACGTCGTCCTGCGCGACGTCACCGACGAGGCGCTGAAGCGGGGCACCGACGGCATCAAGGCGTCGTACGACAAGTTCGTGGCCAAGGGCAGGATGGAGGCGCACGACGCCGACGCCGCCCTCGCCCGCATCACCGCGACCACCGACCTGGACGCCGCGGCCGACGCGGACGTGGTCGTCGAGGCCGTGTTCGAGAAGCTGGAAGTCAAGCACGAGATCTTCCGCGCGCTCGACAAGCTCGTGAAGGACGAGGCGATCCTCGCCTCCAACACCTCCGCCATCCCGATCACCAAGATCGCGGCCGCGACGGAACGTCCCGAGCGGGTCGTCGGCACGCACTTCTTCTCGCCGGTGCCGATGATGCAGCTGTGCGAACTCGTCCGCGGCTACAAGACCAGCGACGAAACCCTCGCCACGGCCCGGGAGTTCGCCGAGTCGGTCGGCAAGACCTGCATCGTCGTCAACCGCGACGTGGCCGGCTTCGTGACCACCCGTCTCATCTGCGCCCTCGTCGTCGAGGCCGCGAAACTGCACGAGTCGGGAGTGGCGAGCGCCGAGGACATCGACCTCGCCTGCAAGCTGGGCTTCGGCCACGCCATGGGCCCGCTGGCGACGGCGGACCTGACCGGTGTCGACATCCTGCTGCACGCCACGAGCAACATCTACACCGAGTCCCAGGACGAGAAGTTCGCGGCCCCCGAGTCGATGCGCCGGATGGTTGACGCCGGTGACATCGGACGCAAGAGCGGGCAGGGCTTCTACAAGCACTGAAACCGCACATGCCCCGAGGGCATCACACCCCCGGGTGAATTCGGTATCGGTTCGCTTACAAGAAGCAACCTCTGACTCCTCCACACAGTCAGAGGTTGCATCACCCAAAACCAGAACGCGGAGCACGATTCGCACGCACGGGGAGCGCATATGCACATCAGGGGCGACCACGCCGAGCTGGTCGTCGGGGGCCGCCTCGACGTCCGGAGCGCGGCGGACGCCCGTACGGTCCTGCACTCGGCCGTCGACGACGGAGTCGGCGACCTCGTGCTCGACCTGTCCGAACTGGACTCCTGGGACGCCACCGGCCTGGGCGTGATCATGGGCGCCCACCGGCGGGCCGGCCGCTGCGGCCGGCGCCTGGTGCTGCGGGGTGTACCGCCACAGATGCAGCGCCTGCTGGTGGCCACCCGCCTGCACCGCATCCTGGCGATCGAGGGGGGCATCGGGGTGGAGACACTGCCCCGCGTGTGACCCCCTGTACGGGTGTGAACCGGGCGACCGGGGAGACCCGGACGGACGTCGTCGAACCGTGCGACGCGCACAATCCTCACGAGACCGTGACGTTACGGACGGCGCGGTACCCCGGACTGTCGTAGATACTGTGCGAAGGTTTAGGGTTCGGCTGCCCGCTGACTTGTCACCCTTCCAGCGGGCCCGGACCAGAAGCGACAGCGCGGTGTGCAGCAAGGCCGGGAGGGGCTTTCACAGCACACACCCGCTTTTGGGGGGCTTGACCTATGGACCCGAACACCCGGGGACCCGAGGAGTACGGCCACGAAGGCGACGGCCAGGGGCCGCGCCAGCGCCCGCCCCGGGAATCCCTCACACCCGACTTCGGCCAGCACGCGCCGGCGCTCGCCCGCACGGTGCAGCTCGTCTCCGGCGACTTCCTGCTGACCGTCAACCCCGTCGACGGCAGCGAGATAGAAGCCTGCCCGCCCGCCGAACGGCCCGCCCGGCCCGTGAAGCTCACCCCGGCCGAACGCGCCGAGGCCGAGCGCGCGTCCCGGCCGCCCGTCCCGCCCGGCCCCGCGCAGCCCGCGCTGCCGCTGCTCGCCCGGCAGGACGAACGCGAGCAACTGGTGCGCCTGCTCGCCCGCGGCCGCTCCGTCCGCCTCACCGGCCCGGGCGGCTCCGGCCGCACCCGGCTGCTCGACCTGGTCGCCGAGGACTGCGCGGACCTCGCCCCCGACGGGGTGGTCCGCCTCAACGGCTTCGGCCGCACCTCGGGCGACCTGCTGTACGACCTGTTCCACGCCGTGTACAGCGCCCCCCTGCACCGCCCGGACCGGGACGAGCTGCTCACCCACCTCGGTGAGATCGGCGCCGTCGTGGTCCTCGACGACCTCCAGTTCGGCGGCGCCGCGCTCGACGAGCTGCTGGACGCCACCCCCGAGTGCGCCTTCCTGTTCGGTGCCACCCCGGACGTGCCCGCCCCGTCCGCCGACGCCGGGATCGAGGAGGTCGTCCTCGGCGGCCTGGAGCGCGCGGACGGACTCGACCTGCTGGAGCACGCCGTCGGCCGGCCCCTCACCGAGGAGGAGTCCACCTGGGCGGGCGACCTCTGGTTCGAGTCCGAGGGCCTGCCGCTGCGCTTCGTCCAGGCCGGCGCCCTGCTGCGGCAGCGCGACCGGCTGCGCGCCGGCGCCGGAGCCGTCGACGAGTTCGGCGTCTTCGAGGACGCGCCCCCGGCCGATGCCGCCGACGCCTACGACCTCGGCGACGACGTGCCGCTGCCCGCGCTCGGCGAGGCCGCGGCACCCGCACCGCTGCTCGCCTCCCGGCTGAGCGCCTCCGCGCGGGCCACCCTGCGCTTCGCCGTCGCCCTAGACGGGGAGATCCCGCACCAGGCGCATCTGCCCGCCCTGGTCGGTGACACCCACGCGGACGCCGCACTCGGCGAACTGGCCGCCTGCGGCCTGGTCTCCGCGGTCGGCTCCCGCTACCGGCTCGCCGCGGGCGTCCCCGCGCAGCTGGAGGCCGCCGGATACGCCGACGAGGCCGAGGCCGGCGCCCGCAGCGCCGCTCAGCACTACTCCTGGTGGGCCGGACACCCCTCGGTCACCCCCGAGCGGGTGTGCGCCGAGGCCGACGCGCTCCTCGCCGCCCTCACCGTGCTCGGGCCGCTCACCACCCCGCCGGCCGAGGGCGAGGAGAGCGCGGCCGTGCACCTGGCCCGCACCGCCGCCCCCGCGTTCGCGGCCGGACTGCACTGGAGTGCCTGGGAGCGGACCCTGCGGGCCGGCGCCGAGGCCGCCCGGCTCGCCGGTGACGTCGCCGAACAGGCCTACTTCCACCACGAGCTCGGCATCCTCGCCCTGTGCGGCGGCATGCTGGACCGGGCCCGCAGCGAACTGGAAACCTCCATCGGGCTGCGCGGCGCCCTCTCCGACAAGCGCGGCACCGTCGCGGGCCGGCGCGCGCTCGCCCTGGTCGCCGACCGCTCGGGCACGCCCATCGGGCTCGGCCCGACCGCGGCGGAGGAGGTCCCCGACGCCCGCTACGAGGAGTCCGCCTCCCCGGCCGGCGGTGTCCCGGCGGCCTTCCCGACGCTGCAGCCGCCCACCACCCCGGCCCTGGTCACCCACCGCAGCTCACCCGCGCCCTCGCGCAAGGCCCGGGGCGGGCTCAAGGGGCTAGCCCGGCGCAACCTGGTGGCCGCCGGCGCGGGCGCCCTGCTCGTCGCCGTGCTCGGCACGGTGGTGACGCTCGGCGCCACCTCCGACAACGAGCCGAACACGCCGTCCGACCAGGTCGGCGTCAACCCCTCGGCCAGCCAGGGCGTGGGCGACGGCAGCCTGGGCGCCGACCCGGCGGCCAACGAGGGCGAGGGAGAGCCCGGCGCGGCGGCCGGCCGTCCCACCGACCCGGGCCCGGACGGCACGCTGGGCACGTCGGACGACCCGACGCCGACCGCCTCCCCGAGCGGCTCGGCGGACCCGAGCGACTCGGCGTCGGCGTCGACGCCGCCGTCGTCCTCCAAGCCCCCGTCCACGTCCAAGCCGCCGGCGACCTCGAAGCCGCCCACCACGTCCAAGCCGCCGACGACGTCCAAGCCGCCCACGTCGGAGCCGCCGACCTCCGAGCCGCCCACCTCGGAGCCGCCGACCTCCGACCCGCCGTCCTCGCCGTCCACGTCGGACTCGGCGAGCGGACCGGCCTCCAGCGCGCCCGCCAGCACCACGGCGAGCGCGCCGGAGAGCGGCTCGGGCGTGCCGGGCGGTTCGCCCTCGGTGATCTGACGCCCCTTCACACGGCAGGGCCGGGTCCGTTCCGCGGACCCGGCCCTCTTCGTCGTGCGCGCGCGTGTCAGAACAGGCGCAGCTTGTCGTCCTCGATGCCGCGCAGGGCGTCGTAGTCGAGGACCTGGCAGCCGATGCCCCGGTCGGTCGCGAGGACGCGGGCCTGGGGCTTGATCTCCTGGGCCGCGAAGATGCCGCGGACCGGGGCGAGATGGGGATCGCGGTTGAGCAGCTCCAGGTAGCGCGTCAGCTGCTCCACGCCGTCGATCTCACCGCGCCGCTTGATCTCCACCGCGACGGTCCTGCCGTCGGCGTCCCGGCACAGGATGTCCACCGGGCCGAGGGCCGTCGGGTACTCGCGGCGGATGAGCGTGTAGCCCTCGCCGAGTGTCTCGATGCGGTCGGCGAGCAGTTCCTGCAGGTGCGCTTCCACGCCGTCCTTGATCAGGCCGGGATCGACGCCCAGTTCGTGCGAGGAGTCGTGGAGGACTTCCTCCATCGTGATGATGAGCTTCTCGCCCGCCTTGTTGATGACGGTCCAGACACCCTCATCCTCGCCGGTGCCCTCCTTCAGGGTGCACGGCGGCGACATCCAGTTCAGGGGCTTGTAGGCCCGGTCGTCGGCGTGGATCGAGACGCTGCCGTCCGCCTTCACCAGGATCAGGCGCGGGGCCGAGGGAAGGTGGGCGGTGAGCCGCCCGGCGTAGTCCACGGAGCAGCGGGCAATGACGAGACGCATGGTCGGCAACGCTACTCGACGGGCGCCGGTCCACGCGATTCGCCCTGGAAAACGCGTGTTCGGTAATGGCCGATTGTGAGCAGGGAGTGCTCACTGGGAGTGTCTCATCTGCGCATTTTCCTGGTGCCGCCCCCGGCCGTTGCTTACCGTATGAACGGGAGGTCGCGGTGCGTGTACGCAGCGTGTCCGGTATCGCGCTCTCCCTCATCTGTCAGGCAACCCCTGCTCCTTGGGGGTGCGAGAGGAGAACTCATGTCGCTCGACGTCTCACCGGCCCTACTCGAACAGGCCGAGCGAGGCGAGGTCGACGAAGCGGAATTCGTCGACTGCGTCCGGACCTCCCTGCCCTATGCGTGGGAGATGATCAGCTCCCTGGTGGCCCAGCTGAAGGTGGACGGCGGTGCGTTCGCCGACAACCAGACGCCTCCGCCGGACGAGCAGGCACGCGGTCAGCTGCTGCGTGCGCTTGCGAGTGACGCGATACGCGGCGCGCTGCAACGGCACTTCGGTGTACGCCTGGCCTTCCAGAACTGCCACCGGGTGGCCGTGTTCCCGCTTGACTCCTCTGTCGACGAGAAGCTGACCCGCTTCACCTCGGTGCGCAGTCAGGTGCTGAACCAGTCGCCCGAGTTCCGGGACTGCTGACGCGGCGCCGCCGGCTTGTCGCTCCGTACGCGGGAGGTGCAGTTCTGTACCGGAGCGGCAAGCCCCAGGGAGCCATGCTCTCAGGTGAGTTGGGGGAGCACCTCGGCCCCCAGCCGCCGCACGTTCTCCTCGGTCGCCGCCAGGTCTCCTGAGCCCTCGACGAGCAGCGCGAAGCGGGAGATGCCGGTCCGCTCGCTGGTCGCCGCCAGCCGGTCGGCGCACAGCCGCGGCGTGCCCACCGGGTGCAGCCCGCAGAGCAGTTCGGTGTACGCCAGCGGGTCGCGCATCCGGCGTGTGCGCCCGTCGACCGTGACATGGGCCTGGAGGCCCTGCTTCAGCCAGCCCGGCATCGCCTTCAGCAGTGTCTCCGCCGCGTCTTCCCGCCGGTCCGCGATCTGGCAGACGCCGGCCGACACATGGGACGCGCGGTGGATCTCCTCCGCCGGCCGCCCGCAGGCCCGGGCGTGCTGCCGCCACAGGGCGACCATCTCCGCCTTCTCCTCGTCGCCCACGTGCATCCCGAGGAGCATCGACAGGCCGCGCTCCGCCGCCAGCCGCACGCTCGCCGGGGACGTGCAGGCGACGACGAGCTCGGGCCCCGCGACCTCCGTGAGCGCCTCCGAGGGCCGGGGCACCACCGGGACCTCACGGAAGCGGAAGCGCTCCCCGTCGGCCGCCACGGACGGCTCGCGCAGCCACCGCCGAAGGACGTCCAGGGACTCCGGGAACCCCTTCTCGTAGGCTTCCAGGCCCGCGCCGAACACCTCCAGGTCGACCCACGGGCCGCCGCGTCCGACGCCGAGCGTGAAACGGCCGCCGCTCGTGTGGTGCAGCAGCGCCGCCTGTTCACCGAGGGCCACGGGGTGGACGGTGGGCAGCACGCTGACCGCCGTACCGACCCGGATGCGGCGGGTGCGGCCCAGCAGAAAGGCGGCCAGGGTGACGGCGGACGGGCACGTGCCGTACGGCACGAAGTGGTGCTCGGCCAGCCAGACCGTGTCGAGCCCGGCCTCCTCGGCGACCTCGGCCGAGCGGACCGCGCGGTGCAGCGCCTCTCCCTCGCCCTGACCGGGGAACTGGGCTGCCAACACGAAACTTCCAACGCGCATTGCTTTCCTGCTTCCTTGGCTCCGACACGGAGCTCCCCCACAGGGCATAACCGTCTGACACGTGCCGAGGACACGGCCGGCCGGGGTAATTTGCGGATTGTCTGCAGAATGGGCCGCCGTGCGCGGGGCCTCGGGGGAGAGACACCGCGGGCGGGCCCGGCGGAGAGCCCGCCCCGCCCGGCAGGGACTTGTGGCGATTGGTGCCGTACACGTACCCCTCCGGGCGCCGCGTAGGCTGGACACGGCCCGCTTCCTGTATAGCCCCGAGAGGTGTCCCGTGTCCCCGCGTCGCAACCGACCCAAGGGCGCCGGATCGTCCGGCCGGACTTCCGAGGACGACCGCGGCCGCTACGGCGGCTGGCAGTCCTCGGAGCACTGGCGGGGCGAGAGCTGGAGCGTGCGGCACGTGGCCGGCGCGAGCGCGCAGGGCAAGTCCTACCGCTGCCCCGGCTGCGACCAGCTGATCCCCGACGGGGTGCCGCACGTGGTGGCCTGGGCCGAGCACACCGGCGTCGACGACCGGCGGCACTGGCACAGGGCCTGCTGGAACGCGCGGGACCGCCGCACCCCTGGGGTGCAGCGGTCCCGTAACGCGCCGAGATTCTGACCGGGCTCAGACGTCCCGCTTCTCCAGCAGCGCGAAGGCGGCGGCGAAGGCGACGGCCGTGGCGCCCAGCATGATCCACAGCGGGTCCCAGCCGGACGGCCCGGACGGGCTCAGGGAATTGGAATAGAAGACGCTGAGCTGGTTCGGGATCGAGTACTCGAACAGCGCGTCACGGACGTCCTGCAGCGACTCCGAGAACATGAACAGCGCGATCACCAGAGGGGCCAGGACGGCGCCGATCATCAGGGTGATGGCGCCCGCCGAGTGCCGGATGATCGAGCCGACGGCGAGCGAGAGCAGGCCCAGCAGCGCCACGTAGGCGGCGACGCCGACCGTGCCCCTCAGCCACTCCCCGCCGGAGGGGGACCGGGCGCCGTCGCCCTCCAGCATCGCCACGTGCAGGAAGGCGACCAGGGACGCGGACACCAGCGTCACGACGAACGCGACCAGGAAGAACACCACGGCCTTCGCCGCCAGCACCCGGCCCCGGCTCGGGCAGGTGACCATCGTGGTGCGGATCATGCCGGTGCCGTACTCCGAGGCCGTGGTCAGCACGCCCAGCGTGATGATGCACATGCTGCCCAGCAGCAGCCCGAAGAAGCCCAGGCCGAGGGGGCTCTCACCGCCCAGGGCCGGGTCGGATTCGGCCACCACCACACCGGTCAGCGTGCCGATGCCGATGACGAGCAGGACGAACACGCCGAGCGTCCACATGGTGGAGCGCACCGACCTGATCTTCGTCCACTCGGACGCGACCGCCTGCCCGAGGTGCGTGCGCACGACGGGGATCGGCGAGGTGTAGCCGGCCGGGAACGAGGTGCCGGGCGCCGCCTGCCAGGCGGGCGCGGCCTGCGGCATCTGGGACTGGGGGCTGCTCATCGGGCGTCCTCGGGCTTGGTCAGGTCGGGGGTCGTCGGGGCGGCGGCGGGCGCGGACGGCGCGGCGGCGGGCGGCGCGGGCGCGGCGGCCGGCTCAGGTGCCGGGGCCTGGGCCGCCGGGGCCTGGGCCGGCCGGTCCGGGGCCGCGGGCTGCGGAGGGCTCTGGGGCGCCTGCGGGGCGGCCTGGGGCGCCTGGGGCGCGGGCTGGGCGTACGGGTTGGGGGTGCCCGGTCCGGAGGCGCCCTGGGCGGGTCCGTACGGGCCCGCCGGGGACTGGGCCGGGACGCCCTGCGGCGGCATCGAGAACGGCTGCCCGCCCTGCTGGGGCGGCGGCGGGGCGTACCAGCCCGGCTGGCCCTGCCCCGGCACCGGCATCGGCGGCTGCACGCCGGGCGGCAGCGGCTGCTGCAGGCCCTCCTTCTGGTCGGCGGTCGAGCGGTAGTCGACCGCGCCCTGCGTCATCCGCATGTAGGCCTCCTCCAGCGAGGCCTGGTGCGGCGACAGCTCCCACAGCCGGACGTCGGCGCTGTGCGCGATGTCGCTGATGCGGGGCAGCGGCAGTCCCGTGACGCGCAGCGCGCCGTCCTGCTCGGGCAGCACGTGCCCGCCCGCCTCGGTGAGGGCCGACGACAGCTTCTCCCGCTGCTGCGGCTCGGTGTCCGGGGTCCGCACCCGCGCGAAGTCCGCGGAGTTCGCCGAGATGAAGTCCGTCACGCTCATGTCGGCGAGCAGCTGCCCGCGCCCGATCACGATGAGGTGGTCGGCGGTCAGCGCCATCTCGCTCATCAGGTGGGAGGAGACGAAGACCGTGCGGCCCTCCGCGGCGAGCGCCTTCATCAGGTTGCGCACCCAGAGGATGCCCTCGGGGTCGAGGCCGTTGACCGGCTCGTCGAAGAGCAGCACCTGCGGGTCACCGAGCAGGGCCGCCGCGATGCCGAGCCGCTGCCCCATGCCCAGGGAGAAGCCCTTGGACCGCCGCTTGGCCACGTCCTGCAGACCGACCACGCCGAGCACCTCGTCCACCCGCCGGGCCGGGATGCCCGACAGCTGGGCCAGGGACAGCAGGTGGTTGCGGGCGGAGCGGCCGCCGTGCACGGCCTTGGCGTCCAGCAGGGCGCCGACCTGGCGGGCGGCGTTGGGCAGCCTGCGGTACGGATAGCCGCCGATCGTCACCTGCCCGGCCGTCGGGTTGTCGAGCCCGAGGATCATCCGCATCGTCGTCGACTTGCCCGAACCGTTCGGCCCGAGGAAGCCCGTGACGGCGCCGGGCCGTACCTGGAAGGAAAGGTTGTACACAGCGGTCTTGTCGCCGTAGCGCTTCGTCAGGCCGACTGCTTCGATCATGCTCCGCACCCATCGCAAGGTTCAGGACAGCGGGGCACACGCCCCCGTAAGGGTTAGGAGGATATCGAGGCGCTGACGGTTCCGCCCAAGAGGAGGTAAAAGGTGGGGCCCGGCCCGTCCCGCTAGGCGTCGCGCTTCTTCAGCAGCACGTACCCGCCGATCAGCGCCGCGAGCACCCACAGCCCCATGATCCCCAGGCCGCCCCACGGCCCGTAGGGCGTGTCGTCGTCGAGGGGCGGGACCACCTGCATGATCCTGCTGCCGGCCTGGTCGGGCAGGAACCGGCCGACCTTCTTCGTCGCGTCGACGTTCCCCAGGATGTTGGAGATGAGGAAGAAGAACGGCATCAGGATGCCCAGCGACAGCATCGGCGAGCGCAGCATCGCGGCGACGCCCATGGAGAACATCGCGATCAGCGTCATGTAGAGGCCGCCGCCGAGCACCGCCCGCAGCACTCCGGGGTCGCCGATCTCCGCCCGGTGGTCGCCCAGCATCGCCTGCCCCAGGAAGAAGGCGGCGAAGCTGGTGACGAGACCGACCAGCAGGGCGAGCGCGGTGGCCACGGCGATCTTGCTGAACAGGAAGGAGCCGCGCTGCGGCACCGCCGCCAGCGAGGTGCGGATCATGCCGGTGCTGTACTCGTTCGAGACGACCAGCACCCCGAACACGATCATCGCGAGCTGGCCGAGGCTCATCCCGGCGAAGCTGATGAACGTCGGGTCGAACTCGGCCCGGTCCTGGGCGTTCATCGAGTCGAACTCGTTCTTCGACAGGGCCGAGATCAGCATGCCGAGCGCGACCGTCACGACCACCACCAGCGACAGGGTCCACACCGTGGACGCCACCGACCGGATCTTGGTCCACTCCGACCGTACGACCTGGGTCACCGCCATGCTCAGCCCTTCTTCCAGCCGTCGCCCCACTGCTGCTGCGGTGGTGGTGGCGGCCCGGCGCTCGTCCCGGTGCGGGCGTGGTACTCCACCGACTCCGCCGTCAGCCGCATGAACGCCTCCTCCAGCGAGGCCTGTTGCGGGCTCAGCTCGTGCAGCGTGATCCCGTGCCGCGCCGCCAGCTCACCGACGTGCTCGGCCTTGTCGCCGTCCACCTCCAGCACGCCCTCTGCGCTCTCCACGACGGCCACCCCCGCCTGGTGCAGCACATCCAGCAGCCGCTCCCGCTGCGGGCTGCGCACCCGGACGTACGAGCGCGAGTTGCGCGCGATGAAGTCGGCCATGGAGGTGTCCGCCAGCAGCCGCCCCTGCCCGATCACGACCAGGTGCTCGGCCGTCAGGGCCATCTCGCTCATCAGGTGGGAGGAGACGAACACGGTCCGGCCCTGCGCGGCCAGCGACTTCATCAGGGTGCGGATCCAGTGGATGCCCTCGGGGTCGAGACCGTTGACCGGCTCGTCGAACATCAGGATCCGCGGGTCGCCGAGCAGCGCGGCCGCGATGCCGAGCCGCTGCCCCATGCCCATCGAGAAGCCCTTGGTCTTCTTCTTCGCCACCGCCGTCAGCCCGACCGTCTCCAGCACCTCGCCGACCCGGCCGCGCGGGATGCCGTTGCTCTGCGCGAGACACAGCAGGTGGTTGTAGGCGCTGCGGCCGCCGTGCCAGGCCTTGGCCTCCAGCAGCGCGCCGATGTACGTCAGCGGGTCCTTGAGCTGGTGGTAGCGCTTGCCGTCGATGCGGACGTCGCCGGCGGTCGGGTGGTCGAGACCCAGGATCATCCGCATGGTCGTGGACTTGCCCGCGCCGTTCGGACCGAGGAACCCGGTGACGATGCCCGGTCTCACCGTGAACGACAGGTTGTTGACCGCCACCTTCTCGCCGTACCGCTTGGTCAGCCCCTCCAGCTCAATCATGCCCGCCACGCTAGAACGGGACAAAGCCCTCTGCCACCCGAGCGGCAGAGGGCTTTGCGGAGGTTCAGACTCCGTATGCCGGGTCGTTACCGGGACTGCTGGGCCGGGACCCCACGGGAGATGGGCTCGTCCTCGGCCGGCGTGCCGGCGGCGGCCACCGCGGCGCCCGTGAGCGTCGCGAGCATCTCGCGGACGTTCGTCAGCTGGGCGTTGATGCTGTCGCGGCGGTTGGTGAGGGCGGCCAGCTCGCGCTCGGATTCCGAACGGATGCGGTCGGCCTTGGCGTTGGCGTCGGCCACGATGTCCTCGGCCTGGCGCTGGGCGGTCTCCACCGTCTGGCGGGCGCGGCGCTCGGCGTCCGTGCGCAGCTTCTCCGCCTCCAGGCGCAGCTGCTCCGCGCGGTGCTCGATCTCGGCGAGGCGCTTCTCGGCCTTGGCCTGACGGGAGGCCAGGTCGCGCTCGGACTGCTCGCGGCGCTTGGCGAGGTTCGTCTCGAAGTCGGCGGCGGCCTGCGCGGCCTTGGCGCGGGTCTCCTCGAAGAGGGCGTCCGCCTCCTCACGCTTGGACTGCGCGTCCTTCTGCGCCTCGGAGCGCAGCTGGGCGGCGTCACTCTTGGCCTTCTCGACGATCCGCAGGCCCTCGTCCTCGGCCTTAGCCTTGCGCTCCGCGGAGTACGACTCGGCGTCGTTGCGCACCTGCTGCGCCGCCGACTCGGCGAGCTCGCGGTGCTGTTCCGCCGCGCGCCGGGCCTCCTCGCGCAGGTCCTTCGCCTCTTCCTCGGCGAGGCGGAGGATCTTCTCCACGCGCGCGCCGAGACCCGCGTACGACGGCTCGGCGTCGGTGATCTGGGCCTGGGCGTTCTGCGTCTCGAGGTGGAGCTCTTCGATGCGCTTTTCCAGAGCGGTGATGCGGGCGAGAGCGCTGTCACGGTCGGAGACGAGCTTGGAGATACGTTCGTCCACCTGAGCGCGGTCGTACCCACGCCGCACAAGCTCGAAGCCGTAGGGGGAAGTGTCGCTCATGGGGTTCCTGTCGAATGAGACCGGTGAGGTGATAGATGGAATCCTAGGGGCCGAAACGGTGTGTCATCGAGCGGATGCGCGTTTGATCTGGAAAATGACACCCCTTTTGGGTGGCTGACCGCCGGACGGCTTGCCAAAGTCTTGGTCAAGGCCCTTCAGCGCGCACCGGGTTCGTCCGGTTTTCGCTAGCTTTCCGAGCTCTTGCCACCCGATCGGGGTGCGCCGACCGTCGCTCCCGCCTTGACTCCGTTGTCCTTGCCCGCGGACGGCGCCTCGAAGGACTCCAACGCCTCCAGGACGTCCTGGACACGGGAGATCTCGGCGTTGATGTCCTCGCGGCGCCGGACCAGGACCTCCAGCTCGCGCTTGCCCTCCTCGACCGTGCGCTTGGCCTCGCGGATCGCCTCGGCCTTCAGCTCCTCGGCCTCCCGGACGAGCGTGTTCTTCTTCTGCTCGGCCTCCTTGAGCAGCCCCTCGGCCTTCTTCACCGCGGCGATGCGGACCTTGCCCGCCTCGGAGTTGGCCTCCGAGACGATCTCCTTGGCCTTGGCCTGCGCCTTCGCGAGCTGCTCCTCGGCCGCCTTCACCAGCGCGTCGCAGCGGTCGCCCGCCGTCTTCATCGCCTCGGCCGACTCCCGGCGGGCCCGCTCGTGCAGCTCCTCGATCTCCGAGGTGATGCGGTCGCGCAGCTCCTCGGCGCGCTCCCTTATCTGCGTGGCGTCCCGGCGCGCGCCGACCAGCAGCTCGTCGGCGTCCGTACGGGCCTTCTCCACCAGCGAGTTGCCCTCGACCGTCGCCTCGGAGACGATCCGGTCGGCCTCCGTGCGGGCCGCGCCCACCATCGTGTCGGCCTGCGCCTCGGCCTCCGCGGTGGTCTTGTGCGCCTGCTGCTGCGCCTCGGTGAGCAGCTTGTCCGCCTCGGCCGTGGTCTCCGTGATGAGCTTGTCGACCTGCTCGGCCGCCTCGGAACGCCGCTTGTTGGCGTCCTTGCGGGCCTCGTCCAGGGTGCGGTCGGCCTCCTCGCGCGCGGTGGCGACGAGCCGCTCCGCCTCCGCCGCCGCGTCGGTCTTGACGCGCTCGGCCTCGGAGCGGACCCGCTCGGCGTGCTGCTGCGCAGAACCGACCGTCTCGGCGGCCTCGGCGCGCAGCCGCTCCGCCTCGCCGGTGGCCTCCCCGACCAGCTGGTCGGCCTTGGCGACCGACTCGGCGCGCAGCCGCTCGGCCTCCGCGGCGGCCTCGGACCGTACGCGCTCGGCCTCGGAGAGGGCCTCCGTGCGCACCCGCTCGGCCTCGGTGACCGTCTCCATGCGCAGCCGGTCGGTCTCCTGGACCGTCTCGGTGGTGAGCCGCTCCGCCTCGTTGCGCGCCTCGGTGATGAGGGCGTCCGCCTGCGCCGCCGCGTCCGACCGGATGCGGTTGGCGTCCTCGCGGGCGTCCGCCCGGGTGCGCGAGGCGCTCTGCTCGGCCTCGGCGATCGTGTCCGACGCCTCCGTGCGTACCCGCTGGGCGTGCTCGGCGACCTCCGTACGGATCCGCTCGGCCTCCGTGATCGCCTCGGACATCGTCCGCTCGGCGAGCGCCTTGGCGGCCTCGGACTCCTCGTGGGCCTCGCGCCGCAGCCGGCCGGCGTCCTCGCTCGCCCGCTCCCGTTCGGCGTAGGCGTCGGAGCGGACCCGGTCCGCCTCCTCCTGGGCCTCGCGCCGCGTACGGTCCGCCGCGTGCTCGGCGGCGGAGCGCAGCCCGGCGATCTCGTCCTGCGCCTGCTCGTGCAGCCCCGCGACGGAGTCCCGGACCTGCTGGGCGTGCTGCTCGGCCGCCGACACCATCTCGGTGGCGCGCCGGTCGGCCTCCTCGACCAGCCGGACGGCCTCGGTCTGCGCCTCCTCGACGCGCTTGCGCGCCGAGGCCAGCAGCTCCTCGCTCTGCTCGCGGGCCCGCTCGCGCTCCTGGTCGGCCTCCTGCCGGGCGCTGCCGAGGAGTTCCTCGGCCTCACGGCGCCGGCGGTTGGCCTCCTCCTGCGCGGCGGCCAGCGTCTCGGACGCCTCCGCGGCGAGCCGCTCGGCGGCGGCCTGCGCCTCCGCGCGCATCCGGTCGGCGCTCTCCTGCGCCTCCGACTTCAGCCGCTCGGCCTCGCTCGCGGCCTCCGTGCGCAGCCGGACGGCGACGGCCTCGCCCTCGGCACGTGCCGCGGACGCGTCCGAGGCGGCCTCGTCGCGCAGCCGCTCGGCCTCGGCCTCGGCCTGCTGCTGGAGCGTACGGATCCGCTCGGCGGCCTCGGCGCGCAGCCGCTCGTTCTCCTCGGCGGCCTCGCGGCGGATCCGCGCGGCCTCCTCACGGGCGTCCGTCAGCGCCTGCTCGGCCGCCGTCAGCCGCTCCTCCGCCTCCGCCTGGAGGCGCCGCAGCTCCTCGGCGGCCTCCGCCCGCCGGGCCTCTACGGCCCGCTCGGTCTCCTCGTGCAGCTCGCGCGCCGCGCGCTCGGCGTCCGCCCTGAGGGCCTCGGCCTGCTCGACGACCTCCTCGCGGTGCCGCTCGGCCTCCTGCCGGGTGCGCTGGAGCGTCTCCTCGGCCTGCCGGCGCAGCGTGGTCGCCCGCTCGATGGCCTCCGTGCGGACCTTCTCGCTGTCCGTCTGGGCCGTCGTGCGCAGCTCGTCCGCGTCCGCCTTGGCCTTGGCGAGCAGCTCCTCGGCGGACTTCGCCGCCTCCTCGATCTGCGCCACGGCCTCCTTGCGGGCCTCGGCGCGGATCTTCTCGCCCTCCTCGACGGCGTCCGCCCGCAGTTGCTCGGCCTCGCCGCGCAGCCGGCGGGCCTCCTCCTGCAGCTCGACCGTCTTGGCGCGGTACTCCTTGGTGTCGTCCTTCGCCGCGCCCTTGAGCTGCTCGGCGATGTCGTGCGCCTCGGCGCGCAGCCGGTCCGCCTCGGCCTCGGCCTCCTTGCGGATCCGCTCGGCCTCCTCGGCGGCGGCCTTGGTGGTCTTCTTGGCGTCCTCCGACGCCTTGTTGAGGACCTCCTCGGCCGTGCGGGCGGCCTTGGACAGCTGGGTCGCGGTCTCCTCGGCGGTGAGCGTGCGGGCCTTCTCGGCGGCCTCGGCGACGATCTTCTCGGCCTCGGCACGGGCGTCCGCGACGAGCTGCTCCGCCTCGGACTTGGTGCTCTCGGCCTCCTTCGTGGCCTCCTCGACCAGCCGGGCGACCTGCTCCTTGGCCGTGCGCGTACGCGTCTCGTTGGCGGCCTCGGCGCTCGCCAGGGCCTTGGCGGCGGCCTCCTTGGCCTCGGCGACCAGCTTCTCCGACTCGGCCTGCGCCTTGCGCAGCGCCTCCTCGGCCTCGGCCATCCGCTGCTCGGCGGCCTTGCTGAGCTCCTGGGCGCGGCGGCGCGCCGACTCGGACTCCGAGACGGTGGACGTGCGCAGTTGCTCGGCGTGGTCGGTGGCCTCCTGGGCCTGCGTGGAGGCGGCGTTCAGGAGCCGCTCGGCGTCCGTGCGGGCACGCCGCAGGATCTGCTCGGCCTCCGCCCGGGCCTCCTCGGCCGCGTTCGTCAGCCGCTGCCGGGCCTCGGTCGCCAGCCGCTCGGCCTCCGCGCGGGCGGTGGCCAGGGCCTGCTCGGCCTCGGCGCGGGACTCCTCCAGCAGCCGGCGGGCCTGCTGCTCGGTGCGGGCGCGCAGCTGCTCGGCCCACGCCACGTTCTCGTTGACGTGGGACTCGACCGTCTGGCGGCGCTCGGCCAGCTCCTGGTCCAGCTGCTGGCGGCGGGTCACCGCCTCCTGGTGCAGCTCGGCCTGGAGCCGGGCCGCCTGCTCGGCGTGCTCCTGGAGGATCCGCTGGGTCTGGGCCCGGGCCTCGCTCAGCTCGCGGTCGGCGTCCGCGCGGATCTGGTCGGCCTGCATCTGCGCGTTGCGCAGCAACTGCTCGGCCTGCCAGCCAATGTCGCCGCCGTCGAAGGAGGGCCGGGACATGATGGTGCGCCGCGCCTCGTGCAGCTTGGCGCGCAGCACCTCGACCTGGTAGCCGAGGTCCTCGGCGTGCTGGATCGCCTTTTCCCGTTCGGTCTTCAGCCGCTTCATCTCGGCTTCGAACCGAGAGAGGTGGTCGACGTCAGCCGCCGGCTCTCGCTCCTGGCTCTCGTAGCCCCGCACTGCGCGGTCCCATCCGTCCCCTGGTCGCAACTCTTTCCGAACGAGCTCCGTCCATCCGCCGAACGGGGCCCCCGGGGAATGGTGTCAGATCATCGGCGGAGCAGAGGCTGCTGCCCCGGCGCTCGTCCCCCGAAACCCGGACCCCGGTGGTCCTGCCGTCGCACGGCGGGACCGCGGTCACCCTGGTTGAGCGGCGACCGCACCCAACCCTACCGGCCCCTATGTACGAGGGTCAGTGCTCAGGTGACTCAACGGGCGCCGAAGTGACCAGTTCTGTCAGTACGCCATGGCAGTCCTTGGGGTGCAGGAAGGTGATCCGTGACCCCATGGAACCGCGTCGGGGCTCTTCGTACAGCACGCGTACGCCCTTGTCGCGGATGTCCGCGGAGTCCGTGTCCACATCCGCCGTACCGAAAGCGATGTGGTGGACGCCCTCCCCGTTCTTCGCCAGCCACTTCGCGACGGTGGAGTCCTCCCGGGTCGGCTCCAGGAGCTGCAGGTAGGTGGCGCCGCCGTCGGACGTCTCGTTGATCTTGAGCATGGCCTCGCGCACGCCCTGCTCCTCGTTGACCTCGGAGTGGAACACCTCGAAGCCGTAGGTGGCACGGTAGAACTCGACGGTCTTGTCGAGGTCGAAACAGGCGATTCCGATGTGGTCGATTCGCGTCAGCATGGTCTCAGTGCAGCGCCCCCGAGGTGGTTACGCAACGTGCGCGCGATCACACCGACGGCCCGATGACGGCACGGAGTGCCACTCAGTACATTCGAAGTAAACCCTCGTTCACTCCTCGGCTGTGCAGCCGGTAAGGGGATCGCAGCTCATGTCTTCTGCAACGACCAGCTCGGTCATCGTCTCGGGCGCGCGTACGCCCATGGGACGGCTGCTGGGCTCCCTGAAGTCCTTCTCCGGAGCCGACCTCGGCGGCTTCGCGATCAAGGCCGCCCTCGACCGTGCGGGGATCGGCGGCGACCAGGTGCAGTACGTGATCATGGGCCAGGTGCTCCAGGCCGGGGCGGGGCAGATCCCGGCGCGCCAGGCCGCGGTCAAGGCGGGCATCCCCATGAACGTGCCGGCGCTGACCATCAACAAGGTGTGCCTCTCGGGCCTCGACGCCATCGCCCTCGCCGACCAGCTGATCCGCGCGGGCGAGTTCGACGTGATCGTCGCCGGCGGCCAGGAGTCCATGACCAACGCCCCGCACCTGCTGCCCAAGTCCCGCGAGGGCTTCAAGTACGGCGCCGTCCAGATGCTGGACGCCATGGCCTACGACGGCCTGACCGACTCCTTCGAGGGCGTCGCCATGGGCGAGTCGACGGAGAAGCACAACACGCGCCTGGGCATCGGCCGGGCCGAGCAGGACGAGATCGCCGCGCTGTCGCACCAGCGGGCCGCCGCCGCGCAGAAGAACGGCCTGTTCGAGGCCGAGATCACGCCCGTCGAGATCCCGCAGCGCAAGGGCGACCCGGTGCTGTTCAGCAAGGACGAGGGCATCCGCGGCGACACGACCGCGGAGTCCCTCGGCAAGCTGCGCCCGGCCTTCTCCAAGGACGGCACGATCACGGCCGGTTCCGCCTCGCAGATCTCCGACGGCGCCGCCGCCGTGGTCGTGATGAGCAAGGCCAAGGCGCAGGAGCTCGGCCTGGAGTGGATCGCCGAGATCGGGGCGCACGGGAACGTGGCCGGGCCGGACAACTCGCTGCAGTCGCAGCCGTCCAACGCGATCCAGCACGCGCTGAAGAAGGAAGGGCTGGGCGTCGAGGACCTCGACCTCATCGAGATCAACGAGGCGTTCGCGGCCGTGGCCGTGCAGTCCATGAAGGACCTCGGCGTGTCCACCGAAAAGGTGAATGTCAACGGTGGTGCCATTGCCCTGGGTCACCCGATCGGGATGTCCGGCGCGCGGCTCGTGCTGCATCTGGCGCTGGAGCTGAAGCGGCGGGGCGGTGGCGTCGGCGCGGCCGCGCTGTGCGGTGGCGGTGGTCAGGGTGACGCGCTGATCGTCCGGGTCCCGAAGGCCTGACGGCTTTCCGAACCCCCTCTCGAGAACGGAGCTGTGATGCAGGACGTCTCCACGCTGGTGGCCCAGGCCAGGGAGGGGCGGCCGCGGGCCGTCGCCCGGCTGATCTCCCTGGTGGAGGGGGCGTCCCCGCAGCTGCGTGAGGTCATGGCGGCGCTGGCGCCGCTGACCGGCGGGGCGTACGTGGTGGGGCTGACCGGGTCGCCCGGGGTCGGCAAGTCGACGTCGACCTCGGCGCTGGTCTCCGCCTACCGCAAGCAGGGCAGGCGGGTCGGCGTGCTCGCCGTCGACCCGTCCTCCCCGTTCTCCGGCGGCGCGCTGCTCGGGGACCGGGTGCGGATGTCGGACCACGCGTCCGACCCGGGCGTGTACATCCGCTCGATGGCGACGCGAGGGCATCTGGGCGGGCTGGCGTGGGCCGCCCCGCAGGCGATCCGGGTGCTGGACGCGGCCGGCTGCGACGTGATCCTCGTCGAGACGGTGGGGGTCGGGCAGTCGGAGGTGGAGATCGCCTCGCAGGCGGACACGTCCGTGGTGCTGCTGGCGCCGGGGATGGGGGACGGGATCCAGGCGGCCAAGGCCGGGATCCTGGAGATCGGCGACGTGTACGTCGTCAACAAGGCGGACCGGGACGGGGCCGACGCGACGGCCCGCGAGCTCAACCACATGCTGGGGCTCGGGGAGTCGCGGGGGCCGGGTGACTGGCGTCCCCCGATCGTGAAGACCGTCGCCGCGCGGGGTGAGGGCGTGGACGAGGTCGTCGAGGCGCTGGAGAAGCACCGGGCCTGGATGGAGGAGCGGGGAGTCCTCGCGGAGCGGCGGATGGCCCGGGCCGCGCGCGAGGTCGAGACGATCGCGGTGACGGCCCTGCGGGAGCGGATCGGCGACCTGCACGGGGACCGGCGGCTGGGGGCGCTCGCGGAGCGGATCGTGGCGGGGGAGCTGGATCCCTACCGGGCGGCGGACGAACTGGTGACGGGCCTGACGGAGGGCTGAGCCTGCCGGGAGGCGGCCGGGCCGCGGTGGGTGGTTTCGCCCGTTGTCGTGCGTGGGTCGGGGCCGCGCCGGGGGGTGTCCGTCCTCGGAACGGCGCGATCGACTTGCGTGCCGACTGACTGTTCGTTGACGCGCCAACCGCTGCGGGCGGACACCCCCCGACACGGCCCCTTGCGTAGTACGGCGGGTGCGGGTCCGCCTAGCCGCGGGCATGCGTGTCGCCAGGGGCGATGGGGGTCCCCCCTGCTCGAGCGAAGCCGAGAGCTTGGGGGAGGGTGGGCGCGGCGGCACCCCGCTGCGCCGGGTTGCGCATCGCCCCGGCGTCAGCACGGACGCCGGGGCGGTTGAAATCTGGCAGTGAGATGTCAGTCCTGGTCGTCGTCCTGGGCATCGGTACGGTCCGCCGTGACCTTGCCCGACGTCAGGTCGACCTTCCAGTCCTGCTCGGCGCCGCCGGACTTGCGGGTCTCGGCCTCCCAGGACGTGGCCTTGCCGTCCTCGTCCAGGTCGACTGAGGTCACCACGCCCTTGCCGGCCAGGGCCCGGGCGGCCTCCTCGGCCGTCACCGAGGAACCCTTCAGCGCCGCCCGCACCTGCGCCGTGTCGTCCTCGTCGTCCGTGTGCGAACCGAGCACCTTGCCGTTCGAGGGGTCGACGCTCACGCTGTGCCAGGCGTCGTCGCCGGACAGGACGTCGACCTTCCAGACCACCTTGCCGCCGTCGTCCTCGTCGTCCAGCTCGGCGGAGACGGCCGTACCCGACGTGTGCTTCAGCGCGGAGGCGATCGCCTCGGGCGCCGTGACCTCGGCGGTGGAGGCACGCGCGTCGTCGTCGCGGTCGTCCGCGCCGTCCCGGGCGTCGTCGCCCGTCAGCCGGGTGTTGGCCGCCTGCCGCGCCGAGCCCTCGTCGTCTCCCGTGGTCGCGAGGGCCGTGGCCGTACCGCCTCCGATCAGAGCGGCGGCGGTCACAGCGGCGATCACGATGTTGCGCTTCATGCGGATTCCTCCCGAGTCGTTTCGTTTTCGATGTCTTCGACTCTGGCCGACCGAGGCTGAGAGGAAGCTGAAGGCCCCTGAAGGGATCTTCAGCTTCCTTTTGCCACTCTTGACGCATGCGCCTGTTGATCGTGGAGGACGAGAAGCGGCTGGCCCTGTCGCTCGCCAGGGGCCTGACGGCCGAGGGGTACGCCGTGGACGTCGTCCACGACGGGCGGGAGGGGCTGCACCAGGCCTCGGAGGGGACGTACGACCTGGTCATCCTCGACATCATGCTGCCGGGGCTCAACGGCTACCGGGTCTGCGCCGCCCTGCGCGCCTCCGGGCACGAGGTGCCGATCCTGATGCTGACGGCCAAGGACGGCGAGTACGACGAGGCCGAGGGGCTCGACACGGGCGCGGACGACTATCTGACCAAGCCGTTCTCGTACGTGGTGCTGGTCGCCCGGATCAAGGCCCTGCTGCGGCGGCGCGGGCAGGGCGCGGGCGCCTCGCCGGTGCACGTGCACGGGGATCTGAAGGTGGACACGGCCGCGCGCCGGGTCTTCCTCGGCCAGGACGAGATCGCCCTGACCGCCAAGGAGTTCTCCGTGCTGGAGCAGCTCGTGCTGCGGGCCGGCGAGGTGGTGTCCAAGTCCGAGATCCTGGAGCACGTCTGGGACTTCGCGTACGAGGGCGATCCGAACATCGTCGAGGTGTACGTCAGCACCCTGCGGCGCAAGCTGCGGGCGGGGCTGATCCGGACCGTGCGCGGGGCCGGGTACCGGCTGGAGACCTCGCCGTGAGGCGGCTGTTCGGATCCGTCCGGGCGCGGGCCACCCTCGGTGCCACGCTGGTGGTCGCGGTCGCCCTGGTCGCCGCGGGCACGGCCGTGCTGCTGTCGCTGCGGTCCAACCTGATGGGCGAGGCCGGCACCCAGGCGGAGCGTTCCGCGCGGGCCGTGGCCTCCGAGCTCGCGGCCGGGACGCCGTACGCCAAGCTGTCGGGGCTGGACGGGGACACCGGGCCGGTGCAGGTCCTCGACGAGGACGGGCGGCTGGTCGCGGTCAGCGAGGACCTGGAGCGGATCAGCGGCACGGACAGCGCCCGCGTGAAGGCGCAGCCTTCTCCGGTGCCGGGCGGCGACGACGAGGACGACTCCGGCGAGGAGGGCGCGGCCCTCGAACCCGGGGAGATCTCCTCGGAGAGCGTCTTCAGCAACGGGTCCGCGACGGTCGACGGGGACACGGAGGACTACCGGTACGCGGCGGTGGAGGTCGAAACCCACGACCGCGGCACTCTCACGGTCTACGCCGGCGCGCCGCTGGCCGCCGAGCACGGGGCCGTGCGCACCGCGCTGACGGTGATGCTGATCGGGTTCCCGCTGCTGCTGGGCGTGGTCGCGGGCGTGACCTGGCTGGTCACCCGGCGGGCCCTGCGGCCGGTGGAGGGCATCCGGCGCGAGATGGCCGCGATCACCCGCTCCGAGGACCTCGCGCGACGCGTCCCGGAGCCCGACACCCACGACGAGATCGCGCGGCTCGCCAGCACCACCAACGAGACGCTGGCGGCCCTGGAGACGTCCGTGGAGCGGCAGCGGCGGTTCGTCGCCGACGCCTCGCACGAACTGCGCAGCCCGATCGCCTCGCTGCGCACGCAGCTGGAGGTGGCCGCCGCCCATCCCGAACTGCTGGACCTCGACGGGGCCGTGGAGGACACCGTGCGGCTCCAGCGGCTCGCCGCCGACCTGCTGCTGCTCGCCCGGCTTGACGCGGGGGAGCGGCCCGTCGACACGCGCGTCGACCTGGCCGGGCTCGCCCGGGAGGAGGCCGAGGGGCGGTCCGGGGTGAGCGTGGTGGCGGAACCGGTCGAGGTGGCCGGGTCGAAGGGGCAGCTCGGGCGGGTGCTGGCCAACCTGCTCGACAACGCCCAGCGGCACGCACGGTCGGCCGTGACGGTCAGCGTGCGACGGGAGGGCGACCTGGCCGTGGTCGGGGTGGCCGACGACGGGGACGGGGTGCCGGAGGCCGACCGGGAGCGGATCTTCGAACGGTTCGTCCGGCTGGACGCCGCCCGCAGCCGGGACGACGGAGGAGCCGGGCTGGGGCTCGCCATCGCCCGGGACGTCGCCGTACGGCACGGCGGCACGCTCACGGCGGGCCAGGGGCCCGCAGGCGGAGCCCTGTTCGAACTCCGCCTGCCGCTCGTCTAGCGGAGTGCGGTCACGGGCGTCCGCGCTGCCCGCGCAGGTGCTCCGCGATCGGCTTGAGGGCCTTGTCGAGCTCCGTCAGGGCCTCGGGGGACAGCAGGTCGATGAAGTGCCTGCGCACGGACGCCACGTGGTGCGGCGCGACCTTCTGCATCGTCGCCATGCCGTGCTCGGTGAGGACCGCGTAGAGCCCGCGGCGGTCCGACTCGCAGTTCTCCCGCCGGACCAGGTTCGCGTTCTCCATGCGCGTGATCTGGTGCGAGAGGCGGCTCTTGGACTGGAGCGTGGCGGAGGCGAGGTCGCTCATCCGCATCCGCAGGTCCTCGGACTCGGAGAGATTCACCAGGATCTCGTAGTCGTTCATTGTCAGGCCGAACGGCTGCAGGTCCTTCTCGAGCTGGTACGTCAACAGCCTGTTGACCTCCAGGTGGGTGCGCCAGGCGCACTGCTCCGCATCGGTCAGCCAGCGGGTGGCCGTCTCGGTCTCCATGAATGAAGTCTACCTAAAAGGTTGAAAGGCGAACTAGTGAGGGGTGGCGTGTGACGGCGCACACCTGGCGAACAACAGTGCGCAGGCGTTCGATGTCACACTCCGCAGACTACCGCTCACAGCCCGAAGCGACGCTGGAGGTCCCCCAGCTGTCCGGGAAGACGCGGTACCCCGGCCTGGCCGCCCTGGTGCCCGGAAGGTCCGCCTCCGGGCACGCCCGCCTGGTGCGGCACGGCGCCCGTGGCCTGCTCCGCCATCACGGTCTCGGACGACTGCAGCAGGACCGTGCCGGCGCCGACGAACTCGAACTGGTGCTCCTCGCCGGAGGCCCCGCCCAGGCCCGTCAGCGCACGTAGACCGCCCAGCACGCCGGTCATGTACCCGTGGTCGTAGTGGTGGCAGGGCGAGGGGCAGTCGGCCCAGCCGACCAGGGCCTGGGGGTCGACCCGGATCGGGGGTTCCATGAAGACCACCGGGCCGTTCGACGCCGCCACGAACTTTCCGGTTCCGATGAGGGTCAGGAAACCCGGCACGATTGATTGCTTCAGGGCGAGAGTTGGCTGAAAAGCAAGCAAGTTGCCCGAGCGAATGGTCAGGTTGCCGTCTTGGAGGTCGTACGAATTGACGTCGAAGGCCCGGTCGGCGAGGAGCATCTTGCCCGAGCCCTCCGCCACGACCCAGTCGCTCGCGTGCAGTGGCGAATGGAAGGACGTGCGGACGAGGCGGTCCAGACGGCCGTGTCCGACGCCGTTGAAGTCGATCGAGCCGTAGTAGGCGATCATCTTCCCCTTCTGCAGGAACCACTGGCTCCCCTTGAGCTCCACGCAGAAGGTGTGGGGGTTGACGTTGTCGTCGGGCGGCAGCGTCGCCGGGTCGAAGACCACGGGGCCGGCGCCGGGGCTTCCGTACGTGCTCACAGCTTCTCCTCCGACGCCTGGACGTACACCGCACCGCTGCCGCTGAGCTCCAGCTGGAACGCCTCGCCCGAGCCGCGGCCCACCATGTCCCGCCAGCCCAGGGCCGTGGACAGCTTGTTGCGGACCTCGCCGTGGTGGGCGACATAGGCCTGCGGGTCCACGTGCACCGGGCGCTGCGGGCTGATCGGGATCTCGATGACGCCGCCGTGGGCCATGACCGCGACGGCCCCGTGGCCCTTCAGCGTGGTCGTGAACAGCCCCTGGCCGCTGACCTGGCCGCGCACCATGCCCATGACGCCGCCCTGCGAGCCCAGGAACATCGTGCCCTGCTGCAGGGTGCCCTCGAAGGCCAGCAGGCGGTCGGCCTCGACGTACAGCGTGTCGCCGGTGAGCCGGATCACCTGGATGTGGTGCCCGCCGTGCCCGAACAGGACCGTGCCGCTGCCCTCGACCGTCATCAGGGGGGTGTCCTCGTCGGCGACCCGGCGGCCGATCATCGACATGATCCCGCCCTGGCCGCCCGCCGTGCTGGGCGTGAAGGACACCTCGCCCCGGTAGGCGAGCATCGCGCCGCGCTGACTGAACAGCCGTTGCCCCGGCGTGACGGTCGCCTCGATCATCTTCGCGTTGATCTCCCGGAAGGCCATGTCACACGTCTCCCGCGATCGTGTTCCGCTCGCTCGGCTGCACGTACACCAGGCCGTCCCCCTCGAACCGCATCTGGAAGGCCTCGCCGCCGCCCTCCCCGAGCAGCGTGCGGAACGTCACACCCGACTGGAAGGACTGCCGCAGGTTCCCCTGGTGCGCCACGTACGCCCCCGGGTCCACGGTCAGCGGGTACTGGGCGCTGACCCGCAGCACCACCGCCGGGCCGTCCGACATGATCGCCGCCTGGCCGTGGCCCTCGACGGTCGTCGTGAACAGCCCGTTGCCCTGCGAGGCTCCGCGCAGGCCCGTGAAGTCCGTGCCCGTGCGCAGCCCGCCGTCGGTCGCGAGCAGGTTGCTGGACTCGACCCAGAGCTTGTCGCCCTGCAGGCCGACCAGGTTGATCTCGGAGGCACGGTCGGCGAACCAGCAGGTCCCCCGGCCCTTCACCTCCATCAACGTCATCTGCTCACCGGTGAGCCGCCGGGTCACCATCCCGCGGATGCCCTCGCCGCCGCCGCTGAGCTTCTTGAAGGCCATCTCGCCGTCGTACGCGACCATCGAGCCGTTCTTCGCCTTGACGGCGTCTCCGGTCATGTCGACGGCGAGCACCTTGCTGCCTTGAAGTCGGAACATCGCCACATACGGGAAGGTAGCCGCAGGCCGGGCTCCGCCGACAGGTACCGGGGGTGGAGATCGACCCTGACCGCACCCCTAGGGACCGGGGCCCCGGGTTGGTTTGCCACAATGGGCGGGACGCTTGTGCGTGCGTTCACAAATCGTTTCCCCTCCCACCGAAGGTGACCCGTGGACCTCAAGACCGCCACCGCCCTCCGCCGCCTCCGCCTGGTCTCGGCCCCCGAGGCGATCTCGTTCCTGCTCCTGCTGGTCTGCTCGGTGCTGAAGCGGACCACCGAATTCAACGCCGTGCCGGTGATGGGAGCGGTGCACGGGGCGCTGTTCGTCCTGTACGTGATCTTCTGGGCGGACGCGTGGAACCGGGCGAAGTGGCCGCTGCAGACGGCCGCGCTCTACTTCGTGCTCTCGGTGCTGCCGGCCGGCGGGTTCTTCGCGGAGCGGAAGCTGCGGCGTGAGGCCGAGGACGCGGTCATCGCGTCCCGGGCGCGCAACGAGGGCGTGGTGAGCGCATGATCGTCGCCTTCTCGGTGACCCCGCTGGGGGTCGGTGAGGACGTGGGGGAGTACGTCGCCGACGCCGTGCGGGTGGTGCGGGAGTCCGGGCTGCCGAACCGTACGGACGCGATGTTCACGTCCGTGGAGGGGGAGTGGGACGAGGTCATGGACGTCGTCCGGCGCGCGGTCGCCGCGGTCGAGCGGCGTGCGCCGCGGGTCTCCCTGGTCCTGAAGGCGGACATCCGCCCGGGCGTCACGGACGGCCTCACGTCCAAGGTGGAGACGGTGGAGCGGCATCTCGCGCAGTAGCCCCGCCGTGCCCCGACGCCCACGAGACCCCGGTTCCTCCGAGAGCCGGGGTCTTCGCGTACCCGGCGCATCCCCGACCTGCTGTGGGGCGACGGGTGCGGGCACCCACCCGCCTGGACGCCCCCAGTTCGACACCGCCCCAAAGATCCATTTTCGTATGGGTATCGGGGTATTGCGCTTCGATCAGGTCTCAACCATCTGGAGGGCGCTGTGCGGCCGGAGGGCTACGACTACGACTCCCACAGCCGACTCGCCGGACCGCTCACGGAGCCGTCCGGCGAGGCGTACCGGGTGCAGTACGCCTCGCTCCTCGCCCGTGAGCCCCGCCGAATACGAGCCGTCCTCCTGATGTGCCTCGCCCCGCTGCTCACCGGGGCCCTGCTGGTCTACCTCATCTGGCCCACCCACTGGGTGGAGCGCGAGGGCGGTGAACGCTGGCTCGTCGGACTCGACGTGACCATGCTGGTCTCGATCGGCCTCATCGAACTGTTCATGCTCGTCAACGTCGCCTCGGTCGCCCACGCCACGATGGTCGCCCGCGACCCCGTCCCGGTCGTCCCCGAACCCGGCACCCGCGTCGCCTTCCTGACCACCTACGTCCCGGGCAAGGAACCCCTCTCCATGGTCCGCGCGACCCTGGAGGGCGCCGTCCGCATGCACCACACCGGCCCGCTCGACGTCTGGCTCCTCGACGAGGGCGACGACGCCGACGCCAAGGCCCTGTGCGCGGAGCTCGGCGTGCGGCACTTCACCCGGCTCGGCGTCCCCGAGTGGAACCGCTCCGAGGGCGTCCACAAGGCCCGTACCAAGCACGGGAACTACAACGCCTGGATCGCCATGCACGGCGACGCCTACGACTTCTTCGCGTCCGTCGACACCGACCACGTCCCGCTCCCGAACTTCCTGGAGCGGATGATGGGTTACTTCCGCGACCCGGACGTCGCCTTCGTCGTCGGCCCCCAGGTGTACGGCAACTACCACAACCCCGTCACCAAGGCCGCCGAGTCGCAGCAGTTCCTCTTCCACGCCCTGATCCAGCGGGCCGGCAACCGCTACCGCGCCCCCATGTTCGTCGGCACCAACAACGTCGTGCGCATCTCCGTCGTCAAGCAGATCGGCGGTCTGTACGACTCCATCACCGAGGACATGGCCACCGGCTTCGAGATCCACCGCCACCGCAACCCGGCCACCCGCCACCACTGGCGCTCCGTCTACACCCCGGACGTGCTGGCCGTCGGTGAGGGCCCGGCCTCCTGGACCGACTTCTTCACCCAGCAGATGCGCTGGTCGCGCGGCACCTACGAGACGCTCATCAAGCAGTACTGGAAGGCGCCCTTCAGCATGCCCCCGGGCCGCCTGCTGTCCTACACGCTGATGCTCGTCTACTACCCGATGACGGCCGTCAACTGGCTGCTCGGCATCCTCAGCTGCGTCCTGTTCCTCTGGTTCGGCGCCTCCGGCACCCAGGTCTCCGCCTCGGTGTGGATGATGCTGTACAGCGACGCCGCCGCGCTCCAGGTCGGCCTCTACCTCTGGAACCGCCGGCACAACGTCTCCCCGCACGAACCGGAGGGCTCCGGCGGCCTGGCCGGCATGGCGATGTCGGCCCTGTCCGCGCCGATCTACCTCAAGTCCCTGGGCGAGGCCCTGCTGCGCCGGCCCAGCCGGTTCGTCGTCACGCCCAAGGGCGGCGACGCCAGCCCCGACCGGCCGGCCACCTTCCGCATCCACCTCTTCTGGGCCGGCCTGCTGGCCTCGTCCCTGGCCGCCTCGGTGGCCCTGGACCACACGCACGCCGCGATGCGCACCTGGGCCGTCCTGGCCATGGCCATCTCTCTGGCCCCGGCCGGGGTGTGGGCCGTGACCCTCCTCAAGGAGCACCGGGAGCGTCACCCGCGCTCCGCACAGGCCCCGCAGGCCCCCGACTCCGCGCAGACCCCCACCCCCACCGCGCCCCACACCCCCGCACGCGTGCCCGGAACGAAGGAGCCCGCCCCGGCCCTCGCCACCGTGTCCCCGGCGGCGGCCCCGGCGACCGGCACCACGACAGGAGGCAACTAGGCCATGGCGTACCAGCCCTCGCAGAAGACCAAGAAGACCGTCCTGGGCATCGGCGGGATCGCGGTCCTGGCGGGCCTGAACGCCCCGGCCGCGCTGGACTTCGCCTCCGCGCAGTACCACGAGTACAAGATCGCCCAGCCCGGCTACAAGGCGAAGTACGGCTCCTGGGACCAGATCGACATCCCCGAGGAGTACCGCACCAACGCCATCCACGCCGCCCTGCTGCACACCGGCAAGGTGCTGATCGTCGCCGGGTCGGGCAACGAGCAGCGCAAGTTCGACAAGGGCCAGTTCGACACCGTCCTGTGGGACCCGGAGAAGAACACCTTCAAGAAGGTCCCCACCCCGGAGGACTTCTTCTGCGCCGGGCACGCCCAACTGCCCGACGGCCGCCTGCTGGTGGCCGGCGGCACCGCGCGCTACGAGCTGCTGGACGGCGAGGTGACCCGGGCCGGCGGCGGCATGCGGGTGAAGAACGAGAGCCCCGACAAGGCGGTGCACCTGAAGAAGGGCACCCGTTTCCGCTCCCCGTCGGGCGTCGAGTACGTCACGAAGTTCGACGTCACCGTCCCCAAGGCCAAGCGCACCTTCAAGGTGACGTACAACAGCCGCGGCGTGATGCAGCCCTGGAGGACCAAGGTCACCGCCAGCGAGGCCCGCGTCTTCGTGGAGGCCGTCAAGAAGGGCAAGCGGTCGGTCACCGGCACCCAGGCGCAGTACGCGGTCGTCGGCCTCAAGGGCCGGGCCGCCGAGAACGTCTACGGCCTGTCCGAGAAGATCACCCTCGACAAGCAGGACTTCCAGGGCATCCGCGCCGCCTACGAGTTCGACCCGAAGGCCGAGAAGTACGTCCCGGTCGACGCGATGGACAAGGCCCGCTGGTACCCGACGCTCGTCGGCCTGGACGACGGGCGGGTGCTCGCGGTGTCCGGCCTGGACGACGTCGGCATGATCGACCCGGGCGACAACGAGATCTACGACCCGGAGACCAAGAAGTGGTCACCCGGCCCCAAGCGGTACTTCCCGACGTACCCCGCCCTGTTCCTGACCAAGGGCGGCAAGCTGTTCTACTCGGCCTCCAACGCCGGGTACGGCCCCGCCGACCAGGGGCGCCAGCCGGGGCTGTGGGACCTGGAGACCAACACCTTCCGCAAGGTGCCGGGCCTGAGCGACCTCGACCAGACCGAGACCTCGGCCTCCGTGCTGCTCCCCCCGGCGCAGGAGCAGAAGGTGATGATCCTCGGCGGAGGCGGCGTCGGCGAGTCGAAGAAGTCCACCCCGCGCACGGCGGTCGTGGACCTGAAGAAGGACAACCCGGCCTTCGAGGACGGCCCCGACCTGCCGCAGGGCACCCGCTACCTGAACAGCGTGATCATGCCGGACGACACCGTGTTCACGTCCAACGGGTCGAAGGACTACCGCGGGCGCAGCGCCAGCAACATCCTCCGGGCGCAGTTCTACGACCCGAAGGCCAACGCCTTCCGGGAGGCCGCCGCGCCGAAGGTGGGCCGCAACTACCACTCCGAGGCCCTGCTGCTGCCCGACGGCCGGATCGCCACCTTCGGCTCCGACCCGCTCTTCGACGACCAGCAGAACACCAAGCTGGGCCACTTCGAGCAGCGCATGGAGGTCTTCACCCCGCCCACGCTGCACAAGAACGCCTCGAAGCGCCCCGCGCTGAAGGACGGGCCGCGGACGCTGGACGAGGACCACCGCATCACGTACCGCACGGACCACCCCGAGCGCGTGGCCGCGGCACGGCTGATGCGGCCCAGCGCGGTCACGCACACCACGGACGTCGAACAGCGCTCCATCGAGCTGGACATCACCCGGAAGGACGGAGCGGTGACGTTCGACGTCCCGCGCGACCCCGCCCTCGTGCCGCCCGGCTGGTACATGCTGTTCGTGACGGACGCCGAGGGCACCCCCTCCAAGGCCAAGTGGGTCCACGTGCAGTGAGCGGCGGACCGGTCAGCCCTTGGCGTTGCGCGCCAGTTCCAGGGCGTACTCGGGCCACCAGCGCCCGGCGGCCGGGCCGCCCTCGCAGGTCCCGTCCGACTCGCCGGGCCGCTTGATCCACAGGTAGGCGTCGACGACGGGCCGGCCGGTGGCGGTCGTGGGCGGGGTGCCGAGCGCCCGGCCCGGCGGGTTGCACCAGACGCCGGGCAGCGGGCCGTTGCCGTTGCGGCTGGTGTCGACGACGAAGTGCTTGCCGCCGAGGGCCTCGGCGAGCCGGCCGCCGTACTCGGTGGTGACCTTGTCGGTCTGGAAGTTGGAGACGTTGAGGGCGAAGCCGTCGGCCTGTTCGATCCCGGCCCGCTTCAGCGGCTCGACCAGCTTCTGCGACTCCCGGATCCAGTCCGCGTTGCCCGCGTCCAGGTAGACCTTGGTGTGCGGCTGCTGCTTCAGGCGTCTGATGGCCTCGCCGAGGAGCTGCTCGCGTTCGGCGTGGTACTGGGCGGGGGTGCAGCCGTCCACGACGTGCGCGACCGCGTCGGGCTCCAGGACGACCAGGGCGTCGGCCTCGCCGAGGGCGTCGGCGAACTTGCCGATCCAGTCGCGGTAGGCGTTCGCGTCCGCCGCCCCGCCCGCGGAGTGCTGGCCGCAGTCCCGGTGCGGGATGTTGTAGGCGACGAAGACCGCCGTCTTGCCCTCCCGGCTCGCGGCCGAGGCGGCCGCCCGGACCATCGGGGCCGGGTCGATCTCACCGGCCGGCCAGAGCGCGACCGGCTGGTCGGCGATGCGTTTGATCAGCGTGGCGTCCCCCTCCCGGCCCTGCCGCTGCCAGAGCCGCGCCTGCCGGGCCGCGGGGCTGTCGGGGTCCACCCAGAACGGGGAGGCCGCGTAGCCGGCCCGGGTGGTGTCGACGTCGGTGGCGCCTTCGTCGCGGTCGGCGGACGTGCAGCCCGCGGCGAGACCGAGTACCGAGAGGGCCGCGAGGGCGTGGATCAGCCGAGTCATGCCGCTCCCTGGGGGATGGTGACGGTGGGTGACGAACCGAAGGCAATCGTGACACACCGGCAGGAATCGCAGCGGAAAGGACATGAGTCGGCCCCACCTTCCGAGGTGCTGGGACCGAAGGGCGAGACAGGGCTGACCACCATGTGACCGGCCGGTAAGGTCTGGACCGTGCCGAAGCCGCTCAGTCTCTCCTTCGATCCGATCGCGCGCGCCGACGAACGCTGGAAGCAGCGCTGGGGAAACGTGCCGTCCATGGCCGCGATCACCTCGATCATGCGCGCCCAGCAGATCCTCCTCGCCGAGGTCGACGCGGTGGTCAAACCGTACGGGCTGACGTTCGCGCGCTACGAGGCGCTGGTCCTGCTCACCTTCTCGAAATCGGGCGAGCTGCCGATGTCCAGGATCGGCGAGCGGCTCATGGTGCACCCCACCTCCGTGACGAACACGGTGGACCGCCTGGTGCGGTCCGGTCTGGTCGCCAAGCGGCCCAACCCCAACGACGGCCGCGGCACCCTCGCCAGCATCACCGACAAGGGCCGCGAGGTCGTCGAGTCGGCCACCCGCGACCTGATGGCGATGGACTTCGGGCTGGGGGCGTACGACGCCGAGGAGTGTGCGGAGATCTTCGCGATGCTGCGCCCGCTGCGGATCGCCGCCGGGGACTTCACGGAGAAGTGACCCGGGGCAAGATCTCCCGGAACGGGTCGTTACGCTCGACGGCATGAAAAAGAGCGTGCTGACCCGCTACCGCGTGATGGCCTACGTCACCGGCGTCCTGCTGGTCCTGCTGACCTTCGGCATGATCGGCAAGTACGTGCTCGACCTGGACGGCGCGGCCGACTTCACGCGCGTCGTCAGCATCGCGCACGGCTGGCTCTACGTCGTGTACCTGGTCTTCGCCTTCGACCTGGGCTCCAAGGCCAAGTGGCCGGTCGCCAAGCAGCTGTGGGTGCTGCTCGCCGGCACCATCCCCACGGCCGCCTTCTTCGTGGAGCGCAGGATCAGCCACGAGCTGCAGGGACGGGTCGCGGAGGACTCGCCCGCGCCCGTCGAGGCGTAAACCGCACCGCCGTACGGAGCAACGTACGGCGGTCAGCCATCGACATTTACTTGGACGTCCTAGTAAATTCGGGGGTATGGACGCTCACGCCATAGAGGAAGGCCGCCGTCGCTGGCAGGCCCGGTACGACGCCGCGCGCAAGCGCGAGGCGGACTTCACGACGCTCTCCGGCGATGCCGTGGAGCCGGTGTACGGGCCCCGGCCCGGGGACACGTACGAGGGCTTCGAACGCATCGGGTGGCCGGGGGAGTACCCCTTCACCCGTGGCCTGTACGCGACCGGCTACCGGGGGCGCACCTGGACGATCCGGCAGTTCGCGGGGTTCGGCAACGCCGAGCAGACCAACGAGCGCTACAAGATGATCCTCCGCAACGGCGGCGGCGGGCTCTCGGTCGCCTTCGACATGCCGACCCTCATGGGCCGTGACTCCGACGACCCGCGCTCGCTGGGCGAGGTCGGGCACTGCGGTGTCGCCATCGACTCGGCCGCCGACATGGAGGTCCTGTTCAAGGACATCCCGCTCGGTGACGTCACGACGTCCATGACCATCAGCGGTCCGGCCGTCCCGGTCTTCTGCATGTACCTGGTCGCCGCCGAGCGGCAGGGCGTCGACCCGTCCGTCCTGAACGGCACCCTCCAGACGGACATCTTCAAGGAGTACATCGCGCAGAAGGAGTGGCTCTTCCAGCCCGAGCCGCACCTGCGCCTCATCGGCGACCTGATGGAGCACTGCGCGGCCGGCATCCCCGCGTACAAGCCGCTGTCGGTCTCCGGCTACCACATCCGCGAGGCCGGGGCGACGGCCGCGCAGGAGCTGGCGTACACCCTCGCGGACGGCTTCGGGTACGTGGAGCTGGGGCTGTCGCGCGGTCTGGACGTCGACGTCTTCGCCCCCGGCCTGTCGTTCTTCTTCGACGCGCACGTCGACTTCTTCGAGGAGATCGCCAAGTTCCGCGCGGCGCGCCGGATCTGGGCCCGCTGGATGCGCGACGTCTACGGCGCCACGTCCGAGAAGGCGCAGTGGCTCCGCTTCCACACCCAGACCGCGGGCGTCTCGCTCACCGCGCAGCAGCCCTACAACAACGTCGTACGGACGGCCGTGGAGGCGCTGGCGGCGGTGCTCGGCGGGACGAACTCGCTGCACACCAACGCCCTCGACGAGACCCTCGCCCTGCCGAGCGAGCAGGCGGCGGAGATCGCGCTGCGCACGCAGCAGGTGCTGATGGAGGAGACCGGCGTCGCCAACGTCGCCGACCCGCTCGGCGGCTCCTGGTACGTCGAGCAGCTGACCGACCGGATCGAGGCGGACGCGGAGAAGATCTTCGAGCAGATCAAGGAGCGGGGCCTGCGCGCGCACCCCGACGGCCGCCACCCCATCGGCCCGATCACCTCCGGGATCCTGCGCGGCATCGAGGACGGCTGGTTCACCGGCGAGATCGCCGAGTCGGCGTTCCGCTACCAGCAGTCGCTGGAGAAGGGCGACAAGAAGGTCGTCGGCGTGAACGTCCACACCGGCTCGGTCACCGGCGACCTGGAGATCCTGCGGGTCAGCCATGAGGTGGAGCGCGAGCAGGTGCGGGTCCTGGCCGCACGCAAGTCGGCCCGCGACGACGCGGCGGTACGCGCCGCCCTGGACGCGATGCTCGCCGCCGCGCGCGACGGCTCCAACATGATCGGGCCGATGCTGGACGCGGTCCGCGCGGAGGCCACGCTCGGCGAGATCTGCGGGGTGCTGCGGGACGAGTGGGGGGTGTACACGGAGCCGGCCGGGTTCTGAGTGATCCGGGGCGGCTCCTCCCGCTGAGGAGCCGCCGCGCGGTTCAGCCGGGGGCCGGGTGGGCGGCGGGCGCGGCCAGGCCCCGGAGCAGGACCTGGGTGAAGGCGCGGACCCACTCCTCGTCCGCCGGCTGCCCGCTCACCAGGGTGCGGTGCACCACCGCACCCGCCACCATGTCGAAGATCAGGTCCACCGTGCGGGAGGCCGCCTCGGCGTCGGGTTCCGCGGGGAGCTCGCCCCTGGTCTGGGCCCGGGCGCGGCCCTCCAGGACCAGGCGCTTCTGGCGGTCCACGACCGAGGCGCGGACGCGGTCGCGCAGGGCCTCGTCGCGGGTCGCCTCCGTCACCACCGCCATCAGCCCGCTCTGTGCCTCGGGCAGGGCCAGGATCGCGGCGAACTGCGCGACCACGCCCTCGATGTCCGCGGCCAGCGAGCCGCGGTCGGGGAGCCGCAGTTCGTCGAAGAGTTCCGCGACCGCGTCGACGACCAGTTCGTTCTTGCCCGCCCAGCGGCGGTAGAGCGTCGTCTTCGCGACGCCCGCGCGGCTGGCGACGTCCCCCAGGGTGAGTTTGGACCAGCCCAGGTCCACGAGCGCCGCCCGCGTGGCGGCCAGGATCGCGGCGTCCGCCGCGGCGCTGCGCGGGCGCCCGGTGCGGCTGGCTGGGCTGCGGCTCTGCATGTCCCGACCATAAACCTGCGGTTCCCGTACGGCGCCGTGAGGGAGATCACCGGGGGGTGGTGTCCCCGGAGCGCGGCAGGGCATTACGCTACGACTCGTAGCGAAAGCCCGTGCGGGACGTACACGGGCCTCGCGCACCCGGCGTGGGGTGGGGACCCGGCGCCGCAGGGGACCCGGCCGGCCTTGCTTTCACACCGTTTTTCACACGCGCGCGCAGTACGGGGGAGGATAGGCGCATGCAGCCACGGAACATGTCCATGAGCGGAGTCGTCGACCTCGCCGCGGTGAAGGCGGCCCAGGAGGCCAAGGCGAAGGCGGAGCAGGCGCGCGCCCAAGCAGCCCGTGAGGGCGGGGCGGGGGCGATCTCCCCGGCCGATCTCGTCATCGACGTCGACGAGGCGGGGTTCGAGAGGGACGTCCTGCAGCGGTCCGCCGAGGTGCCGGTCGTCATCGACTTCTGGGCCGAGTGGTGTCAGCCCTGCAAGCAGCTGAGCCCGGTCCTGGAGCGGCTGGCCGTCGAGTACAACGGCCGCATCCTGCTCGCCAAGATCGACGTCGACGCCAACCAGATGCTGATGCAGCAGTTCGGCATCCAGGGGATCCCCGCCGTCTTCGCGGTCGTCGCGGGTCAGGCGCTGCCGCTCTTCCAGGGTGCCGCGGGCGAGGCGCAGATCCGGCAGACCCTGGACCAGCTGGTGCAGGTCGCCGAGCAGCGCTTCGGCCTGACCGGCCTCACCGTAGACCCCGACGCCGAGCCCGGCGGTGCCCCGGCGGCCCCCGAGCGGCCGGCCGGCCCGTACGACGCGCTCCTCGAAGCCGCCGTGCAGGCGCTGGACTCGGGGGACCTGGGCGGTGCCGTCCAGGCGTACCGGAACGTGCTGAACGAGGACCCCGCCAACGAGGAGGCCAAACTGGGCCTCGCACAGGCCGAGTTGCTCCAGCGCGTGCAGGGCGTCGACCCGCAGCGGGTGCGCAAGGAGGCGGCCGAGAAGCCCGCCGACGTGCAGGCGCAGATCGCCGCCGCCGACCTGGATCTGGTGGGCGGCCATGTCGAGGACGCCTTCGGCCGGCTGATCGAGACCGTGCAGCGCACGGCGGGCGACGACCGGGACACCGCGCGGATGCGGCTGCTGGAGCTGTTCGAGGTGGTCGGCCCCGACGACCCGCGGGTGATCGCGGCGCGCCGGGCCCTGGCACGCGCCCTGTTCTGACCAGTCGTTAAACGCGCGGGCCCGTGGTGCCCGCGTGAAGAGTTCGCCCCGAGAGCGTCACTGCGGCCGCGCTTTACCAAAACTTGGTAATCGCGGCCGCTGTTACTGCGAGTAAGTCGGGGGCGTTGATCTGTCGGATTCTGTCCAGCGATCAACAGCTTTGTACCGCCCCTCCGGGCCACCCTGAGTCGCCGACCGAGACCGATGGGTCGTTGTTCGGTTATCGCGCCGTTACTAGCGAGTAACGAACCCCCTTGTGCGGGCGGCGAGAATGCACCACGATCGGCCACGCTCGGTCCAATCCCGTACCCCGGCAGCCGGTTGGGTCGCGGGAGATCCTGGGTCCCCACCGAGCAGAGCCGGCGGCAGTGGCGCCGGCTCTTGGACAGGGGGGTCTTCGCCCGTCCGGCGAAGCCTGTCCAGCAGGGTTGTGCGTGATGCGTGTCAGGCGCGACCAGTGGTTGTCGCTCGGGGGTGATCGCCGGTGATTCGGGCGCCAGTGGCGCCGCCGAGTGCAGGCGCTCTCCTTCCCGAGGACGTAGCACTTCTCCCATCCCTGCCCGGCTGAGCCGCGACTCGGGGCGAGCCAGGACAGGAGATGTACGTCCGAGAAGGAGGAAATATGGAGTCCCAGGTGCGTGGCGGGACCAGATGGAAGCGGTTCGCTGTGGTCATGGTGCCCAGCGTCGCCGCCACGGCTGCGATAGGTGTCGCCCTCGCGCAGGGCGCTCTCGCCGCGTCGTTCAGTGTCTCCGGGCAGTCGTTCAAGGTCACGACCGACCAGCTCGTCGGCACCGGTTTCTCGCAGTACGGCGCCCTCGACGAGGGTTACACGATGGACGGCAAGAAGGCCGTCCACCCGGTCGCCGTCTCGTCGTTCAAGCAGGCGACGATCAAGAACCTGTGCCAGTCGGTCGTCACCCCGAACATTCCGGTGCTCGGGAACGTCAGCCTGATCCTGCGTGCGGGTCAGGGTGCGAAGCCGGTGGAGGCCCAGAACCTCTACATCGACGTCGCCGACCTCAGCGCGGACGCGACGTTCGAGAACATCGACATCGGTGTGGCCGCCAAGGACGCCACCAAGGGTCCGGCCATGAGGAAGGGCGAGACGGCGAACCCGTACGGCTTCGCCCAGCAGGCCGACAAGGCGACCCTGACCGACGTGAAGCAGACGGCGTGGGCGACCACCGCCGGAACCTTCAAGCTCAGCGGCCTGAAGATGTCGCTGTCGACGGGTGTCAAGGAGTGCTACTAAGCACTCGATGACGGGCGGGGGAGCCGGTGGCGCCCCCGCCCGTCCACCTTCCGGTCGCGCCTTCACGCGCGGCCCACATCACCACCACAGCAACGCCGTACCAGGGAGCTGTTTTTCCATGAGCGCCGAGACTCCTGCCGCAGACGGCCAGTTCACTCTCCGGAGGCAGCAGTTCCGCGCCTGGCGGGGTACGCGGCCGTTCTGGGCCGGGCTGTTCGTCCTGCTCAGCGGGCTGCCCATCGCCTACTTCCCGTACGCGAACCTCCAGATCGGTCACCTGACGCTGGCGATGGCGACCACCGCGGGTGCCGGATCCCTGATCATCGGCGTGCTGCTCGTGGTCCTGGGCGTCAGCCTCTGGTTCCAGAAGCACGTCCGCGTCTTCGCGGGAGTCGCGGCGATCCTGCTGGCGCTGGTGTCCATCCCCGTGTCCAACCTCGGCGGTTTCCTCATCGGCTTCCTGCTCGCCCTCGTGGGCGGAGCGATGGCCGTGGCCTGGGCGCCGGGCGCACCGGCCGCCGGGCAGCTCGCCACCCACGCCGGCGAGGGCACGGGCGGGACCTCCGGGGCCGCGGACCACGACACCACGGTGGCGGGGCCCGTCGACGCGGTGGACCAGCCGAACGATCTGTCAGGAACGAACCCGGCCAACGGGGCGAACGGGAGGCACAGTGCCGGCTGACGAGGTGACCCACGGGGCTGATGTGGAGGCGTCCCGTGTGAGAACCGGGCCGCGCCACGCGGCACCCAAGAAGCCGCTGTTCACCAGGTTCAACAGGCCGGCCGGCAAGGCGATAGCCATGGCGGCGATGCCGACGGCGGTGCTCATGGGGATGGGCTTCACGTCGACGCTCGCCATCGCCGACAGCAAGACGCCGGCGACGCCGACGGCCAAGAGCCTGACGGTCGACGAGTACAAGGACTGCGTGGCGGCCCTGGAGGACTCCGGAAAGGACTCCGAGGACGACGCCTCGGCCTCGCCCACGCCGTCCCCCTCGGCCAGTGACGGCGCGACGGACGGCGAGGACGGGCAGAGCGGCACGGCGCCGAAGCCGTCGCCCTCCACCGGCACGGGCGGCACGGACACGAGCGAGGGCGGTTCCTCTTCGCCGGATTCAGGTTCCGACGACAAGGACGAGCCCGCGCCCGCCCCGTCCGCGAGCGAGCCGGCCACCGGCGGCGACGACGCGGCGGCCACACCGTCCCCCTCGCCGTCCGAGAGCGGCGGCGGCCTCCTGGAGGGCATCGGCGACGCCATCGACGGCATCCTGGGCGGCGGGGACAAGGCGGAGGCGAGCCCGAGCCCCACCCCGTCCGCCACGGCGTCCGAGGCGACGGCCGAGCGGCCCACCGAGGACGCGACCGGCACCGCCCGGGAGACGACCGACAAGGCCACCGGGTCCGCCGCGGACACCGTCGGGGACGGCGCGGGGAAGGCCGAGGAGCCGGCCCGCGACGCCGAGGACGCCGCGAAGGCCGTCGAGAAGGCGGCGAAGGAGAAGGCCGCCGAGGCCACCGCCTCGCCCAGCCCGACGCCCAGCGCGAGCGCCACCACGGACCCCGACGACTGCCCGGCCGCCACCGACGCCGAGGGCGGCGTCGACAACACGGTGCCGCTGCCCGACGACCCCTGGTACCTCAACGCCAGCTCGCTGACGCTGAAGGGCGCCGACTACAAGGGCGTCGTCGAGGTGCGCACCGCCAGCGGCTCGGTCAAGAAGGTCCTGAAGTACGTCATCTCCGGCGGCACCGACATCGGTGACCTCCACCAGACGGTCGAGGACAAGCAGTCCGGCAAGACCTACCACGTGCAGGCGGCCAAGGGCTCGACGTCCACGATCCGCGACGGCGACACGGTGATGTACACCGAGAGCATCTCGGGCAACCTGCTCGGGCTGATCCCGATCACCTTCGACCCCGAGCACCCGCCGCCGCTGAACATCCCGCTGATCTACTTCACCAACGTGAAGGTCACCCAGGCGGGCCAGTTCGGCGGGACCCTGCACGTGCCCGGTCTGCACAACTACATCGACTGAGCGACCACTCGAGCCCGTTCGGGAGCCGCACACACGAGGGCGCCCCCTGGATCCCAGGGGGCGCCCTCGGCGTTCGTGCGCGGCCTTCGGGGACCGGCGGCCGATCAGTTCATGGTGCCCAGGTGGTGCACCCGCACCATGTTGGTGGTGCCGGGGACGCCGGGGGGCGAACCCGCCGTGATCACCACGACGTCACCCGTGTTGAAGCGGTTGAGCTTGATCAGCTCCTGGTCCACCAGGTCGACCATCTCGTCGGTGCTGTTCACGAACGGCACCACGTACGGCTCCACGCCCCAGCTCAGCGCCATCTGGTTGCGCGTGCCCTCGTCGGTGGTGAAGGCGATGATCGGCTGCTGCGCGCGGTAGCGCGACAGCCGGCGGGCGGTGTCGCCGGACTGGGTGAAGGCCACCAGGCCGCGGCCGCCGAGGAAGTCGGCGATCTCGCAGGCGGCACGGGCCACCGAACCACCCTGTGTGCGCGGCTTCTTGCCCGGGACCAGCGGCTGCAGGCCCTTGGACATGAGTTCCTGCTCGGCCGCGGTGACGATCTTCGACATCGTCTTGACGGTCTCGATGGGGTACGCGCCCACGCTCGACTCGGCGGACAGCATGACCGCGTCGGCGCCGTCCAGGATCGCGTTGGCCACGTCGGAGGCCTCGGCGCGGGTCGGACGGGAGTTGGTGATCATCGACTCCATCATCTGGGTCGCCACGATCACCGGCTTGGCGTTGCGCCGGCACAGCTCGATCAGGCGCTTCTGCACCATGGGGACCTTCTCGAGCGGGTACTCGACGGCCAGGTCACCGCGGGCGACCATGACACCGTCGAACGCCATCACGACGTCCTCCATGTTCTGCACCGCCTGGGGCTTCTCCACCTTGGCGATGACGGGGACGCGGCGGCCCTCCTCGTCCATGATGCGGTGCACGTCCTGGACGTCCTTGGCGTCGCGGACGAAGGACAGCGCGACCAGGTCGCAGCCCATCCGCAGGGCGAAGCGGAGGTCCTCGATGTCCTTCTCCGACAGGGCGGGCACGTTGACGGCCGCGCCGGGCAGGTTGATGCCCTTGTGGTCGGAGATGACGCCGCCCTCGATGACGATCGTCTTGACCCGGTGGCCCTCGACCTCGGTGACCTTCAGCTCGACGTTGCCGTCGTTGATGAGCACCTGGTCGCCCTTGTTGACGTCGCCGGGCAGGCCCTTGTAGGTCGTCCCGCAGATCGTCTTGTCGCCGGGGACGTCCTCGGTGGTGATGGTGAACTCGTCACCGCGCACCAGCTCCACGGGACCCTCGGCGAAGGTCTCCAGGCGGATCTTCGGGCCCTGCAGGTCGGCGAGGACACCGATGGCCCGGCCGGTCTCCTTGGCGGCGGCCCGGACCCGGTCGTACCGGCCCTGGTGCTCGGCGTGCGAGCCGTGGCTGAAGTTGAAGCGGGCCACGTTCATGCCGGCTTCGATCAGCGCGACAAGCTGATCGTGGGAGTCGACCGCGGGGCCGAGAGTACAGACGATTTTCGAACGGCGCATGGGGGCGATCCTATCGGTTTGTTTCCCAGCGGAATATTCCGTCTGGCGGAAAATACAAAAGGGCGGGATGCCGCTCAGGTGTGATTCCCCGAACCATTTACCAGCGCGTAGGTCTGTGTCGCGATCTCCAATTCCTCGTCAGTAGGGACCACCGCCACCGCCACCCGGGCGCCCTCGGGCGAGATCAGCCGCGCCCGGTCGCCGCGTACGGCGTTGCGCTCGTCGTCCACCGCGAGGCCCAGCTCCTCCAGCCCCGCCAGGGCGGCCCGGCGCACCGGCGCCGCGTTCTCGCCGACGCCCGCCGTGAAGGCGACCGCGTCCACCCGCCCGAGTACGGCGTAATAGGCGCCGATGTACTTCTTCAGGCGGTGAATGTAGATGTCGAACGCCAGCTCCGCGCGCTCGTCGCCGGCGTCGACACGGCGGCGGATCTCCCTCATGTCGTTGTCGCCGCACAGGCCGATCAGACCGCTCTTCTTGTTGAGAAGAGTGTCGATCTCGTCGGCGGACATTCCACCAACACGCATCAAATGGAAGATGACGGCCGGGTCCATGTCTCCGGAGCGCGTACCCATCACGAGCCCCTCCAAAGGCGTCAGGCCCATGGAGGTGTCCACGCAGCGTCCGCCCCGCACGGCCGAGGCGGACGCCCCGTTGCCCAGGTGCAGCACGATGACGTTCACCTCGGACGGGTCCTTGCCGAGCAGCTCCGCCGTGGCGCGGGAGACGTAGGCGTGGGAGGTGCCGTGGAAGCCGTAGCGGCGGATGCGGTGCGCGTCGGCCGTCTCCACGTCGATCGCGTACCGGGCGGCCGACTCCGGCATCGTGGTGTGGAAGGCCGTGTCGAAGACGGCGACCTGCGGCAGGTCGGGCCGCAGGGCCTGCGCCGTGCGGATGCCGGTGAGGTTGGCCGGGTTGTGCAGCGGGGCCACCGGGATGAGCCGTTCGATCTCCGCGAGGACGGTGTCGTCGACCACCGTCGGCTCCGTGAAGGACTTGCCGCCGTGCACCACGCGGTGCCCGATGGCCGCCAGCTCCGGCGAGTCCAGGCCCAGGCCGTCCCTGGCGAGCTCCTCGGCCACGGCCTTCAGTGCCGCGTCGTGGTCGGCGATCGCCCCCTCGCGCTCGCGGCTCCCGCCGCCGGCCGGGGTGTGCCTCAGCAGGGAGGTCTGCTCGCCGATGCGCTCGACCAGGCCCACCGCCAGCCGGCTGCTGTCGCGCATGTCCAGCAGCTGGTACTTCACCGACGAGGAACCGGAGTTGAGGACGAGGACACGGGTCGGGCTCACTGGGCGGCTGCCTTCTCGCTCGGGGTCTGGGCCTGGATCGCCGTGATGGCGACGGTGTTGACGATGTCCTGGACGAGGGCGCCCCGGGACAGGTCGTTGACCGGCTTGCGCAGGCCCTGCAGCACCGGCCCGACGGCGATGGCGCCGGCCGAGCGCTGCACGGCCTTGTAGGTGTTGTTGCCGGTGTTCAGGTCGGGGAAGATCAGCACGCTCGCCTGCCCGGCGACCTCGGAGCCGGGCAGCTTGGTCGCGGCGACCGACGGTTCGACGGCGGCGTCGTACTGGATCGGGCCCTCGATCCTCAGGTCGGGCCGGCGTGCGCGGACCAGCTCGGTGGCCTCGCGCACCTTGTCGACGTCGGCGCCCGAGCCGGAGGTGCCCGTCGAGTACGACAGCATCGCGATCCGGGGCTCCACGCCGAACCGGGCCGCCGTGGTCGCCGACTGGATGGCGATGTCGGCGAGCTGCTCGGCGTCGGGGTCCGGGTTGACCGCGCAGTCGCCGTAGACGAGGACCTTGTCGGCCAGGCACATGAAGAACACCGACGAGACGATGTCCGCGTCGGGCTTGGTCTTGATGATCTCGAAGGCCGGGCGGATGGTCGCGGCCGTGGAGTGCACCGAGCCCGACACCATGCCGTCGGCGAGACCCTCCTGGACCATCAGCGTGCCGAAGTAGTTCACGTCCGAGACGACGTCGTACGCCAGCTCCACCGTGACGCCCCGGTGGGCGCGCAGGGCGGCGTACTTCTCGGCGAAGCCGTCCCGCAGGTCGGAGGTGGCCGGGTCGATCAGCTGCGTCTCGCCGAGGTCCACGCCGAGGTCGGCGGCCTTCTTGCGGATCTGGTCGACCGGGCCGAGCAGGGTCAGCTCGCACACGCCCCGGCGCAGCAGCACCTCGGCGGCGTGCAGCACGCGCTCCTCGGTGCCCTCGGGCAGCACCACCCGGCGCAGGTCGCTGCGGGCCTGCTCCAGCAGCTTGTGCTCGAACATCATCGGCGTGACACGGTCGCTGCTGGGCGCCGAGACGCGGCGCGCGAGGTCGGCGGTGTCGGCGAAGCGCTCGAACAGGCCGAGGGCCCGCTCCGCCTTGCGCGGGGTGGCCGCGTTGAGCTTGCCCTCCAGGGAGAACAGCTGCTCGGCCGTGGGGAAGCTGTTGCCGGTCACCGACAGCACCGGGGTGCCGGGCGCGAGGCGGTCGGCGAGGGTGAGGATGTCGTGGCCGGGCACCTCGTTCAGGGTGAGCAGGATCCCGGCTATCGGCGGGGTGCCGGCGCTGTGCGCGGCGAGCGCGCCCACGACCAGGTCCGCGCGGTCCCCGGGGGTCACGACGAGGCAGCCCGGGGTCAGCGCGCCGAGGAAGTTCGGCAGCATCGCGCCGCCGAAGACGAAGCCGAGCACGTCCCGGGCGAGCCCGGAGTCGTCGCCGAGCACCACCTTGGCGCCCAGGGCGTGACTGATCTGGGAGACCGTGGGGGCGGACAGGGCCGGCTCGTCGGGCAGCACGTAACAGGGCACCGGCAGGCGGGAGTCCAGCTGGCGTGCGATCTCGTCGCGGTCCTCGCGGGAGACCCGGTTGGCGACCATGGCCAGGACGTCGCAGCCGAGGGTGTCGTAGGCGCGGTAGGCGTTGCGCGTCTCGGCGAGCACGGACTCCACGGGCTGCTTGCGGCCGCCGACGACCGGGAGCACGGACGCGCCGAACTCGTTCGCCAGCCGGGCGTTGAGCGACAGCTCGTCCGGGAGCTGGGTGTCGGCGTAGTCGGTGCCGAGGACCAGGACGACGTCGAAGTCGCGGGCGACCCGGTGGAAGCGGTCGACGAGCGTGGAGACCAGCTCGTCGGTGCCGGCCTCGGCCTGGAGGGCGGACGCCTCGTGGTAGTCCATGCCGTACACGGTCGCCGGGTCCTGGGCGAGCCGGTAGCGGGCGCGCAGCAGCTCGAAGAGGCGGTCGGGCCCGTCGTGGACCAGGGGGCGGAAGACGCCCACCCGGTCGGTCTGGCGGGTGAGGAGTTCCATGACCCCCAGTTCGACGACCTGGCGGCCGTCACCGCGGTCGATGCCGGTCACGTACACGCTGCGGGTCACGCGGGCTCTCCGTTTCTTCGCGTAGGGGGTACACATCAGGACGACTGTCCAGCCGGGCGCACAAAAATCGCCCACCGAGGTGAGCAGAACCCTCTTGACAATACCTCTGCCGCTATATAAGGCGCCCGTCAGAGTGGGGTGCCGCAGCGGGCTGCGGAGCGTGAAACAATCGGCAGTGGCTCACCGGTATCAACAGCGAGCAGGAGACACAGCACGATGCGTATCGGAGTTCTCACCGCAGGCGGCGACTGCCCCGGCCTGAACGCCGTGATCCGGTCGGTCGTGCACCGGGCGGTCGACAACTACGGCGACGAGGTCATCGGCTTCGAGGACGGTTACTCGGGCCTGCTGGACGGCCGCTACCGCACGCTCGACCTGAACGCGGTCAGCGGCATCCTGGCCCGTGGCGGCACGATCCTGGGGTCGTCCCGGCTGGAGCGCGACCGCCTGCGCGAGGCGTGCGAGAACGCCTCCGACATGATCCACGAGTTCGGTATCGACGCCCTGATCCCGATCGGCGGCGAGGGCACGCTGACGGCCGCCCGCATGCTGTCCGACGCGGGCCTGCCCGTCGTGGGTGTCCCGAAGACGATCGACAACGACATCTCCTCCACGGACCGCACCTTCGGCTTCGACACCGCGGTCGGCGTCGCCACCGAGGCGATGGACCGCCTGAAGACCACCGCCGAGTCCCACCAGCGGGTGATGGTCGTCGAGGTCATGGGCCGGCACGCCGGGTGGATCGCGCTGGAGTCCGGCATGGCCGCCGGTGCGCACGGCATCTGCCTGCCGGAGCGCCCGTTCGACCCGGCCGACCTGGTCAAGATGGTCGAGGAGCGCTTCGCGCGCGGCAAGAAGTTCGCGGTGGTCTGTGTCGCCGAGGGCGCCCACCCGGCCGACGGCACCATGGACTACGGCAAGGGCGCCATAGACAAGTTCGGCCACGAGCGCTTCCAGGGCATCGGCACCGCCCTCGCCCTCGAGCTGGAGCGGCGCCTGGGCAAGGAGGCCAAGCCGGTCATCCTCGGCCACGTCCAGCGCGGCGGTTCACCGACCGCGTACGACCGGGTGCTCGCCACGCGGTTCGGCTGGCACGCGGTGGAGGCGGCGCACCAGGGGCAGTTCGGCCGGATGACCGCGCTGCGCGGGACGGACATCGTGATGGTGCCGCTCGCCGAGGCCGTGACCGAGCTGAAGACCGTGCCCAAGGACCGTATGGACGAGGCCGAGTCGGTCTTCTAGACGCCCTCCCGGTCGCGGACGTCCTCCCGGCCGCTGCCGTCCTGGAGCTTCGTCCAGAAGTGCTCCACGATCCGGTCGAGGAACTCCTGGCCGGCGCCGCCCGCGTCACCGCTGCCGCCACCCCAGCTCAGGGTGGCGGCCATGTGCCCCTGGTAGTCCTCGTGCAGGCTCTGCAGAGCGCCCTCCAGGAACCGCCGGTCCAGCGGGACGAGCCGGGCCACCGGGCGCACATAGGCCTGCCAGCGGGTGGTGGCCGCGCTGCGCAGCAGGTCGGCGAGGCGGGCGTCGCGGCCCGTGACGGTGACGAAGTCGGGCAGGCGGAGGCCGAGCAGCTCACCGAGCGCGGCGGACTGGCGCTCGGTGCCGCGCCAGTTGTCGGTCTCCTCCATGCGCAGATAGGCGTGCACGTCGTGGCCCACCGCCCGCGCCACGTCCTCCGGGGCGAGGCAGCGGGCGATGCGGTGTTCGCGCAGGGTGCGCGGTCTGCCGATGAGTTCGGCCGGTGAGCACCACAGCACGCCCGCGAGAGCGGTGAGTTCGGAGTTGCTCGGGGCCGTGATCCCGCGCTCCCAGGCGATGACGTGGTCCGGGGAGACGTGCGGGTGCCCGTAGGAGACCCGCATGCCGTGGGCGACGTGCTCGGGGGCCATGCCGAGGGCCGCGCGCAGCCGGCGCGCGGCGGGGGCGTCGAAGGGCGGAGTCGTCGGGGGGCCGGACTCGCTCGGGCTGGGTGAAGGTCGGCGCACGGGCCACAAGCTAGGGGCGCGGGGCTGCGGCGACTACGGTCAGTTCGGCCAGGATCACGGATTGTAGGAAGCTACGGCTACCGGCGGGTTCGTTCCCGGCCGGAGATCGCCTGGCGGGTGGACGGACGCGCGGGCGAGGGGGCCCGGGGCCGCGCTGATCGCGGGCCCGGAGCGGCGGGCGGCCGGCTGAACGGCAAGCTCAACAGGCATATTCGTGTGCCCTTCGGTCCGCCGGACCTTCCGTGGTCCGTGGTGGCGGACGTGCCCCGTGGGCCCGGGGTGTCGACCGCGCGGCCGGGTCTCGAAGAGGAGTGCGCCCCGGCCGCCTCCCCGGAGGGCCGGGCGGAGGGCGGCAGTCCGCGGCGCGATCCGTACGGTCCGCCGTCCGGCCGGGGCCGCCCCTTCCTGATTGGTGATCGTCGAACCATTGACCGCTGCCGTTCACCCACCTAGCCTCCATCTGCATACGTAGACGCCGTCTGCATACAGAGATGGGTCACCGGTTCAAAGGGGAACTGCCTTGCCTCTGCTCGTCGTCGGGATCAGCGTCCTGGTCCTGTTGCTCCTCATGACCAGGCTGAAGCTGAACGGCTTCGCGGCGCTGCTGCTGGTGGCGGTCGGGGTCGCGCTCGTGCAGGGCATCCCCGTGGCGACCGTCCCGGACGTCCTCTCCGAGGGCATCGGGGACCAGATCGGCGACACCATGCTGACGATCGGGCTCGGCGCCATGGTCGGCCGTGTGATGGGGGACTCGGGTGCCGCGCAGCGCATAGCCGGCAGACTCCTGGACGCCTTCGGGCCGCGCTGGGTCCAGGTGGCCATGGTCGTCACGGCCATGCTGATCGGCGTCACCATGTTCTACGAGGTCGCGTTCATCATCATCGTGCCGATCGCGTTCACGCTGGTCCGCGTCACCGGGGCGAAGCTGCTGTGGGTCGGACTGCCCATGTCCATCGCGCTGTCCACCATGCACAGCTTCCTGCCGCCGCACCCCGGACCCACCGCCGTCGCCGCGACCTTCCACGCCTCCGTCGGACTCACCCTGTTCTACGGCCTGTTCATCGCGGTCCCCGCCGGCGCGCTCATCGCCCTGACCTGGCCCCGCCTGCCGTTCGTCGCGCGGCTGACGCCGTCGATCCCCAAGGGCCTGGTCAGCGAGCGGGAGTTCACAGACGAGGAGATGCCGGGGCTCGGCTGGTCGCTGTGCGTGGCGCTGTTCCCGGTGGTGCTGATCGTGGCCGCCGCCGTGACCGACATGGCCACCTCCGGCGAGAGCCCGCTGCTGCACACCGTCGCCTTCGTCGGCTCGGCGCCGATCGCGCTGCTGCTGACCCTGTGCCTGGCCGTGTGGGCGTTCGGGCCGCGGATCGGGCGCAGTCCGGCCGAGGTCGGGGCGTCCTGCACCTCGGCGGCCCAGGCCATGGCGATGATTCTGCTCGTGATCGGCGCGGGCGGGGCCTTCAAGAACGTCCTCGTCGAGGGCGGGATCTCCGACTACATCAAGGACGTCACCGGCGGCTGGCCCGTCTCGCCGATCGTCCTCGCCTGGCTGGTCGCGGTCATCCTGCGGATCGCGCTCGGCTCGGCCACGGTCGCCGTCGTGACGGCGTCCGGGGTGGCGCTGCCGCTGCTCGCGGGCAGCGGTGTCCATCCGGAGGTGATGGTGCTGGCCGTGGCCTGCGGCTCCATCGCGTTCTCCCACGTGAACGACCCCGGGTTCTGGTTGTTCAAGGAGTACTTCAACCTCTCCGTCATCGAGGCGATCAAGGTGCGGACCTCCTACACGACCGTGCTGGCCGTGCTCGGACTGGGCGGGGTGCTGGCCGCCGAGCCGGTCCTCGACGTCCTCGGCCTGTGAACCCACTTCCCTCGACGCCAGAAAGGCACCTCATGAGCATCGGGCAGCAGCCGATCGTGACGGCGTTCGCCGTCTACCCCGTCGCCGGCCGGGACAGCATGGAGCTGAACCTCTCCGGCGCGCACGGGCCGTACTTCACCCGCAACGTCGTCGTGCTCACCGACTCGGAGGGCCGCACGGGGCTCGGGGAGGTGCCCGGCGGGGAGGAGATCACCCGGACCCTGCGGGACGCCGAGTCACTGGTCGTCGGGGCGAAGACCGGTGACTACAAGCGGGTGCTGCGGGAGATCGGGGAGCGGTTCGCCGACCGGGACGCGGGCGGGCGCGGTGCGCAGACCTTCGACCAGCGGACCACCGTCCACACGGTCACGGCGGTCGAGTCGGCCCTGCTGGACCTGCTCGGGCAGCACCTCGGCGTACCGGTCGCGGCGCTGCTCGGGGACGGGCAGCAGCGCCGGTCCGTGCGGGTGCTCGGCTACCTGTTCTACGTGGGTGACCCCGACCGCACGGACCTGGAGTACGTGCGCGAGCCCGGCTCCCCGGTCGAGTGGTACCGGGTGCGGCACGAGGAGGCGCTGTCGCCGGAGGCGATCGTGCGGCAGGCCGAGGCGGCGTACGCGCTGTACGGGTTCCGTGACTTCAAGCTCAAGGGGGGTGTGCTGGAGGGGGCCGAGGAGGTCGCGGCCGTACGGGCGCTCAAGCGGCGGTTCCCGGACGCCCGGATCACCCTCGATCCCAACGGGGCCTGGTCGCTGCGGGAGGCGGTCGAGCTGTGCCGGCCGCTGGTGGGGACGCTGGCCTACGCCGAGGACCCGTGCGGGGCCGAAGGGGGCTACTCGGGGCGGGAGATCCTCGCGGAGTTCCGCCGGGCGACCGGGCTGCCGACGGCGACCAACATGATCGCGACGGACTGGCGGCAGCTGGCCCACGCGCTGGCCCTGCAGTCGGTGTCCATCCCACTGGCCGACCCGCACTTCTGGACGATGCAGGGGTCGGTGCGGGTGGCGCAGCTGTGCCAGGCGACGGGGCTGACGTGGGGGTGCCACTCCAACAACCACTTCGACATCTCGCTGGCGATGGTGACGCACTGCGGGGCGGCGGCGCCCGGGGAGTACAACGCGCTGGACACGCACTGGATCTGGCAGGAGGGGCTGGAGCGGCTCACGGTGGAGCCGCCGCGGATCGTGGACGGGCAGATCGCGGTACCGGACGCCCCGGGCCTCGGCGTCACGCTCGACCGGGACCGGCTGCTGGCGGCGCACGAGCTGTACCGGGAGAAGGCGCTGGGGGCGCGGGACGACGCGGTGGCGATGCGGTACCTGGTCCCCGGGTGGTCGTTCGACGCGAAGCGGCCCTGTCTGGTGCGCTAGCCGCCCGGGCGGTCCGCGGCGGAGGGACGACCGGACCGCCCCCGTGCCACCGCCGCCCGCCCCCGTGCCACCGCCGCCCGGTCCCGTGCCACCGGCAGCCGGCCCCTCCGGGCCGGCGCTGCCGCGGGGGGCGCCCGGCGCTCCTCAGCCCGGGCCCATCAGGGGCAGCACGATGCGGACGAGGGACTGCGGCGACGACGCGCCGTCCGTCCAGGCCGCCTCCTCCAGCTCCTTCGGCACGCCGTCCATGAAGTTCTTCCTCAGCCAGATGGCGAAGGGCAGTTGGGACGCGGTGAAGAAGAGGATCGTGCCCTGCGCGGTGTCGATCAGGCCGACCCGCACGAAGAGCGCGTACACCGGGACCATGATCGCCGTGATGGGCAGGCTGGTGGCGAAGAGGATCGTCAGCAGGAACGGCCGGTTGAAGCGGGAGCGGAAGCGGGACAGGGGGTAGGCGGCCAGGGCCGCGCAGACCACCGTCAGCAGCGTCGCGCCGCCGCACAGGACCAGGCTGTCGAGCAGCGGCGTGAAGGTGATCTCGGGGGTCAGGACGGCGTCGAAGTGGTCCGGGGTGAGGCCGTCGGGCGCCTTCACGCGGAGGTTCGCGCGCGGGTCGAGGGCCGACAGCACGACCCACGCCAGCGGCAGGACGAACGCGGCGGCGACGGCCGGCAGTCCCGCGTCGGCGGCCAGGCGGCGGGTCGTGCGGCGGGAGGCGAGCGTGCGGGCCATGGGCGTCAGACCTCCGTCCGCAGCAGGCGCAGGTAGACGAGGGAGAACAGGGAGCCGACCAGGAGGAGGAGCAGGGCGACGGCCGTGCCGTAGCCGATCAGGCTGTTCTGGAAGGCCTGTTCGTACATGAAGAGCGGCAGCGTCTGGCTCCTGCCGTCCGGGCCGCCTCGCGTCATCACCCAGATCAGCCCGAAGACCGAGAGCGTCTGCAGGGTGCTGAGCATCAGGTTGGTGCCGATGGAACGGCGGATCATGGGCAGCGTGATGTGCCACATGCGGCGCCGGCCGCCCGCTCCGTCGACCTCCGCCGCTTCGGTGATCTCCTGCGGGAAGCGGGTCTGCCCGCGGACTGGCAGCCGAGGACCTGGAACGACGTCCTAGGCGCCGCCCGCGCCATCTGTACGGGGTTTGGTCGGCGGCTGATGGGCCGTCACTGGCCGGTGACCCAGCGGTACTGCAACTCCGGCCGCCCCACGGTGCCGTACTGCGGGCGGCGGGCCGCGCGGCCCGCGTCGACGAGGTGCTCCAGGTAACGGCGGGCCGTGATGCGGGAGATGCCCACCGTCTCGGCGACGCCCGCCGCCGTGAGACCCTCCGCGCTGTCGCGCAGGGCGATCGTCACGCGCTCCAGCGTCGGCGCGCTCAGCCCTTTGGGCAGGGCGGCCGGGCCCGGTGCGCGCAGGGCGGCGAGCGCGCGGTCCACCTCGTCCTGGCCGCTCGCCTCCCCGACGGCGGCGTGGAACTCCGCGTAGCGCACCAGCCGGTCGCGCAGGGTCGCGAAGGTGAAGGGCTTCAGGACGTACTGCACGACACCGAGCGAGACGCCCTCGCGCACCACCGCCAGATCCCGGGCCGAGGTCACCGCTATCACGTCGGCGTGGTGGCCGGCCGCGCGCAGGGAGCGGGCCAGCTGCAGCCCGTGCACATCGGGCAGGTGCAGATCCAGCAGGAGCAGGTCGACGGGGGTGCGCTCCAGGGCCCGGCGGGCCTCCGCGCCCGAGTGCGCCTTGCCCACCGCCACGAAGCCGGGCACCCGGCCCACGTAGAGGACGTGCGCGTCGGCGGCGACCGGGTCGTCCTCCACCACGAGGACGCGGATGGCCTTCCCGCCGTTCGTCGGTCCGCTCGTCATGCGTCGCCTCCAGCGCCCGCGGACACCGAGGTCCCGGCTCCCGCGCCCTCGGCCACCGCCCCCGGCTCCCGCAGCGGCAGCCGTACCTCGAACTGTGCCCCGCCGCCGTCGGCCCCGGCCACCGACAGGGTTCCCCCGTGCCGGTGCGCGGCCTGCCGGACCAGCGCCAGGCCGAGACCGCGGCCGCCCGGGCCCGCCGGCTTCGTCGAGAAGCCCCGCTGGAAGACGGCCTCGGTGTGCTCGGGATCCACGCCCGGGCCCGTGTCCGACACCCGCATCACCAGCTCCGGCGCGCTCTTGGCGGCCTCGGTGTACGCGGCGACCGTGACCCGGGCCCGCACACTGCCCTGCGCCGCGTCGACGGCGTTGTCGATGAGGTTGCCGAGGATCGTCACCAGGTCCCGCGCCGGCAGGGACTCCGGGAGCAGACCGTCGTCGAGGCTGCTGTCCTCCGACACCACCAGCTCCACGCCCCGCTCGTTCGCCTGGGCGGTCTTGCCCAGCAGCAGCGCCGCCAGCACCGGCTCGCTCACCGCCGCCACCACCTGGTCGGTCAGCGCCTGCGCCAGCTCCAGCTCGGCCGTCGCGAACTCCACCGCCTCCTCCGCCCGGCCCAGCTCGATCAGCGAGACGACCGTGTGCAGCCGGTTCGCCGCCTCGTGCGCCTGGGAGCGCAGCGCCTGGGTGAAACCCCGCTCGGAGTCCAACTCGCCCATGAGCGACTGCAGTTCGGTGACATCGCGCAGGGTGACGACCGTACCGCGCCGCTCCCCGCCCGACACCGGCGAGGTGTTGATCACCAGGACCCGGGAGGCCGTCAGATGCACCTCGTCCACCCGCGGCTCCGACGCCAGCAGGGCACCGGTCAGCAGGGCGGGCAGCCCCAGCTCCGCCACCGACCTGCCCACCACGTCCCCGGCCACACCGAGCAGCTCCCGCCCACCGTCGTTGATCAACGCCACACGGTACTGCCCGTCCAGCATCAGCAGTCCCTCGCGCACCGCGTGCAGGGCGGCCTGGTGGTAGTCGTGCATCCGGCTCAGCTCGGCCGCGTTCATCCCGTGGGTGTGGCGGCGCAGCCGGGCGTTGATGACGTACGTGCCGACCGCGCCCAGCACCAGCGCGCCGGCCGCCACACCGAGCAGGGCCGTCAGCTGCTCCTGGACGCGCTGGGTGATCTCCTCGACCCGGATGCCCGCGCTGACCAGGCCGACCACCTCGGGACCGTCCTTGATCGGGGTGACCGCACGGACCGAGGGGCCGAGCGTGCCGGTGTAGGTCTCGGTGAAGGTCTGTCCGCGCAGCGCCTTGTCGGTGTGGCCCTGGAAGGTCTGGCCGATCTGCCGCGGATCGGGGTGCGTCCAGCGGATGCCCCGCGGATCCATGATCGTGATGAAGTCGACCTCGGTGTCCCGCATCACCCGCAGCGCGTACGGCTGCAGCTGCGCCGTCGGGTCGGGGGTGCGCGTCGCCGCCAGCACGGACGGGGAGTCGGCGACGGACCGCGCCACCGCCCGGGCCTGGCGCGCCGCGGCCTCCTCGGCCTGGCTGCGGTCGCTGACGTAGGTGAACAGCGCGTATCCGGCCACGACGACCGCTATCAGCACGGCCTGCATGGCGAAGAGCTGGCCCGCCAGGCTGCGGGGTCGGGGGACGGTGAGGCGCATGCCGTCAGTCTGCACTGTGGCCGATTGTGAACTAAATGAACGGAAGGGTGACCGCGCTCACAGCGCACGACATAGTCACGGCATTCCCCATAACGCAGCTCCGGGAGCGCCGCTCCCTGATTCTCGGAGTTTTCCCGGAGTACCCCGGACGTGAGCCGCACGCCGGTGATGCCGACGACGTCGTCAAGGAGGGCCGCCGTGACCAGCGCAGCCGATACGGCACCTGCCGCACCCAAGGCCAAGCGAGACCGCACGCACTATCTCTACATCGCGGTGATCATCGCCGTCGCCGCCGGTATCGCGGTGGGCCTGGCCGCACCGGACTTCGCGGTCGAGCTGAAGCCCATCGGCACGGGCTTCGTGAACCTGATCAAGATGATGATCTCGCCGATCATCTTCTGCACGATCGTGCTGGGCATCGGCTCGGTGCGGAAGGCCGCCAAGGTCGGTGCCGTCGGTGGTATCGCCCTCGGTTACTTCATGGTCATGTCGCTGGTCGCCCTGAGCATCGGCCTGGTCGTCGGCAACATCCTGGAGCCGGGCACGGGCCTCGCGGTCACCGACGCGGTCAAGGACGCCGGGCACGCGCAGGTCGACGCCGAGGCCAAGGACACCACCGAGTTCCTGCTCGGCATCATCCCGACCACGATCGTCTCCGCCTTCACCAACGAGTCGGTCCTGCAGACCCTGCTGATCGCGCTGCTCGCCGGCTTCGCGCTGCAGGGCATGGGCGCGGCCGGCCAGCCCATCCTGCGCGGCATCGAGCACATCCAGCGGCTCGTCTTCCGCATCCTCGCCATGGTGATGTGGGCCGCCCCGATCGGTGCCTTCGGCGCCATCGCCGCCGTCACCGGCTCGGCCGGCCTGGACGCGCTCAAGAGCCTCGCCGTGCTGATGCTCGGCTTCTACGTGACCTGCTTCCTCTTCGTCTTCATCGTGCTCGGCATCCTGCTGCGGGTGATCTCCGGCCTGAACATCCTCACGCTGTTCAAGTACCTGGGCCGCGAGTTCCTGCTGATCCTGTCCACCTCCTCGTCCGAGTCCGCGCTGCCGCGGCTCATCGCGAAGATGGAGCACCTGGGCGTCAGCAAGCCGGTGGTCGGCATCACCGTCCCGACCGGCTACTCCTTCAACCTCGACGGCACCATGATCTACATGACCATGGCCTCGCTGTTCATCGCCGACGCCATGGGCACCCCGATGTCCATCGGAGAGCAGATCCCGCTGCTGCTCTTCCTGCTGGTCGCCTCCAAGGGCGCCGCCGGGGTCACCGGCGCCGGTCTCGCGACGCTGGCCGGTGGTCTGCAGTCGCACAAGCCGGCCCTGGTGGACGGCATCGGCCTCATCGTCGGCATCGACCGCTTCATGAGCGAGGCCCGCGCCCTGACCAACTTCGCGGGCAACGCCGTCGCCACCGTGCTGATCGGCACCTGGACCAAGGAGATCGACCGGGAGCGGGTCGACCAGGTCCTCGCCGGTCACCTGCCCTTCGACGAGAAGACGCTGCTGGACGACGGCCACGGCGGTCCGGCCGGCGACGACCACGTCGAGGTGCCCGAGCCGGGCGGCGAGAAGGAGCTGGCCAAGGCCTGACGGCCGCGCCGCCCGGTGGGACTCCGGGCGGCTGGGTGTCCCCCCGTCGCCCAGCCGCCCGGTCAGGACCTCCGGGATCAGCAGCAGAAGGAATCAGTCGTTCAGCTCCGCCACCAGCCCGGTGGCGGTCGAGGCGGGCACGCCCGCCGCGGTCAGGATGGTGACCGCGGCGCAGCGGCCCGCCTCTTCTGCTGCCACCAGCCCGTCGTTGACCGCCTCCATCAGCGCGACCAGCATCTGCTCGTGCACGTAGGCCAGGGCCGGGGCGGGCAGCGGGGAGGCGAAGACGCCCTGGTCGAGGCCGCGCTGCAGCATCCCGGTGGCGGTCTCGCGGACCGGGGCGAGCCGTTCCCGGATGCCCTGCATGGTCACCGTGCGCTGGGCGAGCGCGATCAGCAGCCGGTACCGGTCGGCGATCTCCCACACGGCCAGCACCGAGCGCGCCACGGCCTCCGCCGGTTCCCGCACGCCCTCGCGGCCCGCCGCGTGCGCGGCCGCCAGGGCCTCCACCGCGTCGTCGACGAGCGTGCTGATGAGCGCCTCGCGGCTCGGGAAGTGCCCGTACACCGTGCGCCGGACGACACCGGCCGCGCGGGCGATCTGGTCCATGGACGCGTCGGGGTCCCGCAGCAGCTCGGCGAGGGCGACATCGAGGATGCGGCGCCGGTTGGCGTCGGCGCGGCTGGTGGTGCCCGTGGTCATGGACGTCATTCTGCCCCTCCGGCCTTGATTTGCACAGCGCTGTGCAACGACGTAGATTGCACAGCGTTGTGTAAATGCACAGCCATGTGCAAATCCGCGAGGAAGGCATCCCCCGCCATGCGACTCGTCGTGACCGAACCGGCCGAGAGGACGGACCGCCCCTACCCGCGCCGCTGGTGGGCGCTGCTCGTGCTCTGCCTGAGCCTGCTGATCATCGTGATGGCGAACACCGCCCTGACCGTGGCCGCGCCCGCCATGACCGAGGACCTCGGCCTGTCCGGCGCCGACCTGCAGTGGGTCATCGACGGCTACACCGTCCCGTACGCCGCGCTGATGCTGCTGCTCGGCGCGATCGGCGACAAGTACAGCCGCCGGGGCGCGCTGGTGCTCGGGCTGCTCGTGTTCGGCGGCGGTGCCGTCTCCGGCTACCTCGCCGACAGCGCCACCGCGGTCATCGCCGCCCGTGCCGTGATGGGCGCCGGCGCCGCGATGATCATGCCGGCCACGCTGTCCCTGCTCGCCGCGACCTTCCCGCGCGCCGAGCGCGCCCGCGCCATCACCCTGTGGACCGCCACGGCCGGACTCGCCATCGCGGCCGGGCCGCTGGTCGCCGGGGCGCTGCTGGAGCACCACGGCTGGTCGTCGACGTTCCTGATCAACGTGCCCGTCGCCGCTCTGGCGCTCGTCGGCGCGTTCGTCCTGGTCCCGCCGTCCAAGGCCGCCGACCGCGGGCGCATCGACTACGGCGGCGGGCTGCTGTCGGTGGTGTGGATCGCGGCCCTCGTCTACATGATCATCGAGGGGCCGCACTTCGGCTGGGGCGCCAAGGCGATCGCGGCCGCGGCCGTGGCCGGGACCGGGCTCGCCGCCTTCGTCGTGTGGGAGCTGCGGCACCCGCGCCCGCTGCTCGACGTGCGCCGTTTCGCCGACCGGCGCTTCGCGGGCTCCAACCTCGCCGTCGCGCTGTTCTTCCTGGCCGTCTTCGGGGCCTTCTACTACCTGACGCAGCACCTGCAGTTCGTCCTCGGCTACGACGCCCTGGACACCGGCGTGCGGATGCTGCCGCTGGCGGGCGCCGTGTTCGTCGGCTCGGCCCTGACCGGGTACCTCACGCCCCGGATCGGCATGAAGTGGACCGTCACGGCCGGCATGGTCGGCGGTACGGCCGCGCTGGCCCTGCTCACCCGGGTCGACTCCGGTTCGGCGTACGGCGACCTCGTCGCGCCCCTGGTCGTCCTCGGCCTCGCGATCGGACTCGCGCTCTCGCCCTGCACGGACGCGATCATGGGGGCGTTCCCCGAGTCGGAGCTCGGCGTCGGCGGCGCGGTGAACGACACGTCGCTGGAACTGGGCGGCTCGCTCGGCATCGCCATCCTCGGCTCGCTGCTGGCCACGTCGTACTCCGGCCACCTCTCCGACGCCACCGCCGGCAGCAGGCTGCCCGGGTCCTCCCTGGAGACGGCCCAGGACTCGGTCGGCGCCGGGTACGCCGTCGCGCAGGGCATCGGCGACAAGGCGCGGCAGCTGGCCGAGCAGGCCGGACACACGAGCGACCCCCAGCAGGCCGGGCGGCTCACGGCGCAGGCCGAGCAACTCGCCTCCGGTGCCCGGCAGATGGCCGACGCGGTGGGTTCCTCGTTCGCGGACGCGGTCGCCCACACCAGCCTGGTCGGGGCGGTGGTCCTGGGAATCGGCACGGTGCTCGTGGCACTGCTGCTGCCGGGCCGCGGAAAGCCGGTGGCGGAGCCCGCCGTCGAGGACAGGGAGCCGGAGAACGCCGGGGCGCGCTGAGGCGTTGCCTTGACCCCGGCGTCAAGGATTACGTTCGACCCCATGCGAATCGGCGAGCTGGCCGCCCGCGCCGGGACCACGACGCGGACGCTGCGGTACTACGAGGCGCGGGGGCTGCTTCCCGCGCGGCGTGCGGGCAACGGTTACCGGACGTACGACGAGAGCGATCTGAAGCTGCTGGAGCAGATCCGGACGCTGCAGGACTTCGGATTCGACCTGGAGGAGACGCGGCCCTTCGTGGAGTGCCTGCGCGCCGGGCACCCCGAGGGCGACACCTGCCCGGCGTCCCTCGCGGTCTACCGGCACAAGCTGGACGAACTCGACGCACTGATAGGTCAACTGAGCGCGGTGCGGGAGACGGTCGCCCGGCAGCTGGCGCGCGCCGAGCTGGCCGCCGAGGCGCAGGCTCCGGGCGGTCCGGAGCCCGGTTGCGAGCTGGGGAGGCACACATGGTGAGCGAAGTGACGGACGCGGACTTCGAGGCCGAGGTGATCGGCGCGGACCTGCCGGTCCTGGTGGAGTTCACCGCCGACTGGTGCCCGCCCTGCCGGCAGATGGCACCGGTGCTCGAGGCCCTCGCCTCCGAGGAGGGCGACCGGCTGAAGGTCGTGCAGCTGAACGTGGACCACAACCCGCTGACCACCAACGCCTACAAGGTGCTGTCCATGCCGACCTTCGTGGTGTTCCGCGACGGCGAGCCCGTGAAGTCGATGGTGGGCGCGCGGGCCAAGCGGAGGCTGCTGGAGGAGCTGTCCGACGTGCTGTGAGCACCCGGCCCGGAGAAACGCGAAAATCCCCCGAGCAATTGTGCTCGGGGGATTTCCTCGCGTATATTGATTCATTCGTGCCTTCAAGTTGACTGAAAGCACGGTGAAGTTCAGTGAGCACAGTATATCCGGGCGGGAGTGGAATTGTCAAACACCGAATTTCCGGACGATGAATTGCGACAGGAACAGGAATTCATCGACGGGTTGTACGCGCGCGTGGACGCGCTGCGCGGCGACGCCGAGACCTCCGTCTCGGACGCGCTCGCGCAGGGCAACACCCCCATGCAGGCCAGGCTCGAGCGGGACATCCTCGTCGCCGAGCGCTCCGGACTGCTCGCCGCGCTGAACGCGGTGGACGGCTCCCTGTGCTTCGGCCGGATCGACCTCACCTCGGGCGTCACCCACCACATCGGCCGCATCGGCCTACGCACCGACGACGCCGAGCGCACGCCCGTCCTGATCGACTGGCGCGCCGACGTCGCCCGTCCCTTCTACCTGGCCACCGGCCACACCCCGATGGGCCTCAGGCGCCGGCGGCACATCGCCACCGACGGCCGCAGGGTCACCCACCTGCACGACGAGATCCTCGACCTCGGCGACGAGACGCGCACCGGTCACGAGGACCCCACGGGCGACGCCGTGCTGCTCGCCGCGCTGAACTCGGCGCGCACCGGCCGCATGAGCGACATCGTGCAGACCATCCAGGCCGACCAGGACCGCATCATCCGCGCCCCGCACCGCGGCGTCCTGGTCGTGGAGGGCGGTCCGGGCACCGGCAAGACGGCCGTCGCGCTGCACCGCGCCGCCTACCTGCTCTACGAGCACCGCGAGCTGCTGGCCAAGCGCGCGGTGCTGATCGTCGGGCCCAACCCGGCGTTCCTCGGCTACATCGGCGAGGTGCTGCCCTCCCTCGGCGAGACCGGCGTGCTCCTCGCGACCGTCGGCGAGCTGTACCCCGGCGTGAAGGCGACCGCCACCGACCCGCCCGAGGCGGCCGCCGTGAAGGGCCGCGCCGACATGGCCGACGTGCTCGCCGAGGTCGTCCGCAGCCGGCAGGCGCTGCCCGACCCGGTGATCACCATCGAGCACGACCGCGAGGTCCTGATGCTCGACGACGGCCTGGTCAACGTCGCCCGTGAGCGCACCCGTGCCGCCAAGCTGCCGCACAACGCCGCCCGCGAGCACTTCGAGGGCCACGTCCTCAACGCGCTCACCGACCTGTACGCCGAGCGGATCGGCACCGACCCCTTCGACGGGTCCAGCCTGCTCGACCCCAGCGACGTCACCCAGATCCGCGACGACCTCGCCGAGAACCCCGAAGTGTGGGCCGCCATCGACCGGTTGTGGCCGGTGCTGACCCCGCAGCGGCTCGTCGCGGACTTCCTCGCCGCGCCCGAGGAGTTCCTGCCCGCCGCGGACGCCGACGCCGTACGCCGCCCGGTGACCCGGCGCTGGACCGTCGCCGACGTGCCGCTGCTGGACGAGGCCGCCGAACTCCTCGGCGAGGACGACCGGCTCGCCCGGGATCGCGCCGCACGCGAGCGGGCGCGGCAGATCGCCTACGCGCAGGGCGTGCTGGACGTGTCGTACGCCTCGCGGACCTACGAGTTCGAGGACAAGGAGGAGGACGACCCCGAGGGCTCCGAGGTGCTGTCCGCGCACGACATCATCGACGCCGAGCGGTTCGCCGAGCGGCACGAGGAGGACGACCACCGCAGCGCCGCCGAGCGGGCCGCGGCCGACCGCACCTGGGCGTTCGGGCACATCATCGTCGACGAGGCGCAGGAGCTGTCGCCGATGGCGTGGCGGCTGCTGATGCGGCGCAGCCCGACCCGGTCGATGACCCTGGTCGGCGACCCGGCCCAGACCGCTGAGGCGGCCGGGGTCGGCTCCTGGTCGGGCATTCTCGCCCCGTACGTCGAGGACCGCTGGGAGCACACCCGCCTGGGCGTCAACTACCGCACCCCGGCCGAGATCATGGACGTCGCGGCGGCCGTGGTCCGCGCCGGGAACCCGGGGTTCGAGCCGCCCAGCTCGGTCCGCTCCACCGGTGTGCGCCCCTGGGCCCGGGCCACCGACGACCTGCCCGGCGCCGTCGCCAAGGCGGTCGGGGAACTCACCCCGGCCGAAGGGCGGCTCGCGGTGATCGCGCCGCGCGACCTGCACCGGGGCATCGCCGCCCGGCTGGACGGTGTGACGGCGGGCGCCGAACCCGACCTGACGCAGACGGTCGTCCTGCTCGACCCGCGCCAGGCCAAGGGCCTGGAGTTCGACTCGGTCCTCGTGGTCGAGCCCGGCCGGTACGGCACCTCCGACCTGTACGTGGCCCTCACCCGGGCCACCCAGCGTCTCGGCGTGCTGCACACCGGGCGGCTGCCCGAGCCCCTGGCGGAGGCGCTCGGATAGCCCCCGGCCGTCCGCGCCTACCCCAGCTGGGACCTCGGATCCCGCAGGGCGTGCCACAGCCCGGCGCCCAGGGGGACGACCGCCGCGGCGAAGAAGACCCAGAACAGGAACTCGGCCCCGGGCGCCAGTTCGTACGTGGTGCCGTCCTCCCACCGGCAGTAGGCGCGCGGTGGGAAGGCGGTGGAGACGCCGGCCACCGCGCCGTCGCCGATGACGCCCCGCGCGAGGGGCTCACGCGGGCAGGGGGCGGTCTCGGGGAACAGCACGGGGTCGTCCGCCGCCATGATGAACGCCCAGATCATGGCGGTGAGCGGCAGCGTCCAGAAGACCGAGGTCCGCACCCACAGCGGCAGCAGCGGATGGGTCAGCAGGCCGCGCAGCGCGACCACCGCGACCACCAGCGCGGCGAAGACCGGCAGCAGTGTCACGGCGTCACGCGTGCCCGGCGGGCCCGCAGTTCGCTCGCGTACCCCGCGCCGATGGCGAGCAGGGCGGCGGCCAGGGCGAGGCCGGCCGTCGCCGCGTTCATCCACCCGTAGTCCGGATCACTGGCGTACACGGAACCGTCGTCGCGGACGCAGTCGAAGCGCAGCGGCAGGTACGAGGACCGGTGGTGGCTCAGCCCCTGGACCGTGGCCGGGTCGAAACCGTCGCGGCAGGCCGGGGCCGGGACCGAGTTCGCCCCGTCGTTGAAGGCGGTCTCCGAGGCCAGCACGGCGAAGAAACCCAGGGCGTACACGGCCGCGGCCGCCCACGCGGCCGTCGCCGCCGCGCGGCGCATCAGATGGACGGGCCACGGCTCGGGCCGCCCGGGGAGCGCCATCGCGGCGGTCCCCGCGGCGGCGATCAGCGCGGCGACGGCGCAGACCGCCGAGAGACCGAGACCCATCAGCACGGGCCCCGGCCCCTTCCGGACGGGTGGGGGAGTGAGGTGGCACGCATGCGGCCACCCCACCACTCCCCGACCGGGTGGGCTGTGACGGAGGTCACTCCTGCGGTCACACCCCTGTCACAGGCCTACGCCGGGCGCAGCCAGACCGTGGCCAGCGGCGGCAGGGTCAGCCGGATGCTCGCCGGACGCCCGTGCCAGGGCTGGGCCTCGGGCTTGACCGGGTCCGGGTTGGTGACGTCGCTGCCGCCGTAGCGGGCCGCGTCCGTGTTGACGGCCTCGTGCCAGGCCGGGACGTCCTCCGGCACACCCAGGCGGTAGTCCGGGCGGACCACCGGCGCGAAGTTCGACACCGCCAGCAGGGGGCTGCCCTCCGGGTCCAGCCGCAGGAACGCGAGCACGTTGTCGTCGGCCGCGTCGCCGACGATCCACTCGAAACCGGCCGGATCCGTGTCCAGCCGCCACAGCGCCGGGGTGGCGCCGTAGACGGCGTTGAGGTCGCGGACCAGGTCCCGCACGCCCCGGTGGTCGGCCTCCGCGCCGTAGCCCGGATCCAGCAGCCACCAGTCGGGCCCGTGCGCCTCGGACCACTCGGCGCCCTGCGCGAACTCCTGGCCCATGAACAGCAGTTGCTTGCCCGGATGGGCCCACATGAAGCCGAGGTAGGAGCGGACCCCGGCGCGCTGCTGCCACCAGTCGCCCGGCATCTTCGACACCAGGGAGCCCTTGCCGTGCACGACCTCGTCGTGGGAGATCGGCAGGACGTAGTTCTCGCTGTAGGCGTACACCATCGAGAACGTCATCTCGTGGTGGTGGTACTTGCGGTGCACCGGCTCGTGGCTCATGTACTGCAGCGAGTCGTGCATCCAGCCCATGTTCCACTTCAGGCCGAAACCGAGCCCGCCGAAGCCGCTCGGGCCCTGGTGGTGGGTGGCGCGCGTGACGCCGTCCCAGGCGGTGGACTCCTCGGCGACCGTCACCACGCCGGGCACCCGGCGGTACACCGTCGCGTTCATCTCCTGCAGGAACGCCACCGCGTCCAGGTTCTCCCGGCCGCCGTGCTCGTTGGGCGTCCACTGGCCCGGCTCGCGCGAGTAGTCGAGGTAGAGCATCGAGGCGACCGCGTCCACGCGCAGCCCGTCGATGTGGAACTCCTCGCACCAGTACACGGCGTTGGCGACGAGGAAGTTGCGGACCTCGTTGCGCCCGTAGTCGAACTCCAGCGTGCCCCAGTCCGGGTGCGCGGCCCGCAGCGGGTCCTCGTGCTCGTACAGGGGCTTGCCGTCGAACTCGGCCAGCGCCCAGTCGTCGCGCGGGAAGTGCGCCGGAACCCAGTCCATGATCACGCCGATGCCGGCCTGGTGCAGCTTGTCCACCATGTACCGGAAGTCGTCCGGCGTGCCCAGCCGGGCCGTCGGCGCGTAGAAGCCGGTGACCTGGTAGCCCCAGGAGCCGCCGAAGGGGTGCTCCGCGACGGGCATCAGCTCGACGTGGGTGAAACCCAGGTTCTTCACGTAGCCGGGCAGCTGCTCCGCCAGCTGACGGTAGGTCAGCCCCGGGCGCCAGGACGGCAGATGGATCTCGTACACCGAGAACGGCGACTCGTGCGCCGGGGCCTCGGCGCGCCGGGCGAGCCACTCGGCGTCGTTCCACTCGTAGGCCGAGGAGGTGATGACCGAGGAGGTCGCGGGCGGCACCTCGGTGCGGCGGGCCAGCGGGTCGGCGCGCATCGTCCTCGAACCGTCGGGCCGGGTGATGTCGAACTTGTACAGCTCGCCCTCGCCCACGTCCGGCAGGAACAGCTCCCACACGCCCGACGAACCGAGCGAGCGCATGGGGTGCCCGGTCCCGTCCCAGAAGTTGAACGTGCCGGCCACGCGCACGCCGCGCGCGTTGGGCGCCCAGACCGCGAACCGGGTGCCGGTCACGCCCTGGTGGGTCATCGGGTGGGCGCCCAGTGCCGTCCACAGCTCCTCGTGCCGGCCCTCGCCGATCAGATGCAGGTCGAGGTCGCCGAGCGTGGGCAGGAAGCGGTAGGCGTCCTCGGTCTCCAGGAGCGTGCCCTCGTACTGCACGAGCAGCCGGTACTCGGGGACCTCGCGCAGTGGCAGCAGCCCGGAGAAGAAGCCCTCCCCGTCGGCGTGCAGCTCCGCGCGCACCTCGCCGGAGACGACGGTCACCCCCAGGGCGTACGGCCGGAACGCGCGGAAGGCGATGCCGCCGGGCACGGGGTGGGCGCCGAGCACGGAGTGCGGGGCGTGGTGCGTGCCGTTCAGCAGCCGCTCGCGGTCCCCGGCGTCCACGGCGGGGGAGACGGCGATCTCCATCTCCGGGGGCACGGCCCGGGCGGGGGCGGCCTTCGTGGCGGCGGTCTTCCGGGGCGCGGCCTTCCTGGCGGGCGCCTTCTTCGCCGTCTTCGCCGTGGCCTTCTTCGCGACGGCCTTCTCGGCGGCCGCGGCCGTCGTGCTCTTCCTGGCGGCGGTCTTGCCGACCGCGGCCTGCGCGGCGCCGGCCTCGGTGACGGCCGCCTTCGCCGCGCTTGTCTCAGCGGCGGCCTTGGTGGTGGCGGCCTTGGTGGTGGCGGTCTTGGCGGCGGCGGCCTTGGTGGTGGCCGCCTTCGTGGTGGCGGTCCTCTTGGCAGGCGCCTTCGTGGCGACCGCCTTCTTGGCCGCGGCCGTGGCCTTGGTCGCACTCGCCTTGGCGGCAGCGGCCTTCGTGGTCGTCGCCTTGGCGGCTGCCGCCTTGGTGGTGGCGGCCTTCTTGGCGACAGCCCTCTTCGCGGCCGTGTCCTTGACGGCCGTGTCCTTGACGGGCGTCTCCTCGGCCGCCGCCTTCTTCGCGGTGGCCTTCCTCGCCGTCGTCTTCGCCGGGGCCGTCTTCTTGGCGGCAGCCTTCTTCGCGGCGGCCGTGCCCTTCTTGGCCGCTGCCTGTTTCGGCACCGCCGTCTTCTTCGCGGCACTCTTCTTCTGCGCGGCCGTGGGCTGCTCGGGGATCTTCTCCCCGGCCGTCCCCTGGGGACGCGGACCGCTGGACTCAGGGCGGGGGGTCACGGGCGGAGCCTCCTGGGCGAAGGGTGGGTCAGTCAGGTCAGGTGGCCGGACGAGGCGAGGCGGTCTATGGCGGCCAGCGGCACCGGCAGCCAGTCGGGGCGGTGGCGGGCCTCGTAGACCACCTCGTAGATCGCCTTGTCCGTCTCGTAGGCGCGCAGCAGCACCGGGTCGGTGCGCGGATCGCGGCCGGAGGCCTCCGCGTAGCCGGAGCAGTACGCGGAACGGCAGGTCTCGGCCCAGTCCGGCTGGGCCGGGTCGACCGAGCGCGCCGCGTAGTCGAAGGACCGCAGCATGCCGGCGACGTCCCGCACCGTCGGCTGCGGCATGCGCCGCTCGGCCAGCGGCCGGGCCGGCTCGCCCTCGAAGTCGATCAGCTTCCACTCACCGGTGGGCGAGCGCAGGCACTGCCCGAGATGCAGATCGCCGTGGACGCGCTGCGCGGTCCAGGAGCGGCCCTCGGCGGCCAGATCGCCCAGCGCCGTGAACGCCGACCGCAGGCCGCCGGCGTACGGCCGCAGCGCGGGCACCGCCTGGACGGCCGCGTCCAGCCGCTCGGTCATGCCGTCGACCATGAGCCGCAGCTGCGCGTGGCCGAGCGTGACCGTCGGCAGCGCACGGGCCAGCGCGGTGTGCACCTCGGCCGTGGCCCGGCCCAGCGCCCGCGCCTCCGCGGCGAAGTCCTCGCCCTTGGCCAGCTCGCGCAGGGCCAGCTCCCAGCCGTCGGAGGCGCCCTGCACGAACGGCTGGAGCACCCCCAGCACGTACGGCTGGCCGGCCAGGTCCACCGGGCCCGTCGAGACGACCGGGTCGGCGGCGGGATCGACGTCCGCCACCATCCAGGCCGTCGGCGCGGGCACCCGGGGGCAGCCCTCGCGGGCCAGCGCCAGCGGCAGTTCCAGGTCCGGGTTGATCCCGGGCACGATCCGCCGCAGCAGCTTCAGGATGAACGTATCTCCGTAGACGATCGAGGAGTTGGACTGCTCCGCGGTCACCACGCGCGGCACCAGCCCGGACCGGATGTCCTGCCCGGGGTCCCGCTCGAAGCGGAGCCCGCCGATGCGGGCCCGGGTGCGCAGCGCCTCCAGCAGCAGCTCGGCGGGCCGGGTGTCATGCAGCGCGTCGTAGACCGTCCGGCCGGCCAACGGCCCCGTCGCCACGTGTCCGATGAGCGCGGGCGCCAGCCGAGGCGGCAGCGCCTCGCGCACGCCTATGAGCAGCTGGTAGCAGTCGCCGGGGTGGCCGGGCGCCCCGTGGGACGGCACGAGCGGCTGGTGGGCGCGGACCAGCAGGTGGTACAGGCCGAGCTTGGCCGAGGGTGGCAGCAGCTCGGTGGCCTCGACGAGCGTGAACCCGGTGACCGGTCGTCCCTTGCCCGCGAACCAGCGCTGTCGCGGCAGCCATTCCCGCAGCAGTGGGTCGAGGGAGGCAAGAAGGCCGGGCGGGGTGGTGACGGTGCGTGTGACGGCTTCCGACATGGCGTCGCGTCCTTTCACCCATTTCTGGTGCGCCTCCGGGCGCCTGCGGCCGGCCCCGGACGGCGCCCCTCCGGCTCACGCGGACGGGCGGGGTGTTACTGATGCGTGCCCCGGGCGGGGCGGAGGAAACGCCCCGCCGCCGGGGTTTGCGGCCTGCCCCGCGTCATCAGGCCTGATCAGGCCGGAACCGGCCTCATACGGTGTCCCGGCGCAGCCGGAACCAGTAGAAGCCGTGCCCCGCCAGGGTCAGCAGGTACGGCAGCTCGCCGATCGCCGGGAAGCGCACCCCGCCGAACAGCTCCACCGGGTGCCGGCCCTCGAAGGCGCTCAGATCGAGCTCCGTGGGCTGTGCGAAGCGTGAGAAGTTGTTCACGCAGAGCACCAGGTCGTCCTCGTACTCGCGCAGGAACGCGAGCACCGCCGGGTTCGACGACGGCAGTTCGGTGTAGGAGCCGAGGCCGAAGGCCGGGTTCTGCTTGCGGATCTCGATCATGCGGCGGGTCCAGTGCAG